>JANRMO010000040.1:5000-35491 GCA_040981105.1 Nitrospiraceae bacterium
TACGGGTACGACACCACCTGCATCCTCGAACCCAGAGAACAGATCATCATCATGGAAAGCCCGGCCACCAGAAACGGCCAGACCGTTGTCGCCCGAATGCACGAATCATCCAATCCGATTCAGTTTCCCTATTGCCCGCCTCGGGCGGAGATGATCGTGGGAGTGCATCAGGTCAAGGCCAAGGAGGGGTTATTGACGGTGATGAAGGATGTCGTGAGGAGTATGATCGGACGATAGGGGGTCGGCCGGGATGATCGTCGCGCTCACAGAGACCGCACGATCGAAATGTGCTCCCGCGATAGCATAGAGTTCCGAACATCCGAGGATACCTGCCCGGGTAAGTATGGACGTTCCTGAAGGACTCGACGACCCAGCGACCGCTTCGTCGCCGGGCCATCGACGTTCCAGCAAATTATCACGCGCGCCGAGCTGTCGAATCCGAGATGGATCGACCGCTCATCATACTTGCCCGGACAAAGTCACATCGGAAGTTCCGGTGAACTCGGCGGGCTTCCCGTTTATGACCCGCCCAAGCTCAACGGAAGAATCACGAGCCTGGCATCATCATTGGCATCTAGTCCTTGAGGAGCGGGATCGGACTTATACCCTACTGCATAGGCTGTCCTCCCATCGGGAGACAACGCAATCCCACTGAGGGCATCCGATTTCCCCCCAAAATCGAATAGCCGCACACCGGTCCCGTTGAAGGCATTATTCCGCTGTCCATTCGGCAGCACCGAGGCGACCAGGGCATCATAATTGTCGGCCGTCGACCGACTCTGTCCGACCAGAAGTATGGAATCGTCGCTCAGGACCCTGAGCGCACGCGTGTGATCGCTCAATCCAGCAACATCAACCAAAGTGAATCCGCCTGTTCCGAATGTCGCATCCGGAGCCCCGGAGGGCAAGAGTCGACCGACCAGAAAATCAACAGTTGTTGGTGAGGTTGGCACTTGAGAGTCACCGTACCCGGTAAATACGTACCCCCCTCCCGATTGAAAGCCGACTTCATAGGCTTCGGTGACCTTCTTCGTATCATTCTTGACGGCCACAAGGCCGGTGGGACAGGGGGCCACTTCCGCCGCGCAGGTTCCGTTGAAGGTTCCATCGAACGTTCCATTCGAGTTCAGCCGATACAGAATGGCGATGACAACGCCTGGTGCCGAGGGAATGCCGGGCGCATATCCGCCCACGACGATCTTCCCATCGGGCAGGACGCTCACGCTTCGCGCCTGATCGTTAGCATTGGGAACGTCCACCTCGGCGATTCCATTATTGTTCACGCCGAAGGTGTTGTCCAAGATACCATCCTTCGTGAGCTGCACTGCCGCAAAGGCATTGTCGTTGCGGCCGGTCGCGCTAGTTATCTTCGAGGCCGATATGATCAGCTTATCGTTGGGCAATACCGCCATACCCCAGCTCGTATCCCCCCGGACGGTCGTGGCGGATGTTTGCACACCGGTACTCAGATCCAAACGGGCGATGCCATTGGGGGGAATCGCATTCCCGAAGGTTGTATCCAATGTTCCATTCTTGTTGAAACGGGCGACAACCACATCGTTGTCCAGATTGAAGGGAGCCGGTGAGGCAATGTCGTGCTGGGCCACCCCGGAGACGACGACCTTGCCATCGGATTGAACGGCAATCCCTCTCGCCTGCTCTGATGTATTACCTCCGACCGTTGCGTTCACGCTCGCAATACCTTGGACCCCGAAGGTCGGATCAAGATTCCCTTGAGAGTCGAACTTCGCGACCGCTATTTCGGTGTCGGTGGTGCCCAGGATCGTCCTTATGCCGACGGCCAACACGCTCCCGTCCGGGGCAGTCGTCACACCAAGAAAGCGGTCAGCTCCGGTTGCTGAGAGGGGAACCTCCCGGACTTGGACATTCTGGGTCGGCTGAATGGCGGCCGCACCGGTGGAGCTCGTCGGAGGCGGGCTTGAGTCGTCGCTGCCGCAGGCGGCCAGCGAAAAACAGGCGCCACAGATCAGTGAGCGCAGGACCAGTGAGAAAGTGCGGCTACCGCATCGACGCTTTGGGAACATGCTGTCCTCCTTTTTGGGACCTTGTGTTGAGTCATTCCGAAGATGGAACCATTTCGAATAGCGATGAGGACGAGGGTGTGCCTAGGAACTCTACTGTGACGATCACCGCCCCTCGCGTTCGCCAAGATCCATTCGACGGGCGAACAGACCACACGAAGTGCGGGAAGGCACAAAACCCCCTGGTGGATTTCTCCAACGACGTCAATTAGGGGCGGGCTTCGCCCGATGAGCCGCTGGTTCACACAAAGTGCGGTATGTACCGTTCTCGCCTCGTCGTTCGCTGCCGTCGCACCCGTGGAGCGGTGCGCCTCGGCGCACCAGCGTTGGGCGGGTGAGCCGGGCTTCGATAATCTCCGCACGAACGGAGAAGCCTTATGCCTTCATGAACCTATCCGTTCGCCCTGAGCCCGACGCAAGGTGAACGGAGGGTTTTGAGCGGTGGCCTGCCCTACCAGGCTTCGCTTGAACCGGCCGTGTACCAGTTGGCCCTTGCGATGCAACCGGTGACGATCACATCGCGAGGAGAGACTCGTGGCCTTCGCCTTCGCATACTGACTTGGCGCAACAGCGTTCATGAAGCATGCACGTCAGGCCTGTAGCTTCAACACGGTCCGATCGGCGCGGCGCACACCATATCGTCACCCCTGGGGAATGCACATGTTCAGACACCGGTCATAACATGTTCATTTTCCGTAGGCAGCTTGGCGGCCGCGATGAATGGGAGATGACGGACCAGCGTCACTTATGAACCATCTTGTCCGTCATCTCAGCACATGGAGAGGTCGTGCAATGCTGCATCAAACAGGAGGTCCTCCTTTGCATAGCCGCGCGTCATGACGTAACCATCTGCCTGACCGGATTCCCCAATCCCCACCGATCGATGGTCCTCACACCTTCTGCGTAAACGGAACACGGACAGCAAGAATCTACCCAACACCGCGTTGAAGACGTCCTCGTCGGTGCACAATCCGCACAGCTCGGCAAACAGCATGGCTTCGTTTTGAATTACCAGCGTACCGGAACAGCCAAGCTTTCAATTCGGCTTTCACCCTTGATTTCACCGGCATCTGCTTCTACAGTCGCCTTCGCCACGCGGAACAGACGTCGCGGAGCTGGACATGGGCGAAACTCGGGTTGATCTCGAACATCTGCTGGAGGACCTGCGGGACGCCTATCCGGCGAGCCTCGAAGAAACCATTCTTACGGAGATCATCGCCAACTCGCTCGACTCCGGGACCGACCGGATCTCCATCACGGCCGACCCCGCACAGGCCACGCTGACCGTCGCCGACAACGGCTCCGGCATGCAACGGACGGCGATGCGCCGGTATCACGACATCGCCACCAGCACGAAGGTTCGCGGGCAAGGCATCGGGTTTGCCGGCGTCGGGATCAAGCTGGGCCTCCTGGTCAGTGAGGAGGTGGTGACGGAGACCAGACGCGGCAAGACGCACATCGCCACCCGCTGGCATCTGGCGTCGCGGCACCGCGCACCATGGAACTGGGTGCCCCCGCCGGGGCTGGTCGGCGAGCGCGGAACCGCGGTACGGCTCAAACTCCGAACCCCACTCTCCCCTCTATTGGACCAAGGGTTCATCGAAGGCGTGCTGCAGCGGCACTTTCAGCCGCTGTTGGAACCGCTCTTCGATTCCATTCTGGCGCCTCACTACCAGAAGGGCATCACATTTGAGATCGATAGGCGGGTGATCGAACGGCCGCCTGCACGGACGGCCGATGAGGCGCCCTTGGCGATTCGCGTGGCTCGCCGGCGCAAACCTTCGGCGGAAGGGTATCTACTGCGTCAGGCCGCACCACTCCCCGAAGATCGACGGGGCATCGCAGTGAGCACGTTGGGCAAGGTCATTAAACGAGGATGGGATTGGTTGGGCCTGACACCGGCGCAGTCCGATCGGATCACCGGCGTGATCGAGGTCCCCGATCTGGCCGCGTCACTCACCCTCAACAAGGGCGATTTCATCCGAACGGGTGCACGCGGGGCCACTTACCTCGCCTACCGCAAGGCCATTCAGGAAGCCGTCTCCCGGCAACTGGAGATCTGGGGTGATGCACGGACCGCCACGCCGGAAGCCTCGCCTCGCGTGATGCGCCCATTGGAGCGGGACCTGGACCGTGTGCTGGAAGAATTGTCCGATGACTTTCCGCTGCTTGCTTCGCTGGTCGAGCGCAAGGCTGGTGGGCAAAAGCGGCTACCGATCACGAGCGGGAATCTCGACCTGGAAGCCACCGGCCTTACGGCTGTCGCGGCCCCGGCGACAGCAGAAAAAGAACAGACCGAGCCTGACGAGTCATCCGATCAGCCATCAGCGACGGTTCCACCCGCCGATGAGGAACTGGGCTCGACGATCGAGCCGCCGATCCCATCAATTCAACAGCCGTCGGCCTCTACCACACTGCCGGGCCAGGGCCGTTCGCGCACGCCGATGCGATATGGGCTCGGGATTCAGTTTGAGGACCGGCCCGACGATACCGAGTTGGGACGGCTCGTGGAATCTACCGTCTGGATCAATCAGGCCCATCCCGCCTACCGGCGCGCGCTCGTCTCCCGCTCCGTGGGCTATCACATCTCGCTTGCCGTCGCGCTCGCGCTCGCCCCACTGGCCGTTGGACCGGAACAGGAGCATATCTTCCTCAACAGGTTCCTGGCCCAGTGGGGCCATGCGCTCGGCCGGCCTCAAGCCAGCAAGCGACGACGGCGATGAACTTCCATAAGATGTTGTCCCGTCACGGCACGAATGGGCAAGGACTGCCGGTTCGCGGCTGGCTCTGCCGTCGGTGCATCGCATCACCCCTCGCCCGACTTTGTAGATCGTTGACAGGCCGCGCCCCCCTTCCCACATGAAGTGATCGTGTCGAGTTCGCGCCTTGTCACCTCCCGCCAGTGGCCCGGCTGGAGTGTTCCCAAAGTCATCGGCCCGATCGCGATTCGGACCAGTCGCAACGTTGGATGCCCGACCGCTGCGGTCATGCGCCGGACCTGACGATTCTGTCCCTCCCGAATCGTCAACTCCAGCCAGACAGTCGGGACATGCTTCCTGTATCGAATCGGAACAGGACGCTCGGGCAACTCCGGTTCGGTTGATAACAGACACACCTCGGCCGGTCTGGTCCGAACGCCCTTCAGTGCAACTCCTTGCCTGAGTCGCCGCAAGGCAGCTTCATCTGGAATTCGCTCCACTTGGACCAGATAGACCTTCGGCCAGGCATGATCCGGATCAGTAATGCGATGGATTAGAGAGCCGTCGGACGACAGGATCATCAGCCCTTCGCTGTCGAAATCCAGCCGGCCCGCCGCATAGACGCCGGGAACCTTGATGTAGTCCGCCAGGGTCGGCCGGTTCTCCGAGTCGGTAAAGCAGGGGAGCACACCATAGGGTTTATTGAAGACGATCGTATGGGCAGACGGAGTTCGCTCTCTTCGCCTGAGCCGTAGGTGCAGAGTCATGTCGCCATCATGGTCTTCCACGGCATGAGTGTTCCGTGAATCTTGTGCAGGGGCTGAGTCCGAGCGCCGAGCGGCAGACTCGCATCTGCCGGTTGGTCCATCAGAGGAAACGTGAGTCCTGTCGGTTGGGTCCGTTCGAACGACCGGAAAGTCTGGTTACGGCTGGAGAGGCGCCCAGCGCCGCGGCCTCCGTTCGTGAAGGTCGCGACGCGATCGATCACAGTCGCGTCACACGACACCGGAGTAATAACGCAAGATATTCGAGACCGAGATCAAGCCGGCGATCTCGCCTCGATCCGTCACGGCCAAGTGTCGAGTGGCCTTGTCTTTCATCATCCGGACCGCCTCGATAATCGGGCGATCGCCCTCGATGGCAGGGATCGGACTGCGCAGACAGGCCTTAACCTTGGTGAGAGCCGGGTCCAGACCTTTGGCCACTACTTCCCTAGCTAAATCCGAGTCCGTGACCAACCCGACATAGGCCTTGTCATCCGTGACCAGCAGCGACCCGATCTTCCATTGTTGCATGAGCCGGCCCACCTCTTTGAGGGAAGCGTTTACATGGACGCTCCGCAGCTCGGGCGTCATATGATGGGCCACGTGAGGCCCGATTACGGCTTGGACATCGTGCCCGATCTGAGCGACTACCGCCGCACGATCAGCCTCCAGTTCGGCGATACAGCTCTCCAGCACGCGCTTCCGCTGGTTGAGACTTTCCCGTTTCTGATCGCGAGTGGTCTCTCCGCCCTCCGGCGCCTCGTCCGAAAAGTTCACAAGCCCCGCGGCCGCGCCCACTTGCGCATATTCATAGGCTTCCATCATTGCGGATGTGTCGCCGAGGGCATCACGAATGAGCTGTTCAGACTTCGAATCGAAGTCGTCAAGCACCTTTTCTTGGTGGTCCTTCCAATCCGCGATCAACGGCACCAATTGGGCTAGCTGCTGCCGCAGCCGTTCGATGCTGCGGTCCAGAGAGAGCGCGCGCGACGAGCGCGGGGTGGTCTCGTTAGTCATACGGGGCCTCCATACCAACCTTCGGTTGAACCGGCCTCATGTCCGTCTGATCGAATCCGCCGGGCTCTGAGTGGCCATGATGATACGCCCGAGTCCCTGCCGTAGACAAGGCCCCGACGATTCCTCTGGTTTCCACCACGCCCCTGTCATGACCGAGTACGAGACCCCATCGAGACCTCAAGCTCCCCATATCGACTAGCACGCATTATTCATGAGCGCTTCTACTGCGATCACGGATTCAATGCGGTATGGCGGACGAACTTGCCGCTGAAGTTCGGCCGCCCGTGCAGCCCGGCGGCGCGCACAGACCTGGCGCTCCTTATTCGTCCCGTCGCGCATTCCTCGACACCCTATTTCAAGTGCGCCGTACCCTTTCGCGGCTGTGTTGGGGGCATCCTTTGCTCTTCTCCTTCACCATGGATCCACCGCTTGGCAACTGCATGATTTCCACACACACGGTCAGGAAGAGTGCGGGATCCTAGGAAACCGACTTCCCATATTTCGCGCGATATTCTTGGTAACCCTCGAACGTAGCCTTGTAGAACTCCAGGAGCTTGGCCCTATTCTGCTCCCGAGGATCGGGCGCCTCACCAGCTATCCATCGCTGCTCACTCGCAATAATCTCCGAGAACATATTCTTGGCCATCCGCAAAAACTCCAGATCCTTGTCCGGCAATTGCTCCTTCAACGCCGGCGTGTCCAACAGGTATTGCGACCGCGCCACGATACTCGCATCCTGATGCTGAGCCATGTAAAACCTGACCAGGAGTGCCTGCATAGGGGCGTCAGTCCAGTCATCATAGGGCAAGCTGGTGCCAGGTACCGGCTTGGGCTGATAGATAAACAGCGGAGCCGACTCTGAGCTGGGAAATATCCGGGCTCGCAGCAACACGGAGAAGACGGTTTCCGCCGCAACCAGATTTCCCCGTTTTGTCGGATGCACGTGGTCCAAGAACAGATCAAACCCGGGCGCATAGGGCGCTGTGGCCATCCGAAAAGTTTCTACCAGATCGGCCACCGTCACATTGGCGTGCCGGGCAGCAATGTTCCGTACCGTGTCGCCGAAGGCTGAGATGGCCCGGAACGGATTGCAGTCGTAATCCCTTGCCAACACATAGTTCTCATAGGCAAGATCGAGTGACCGGAGGCCTTCGTACGCTCTCCCCAGATAAAAGTACCCCTCGGCGTATTGAGGATCCACCGCCACGGCGGCGGTCAGTTCCTCGACCGCCGTTCGATAGTCGCCGCCAATCAACGCATGCCGGCCCTGATGGTATCGCGTTTCCCAGCGCGTCAGGTCCGCCCCCTGCACGGAGTGACAGGAGACTGCTGGGGTCCACTCTCGAAGATTTACCGGTACCGTCGCCAACACCACCGGGATTCCTCTGGACTCGGCCATCTCCACCATCGACTCGATGCTCGAAGCGTAATGGCGCTTCACCGCCTCGAATTGCTCCGGATCAGTCCGTAAGGCCACGGCGACCTGCTCCAGCTTAGACCACATGGTGTAGAGGTGATGCCCTCGCTCATACGCGCTCAGGGTATTGTCCGGAAACAACCAGCGACCCACTCGGCTTCCCCTGACTCCTCGATACAGCAACGAATGCTGCGCCGCCGACGCCAGGGGCTCGAACCACGACTCCCCCGTTCGATACACTCGTTTCTCAAGAAACTCGTTGTTGCCGCTCCAGATTACGAAGACATCGGGCTCAAACTGAAGAGCCTCTTCGAAAATCAGCCGTACCCGATAGGCGGCATAGGCATGGGCGCTCAGGTTCAGCACCTCGATGCGCCGATCAGGATATGCTCGTTGGAGTGCCTCCTGAAGGTAGGCCGAGTAGATTTCGCCTCCCTGATGTGGCCACCCCGCGCTGGCGGAGGCGCCAAGGCAAATCACGCGCAACGTCTTCGGAGACTTCTTTGCGGTGAAGGTCGTTTCGCGCTCGCTGTACACATCCCGGTGGATCACTTGGTAGTAGAGCGTGCCGTTAACGTTCTTTTTCACGAAGAATTCCGGAATCGTCCCGAAACTGAGGAAGGGATCCTGTGGAATCTGAAACCCGGAAGCTCTCAACCCGATTTCAAGCAAAACGAGCGGAAAGACGATCCCCACAACAGCCACGATGATATAGAAGGCAACCCGCTTGTGCGGGGACATCCTCCCGGCGATTTGACCAGACGTTAGGGACATCGAACAAGCACCTCCTCTTGGCAGTGTTCTGGATCATCCGTCGAAACATACCTCGCGAGAAATACCCTTCCGACTTCGTTCATCTCATTGCAATACATTACTGCGACTTTCATTTCCAATCTAAATGAGAACACATGGAATGGTTTCTGATTTCACGCCAGGCATTGGCACCCACAACACAGATCTTTGAAATGCCCGCTTCGTCCCCAGATTGCTCCCGATTCGACTCATCACCGAGCGGAATCGATCATCGTGCGCGCTGACGATTTCCCGCACAGTCATGATCGGGAATGTTCACGGTCGGACTCGCAAGGCCCATTCAATCGTGATTCTCTATGAATCGGGAGATCGGAAGCCAAACCTCAGCACCAGACACAAGAAGACCGCTACACGGTGAGAGCGACGATTGGCCACGATCAGAACGGAAAATCAGGAAGGGCCAACGGAATGGTAGCCGGAGCGGAATGACTGAATGGTCCATTACACACGCGGCACGCGCGACGGGCTTCATGCGTCCAACGCATGGTATCGCATCCGCAAGCTCCTGCCTTCCACAAGTCCGCACGGGGCAATCATCCGCATGATCATTTCGTCCCAGGCAGTGCTTGATAAAAGCCGTTGATTTGGATGAGCTCAACGGGCATTCCATAGAGTCGCGTCAGCGCGTCGCCCGTCAGCACCTGCGTCTTGGGACCGTCGGCGGCAACCCGCCCGTCTTTCAGTAGTACGACCCGCTCGACCTCCGGAGGGATCTCGTGGAGATGATGGGTCACAAGCACAACGGTCCTGCCCGAACGCATCAGTTCCCGTATCGTTCCAAGGTAGACAAAGCAGGCCGAGAGATCCAGCCCGCTGGTCGGCTCGTCGAAGACCAGTACGGCCGGATCATGCACTAGCGCTCGACCTAACAGAAATCGCCGCTGTTCGCCGGTGGAGAGTCTGCCGAAGAGCCGGGCCGTCAGGGCTCCGACGCCCAGCGCGCAGGCGATCTCCTGTGCCCTGGTACGCTGCTCGTTCTCGTAACACTGGTGATCGTATGTACCAATGCTCGCATAATAGCCGGAGAGTATGACGTCGAGCCCCGTGACATGCTCCATATATTGATTCTGGAGATCATTGGACACGACGCCCAAATGCGTTCTCAACTCCCATACGTTCCAACGCTCCCTCCCAAACAGACGCAGGACCGTTCCGTCGTGAAGAACAGGGTGCAGGTCGCAAGAGAGCAGCTTCAGCAACGTCGATTTCCCGGCTCCGTTGGGACCAAGGATCGCCGTATGCTCACCTCGGTGAACCGAAAGCGTGAGGCGGTCGAACACCTTGGTGTCGCCTCTGAAGACCGTGACATTCCGCAGTTCCAAGATCGGCGTAGGATCGCTCACAGTCCACGACTCCTCTTCATCTCGCCGACTGAGCTTAGCTGCGAGGCTATCGATCCTGCAACCGGCGTCCGGGTAAGCGGGCCATGGCACGTTGGCGGTCCTACTCCTTGATCCAAGCACCCTTTGTGTGATCTGCTAGAGCCTCCTTCCGGAAGAGGAGGTGCGGCCATGCGATGGGAGGGGCAACGTCAAAGCGACAACATCGAAGATCGCCGCGGAATGGGCCCTGGTCGACCCGGAGTCGGTATCGGCCTAGGCGGGATCGTCCTCGTCCTCGCTGTCAGTTATTTCACCGGCACCAATCCTCTTCAGATCCTGAACATGATCGGCGGTCTTCAGGAGGGCGCTGAACCTTCACCGGTCGAAACCTCCGGCCCGGCACGACCTCCGGAGGATCAATTGGGTCAGTTCGCCTCCGTCGTGCTCGCCGACACGGAAGACACCTGGCGGTCGCTCTTTTCACAAAAGGGCCGATCCTACGAGGAGCCTCGTCTGGTGCTGTTTACCGGAGCGGTCCGTTCGGCCTGCGGCACGGCCTCATCGGCGGTCGGCCCCTTTTACTGCCCCGGCGACCACAAGGTCTATCTGGACCTCTCCTTCTTCCAAGAGTTGTCCCAGCGGTTGGGTGCGCCCGGAGATTTTGCGCAGGCCTACGTGATCGCCCACGAGATCGGCCATCATGTGCAGAACCTGCTCGGCGTGGCGGAGCAAGTGACCCATCGCCAGCGCCAAACCTCCACGGCCGAGGCGAATGCGCTGTCGGTGAAGATGGAATTACAGGCCGATTGTTTGGCCGGCGTGTGGGGTCACCATGCCCGCCGCGAGCGACGCCTGATCGAGCCCGGTGATTTCGAGGAAGGTCTGCGGGCCGCGGCCGCCATCGGTGACGACCGGCTGCAACACATGTCTCAAGGACATGTGCAACCGGAAAGCTGGACTCACGGCTCGTCGAAACAGCGGGTCACATGGCTACGGCGCGGCCTCGACTCCGGCGATCCCTCTGCATGCGACACCTTTGCCGAGGGCCAAATATAGCCAGGCAGCATTGCACCGCGTCGGCAGGTTGGCAGCTCTGATACTGAGGTTGACGTCACCAACCAACGTCAATACTCCTTCCTCGCTTTCCCAGGGAGGAAGAAGAGAAAGGTGAGGGTAGGACCCTGAAGATCTATCCCTCACCCCACTCCTCTCCCCATGAGAATTGGGGAGAGGGCGATGCTGGAAGAGGTAAAGGGCAAAAGAACAAAGGACAAAGGGTTACGGAATGCCCTGGACCAGACGGAACCCAATGCCGTAGTCCCGGAAGACGGCAGGGAGCCCGGACCGGAACGACGTACGCAGGTCCCCCGGCCTGCCGTCCCAGGACCCGCCGCGGATCACGCAAAATTGTTTCTCTTTGTCATACCAGCCTGCACACCATTCCCACTCATTGCCGGCCATGTCATAGCAGCCATAGGGACTCACGCCGCCTGGATATTGGCTCACCGGTCACGACGTTTCTGCTCCTCATACAGAAACGGTCCCTTCGGTACTTTGACCATTCCGGCTGGGGCTTCGCTTGACTGTGGTTCGACTCGCGGACGGACCGATTCAGTTTTTTTCAGGTCTCCGCCGGGGACTTGGACCTTGGTGTGCTGCTCCGTGGGATGCTCCTCGAAGAGCTGAATCTGTTTCTTCAGGTAGTCGATCAACCGGTCCATATCCCGATGAAAATCCGGATCGGGTCGCACCGCGATGCCGTGACGATAGGCCAAGTCTTCAATACTCTTGGGGAGTCGGTCAGCCGGTGGAATCGAAGCTCCTCCCACCAGCACCGGAATCAGTGGAATCCCGCGCTTCAGGGCTGACTCGATTTCGATGCGGACGAAATCCCGTGGGTCTTCCAGCCTGGACTTACCCTTCGCGCCCTTTGTTTTCATCCAGTCCCGCCCGATCACCGCGAGAAACACCTGGCACCTGGCCACATGTTCATCCAGATGGGTTCGAAAATCGACACCCAACGGAATGGAATCGACATCCTTAAACACTGATTCTCGATCAAATTGTAGGATGAGCCGGTCGTACATCCGCCCGGTAACATCGGCGCTATCCTCACGACGGTAGGAAATCAGGATCTTGCTCATGATCTGCCAGCGGCCTATCGGTCCACGAATACAACCACCATCGCCAGCACCGAGACGGCAAAAGGCTACTGGTTACGCAGAAATGTGTCAACCAGTCCGTCTGGAGAAATACCCGTATTTACGAGGGTGAGCGAGCTGTAGTTCGGCGCGGCCCTCACGAGAGGACCGGCTCTACTGCCCGCATGGAACTGAGCACTCTGGAAATGGAATGGTTAGTCGAAGTCGGATAGTTCCGCAATACCACTCAGGGTGTTCAAAAAGGCCGTTCAGCGAGGCCGCAGCGAGCGAAGGCCCGAGGCGCACTCTTTGCCGTGCGTTGAGGGCCTGAAGGATGCGAGAACAAAGCTGGCGGACTTTTTCAACACCCTGCCTAAAAGCCCGTGCCGATGCTGATGCCGCCGCCGGTTCTGACTCCTCCACCGCCGCCGACGCCCACCCCGCCTGAAATGCCCCACCAGGGTGCCACCCGTCCCCGTTCGGCGTAATCGCTTGTCGTCCAGCGGTGCAGGTGTTTGATGTCCAGCGTGGGATAGCGATAGTCCACCTCGTCCAATCGCTCCGTCCTCGCCCCCGTCACCTGCCCCACGATCGTGATTCTGGCTCGGTCCCCGACCGTCGCCGGATCCAAAAAGCCGTCCTGCCGAGCGAGAAATCGCCCCTGGCTTTCCGTCCGTTCTCGGACGGGCCGCTGCCCCCCGTCCAAGGGAAGTTGGAGAACTTCGAGTACCGTTCCGCCGTCGGCGCTGGTGGCATTCAACACCTCGCCGCCCACCACAACCATCTTTCCTTGATAGGACTCGGGACTGGTCCGCAGTTGCGGGAAGGAGATCGCCGGGTCAACCTGTGATTCGAGCATTTCCGGCACGACGAATCCCGATGTGCCGCAGCCGCCGAGCAGCAGAGCCATCAGGAGTATGAGCCGTCTTCCGATACGGCCAGGCATGCCATACCTCCGATGATCAGAAGGTCGTGATGTCGAGCGTCTCCGGCGAGCCTACACGAAGAGCCATGTCTGAGCCAAGGTCGGGCGGTTCGCCTTTTGTGTCTTGACATCCGGAAGCGCTCCGTTGGACCATGCGCTTGTTTCGGTTGTGTTCATCGACACTCCATCACCTCATCGAGGCCCTATGCGAATACCTATTTCCTCGACCCGTTTTTCGCTTTGGTTGTTGATTGGATTGATGTTGGCCGGCTGCGACAGCCTGTACATGGGCGCCATGGAAAAGATGGGTTATGCGAAACGCGATATCCTGAGCAGCCGCGTCAAGGCGGCGCGCGACGCCCAGCAAGACGCCAAGGAGGAGATCCAGAGCGCGCTCGACCAGTTCGGCAAGGTCGTCAACTTTTCCGGGGGCGATCTCGAGGCCACCTACAAGAAACTGAACAGCGAGTTGGAATCGAGCGAGGACCGGGCCGAAACGGTCCGGAAGCGCATCGCCGACGTGGAGTCCGTCGCCGACGCCCTGTTCAAGGAATGGAAGGGCGAGCTCGATCAATATTCCAACAAAGATCTGCGCCGGAAGAGCCAGGAGAAATACACCCAAACCAAGGCTCGATACGGAGAGATGCTCGGGGCGATGAAGAAAGCCGAGCAGCGGATCGATCCGGTGTTGCAACCGCTGCGAGACCAGGTGCTCTACCTCAAGCACAACCTCAACGCTCAAGCGCTGTCGTCCCTGAAGGGCGAATTGGTCAAGGTGGACGCCCAGGTCGATCAACTCGTCAAGGACATGAACCGTTCCATCGCCGAGGCCGATAAGTTCATCCAAGGTCTGGAGAAGGATGCATCGTGATTCGTCAATCGGTCCGGCTCCCGTTTGACCACTTCGCAAACGATTGACGGACCACGATTGACCCATGCCGTCGATCGGAGACGATGCAAGAACCAAAGACGGGAGCTTATTTCAGCACAGTGATCGGTTTCGTGGTCCTAGCCGGAGCCCTGGGACTCTCCGGTTGCATGTTGCCGGATCGTCCGAGCCGACACGTGCAAGACCTGACCAAGACCGCCACGCAGGGCAATGTCGAATCGGCCTATGAACTCGGCTTGGCCTATGAAAAGGGTCGTGGGGTCGGCCAAAATCTGAAACAAGCCGAACAATGGTACAGGAAGGCGGCTGAGAAGGGCCATGCGGATGCGCAGGCCAACCTCGGCAGCCTCTACCAAGACGGGATCGGCGTCGGACAAAACTACAGCGAAGCCCTTCAGTGGTACCGGTTGGCCGCCGATCAGGGACATCCGGGCGCCATCCGCAATCTCGGTTATCTGTATGACAATGGCCTAAGCGTAGCCCAAGACACCTCACGGGCCGCCGACCTCTATCGCCAGGCCGCCGATAAAGGCGACCGTGGCGCCATGATCAATCTGGGCCTGCTCTATGCTGAGGGGCGCGGTGTTGCGAAAGATCCGGTGCAAGGCTACATGTGGCTGGATCTGGCGCAATCGCAGTCGCCGGAATCGTTAGGCGTTCAGACCAGGTGGCGCATTCAAGGGACGTTGGAACAATTGGCCGCCGGGATGAAGCCGGAGCAGGTCCTAGAGGCGAAGGTTCTGTCGAAACAATGGGTCGCTGCTCACTCCGGCGATCGATCTCCGTAGGTCCTCCGCCGCTCGATCACCCCCACGCCTTCTTGCCCCGCTTCTCCAATTTTTTCCATACCTCGGCGAATTGCTCTCTGGCCCGCAGCTTACGCTGATGCTGGCGCTCCACCATCCGGCCCGCCGCAAAGGCCGCCGGTCGACTCCGTGATCCATCCATGTACGATCTGACTCGCTCCTCCGCCACGACGGCATCCTGATGCATGCCCAGAATGTCCTGTAGATCCTTGGCCCGCTGAATAAATCGAGAGGCCGGGCGCCCCACCGTGGTCTCAGCCAGTTCAGCGGCATACCGAGCGCGCTTGACCTTGATCCGCACACGATGCAGCGCCTCATCCGACGGATGATCCGGCAACGCGCGGACGGACTTCCGGAGCTTTCGAAATTGCGCCGCCGCGATCGCGGGCAGAGAGACTTCCGACTGTATCACCTGCGGCTGTCGGCTCCCCGCCTCGGCGAGATCAAGGACCGCAAGGTACCGATCCGTATGCAACGCGGAGACAAGATCACCCTGAACCCCTGCTCGGTCGCGTGTCAGTTTCTGGATCAATCGCCTGACCGGCGGCGCCTCGTCTCTCTCCAGAACGGCGAGCTCCTGTTGAAAATACTCGATCAGGACGTCCAGATCCCGCGCCGGACCCAGAACGCCGGCCAACCAGGACAGCTCGCTTCGCACCTGTGCACTCCACTCCGGGACCAGCAGAGGCAGCGCGGCCCGTAGGAGCGCCCGCAGCCGTCTCGTCGCCACCCGCATTTGATGCACCGCCTCCACGCTCTTCCCGATCCGGACCAACGGATCGTATCTCAGCCATAAGGCCACTTGCGCGGACAGCAACGCACGCAAATGGTCGATGATCGGCGCGTCCTGCGCCACCGGCTGAACCGGCTCCGGCAAGGGCAGGTCCAGCGCGCGAAACATTTTGGGCCGGCCATCATGGTCGGCGGCCCCTGCTTGGCGGAGCCGGGCTTCCAGCGGATCGAGAACCGCTTCATCCCCGTCGAGGAGCTCGATCTCTACCTCGCGAAAGTGCATGCTCACATGGCGCTCCACGAGCACGCTCACCGCATCGAGCACGACTTCGGCAACGGGCCGGTCGTCGCTCGCAATGCGCGTCCCCGTCCGCCACGTCCGCATCGTGACGACCGGCGCGACCGGCGTTCCCCGCAAATGTGCGAACAACAGGTCCAGCACTTGAGTGGGCGGCCGTCCCGGTCCACCTCGTGCCTCGACTTCATATCGGCCTTCCGCCCCGGGCAGTTTGAGTTGCCAGTAACTCCGTCGTTGTTGCACTCGCCGGCGTAGCGTGATGCCGGCCGTCGCCAATCGATACCCCTCTGTATCGAAATAGGTGGAGGTCAAGAGACGCGGAGGGAGCGGGGTTCCCTGAAGATCAGGCAGGCGAAAACCTCGCCCCACGGAGAGCTTCCGCTCCCGTTCCAAGGAAAGCGTCACCCTCATCGCACCCGCTTCTGCGGACTCGCGAGCCCACTCCTTCGTCCGCACGATACTTGTCGGTAAGTTTTTACCCGCGACGGTCGAGGACCCGGACGGGTCGCCATGATGACGGCCGAACTGTCGCGGCAAACGACGTGGTTCCATACACATCGAGGGGAGAACGAGGATACCGGTCGGGGGAAGAGAGTGCAACGGACGCGGGTGGTCCCTGTTCTCCGGCTAAGCACGCGACCGGAATAAACCCAAGTGGCCTCTGACCGCACGAGAAGCGGGAGTTCGTTGGCATCGGCCTTGCTTTGTCATGCACCCAGTGGGTGCATCGTCAACCAAGGAGGATGCTGATGCCTGAGCCGTTGCCATTTGAGATCGATGAGCGCATCGACCCCAGGCTGGTCACCGCGCATGCGGGCGTCCCTCTGGTCATCGAGTTGTTCCGTCGGGTGGGTGCCGCGCAGGTGATCCATGCTGAAGTGCGGATCAAACAGCGGCAGCGCGGATTGACGTCGGCGCAGTTGGTGGAGACGCTCGTGGCCTTGTGGGCCGCGGGCGGGGACCGCTGTCAGGACCTCACGACACTGCGCGCGGATGCCGCGCTGGCCGCCTTGCTGGGCTTTGAGCTGCCCGCGGCCACGACGATGCGGGACTTCCTGGAGGCGTTTCATGTGGAGGATCCCCCATTGTGGCGCGTTGGTGAGAAGGCGGCGATCCCGGAGGAGTCGGCGCCTCTGGCGGGTGTCGGGGCGGCGAACCGACGCCTCCTGGCCGCCGTCCAACACCAGGCGCCGCAGGGCACGGCCACGCTGGATGTGGATGCGACGATCCTGGAGGCCCACAAGCACACGGCGACGGTGGCGTATGAGGGGACGCGGGGCTCTCAACCCGTGGTGGTCGTCTGGGCCGAGCAGGACGTGGTCGTCCACGACGAATTCCGGGATGGGAACGTCCCGGCGGGCTGTGGCAACGTGCGCATCTTGGAGCGAGCCGTCGCCAATCTGCCTCCTGCCATCTCGCAGACCTTCGTCCGAGGTGATAGCGCCCTGTATGAACAGGACGTGCTGGCGTGGTGTGAGGCGCCGGAGCGCAGGATCGGCTACGCCATCAGCGCGGACATGAGCCCGCCGCTGCGGGCCGAGATCATGCGGCTGCCAGCGCGCGCCTGGCAACCGGAGAGCACCGACGCGGAGGCGATCCGCGAATGGGCGGAGGTCCCGTATGGGCCCGACGACGGCGATCATCGTAAGGACCGACCCTGGGTGCGGCGCTACCTCGCCATGCGTGTCCATCCACGCCAAGGGGAGTTGTTTGCGGATGGCAGCACGGTCAAACACTTCGCGATCGTGACGAACCGCGAGGACGATGGTCTCACGCTGATCCGCTGGCATCGGGAGAAGGCCGGGACGGTGGAGCATGTGCATCATGTCCTCAAGAACGAGTTGGCCGCGGAGGCCCTGCCCAGTGGGAAATTCGGCGCCAACGCCGCCTGGTTCCGACTCAACGTGCTGACCGACAATCTGCTCAGCGCACTGAAACGCGTGGCCTTACCCGGAGATTTGTCGGATGCCCGGCCGAAACGGCTGCGGTTTCTGGTGTTCAATACCGTGGGCAAAGTCATTCATCATGCTCGACGCACGTTGCTCCGGCTGACGTCAGCCGTCCAGCACAGCCTCTTGATCTTGGCGCGAAGCCAACTCCTGACGCTCGGTCCAGCTTAGCCGGAGATTAGGGGTGGTCAGGACCAGCGGTAGATGCTACGCTTCGCCGGGGATCGGATTGCGTTTGATGGAACTGTGCGGTTCACGCAATGTCGCCGGATGCTGCGGCATGCCCGCAAGCTTGGGCGTCGACGTGGACACGTCGGCGTTCTGAGCTCGATGTAGCAGCGCATGGTCCATCAGGACCAGCGCCATCATGGCCTCGGCGATCGGGGTCGCCCTGATTCCTACACAGGGATCATGGCGTCCGAGCGTCTCGACCCTGACCGGACTGCCCTGCTTGTCGATCGACTGTCTGGGAATTCTGATGCTGGAAGTGGGTTTAATCGCAATCGTGACCACGATGTCCTGTCCCGATGAAATACCGCCCAAAATGCCACCCGCGTGATTGGTGGCAAAGCCCTCGGGTGTCAACTCGTCCCCATGTTCCGATCCTCGTTGAGACACGGAAGCGAATCCGGCCCCGATCTCGACCCCCTTCACCGCGTTGATGCTCATCATGGCCGAAGCCAGATCCGAGTCCAACTTGGCATAGACCGGATCGCCCCACCCGACCGGCACGCCTTCCGCCACAATCGTGATCCTGGCTCCGACGGAGTCACCGGACTTGCGGAGATCGTCCATGAAGGATTCTAATTGCTCCACAAAGGCCTCATCGGCAGCAAAGAAGGGATTGCGCCGCACCGCATTCCAGGACACAAACGGAATCGCGATCGGTCCCAACTGAGCCAAATACCCGTGGATGAGCACGCCATAGGTTTCCGCCAGCCATTTCTTGGCGATAGCGCCGGCCGCCACGCGGACCGCCGTTTCCCTGGCCGACGACCGGCCTCCGCCTCGGTAATCCCGGATGCCATACTTCTGCCAATAGGTGTAGTCCGCATGCCCCGGCCTGAATGTTTCCGCGAGATTGCCGTAGTCTCGACTCCTCGCGTCCTCATTGCGGATCAGCAGGGCAATCGGCGTACCGGTCGTCTTCCCTTCGAAGACGCCCGAGAGGATTTCGACCCGATCCGACTCCTGTCGCTGGGTGACGTGTCGGGATGTTCCCGGTTTCCGGCGATCCAGTTCCTGCTGGATGTCCTCGACGGAGAGGCTCAGGCTCGGAGGACAACCATCGACCACGCAGCCGATCGCCGGCCCATGGCTTTCGCCGAAGGAGGTCAGACAGAAGATCTTCCCGAAGGTGTTTCCAGCCATAGCCGCCTAGTATGCTCGGTGGGAACGAGTCCAAGCGAGTTCGTCGCGCTGGTCAATCATCCCGGACGAATTTCTTGATCTGGCTAGAAGTCATCTCAAAACCCTCCGTTCACCCTTCGACAAGCTCAGGGCGAACGGACATGCTCATGAAAACATTATGGTTCTTCGTTCGTGCTGAGCTTGTCGAAGCACGGTCATCGGGTTTTGAAATGACTTCTACTCGATCGTGTCGAGCTTGATCGACAGTTCCTTTAATTGATCGGCAGTGACGGCCGAGGGCGCGTCCGTCATCAGACATTGAGCCTTTTGCGTCTTGGGAAACGCGATCACGTCCCGAATCGAATCGGCTCCGCCCAACAGCATGACGAGCCGGTCCAGTCCGAACGCGATCCCGCCGTGCGGCGGCGCTCCATAGTCCAGGGCATCGAGCAGAAATCCGAACTGACGTTGCGCTTGATCCTTGCCAATCCCCAACAGGTCGAGGATCCTAAGCTGGATCTCGCGGCGATGGTTACGGATGCTGCCGCCGCCGATTTCGTTGCCGTTCAGCACCATGTCGTAGGCTTTGGCCCTGGCCTGTCCGGGATGGCCGTCCAGGAGCGGCAGGTCCTCATCCATCGGAGCCGCAAATGGATTGTGCATAAACACGTAGCGGCCCAGATCCGGATCGTAATCCAACAGCGGAAACTCGATGACCCATACGGGCTTCCACTCACTCTCTCGAATCAATCCCAATTCATTGCCGAAGTACAGGCGCAATCGACCGAGCACGTCATGCACCACCTTGGGTTGATCCGCCACGAACAGCAACAGATCTCCAGGTTCGGCCTCTGGGACGGAAGTCAGAAACTGCTCGCGATGGAGAAACTTGGCGATGACCGATTCGAGCTGCCCCTCCCCCGTGATTTTGACCCAGGCCAATCCTTTGGCACCGAACCCCTTGGCCAGTTCGCCGATCGCGTCAATTCGACTTCTGGGAATCTCCGCCCCACCCTTGACGATGATCGCCTTGACGAGGCCGCCTTTGGCCGCCGTTTCGCGGAAGACCTTGAACTCCGTTGTTTTCGCAAAGTCCGTCAAGTCGTAGAGCGGCATGTCGAACCGCAGGTCGGGCTTGTCGGACCCGTAGCGTCCGACCGCCTGCTGGTAGGTGAGGCGAGGGAACGGCGTCGGCAGATCCACGCCGCCCACGGTCTTGAAGACCCGGCTGATCATCCGCTCCATCGTCCCCATCACCTGGTCACGATCAACGAATGACATTTCGAGGTCGATCTGCGTGAACTCCGGTTGGCGGTCGTTCCGCAGGTCCTCGTCGCGGAAACAGCGGGCAATTTGATAATACCGGTCGCAACCGCTCACCATGAGAATCTGCTTGAACAACTGCGGCGATTGGGGTAGCGCGAAAAAATAGCCCGGATTGACCCTGGAGGGCACCAGATAGTCGCGGGCGCCTTCCGGCGTGCTCTTGGTCAGGATCGGCGTTTCAATTTCCAGAAACCCTTCTCGGTTCAAGAAGGCGCGGACTTCTTGCGCCAATGCATGTCGGATCTGCAACAGCCGTTGCATCGGGGGACGACGCAGATCGAGAAACCGGTACTTCAACCGCAAGGCCTCGGTGACCTCCCCCTCCCCGTCGATCATGAACGGGGGCGTCTTGGCCTCGTTCAGGACCTCGACGGCATCGATCGTGACCTCGATCTCTCCAGTGTCCAAATCTGGATTGGCCGATCCTTCCGGCCGGCGTGCCACGGTCCCGCTGACGGAAACGACGAATTCGCCGCGCAGCACACGCGCCTGTCGGTGCGCGTCGGCGTTGATCTCTGGGTTGAACACGACCTGCGTCAAACCATATCGGTCTCGCAAATCGATGAAGATGACGTTACCGTGGTCGCGCCGCCGGTGGACCCATCCGTTGAGCACGACAGTCTGGCCGACGTGCTGCCCCGTCAATTCACCGCAATGGTGTGTCCGAACCTTCATGCGACACTCGCTTTCTTCGGCTGATATTTCTTTGTCTTGGCGGGCCTGGCCCAGCCCGCCCGTCTGACCGGCCGTTTGGCCCGCTGGGCGGGCGATTCTCCCCGCTCGACGGCCGCCACCCGTTCCCCGACCAGCTCACGGAGGGCATTGGCCTCTCCGTCGGTAAGAAACCGGTACTCGCCGGGCTCCAGATTGTCGAGCGCCAACGGCCCCATCCGCACACGGACGAGCTTGATCACCGGATGGCCGACTGATTCCAGCATGCGTTTGACTTGATGCTTGCGCCCCTCTCGGATGGTGATCTCCAGCCAGGAATTCTGCTCGGCCTTTCTGACCTTCTTGACGTGAGCCGGGCTGGTCATGCCATCCTCCAGTTTCACCCCCTCCTCCAACCGCTCGATCTCCTCGTCCGTGAGCACACCTTTCACCTTGATGAGATAGGTCTTGGGGACATGGTACCGAGGGTGCAACAGTGCTTGAGCCAACTCGCCGTGGTTCGTCAGCAGCATGAGGCCTTCGCTGTCAAAATCGAGCCGACCGACCGGAAACACCCGTATGGACACACCTCGTAGATAGTCCTTCACGGTGGGGCGTCCGCCAGGATCATCCAGCGTGGACATCACGTGCTTAGGCTTATTGAGAACGAGGTAGACGAACGGCTGCGCGGCGCTGAGATGTTTGCCGTCCACCTTGACATGATCGCGTGCTGGATCTACCTTCGTCCCCAGTTCGGTGATCACCGTCCCATTGACTGTCACACGGCCTGCCGTTATCAACGCCTCGGCCTTTCGCCGCGACGCGAGCCCGGACTCCGCGATTACTTTTTGAAGCCTAATCTCCATATGCCTATGGAATACTGCTTCCAGCTCTCGACTTATTCCACTTCCAACCAACAACGACTCCCACAATCATCAGAATAACGGCCAGTCCTACTGCCGTAGGACTATCTTCCGAAGAAGAAGAGCTGGCTATTGCAACAACACCTGCCAGCACGAAACATGTCCAAAAGCGCCAGGAGATACGCAGTTCGAAGAATCCGCCAATGAGTTCAAGCAATTCGAGCATCGCGTTTCTGTTTTCTCCATCCCCCATCTTCGGCGGGTGGCCGGGCTAGCTCCTACTGCGCGCGTCCACCGAGCACCGCCCTTAATCTTTCAATGCGATCAAACTTGCGTGCGCGGTGCGCGAGCAAGGGAGTTGCCCGGCCGCCTGCCGCTATTCCCACTCGATCGTGGCCGGCGGTTTCGAACTAATGTCATAGACTACTCGATTGACACCGCGCACCTCGTTAATGATTCGGGAGGAGATGATCGTCAAGACCTCGGCGGGGAGCCGCGCCCAATCCGCGGTCATCCCGTCCAAACTCGTGACGGCGCGGATGGCCACGACGTGGTCATACGTCCGCTGATCGCCCATGACCCCGACGCTCTTGATCGGCAGGAGCACCGCGAAGGTTTGCCAGGTTTCTCGGTACAACCCGGCTCGCTTGATTTCCTCCAAGACGATCACATCGGCCTCCCGCACGATCCGGAGCCGCTCCTCCGACACCCTGCCGATAATGCGAATGGCAAGCCCCGGGCCGGGAAAGGGCTGCCGCCAGACGATCTCGTCGGCAATGCCCAGTTCCTTCCCCAACACCCGCACTTCATCCTTGAACAATTCGCGAAGCGGCTCGACCAGCCGCAATTTCATCTTGGTGGGGAGGCCGCCCACGTTGTGATGGGTCTTGATCGTGGCCGAGGGACCCTTGAAGCTGATGCTTTCGATCACATCGGGATAGAGCGTTCCCTGCACGAGGTAAGTCGCCTTGCCGTTACGTTTCGCTTCCTCTTCGAAGAACTTGATGAACAGCCGGCCGATGATTTTTCGCTTTCGTTCGGGATCCGTCGTGCGAGCCAGTGACGACACGAATTCCTTTCTCCGTTCCAGCACGCGCAAATTCATTTTGAACCGAGCGGCGAAGGTCTTCCTGACCTTCTCGACCTCTCCTTCTCGCAAGAGGCCATTGTCCACGAATACACAGGTCAGCCGGTCTCCGATCGCCCGGTGCGTCAAGACCGCCGCCACGGACGAATCGACTCCACCGCTGAGGGCGCAGATCACGCGCGCGTCGCCGACTTGCTCGCGAATCTGCTTCACCCCGGTCTCGACATAGGAACTCATGGTCCAAGTCGGCCGGCACCCGCAGATGTCGAGCACGAAGTTCCGTAGCATTTGCGTTCCGTCCGGCGTGTGGGCAACTTCAGGATGGAACTGCAAACAGTAGATCCGCCGCTTCGCATCCACCGCCTTCATGGCCGCGACCGGGGAGTTCCCGGTATGCGCGATGGAACGGAATCCTTTCGGCATGCGCTCGATCCGATCGCCATGCGACATCCAGACCGTCGTCGCTTGGCCTCCGCCGATGCCTTTGAAGAGGTCGGATGCGTCGTCCAGAACAAGGTCGGCTCGTCCATACTCTCGCTTGGCCGCCTTCGCCACTTCGCCGCCCATGAGATGCGTGACCAATTGCATGCCGTAACAGATACCCAGCACCGGGATCTGTTGATTAAGGACCTCGACCGACATCCTGGGGGCCTTCTTGCCATAGACGCTCGACGGCCCTCCGGAGAGAATAATGCCGCTGGGGCGATAGGCCAGAATGGTCGCGAGCGGGACGGTGCAGGGAAGGATCTGCGAATAGACCTGCGCCTCGCGGATACGCCGCGCAATGAGCTGCGTGTATTGGGATCCGAAGTCGAGGACCAGGATCCTATCGTGCCACAGTTCCATTGGACCTCAGCAGTAGACCGTCATGTGTCTCGCGGGGAGATCGGAGGAAGGGCAAGCGAAGAAGCCGATTGACGGTTCACGATTGACGCGAACCTTACTCCCAATCCATGCGGTAGTTCGGGGCTTCTTTGGTAATGATCACGTCGTGCACATGCCCCTCTCGCAAGCCTGCAACCGTCTGGCGGATGAAGCGCGCGTTCTGCTGCAATTCGGCAATCGTCTTGCACCCGCAATAGCCCATGCCGGAACGAAGGCCCCCGACCAATTGAAACACGACGTTCGAGAGCGGTCCCTTGTACGGAACGCGGCCTTCGATGCCTTCCGGCACCAGCTTGGATTCCGGCCGTCCGGCCTGACCGTACCGATCTTTCCCTCCCCGCTCCATCGCACCGATGGAGCCCATGCCCCGGTATACCTTGTAGGTGCGGGCCTGATACAGCACGGTTTCGCCCGGTGATTCTTCCGTACCGGCGAACAGACTCCCGATCATCACCGCCGATGCGCCGGCGGCCAGCGCCTTGGTCACGTCTCCCGAAAATTTGATCCCGCCGTCGGCGATGACCGGGACCCCTGATCCGGCGACGGCCTTTGCGCACGCGGCAATCGCCGTGAGCTGCGGCATACCGGCCCCGGATACGATCCGTGTGGTGCAGATCGACCCGGGCCCCACCCCGACCTTAATCGCGTCCACGCCGGCCTTCAACAGGTCCTTCGCCGCCCCATCGGTTGCGATATTGCCGGCAACCACCTGCAGGCCGGAATACTTCTTCTTCAGCATCCGAACGCGGTCGAGCACCGCTTGGGAATGGCCATGGGCCGTGTCCACCACCACCAGATCCACCCCGGCTTTGGCGAGCAACTCTACCCGCTGATCCGTATCCGGCCCGACGCCGATGGCCGCTCCGACGCGAAGCCGTCCGTGCTCGTCCTTACACGCATTCGGGTACTTGATGCGCTTTTCAATGTCCTTGATCGTGATCAGGCCTTTCAGTTCGAATTGTTTGTTGACGACCGGCAGTTTCTCAATCCGGTGTTCGTGCAGAATCTCCCTGGCCTTCTCCAGCGTCGTGCCTTCCGGCGCCGTCACAAGCTTCTCTCGCTTCATGACCTGCGAGACCTTCAAATCCATCCGCGTCTCGAATCGGAGATCGCGGTTGGTGAGAATGCCGACCAGCTTCCCGTGCTTCGTCACCGGAATGCCGGAAATGCGGTAGCGGGTCATCAGCTCATGGGCATCTCTAATGGTCTGATCCGGCGAGATCGTCACGGGATCGAGAATCATCCCGCTTTCCGACTTCTTCACACGATCCACCTCGGCCGCCTGGTCAACCGGCGGGAGGACGCGGTGGACGATACCGATCCCTCCTTCTCGGGCCATGGCGATCGCGAGCCGGGCTTCCGTAACCGTATCCATCGCCGCGCTCATGATCGGGATGTGTACCCCGACGGTTCTCGTCACCATCGTGCCCGTTTCGACTTCATTGGGCAACACGTTCGACCGCGCCGGCACCAGCACCACGTCATCAAACGTCAGACCGATGGGAGTATTGTCATCCAGCATGAGTCACCTGTGAGAGCATGCGCCTCGGCGGCGCATCGACCTGTAGCCCTAAATCCGCAGACCTCAGGTCGAATGGAAACACGAAACTCCAGACCGGCCTGCCGTCAGCCGGACATTCAGGAACGCGACGCGCCGGCCGGTTAACCCGCATTGTTCACAAGAATTCGCGACGCAACAGCGGAGATCCCACGCGTTGGCCCCACGGTATGGAGGGAAACCATGAGCACGCCCGCAGGAACCGCGAGGAAGGGAGGCAGACTTGCCGCAGTCTGTTGACCGACCGAGCGGCGAGTCCGCCCGGTTGGCCGCCCCGAAGTCGCGGCCCGCCTTCTCGCAGCCGGGGAACCCGTTGCCCTTTGGCGGAAACGGGTCGCACAGCGGTTGTAGTAAAAGACATTGTGACTAGTGCGAGTTAGGACGGTTGAACGGTTCGCGAATCGCTCAACGCCGCAGTCGCCTCTGCCTCCTCCCGCAGCCGCTCCTCGCCTTCTTCGGCCGGCATGAACTGTTGAATTCTGGAGTTGGCGCTGTCCACGACAAAGATGCTGCCCCGCGGACCGACCGCAATCCCGTATGGGAAATTGAATTGCCCGTCGCCGTTGCCGAAGCCGCCCCATTGCGTGATGAAATTGCCCTCCCGATCGAACTTTTCGATCCGGTGGTTCCCGGCGTCGGACACATAGACATCCGCATTGGCATCTATCGCGATGCCCCACGGATTTCGAAGCTGTCCTGCCTCGAACGCGGTCACACTGCTGGCATGGCCGGCATCGACGCTGCCGCCCCACTTGGTCAACAATTGGGGCAACACGTTGGTGCTGGTATCGAACTTCTGGATGCGGTGGTTACCCATGTCCACGACGTAGACGGCGCCATCGGATTCATCGACGCAGATCCCGCGCGGGAAATAAAACTGTCCGTCGTGGTTCCCGAAGCTGCCCCAGGCCATGATGAACTCGCCCGTGAGGTCGAACTTCTGCACGCGGAAATTCGCGCTGTCCACCACGTACACGTATCCTCGCACCCGATCGATGGCAATTCCCCATGGCGCGTTGAATTGCCCCTCGCCGTTGCCCCGGGAGCCGAATTTCATGAGGTAGCCGCCCAGCTTGCCGTCAAATTTCTGCACACGATGGTTGTTCGTATCCACAACCCAGACATCACCCTTCGCGTCGCAGGCAATCCCCGTCGGATTGTGAAAACTCCCGTTGGCCGATCCGAACGATCCCCAGAGAATGATGAAATTGCCCGCGCTGTCGAATTTCTGGACGCGATTGTTACCGTTGTCCACCACGAACACGCCACCTTGCTGATCGACGGTCAGACCGTACATCGGCGGCATAAACTCGCCGCCATGTAACAAGGACGCCCCGCGTCCCGGCTTACCCCACTTCGACACGCACAGGTACCCCGAGGTATTGACCAGGATCGTGGCGCTGGCCGGGACCGAAATGTTCTGTCCCACATCCTTGAACCACACATAGATGGTCTTCTGTCCGTCCCCTGGTGAGAGCACAAACGGAATCGTCGCCCCGAACTTCATAGCCGGCTCGACCTCGACCCATCCGGGGCTGCCCGCCATTGGGGCCATCGGATTTTCAGAAATATAGTAGGCGCCAACGCCCGAATCCACATCGTTGGCCGAAATCGTCACGATGACTTCCGGCGTATTCGTCATGAATGCGCCGTGGTTGAGCACGGCAAAGGGGGTCTGCGGCGCGGTGATATCGATCAGCACCGGAGTCTCCGTCACTTCCGCCGAGAGTCCGCTCTCGACCTCGCCGTCGTAGACGGCCGTCAACGCGTAGTAATAGGTCGTATCGTTGCTCAATCCGCTATGGACGTAGGGATTCTCCACTCCCTCGATCTTGGTGGCCCCTTCCTTCGTGAATCCAGAATTGGTGCTGAAGTAGAGATTGTAGGAGACGGCGCCCGGCATCTCCATCCAGCTCACCGTGACCTCCGTATCGCCGGCCTTGGCCGTGACGCCGCGAGGCGTCTTGTCGTCGGCGGTTTCCTCCCGTTTTGTCTGGAGGGTCCGGTTCAGTTCTTCCTCGGTCGGCACATACTTGATGATGCGGTTGTTGCCGCTGTCCACCACGAACACATGGCCTTCCTTGTCGATGGCAATACCGGACGGGAAATTGAGCTGCCCCTCGCTCAGGCCCCGATTCCCCCAGGAACAGAGAAAGGTCCCGTTGCCGTCGAACTTCTGGATGCGGTGATTCTCCTGATCCACGACATAGACATTCCCCATGGCGTCGCAGGCCACGCCCCAGGGACGCTTGAATTGCCCCGGTCCGCTCCCTTCGCGCCCCCACTTCGTCAGAAAGCTGCCCCGGGCGTCGAATTTCTGAATGCGGTGGTTTCCTTCTTCCGACACATAAATATTGCCGACGAAATCAACCGTGATACCGCGGGGGTAGAAAAATGCGCCGTCATAGCTGCCGTCGCGCCCCCATTTGAGAAGAGGTGTGCCGTCGTGCGTGAACTTCTGGATCCGGGCGTTGCTCGTATCCGACACGTACAGGTTGCCTTCGCGGTCGGTGGCCACGCCCCAGGGCACGTCGAAGCGTCCGATATCGGCCCCGCGCCAGGCAAATCCGAATTTGCCCCAGGTGTGCATGTAGTTGCCGTCCCCATCGAACTTCTGAATGCGGTTGTTGCCGCTGTCCGCCACATACACTTCGCCGGCGGAGCCGACGGCCACACCCCGCGGATAGTAAAATTCCCCCTCAGCGGCCCCCGCACTACCGCCCCACCGAGCGAGAAACTTTCCCGTCTTGTCGAATTTTTGAATGGAATGATTGTCGGTGTCGCCCACGTAGATGTGGCCATCCTTGTCAAGAGCAACCCCGGTTGGGGAGTTGAATTCACCGTCATCAACTCCTTCGCAGCCGATGACCTGGGCCACGAGGTACGGCGAAGGAATCGTCATGACTTCTTGCGACTCCGGGCTCTCCCCTTTCTGCGTCACCACCGTCACGACGTAGTGATAGCAGGTGCCGTTGGCGAGGTCCTCATGCAGGTAGGGTGAGGAGGGTCCTTCGATACAAGTCCCTTTTTCTTTCGTCACGCCGATTTTGGTCTTGAAGTCCTGAGGGCCCGCAATCGGCCGCGTCAATTCCGAAAACTTGATCTGCACGCCTTTGGTCGTCATGTAGTAGACGTTGTAGTACATGGCGTCTGCTACAGAATCCCAGGTCAACAACACACGACCGTTCCCAGGCTGGGCCTTGAGGTTCGACGGTGCCGGTGGAAGTTCGTCTTCCGCGGTCGCCTCCCCCGTCCCCCACTCCTCCGAGCTGGACTGGACGGAGAGTCGCAAACGGGATCGGTGGTCCTCTTCCTCAAAAAGCCAGCTGAGCCTCATAGGATTGCCTCGTTCCTTTGTTCAGGATTTCAACTGCTTAGCTTGCCGCTCCGGCTATGGTGCTGATAAGACCTGGGAGTCTAGCAAAGGGTTCAGAATGGCGTCAAGACAAGGGCATGAGGGGGTGGGCTTGAGAGACCCAGGAGGCTTGTCTGCCAGGCTATCAAGCCCTGTATTGGCCACATTTGATGACAGGCCGTGAAAACCGGTTTCCAGGGCTAGAGAGCTTCACAACGGCGGAACGATCAGGCGTTGGCCGACTCCGGTATCAAATCCGGCATGGCCTCCGCTTCAACCGCCTCCTCAACTCGATCGCTGGATTCGTCCGTTGTCAGAGAGGTCCCATTATGCAGGTCGGCCGTCAGCGAAGCCGAGGGGGCTAGCCCCGTCGCCCCCTCGGCCAGCGCATCGGACAAACCCTGGTCGGGAGCGCGTTCGTCGTTCGCTCCGTCCAATGCCGCCTCGCTTAAGAGCGACACTTGGTCGCCTTCGCCGAGTTCTTTGAACTCGCGGAGCGGCGGAAGATCGGCCAAACTCTTGAGACCGAAATGTTCCAGGAAGTGCTTCGTCGTGCCATACATGATCGGTCGGCCCGGCTCTTCCTTGCGTCCGACCATCCGGACCAACTTGCGTTCCAACAGGGTCCGCAGCACACCGGACGTTTCCACGCCGCGGATCTTTTCGATCTCTCCCCGGACGATCGGTTGGCGGTAGGCGATGATCGCCAACGATTCCACAGCCGACCGGGAGAGCTTCGCAGGCGTCTTCGCTTTCTCCAGACGCCTAATCCAGGGGGCAAACTGTTCTTTGGTCGCGAGTCGATATCCGCCGGCCACCTGTACGACCTGGAGCGCGCGTCCGTCGCGAAGATAGTCTTGCTGGAGTTCGCGAAGCGCCGTCGCCACTTGGCTCTTGGTCACCTGCCCCAAGATCGTGGTGCACCGCTCGACAGAGAGCGGCTCACCCGCGACGAAGAGCAGCGCTTCCAGTACGGCCTTGACATCCGCGTCGACCGGCTCCATGTCATCCCGCCCTCCGGTAGCCGCCCGGTCGGTCTCCACATCTGCATCAGGAGCCTTCATGACGCTCGGGTCGTCCGTCGCACCGGCTTGCGCGCCTTCCTCCCGTGATGCGATCTGTTCCGACAACGCCATCGGTTCGGTCATCGGCTCGATCAGGTCACTCATCGACCCACCTCCTCATCCTGCTCAACTCTCCTCGACCAGGTCTTCGACATCCGACATGGCCGTAAAGGTCCGTGAAATCAAGATCGTGCCGAACAGTTCGGCTTGATACGCTCGGATAATTCGCAACCGGATCAATTCGAGCAAGGCCAGAAACGTCACGATGACCGTCACCCGCGTGACGGGCCCTTCGAACAATTCGCCGAACGTCGCAGACTCCTGTGCCTCCAGACGCTCCACGATCACGTTCATCTGATTCCGCACCGTCAGGTGATCCGGCACAATGTCCATCACGGTCGCAGCCGGCGTACGTGCCAGGATGTCGTGCAACGCATCGACCAGCTCAAACAGAGACACATCCTCTACGAGATCTTCTTGGGGGTCGTTGGCGGGCAGCGGCTCGGACGGCCTGGTGAAGACGTTCCGCCACCGCCGC
>JANRMO010000041.1:0-35058 GCA_040981105.1 Nitrospiraceae bacterium
GGTGCCGCTTGGCCTCTTCCTCGCCGTAGTACTCGTAACAGAAGATGATGATCTTATCGCCCACGACCGCCTTGCGGGCCGTCGGGCCGTTGAGCACGACCTCGCCACTGCCCCGTTTCCCCGCCATGGCATAGGTGGAGAACCGCTCCCCGTTGTTGAGGTTGGAAATCATGATGAATTCATACGGCAAGATGCCGGCCGCTTCGAGCAGGTCTTCGTCCACCGTCAAGCTGCCTTCGTATTCCAGATTGGCGTCGGTGACCAGCACGCGATGAATCTTGGACCGCAACAATTGTCGAAACATGCGACTATCCTTTTTTTCGCGGCCGGTTCCCACGCAGCCCCGGCCGACGCTTCGGTTTCCTATCGCTCCTGAATGACCTTGGGAACGAGAAACGTTCCTCCCTCCGCCTCCGGAGCGTTGGCCGTCGCGGCCTCGGCGCCCAACGACGGTCGGACCTCGTCCTCACGCAACGGTCCGGGCTGGTCGAGTCCCGAAGCCATGTGGTCCACGCCCTCCGTGCCGATCGTTTTGAGTTGCTCGACATACTCCAAAATCTTGCTCAATTGGCCGGAGAACAAGGCCTTCTCTTCCTCGCTTACACGAAGCCGTGCGAGTTTCGCGACATGCTCAACTTGTTCGGTCGTGATCGACACCGTCAGGCCTCCCTTCGCCGCCTTCGCTCCTACCGGATTATTCCACGGTCACGCTTTTCGCCAGATTCCGCGGCTGATCCACATCGGCTCCGCGCAGGATCGCCACATGATACGCCAGCAACTGCAGCGGAATCGCGAACAAAATCGGGGACAGCAGCGGATGCGTGTCCGGAACCGTAAACACGGCATCGGCCGTCATGCCCAATTCTCGCTCGCCTTCGGCCACCAACGCAATGACCGGCGCCCGCCGAGCCTTGACTTCCATGAGATTGCTCACCGTCTTCTCATAGAGCCGATCGCGCGGCGCCAGCACCACCACGGGCATGTCCCGGTCGATCAAGGCGATCGGCCCGTGTTTCATCTCGCCGGCGGCGTATCCCTCGGCGTGAATATAGGAAATTTCTTTCAACTTGAGCGCACCTTCCAGAGCGATCGGATAGTTGATGCCCCTCCCCAGATAGAGAAAGTTGCGCTTCTTGTAAAATCGCTTGGCGATCGCCACGACCTCGGCTTCCCGCGCCAGAATCCGCTTGACCAGCGTGGGCAAGGTGACAAGTCGCTCCAGCCAGGCCTTGCCGTCGGCCTTGGACAGGACCCCCCGGACACGCCCCAGATGCAGGGCCAACATATAGAGCGCGGTCAACTGTCCCGTGAAGGCCTTGGTGGAAGCTACCCCGATTTCAGGCCCGCAATGGGTGTAGAGGACACCGTCCGATTCGCGCGCCAGCGTGCTCCCGACGACGTTGACGATGGACACGACCCTCGCACCCTTCTGCTTGGCTTCCCGCGCCGCCGCCAGCGTATCGGCGGTCTCGCCGGATTGGGAAATGGTAATGAACAGATCGTTTTTCTCCACCAACGGATTCCGATATCGGAACTCCGACGCAATATCCACCTGCACCGGCGTCCGGACCATTTCTTCCAACAGATATTTGCCCACCAGCCCCGCATGCCAGGACGTGCCGCAGGCGACGATCCAGATCCGGCCGACCGCAGCGAATTGCTCGTTCGTCAGACCGATATCGGGTAGATCCGCCTCGCCCTCTTCGAACGAATAGCGGCCACGCATCGTATCGAGAATCGTCTGAGGCTGCTCGTAGATCTCCTTCAACATGAAGTGCGGAAACCCGCTCTTCTCCGCCGCCGCGGCATCCCACGTCACCTTCGTGATCTGACGGGACACCATCCGCCCTTCGCAGTCGGTCAGTGTGATGTCGGAGGGGCCGACTTCCGCCACATCGCCTTCCTCCAGGTACAACACGTCGCGGGTATGGTCGAGCATGGCCATCACGTCGGAGGCGACAAAAGAGGCGCCCGCCGACCGCCCGACCACGAGCGGGCAGCCGGAGCGGGCGGCGACAATCATGTCGGGCTCGCGTTCTGAGATCACGGCGATGGCGTAACTACCCCGGATCTCTTTGGTCGCGGCCCGGACCGCTTCGCCCAGCTTCATGCCCTTCTTGACGAACCTGTTGATGAGATGCGCAACCACCTCGGTGTCGGTCTCCGATTCAAAGCGGTACCCGTCCCGCTCCAACTGCTGGCGGAGCGGCACGTAATTTTCAATGATCCCGTTGTGCACCAACACACAGCCTTCCGAGCGATGCGGATGCGCGTTCTGTTCCGACGGCTTGCCGTGAGTGGCCCATCGTGTATGGCCGATGCCGATATGTCCGCGCAGTTCTTTGCCGAGCAGCGCCTGCTCGAGCTTCATCAATTTGCCCACGCTGCGGCGCACCTCAATCCGTTCGCCCTGATGCACCGCCACCCCGGCCGAGTCGTATCCACGATATTCCAACCGTTTGAGCCCACCCAACAGAATCGGGACCGCGTCTTTGTCACCGATATACCCGACGATTCCGCACATGATGGGCTACCTCCTCTTTACGGACTTCGAGTCTTGCGTCTTCGTAGCTCGAGACTTCGTCCGACGGGACGTTGGAACAGATCCGGAAACAGATGAGCGTGCGCCGCTCACCGGTTTGCCGCTCTCCGCAAGCATGCGACGCTTGGTGGCCCAGCCAGGACGGTTGACCTGAGAGGCCCGCCCGATGGCCAGCGCATTCGGCGGCACATCCTGCGTCACGGTCGTGCCAGCGGCGATCAGCGCACCGCAACCGATCCTCACGGGCGCGACGAGTTGCGTGTCACTGCCCACAAACACGTCGTTTTCGATGACGGTCTGATATTTCTTGACCCCATCGTAGTTACACGTGATCGTGCCCGCGCCGATATTCACGCCCTTTCCGATGACCGCATCGCCGAGGTAACTGAGATGATTGGCCTTCGATCCCTCGCCGAGTTCGGCCTTCTTGATCTCGACGAAATTGCCGACTTTGGCCTGTCGGCGCACCACGGTGCCCGGCCGCAAATGCGCAAACGGTCCAAGATGGGCCTCATCCTCGACCTGCGACTCGCGCAGCACGCAGGAATCCAGGATCTCCACCCGATCACCCACCACGCAATCGGTCAAGCGTGCGTGCGAGCGAATTACGCAATCCTCTCCAATCCGGGTCTGCCCCTCCAACGTCACCTGGGGATACAGCACCGTATCGCGTCCCAGTCTCACATCGGCGTCGATCCAGGTCGTCGCAGGATCCTTCATCGTCACGCCCGCCTCAAGCCAGGCGGCCCGAATCCGCTCGCGGATCGTCCGCTCCGCCTCGGCCAATTGCGCCCGCGTGTTGACGCCCAAGCCCTCGGCCGCCTCTTGAAGTCGCACCGCTGCGACAGGACGCCCCTGCGCGACCGCCAAGCCGACGATGTCGGTCAAGTAATACTCGCCCTGCGCATTCTGCGGACGGATCTGATCAAGGGCTTCGAACAAAAACGACCCCTCAACGACATAGGTTCCGACGTTGATTTCACGCAAGGCGGCTTCCGCCGGCGTCGCATCCCGATCCTCGACAATGCGCAGGACTGCCTGGTTCCGAAGAGACCTCGCTCCTTGCTCGAACTCGGCCCGGACTACCCGCCCATACCCGGTCGGATCATCCAAGACGGCGGTGAGCAGGGTCACGGTCGCCCCATCTTGGCGGTGCACACGGAGCAGTTCCTCGACCGTCTCCTTCGTCAAAAGGGGCGTGTCGCCGTTCAGAATCAAGAACGTTAACGGCGTTGAACCCTGCGCGGAGACGAAGACCGGACACGCCTGCCGGACGGCATCCCCTGTGCCCAGTTGCTTTTCCTGCACCACGATATGCAGCGGCGGCCGGCCGGCCGGCCGCCGCGATTGCGCCTCCAACACGGCCCGCACCCGGTCGCCCTGATGCCCCACAACTACCGCGACGCCCCGATCGCCGAACTGCCGGCCAAGTTCCACCGCATAGAGCACCATCGGCCGACCCGCAACGGGATGCAGAACCTTGACGACCTTCGACTGCATACGTTTGCCCAATCCGGCCGCCATGATGATAACGGCGACTCGATCCGAGACACCCGACTCGTTCCGCAAGGCAATTGACGTCGCATCGAGAGGAGCAGACTGCGGGACTCGCTTCATCCGATGGGCACTCCAATCTCCGGTTGTCGCACCTTGGACCAGGCGCTCTCGTTGCCGGCCTGTGGGTTGGAGGGCTCCGGCGAATACAGCCCACCGGACACGATCAGCTTCATCGCCTCTTCCACTGAAATATCGACCGGCGTGACATCTTTCTCCGGCACCAGGAGGAAATACCCCGACGTCGGGTTGGGCGAGGTGGGTACGTACACGTTCAACAAGGGTTCAGGCGTCACGCGCTGGGCGTCCCCCTGCGTCGTCCCCGTGACAAAGGCAAAACAATACTGGCCGTTCTTGGGAAATTGAATCAGCACCACACGGTTGTATCGTCCCCGCTCGCCGACCGACAAGACGTCCATCATGGATTTGATCGTCGAATAGATCCCGCGTACGACGGGCACTCGGTTCAGCAGTCCCTCCCACCACTTGACAACCTGCCGTCCGATGACGTTGGTCGTAAAAAGTCCGACGGCGAGAATCAGCAACACGAGCGTGACAATCCCTAAGCCCGGAACGTAGGACTGGGGCATCACCAATCGGACAACGACATCGCCCAATATCCCATCCACAGTGACGAATAACGTCTTGAGGATGAGGATCGTCCCCCAGATCGGTGTAATGACGAGGAGACCGGTCAAAAAGTACCGTTTGATCGCGGCCTTAACTGGTTTCATCGGGGTCAGCAGGATGACTGGTCATCATACCCAGATCGAAAGAGCCGTCGCAAGCCTTTTCTTGCTAATTTCAATGACTTGGACTAGGATGCCGGCCACTTTCCCGTGACCAAATCCAGACCCAAACCATCGCCCGGTTCCGTCCCCGGTCCTCGTCGCCGGCCGGGTCTCTTCATTTCCCTGGAAGGAATCGAAGGGAGTGGCAAAACGACCCAGTCGGCGAGGCTGGCCGACTGGCTGAGTCGAGAGGGATATGAGGTCATCCGGACGCGTGAGCCCGGAGGAACGCCGCTCGCCGAAGCCTTGCGTGACTCGTTGTTGAACGCGACAGATGAACCGGTGGCCCCTTGGACGGAAGTCCTGCTGGTATTGGCCGCACGGGCGCAGCATGTCGCACAGGTGGTTCGTCCGACGCTGCAACGAGGCGCCATCGTCCTGTGCGATCGGTATGTCGATTCCACCTTGGCCTATCAGGCCTATGGACGAGGCCTTCCCTCGGCGATGCTCTTGCGCCTGCATCGACAAGTCACCGATAATCTGATTCCCGACCTGACCCTGCTGTTTGACGTGCCGGTGACGGTGGGGCTACGACGCCGCCGAGCGGATGGGACCAAGACCAACCGTTTGGACGAGGAGACCGGGCAATTCCATGAACGTGTGCGGCATGGATTTCAGGCTCTCGCGCGGAAGTATCCGTCCCGCATACACGTGATCCCCTCCGGACGAAGCCCGGAGCGGATTCATACGGATGTGAAACGTTTGCTGCTGGCCGTCCTGACTCGCAGGAAGGACGCACCGCGTAGACAGAATCCGACTTCCACTCTTCCGCGACAATTGATGAGAGCGCATGCCGTTCGCTGACGTCGTCGGACATGACCGGGCCAAGAGCCTGTTACGATCGGCCATACTCAACGAGCGCGTGGCCCACGCCTATCTGTTCCACGGTCCGGACCGGATCGGAAAGCGGCTGCTGGCGTTGCGATTCATGCAGGCCATGGCATGCGAGGCAACTTCACCATCCGATGAACCGGATGCCTGCGGCCGCTGCCGTTCCTGCCACCAGTTCGATCAGGGCACCCATCCGGATCTCTCTCTGATCCGGCCAGATCCCGAGCAATCGTCCCCGCAGATCAAAATCGAGGACATCCGAGAGCTGGAAAGCCGCCTGATCTATCGCCCGTTGATCGCGCCGAGGAAGTTTTGCCTGATCGACGATGCGGACGCGATGAACCTCCCCGCCGCGAACGCCTTATTGAAAACCTTGGAAGAACCACCGGGGTATGGGCTGCTCATCCTCGTATCGAGCCGGCCCTACTCGATGCCGGCGACGATCCGTTCCCGTTGCCAGAGCCTGCGATTGACCCCGCCGCCATTTGAGCAAAGCGTCCGCCACCTGATGACCATGCGTGGCTGGTCGGAGCCGGACGCCACCGCCTTGACGAGCCGCACCGAAGGCCGACTCGGAGAAGCGCTCATGACCGACCTCGCATCGATCCAAGAGCGACACGATAGTCTTGCGACGCTGCTGGCGCCGCACGCCTTGCGCTCCACCACAGCGACCCTGACCGCTGCAGAAGCGCTCTCAAAAGAGGACCGACTCAGCGACAGCCTGGATCGGCTTTCCCGATGGGTGCGCGACCTCGTCCTGGTGGGAATCGGCAGCCGCACGGAATCCTTGACCTATGCCTCGCATCGGCCGCTGCTGGAAACCATCGCCAAGCGAGCGGACAGCGATCGGCTGCTGGGGCTGCTGCAAGAGATTGACGCTATCCAACGAAACAGCACCCGTAACTTGAATGCTCAACTTGTGCTCGAACACCTCTTGCTCCAGCTCCGCGAAGCCGTCGCCCCCGATCTGCGCACCCCGGCTCCGAGCCCGCATCGTTCATGAAGGCTTCCACGGCAACTGTGGATTCGTCGCCAATGTAACGGGGTCATTGCTTGACTTGACACTGCTGCATCGCTTGCCTGCGCAGCGGGCTGGGGACCGTACACTCGGCCGCACGCTGAATCTTCGAAATGCGCGACGGCGAAACACCGAATCGTTTCGCCACGCGGGCAAGCGGCTCGTTGGCCGCTCGGCGTAACAGCCACGCCGCGGAACAATAGGCTTCTGCGTGGCCGCGGCTCAGGAGCGCCCGCACGGTGAGTCCATAGACCGCCGCCACGCGCGCCACCACCTCTTCCGGCCGCAGGCGCGTCGGCCGGGTTTGCGCGGCAGGCACATTGACCACCCGCTGTCCTTGGATCAGCGCTTCCATGCGCGTCAGAAAGGCCGCGCGTCCCAAGAAGATTTGGCCTCTCACCTGTGCCCACGGCGACGCGTGTCCGATCCCGGCGTGCACAAACCGCCGGTAGGCACGCTGGGCCGCAGTCGGCCTCGGATCAAACAAGGTGAGGACGCCGGCCACATCGAGCCAGGTCGGCGTCGGTTCGTCACCCGCGGTGGCCCGATAGCTACTCCATCGCCAGTCTGCCGCCGTCTCCACCACGGCGGCACGGACCGGATTTAACACCAGGTACCGACAGAGCTCCAGCAGATACCGCTCCTTCTCGACGAGAATACTCTTAAACCGGCCTTGCAGCACGTGCCCGACTCGCCCGTGCCGCCGATTAAAGCGTTGGGTATAGGTGGCGTTCAGGCGGCGCATCCCCCGACTGAGGTTCGCCTCCGGGGTTTCCACGAGCAGATGGTAGTGATTGTCCATCAAGCAATAGGCGTAACAGCGCCATCCTTGCTGACGGGTCTCCTGGCCGAGCAAGTCCAGAAACCGCTGGCGATCGGCGTCATCCTGAAAGATCGGCTGGCGCGCATTGCCGCGAGCGGTGACATGGTACAGGGCGCCTTCAAACTCCAAGCGAAGCTGGCGAGCCATGGCGGCGGAGCGTAGCGAGGGCGAAGTGCCAAGTCAAGCAATGACCCCATCAACGCTCGGATGACCCCATCAACGCTCGGTTCGGCTACCCAACAGGGCGGATGAGCCGCCGGGCCAATGGGCCGACCGCGAGCGAGCCGGAGGCCGTGAGCAACGCCACCACCGGAACGACGATGGCCTGCACGTTCACGACGGAAACCACCGTCATGGTATAGCGCAAGAGGTCTTTGCTGATTTGCTGAGGCTCGGCATGTCGTAAATTATCGTAGGTGAAGACGAAGGCAGTTCGGTAGAGCGCGTGGCTGTTATCAAGCTACCAGAGAAACAGCAATCCGATCGCGGACAACACCAGACCCACCGTCGAAACGACCATCAGCCGCCGCATGGGATGAGATTGATAGATCAGCGTGGCGCACATCATCGCGGCGTACGCTCCGGCCACCAATGCCACCACGACCGTGGTGAGCCAAACGTACCGCGCTTTGACTTCAACAAGAAAATGCGTCGCGTGAAACTCTCGGGACGGAGACTTCGAGGCAGGCTGCATCAGGTCCTTCGTGAGGTCGAGAAAAGTATCCACTGTGATGTTGGCGCTGAACTCAAACAGCTCGACGGCCAGCAGGAGGATCGCAATCGAGGCACCGTCAGCATCAAGAAGCGATAGTCCGAGAGTGAAGGGGCAGCCGGCTGTGCCATCACGTTGCAGGAGGATACGGTGCGGCTCCATCACATCAAAGCAAGGAGCGCCATCCTAGCATGATGATTCGATGGGGACGAGCGAGGCATGCCGGCTTCGGAGATCGTCGCCCGAAAATGAATGGATAACCCCGGCCCTCGCACGCATTGACAGAACGGTCGGTACCCGCTAGCGTGGAGCTGCTCGGCGCACTCTTGATTGGGATGGAGTCCGGATGGATGGGGAACGAACAGCGGGACTGAGCCTTGCCGCCCTTGGTCTCCATCGGTACGACCTTGTCGTGACGTTCCTCCTGGTTATGATCGGATGGTCCATCGGATTGGGACCTGCTCCAGGATGGGCGGACGTATCAGCCACTTCACGGATTTTGCCAACCGGAGATGCGCTCGAACTGACCTATCAAGCCAATGGGGAGACGTGGAGGGATCTCATTCCGCTCCATCGAGCGGGAGCAGTTCGCTATTTCAGCGCCGGGGTCGGCATGGCCGAGCGGGCGGCCGAGTATCCCCCGTTTCCGATCAAACTCGTCTTGACCGCCGGGGGAAAACCCTATCTGGCTCGCGTGGGCGTGCAGATTGTGAGTCACGGGGGGGCGATCACCCTGTCGATTCCGCCTGAGCATGTGACGGGGCCGTGGCTCTTTCTCGATCTGCCCGCCGGAACCTACGACCTGACCGGGATAAGAGGGGATGACATGCCGCAGCTTCGCCGCGTGACGGTGCAGCCCGGATCCTCGCAAACCCTCTATCTCCGCTTCGCCGGAGAGTAAGCCCTCACCGACATTCTTCTTCATGTCAAGCCGAATGCCGCCGCAGCCTCGGGCGGCTCTGGGCCGGCGACGCGCACGCCTCACAGCAGCGGCTTTCGCGCAGACCGATCGGGCAGGCGGATGTGTCGATCGACACGGGCCATGTAGACGGAAGGATTTTGGAGCGGAAGCGAGCCGACCATCGAGGGTCATCGATGGGGCGACCCTGCGGCCAGGGAGACGACGCAGCGGTCGGGCATCCTATGTCAGCGAGGCCAGGTCGATCACAAAGCGGTAGCGGACGTCTCCACGGAGCAGGCGTTCGTAGGCCCTATTCACTTCTTGAATGGGAATGACTTCGACATCGGCGGCCATCCGGTGCTTGGCGCAGAAGTCCAGCATCTCCTGGGTTTCTCGGATGCCGCCGATGAGCGATCCGACGAGCCGGCGGCGACGCAGCAGTAGCGGAAACGCGCCGACCGGCATCGGCCGGCTCGGCGCCCCCACAAGGATCATGGTGCCGTCCGTTTTCAATGTGTTGAGGTACCCATCGAGATCATGTGAGGCCGAGACCGTGTCGATCATGACGTCGAACCGTCTGTCGAGTTTGGCAAGTGCGGAGGAGTCGGAGGTCAGAATGAAGTCGGCCGCGCCGAGGCGGGCGGCGTCCTGCCGCTTGTGCGCCGAATGGCTGAGCACGGATACCTCGGCGCCCAGGGCCGCGCCGATTTTGACGGCCATGTGTCCCAAGCCGCCGAGCCCCACCACACCCAAGCGCTGCCCTTTACCGACGTCCCAATGTCGCAGCGGCGAGTAGGTGGTGATCCCGGCGCAGAGTAGCGGCGCGGCGCCTTCGAGTCGAAGGTCCGGGGGAATGCGGAGCACGTAGCGCTCATCGACGACGATCTGATCGGAGTAGCCGCCGTAGGTCGGGGTCTGTTGGTCGCGTTCCGTCCCGTTATAGGTCAGGACCAGGTGGCCATCGCAATACTGTTCGAGTCCCAGCCGGCACTGCGTGCACACACGGCAGGAGTCCACGAAGCAGCCGACACCGGCCAGGTCGCCGATGGCGAATCCGGTCACTGCCGATCCGACTTGACGCACCGTGCCCACGATCTCGTGACCGGGGACCATCGGAAAGATCGATCCGCCCCATTCGTCTCTGGCTTGATGGACGTCGGAATGACAGATCCCGCAATAGCGGATACGGATCAGCACGTCGTGAGACCCGACCGCTCGTCTGACGAACGAGAAGGGTTCCAACGGAGAGGTGGGACTCCGGGCTGCGTAGCCGCTGGTCGACAACAATCGCAATTCTCCGTTCGCGAGCCCGTATGAGCGTCAGTCTTTTTTCGGCTCGGGTTTCGGCTCCATGGCCGTCAGCAACGGCTTGAAGGTCGGGTCCGCATCAAGCAAGGCCTTCAGGCTGTCGCGGTTGAGGAGATAGCTCCAGACCTCCGGCGTGGCGCCCGGCGTCAGCTCGAAGAACTGCTTGGCCTGGGTGAGGTTTGCCAACATCAACTTGGGGTCGCGCTCCGCCATGTAGAGTTGGCTGTAGGCCATCGTATAGGCGGCCGTGAACTTGTCCAGCGGATCGTCGGTGAGTTTGAACGCTTCCTCGGCTTCGCGATAGGCCTGGTCGATGTCGGGATCGTTGAGAGACCGATTCCACGACACCTTATGGATGCGCGACCAGGCTACCTCGATCAACGCGCGCGCCCGCTGGCCAGGGCGGGCTTGTGCGAGATCGTTGACCAGCGCCTCGTGCGTTTGGATGGCGCGAAGCTGGTCGTTGTTCCAACGGTAGGCGATCCCGAGGTGAAGGCGATTATCCAAGTCTTTAGGACGGACCTTGGAAAGTGTCTCCATCGCGGGAATCATGCGGTACAGAAAATCACCGGCGGTCGGCTGCGTGAGTCCACCCATTTCCATGCTGTTGGACAGGTCCATCCGAAAGTTTTGCGCGTACCAATTCCAGGACAGTTCTGTGACCCGTTTCGCGAGCATGGCATCCTTGAACGGCACGGAGGGCACGGCATCGCCTGTGACCAGGACTCGGCCGTAGAGATCGTTCGTCATTGCCGTGAGCGCTTCCGGTTGCTCCCCGTCGATCAGAAGGACCCGATTTAGCATCGCGATCCGATCCCGCAACTCCGGAAAATGCCTGGATCTGGCCACGGCGGCGATCAGCAGGCCGGAGCCGTCCGACGGCTGCCAGATCGCCGCCGAGTCCGCCACCACACGGCTGGCCTCGGTCGAGAAGGGGATCGCCTCGCTGGGAAGCTCGCCGGTCTGCGGGAGATCGCCCGCGTCCGATAGGACGGAAACCGGTACGCTGAGGACCGCGGCATCGCCCGGATAGCCCAGACCCTTGAGCCCCGTCATGACCACAAACTGCACGTCCACGGATTTCACGGCGACACGGGGGCGATGGATCGTCGATCGGAACCGGTAGGCCCCCTTGGCGAAGGTCACCGGAGAGGTAAGCATGTCCTTATAGGTCACACGCAACCGAACGAGGGAGGTTGGGACGTTGGCCAGTTTGCGGTTCCTCCCGGCGGGAAAAGAGGCCTTCGGGATCGCCTGCTGCCGTTCGATCGATAGGGTGAGGCCGGTGCCCGGCGGCGACTGGCCGAGCAGCTCCATCACGGCCGTCGCGGCTTGGTACGTTTCGAGCGGTTCGGTAAAGAACACCAGGCGTCCCGGACCGGGCCAAATGGTGTCCATTCCTTCATCGGTCTTCCAAATGGCCGGCTTCACGGCCTCCTTGAGGCGGTTCCAACAGTCTGTATAGATCCCGTCCGTCGCAGGAGGGAATTTTTTCAAGGTCCCCTGTTGCTCGACCATCCGGTACTGGCAGGCAAAGTCGAGTTGGCCGAATGCGGTCTGGTCTCCCGACGAAATGGCGAGGGCATAGTCCATCGCCGCCTTGCCGGCCGGCGACGGAGTCGGAGACTTTCGAGCCTTCTTCTGACTTGCGGAGGCCGCCCAAGCCGGAGTGACGACCGTACCGACCATCATCAGGACGAGCAGCACTGTCGCCAGGGGCCTGGCCGCCGTTGTCATTCGCCGCAGTAGAAAGGTCAATGCCCGCCAGCCTCCTAGCAGCCGGAAACCGCGAAACCCACCAAGTTGAACAACGTCGGGTCTGTGAGTCATGCCACACCTATAGGAATTGCGAGGAGCACAGGAATGTCGATGCCAAAGAGGCCACTCTAGCATGCGGCCCCTCGCGCATGAAAGGGGCGGATGCCGGGACTCGGCCGCATCATTTATGGATGACGGTTCGCCGTGTTGCGCTCGGTGCTCTGCTGTTGCAATGGACCGGGGCGGCAGAAGCGTTCATGAATCGTACGGGCTAGCGACCGGACTCGGAGGAAGGAGGCCGGTCGGGGGAAGGAGGACGGAACTGAATCAACGATCGGATGTAGGCCACGACATCGCGCTGCTCTTCGGTGGTCAGCATCCCGCTCCACGCGCGCATCGATGTATGCGGCTTTCCCTGGTCGATGATCTGAAGCAGTTCCTTATCGGACTTGGCCGACGTCGCGGCGGAGATCAAGCTGGAAGGGCGCGGCGAGAGGTAGGGCGCTTCGGCTCCGTCGCCGTTTCCGCTGAGGCCGTGGCAGGACAGACAGTGCTCAAGATAGATGGCACGGCCCCGGTCGGGAGAGCCGATCGGAGCAGAAACGGATGGGGACGTTAGGGTCAGCAAGGCGAAGAGGGAGCAGCCGGCGAGGAGAAGGATGATGAGGGTCGGACCACTCGGGCCCCTGCCGTCACCGAGCATGGTCGGGTGTACCCTGGGTCGGCACAGGACCCCACGGGTTGCGCTGCGCGCGCACCCATCGTTCGAGTTGTGTCTTAAGTTCCTCCGGATTCGGTACGCCGCGGACGACCAGAAACTCCTCGGTGAGGCTATTGGCGATTTCGAGCTTGCCGAGATCGAACCAACGATTCAGCAGTTCGTATCGGACGTGAATGTCGGTCACCTCCTTCAGAGGGAACTCTTTCACAAGCCGCCGGTTCCGGCCAAAGTGGCCGAAGTGCACCCATATCCGGGAGGAGGTCAGGCGGTAATAGTAGGCATAGTGAAACCAGGAAGCGATGCCGAGAAATAGGACGACGGCGAAAAGATACAACGACGCGGTACCCCAGTGGTGAGCCTGGATGGCGACGGCGGTCCGGACGGCCGCAGCGGCCATGAAAATGAACAACACCGCTTGGTCCATCCACGACGTATGGCCTTCCCACAATACTCGTTCCGGCTGGGACGGGGTATTGTCGTTCATGGTCCGTGCTCCACCACGATCTGTGCGCGCATCTGATGTCCCGGCATGTCGCAGATATAGCCGAACTCGCCGGGATTCGCGGGTGTGAAACGAATCTCCGCCCGGCCTTCCGGCGGAATGATCACCCGCTTAAAGCCTTCCTCGCCGAACTCGGGAGCGCCGTTGCCGCCTATATTCAGATTCACGCCGCGCAGGAGATCTTGCGGGACGAACGAATGCAGCTCGGTGTCGAGATTTTCAAACACGAGCATGGCCGGCTGTCCGACTCGGAGCGTAACGAGGGAAGGATGAAATTGTCGAGCCTTGATCGTGATCACGACAGGGGGTTGATCGAGGGAGGCGGATACGTGCAGAGGCATTCCCGTGAAGACGGTACACGCCACGACCGCGACGATCCATCCCGTAGCGGCAACCACCCTGTGCGCTCGAGGCGATGGTTGGTGAAGGTGAGGCATCGGTCAGCTCATTCTAACATGTTCCTGTGGCGACGGTGGAGCGCGAGGTATCGAGCCGGGAAGCAGCAGGGAGAGGCTACCGGGCGCCGGCTGCGTGCAGGATCTGGCGGCGGAGTTGGGCCTTGGCGGAGACGGAGAGCGGCTTTGGGGTCAATTGACGGCACAGAGAGATGGTCTGACGCAGCGAGGTAACGAAGGTCTCGCAGTTCGGGCAGACGCCGAGATGCCGCCGGATTTCAGCGCAGACATCCTGAGCCAGATCGTCGTCAAGATAATCGGATAACTGTCGCAGGATGTGGAGACAATGGGCCTTCCCTTTTCGGGACCCGCTGGGCTGGCCGGCTCGTCGCGAAGCGCGGTATGTTCGTTCCTGTGCCATGGAGACCTCTACATTATACCGGAGTCCGGTTTCTCGGTGTGCTCGTGCCGATGCCCCGGCGTCAGAGGTGCGCCGACGCCTCGCGCGCTCAGCTCGCGACGGACGAACAGACGAGCGCGATGGAGTCGCGATTTGACGGCCCGTTCGTTGAGGCCCATCACGGCGCCCACCTCTCTGGCGCTGACCCCTTCCATGTCGCGCAGGACCAACACCATGCGGTATTTCGGGGGAAGCCGGCCGATCGCTTGATCCAGCGCGCGGCGGAGCTGCTTATTGACCAATGCCTCCTCCGGGGTCAGTCCCGCCACGGGAATCTGAAGACGGAGCTCCCCGTCGGTGGTAGGAATGAAATCCTCCAGGGATAACTCGTGCTCAGGCTGACCCTTACGCTTGCGTCTCAGTCGCTGGCAGACGCGGGAGGCGATCGTATAAAGCCAGGTTGAAACCTGAGATTCTCCTCGAAAATCTTTGTAGCCGCGGTAAGCGTTCAGAAACGTGTCCTGGACGACGTCCTTGGCCGCCTCAGGTTCGCCGCACAGACGCTGAGCATAGCGGAAAATGCGATCGACATGTTCCCGATAGAGATCGTCGAATGACAAGCGTTCTTGGCCGTCCGATTGGCCGTCGGACGATCCGATTTCTGGCAGAGTCAGCGCTGATCGGGCCATGAGGGGTCGAGTCTAAAGACCCGATTTCATGAGTGTCAAGGCTGGTAGGTCGGGAGGATAAATGGCGCCACGGATTCTGCCGTGCCGTCCGATTTGCGCAGGCTGGGAAGGTCGAGGAGACGAACGAATCAGGTGTACGAATCAATAGCCCTTGCGAATCTCGACGACGGACCCCTCGCCGTTCAGTTCGACGATGACCGGCGATCCTTCCTTGAGTCCGGCGAGCGTTTTGTCGGCCTGATCGGCGGGAAATTGCTGCTCGCCTTCCGGAGTCCAGAGCGTCAACTCGCGCTTTTCCGGCGTGGAATAGGTGAGTTTCCCCGTGAGGAGCCGCGAAGTGGGCTGGTCCGCTCCATTGGGACGAAGCTCCACGGCCATGTTCGTATCATGAATCCACAGCGTGAGGTCCTGCCCCACCTTGGCCTGTTTCAATCCGGTCTTCGAACTGATGGGGAGCATTCCGACCGGTGTCCGCAAAAAGGTGTAGCCAGCCTTCAGTTTGGCGACTGAGCCGCTGATCTTCATCTCCGTCCGGTTGGAGTGGGTGGGGACCTGGCTGATCTGCAGGTCGTACTGGAGATTGTGCAAACCTACCACCGTGTCTGCGGCGTTGACTTCGACTGTGACCGGCTTGCCGGCTGGCTGAGCGGCGATCTTTCCGGCCAAGGTTCCGGCGGAGAATCTGCGCTCGCCATCCGGGGTCCACAAGAGCAGGTCCTGCTTATCGGGTGAAGCAAGAACCAGCGGTCCCCATAGATAACGGCGCGTGGGTTTGTCCTGTCCCTTGGACAGGATATCCACGGCTCCATGCGAGCCGTGGATCCAGAGGGTCACGTGGTGAGCGCCGCGCAGATCGCGTAGACAAGTCTGGCAGGTTAAGGTCAACAGGCCGACCGGCGTTCTCAGAAACACGAATCCCGGTTTCATGCGCCAGACGGTTCCGCCGACCTGGATCCAAGGATCGACGTCCTCCGTCATTGTGGTTGCGGCCGGCGTTTCCGGCGCCGGTTGGGGGGCAGCCTCATCCGTCGGGGTCGGAGTCTCCTCGGGCGTCGGTTCCTGGATAGAGGGTGAATCTTCCGATGCCGGCAATGACTGGGCGGAAGCAGCGGACAGCATGAGACCCATTCCGAAGGCGAACGGCAGCAACCCGGAGCCAAGAATACACAAGAAACGATGGTTCATATCTAACCTTCGAGAGAGTGAATGGTTTTAGCGGCAACGTTACAAGATATGGAGCAATAAAAAACGCCCGGCATCTGTTCGCGAATAACACGCAGGTGGAAGGCTGTCAAGCGGATTGCCGGATCAGGCGGCCACGCCGGTCCGCCGCATGACGCGACGTCTCGGCCGTTCGTTGCCCGACGAGCCGCTTGCCTCGACCGAGTGATCAGGCCTTCTGGAGAGTGACGAGAATTCTCGTCTGCGCAAGGGAGGATCGCGAGGGAAAGACAAAGGCCCGCAGCATCAGCGCTTCAGGAGATTGACCGACGGATCGCTTCACCTCGAACGGCCGCCAGTCGGCCGCCTCTTCTCGATCGGACAAAACGTCCTGGATCTCGGAACAGAATGTTTCGACCGACGGAGGCAGTCCGTTCGCACTAGCTCGCTGTTCCTGCCGCTGCAGGTCACCCAGGAACTGGGAGGCCTGTTCGTCGAGATGCAGGACGCGGTTGGACGATGAGAGGACCAGGAGTCCGACTTTCGAGGTGAGGGACGGCACATACCCCTGCGACACGTTCGATGCAGCCAACTGTTCTTCCATGAGTTCCACCGTGACAAGGGTTGTTGAATGTTGTTAATCAGTATGTGGGTGCCTACAGGGTGTTGGAACGAATTCGATGTCTCGAACGTCGATGATGGCGTAGCGCCTTGTCCGCGTCCGCATGTCTACTTCATCAAGCGTCGAGCACGCAGGGCGCATGACGCGTGCACTCGACTTTCCCTACGACCCGATACGGCTATTGGATGTGAAGGTCCAAGGTACATTCGACCGAAATGACTCGCCCAAAATTTACAGGCAAGACAATAAGCAAATTTCACGCCATTGTTGGCGGATGGCGGATGATTAGGTTACCGATGTCCTGGTCAGCGATTTTGGAGATTCGTCACGGGGATGGCTTGGTCATGTCGACATGCAGGCGTATCCAAATGTCTGCAACTGTATCTTTCTGGTTCTGTAGGAATTCGGCTACGGCGAACGAGCATCCGCTCCGACCCCATCCGAGGCCTTACTTCTTTCGAACAAGAATGCGGATGGGCGTCCCGCTCAACGGGAACTGGTCGCGCAGCCGGTTCTCCAGAAAACGCAGATAGGCGCTGGTGATGCCCTCGGGATGACCGACGAACAGGGCAAACACCGGCGGCTTCGTGGCCACTTGGGTGATAAAGGCCGACCGGGCCGTCTTTGTGATGCGACCCTTGCGCATCGGCAAGGGATGGCTCTCCAGCACCTGTTGGAAAAATTGATTCAGCGGGCCGGTCGGAATGCGGTTGGTGAAGGAGGCGACGATCTGCTCGATCAACGGAAACAGCGGACGCAACGAGTCCGGCTTCAGGGCAGAGGCATAGAGCACGGGGGCCCACGTCAAAAAGGAAAAGCGGCGGTGCAGATCGGCCTCATAGGCCTGCTTGGCTCCGGCCTCGTGCGTGCGTAGATCCCATTTGTTGACCAGCAGGATGCAGGCGCGCCCCTGGCGCAGGACCAATCCGGCGATCTTGGTGTCTTGTTCCGTCAGGCCTTCCTCCGCATCCAGCAGCAGGACCGCCACGTCCGACCGGCCGAGCGCGCGCAAGGACCGGGCCACGCTATACCCTTCAATCCCACGCTCAATACGGCCGCGCCGCCTGATGCCGGCCGTGTCCGTGAAGATATAGTGCCGACCGTCCAATGTGGCGAGGGTGTCGATGGGGTCGCGCGTGGTGCCGGGAATGTTGCTGACCACGCAGCGCTCTTGTCCAAGGACGCCGTTGACCAACGTCGATTTCCCAACGTTGGGTCGTCCGACGATGGCGATGCGCGGCACATCGGCCAGCGATCCCTCAGGGGGCTGTTCGGGGAGGTGGGGATAGACGGCCTCCAATACATCATCGACACCGATCCCATGTTCGGCGGAGACGGGATAGAGGTGATCCACACCCAAGCGGTAGAAGTCGGCCACCAACGGCTCCGCCTTGGCTGTGTCGATCTTATTGATCGCATGGTAAACGGGCTTCGTGATCCCGCGCAGCAGCGAGACCACCGCTTCATCGGCCGGCGTGACCCCATCGCGCCCGTCCATCACGAGGATGAGCACGTCGGCCTCGGCGATCGCCAGTTGTGTCTGGTGCCGGATCAAGGCCAACATCCCTTCGGTGGCGCTCGGGTCAAGCCCGCCCGTATCCACCAATCTGAAGGGGCGTCCTCGAAAGGAGGCTTCGGCATAGTTGCGGTCGCGTGTCACGCCGGGGACATCGTCCACGATTGCGGAGCGGTGGCCCAGAATCCGGTTGAATAGTGTGGACTTCCCCACGTTCGGCCGTCCGATGATCGCCACGGTGGGAAGCAGGGCTGAGTGCCGGGTACTGGGTGCTGAGCGTACAGTCATGGATTTGAATGAGAACGGGATGGTCGGACCGTAACACAGGAATTTTGACAAACACAACGAGCCTCGTCTTCGCTCTCGGCCTCCGCTATACTCCTCTCTATGACTCAGCACTCAGCACGTAGTCCTCGGCACCGCCTCGACTGGGACCGCATCGATCATGTCCTGCTGGACATGGACGGCACGCTGCTCGACCGACATTTCGACAATTATTTCTTTGAAGAAGCGCTACCGCGCCGGTATGCCGCCCTACACCGGCTCTCCTTCGAGCAGGCGCGGGATACTCTCATGGGCATGTATCGGTCGGTCGAGGGGGAATTGGCCTGGACCGATCTCCACTACTGGACAAGCCGAGTGGGGTTGGATGTCGTCGCCCTCCACCGGGAGTTGAATCATCTGATCGATTTTCTCCCGGACGCCCTGCCGTTTCTCAAGGCATTACAGCGCCGAGGCAAACGTGTCACGATCGTGACCAACGCGCATGGAGCCGGGGTGGCCGTCAAGGTCGCGAAAACGGGCTTGGATCGCTATGTCGATCGGATCGTGAATGCGTTCGAGGTCGGTTGCCTGAAAATGCGGCCTGAATACTGGCCGGTCTGCCAACGGCTGGTCGGGTTCGACCCCGCCCGCTCCTTATATATCGATGATGATGAAGGGTGTCTCCGGGCCGCACGCGGCTTTGGGGTGGCCTACCTGTACCACCGGTCCAAATCCAGCTCTCAGCTCGACCCAGAGCCTTCCGACACCTTTCATTCGCTCGAGCATTTCGGGACGCTGACGGAGATCTGAGCGACGGCGTGCCAGGCCGCGATCACGCTCGGGCCCGTCCCCGATACATCGTGCCGGCGACGCGCGGCACGCCGGGCAACTCGAACCGGTCGAGCCGGTCGAGCGTCAGGCCTGCCTCGATGATCAGCCGGTCGATGCGTCGGTTCAGATTGCAGCCGCAGGCGACGACATTTTGAATCGGATTCAGCCGATCCTGCCAGGCCGCCACCCGCAGATTGTCGCTCCGGCCATGCTCGGTAAAGAGAAACAGCCCGCCCGGTTTCAAGACGCGCTTCACTTCCCGCAACGCGGCAATCGGATCGGAGATCGTGCAGAGGGTCCAGGTGCTCACGGCGCAATCGAACCGGCCTTCGTCGAAAGGCAGGCTTTCCGCCGTCATCGTGACAACCTGCACGGGAAAGGAGACGGCACGAGAACGAGCGGCCACGCGCTCCTGGAGAGCCTGCATCGGATCGACCCCGGTGAGGCCCGCGATAGACGGCGGATAATGCGGAAGGTTCAGTCCCGTGCCGAAGCCGATTTCGAGCACGTCCCCAAAAGCGGGCGCGAGCGCCTCGGCTCGTTCCTGTTGGAACAGCCTGCGTCTCATGCTCCAGTCCATGAGGCGTGGGAAAATATGGTGCGCATAGAGGCCCATCTGCGGCAGGAGTATAACAGAGACGGTCTGGCACACCCTTCGCGCAACCTTCTGAGGCTCCCTCTTCCGACACCGCTCTGCTTGAGGGGTCATCCGGTGTGTGTTATGGTCCAACGTTTTAATCAACGTGAGAGTTCCTCCAACCGCCCCGTCATCGCCATGAGCCGTCCGTACGATTTTCAAGCCATCGAAACCAAGTGGCAGGCCTATTGGGAGGAGCACCGCTCGTTTCGGGCGAGCGAGGATCGCGGGAAGCCCAAGTTCTACTGCTTGGACATGTTCCCCTATCCTTCCGGGTCCGGGCTTCATGTCGGCCATCTGGAAGGCTACACGGCCACCGACATCGTCTCGCGCTACAAGCGGATGCGCGGGTTTAACGTCCTGCATCCGATGGGATGGGACGCCTTCGGCCTCCCGGCCGAGCAATATGCGGTCAAGACCGGCATTCATCCGGCGATCACGACCGCCCAGAACATCGCCACCTTCAAGCGACAGATGAAGCGGGTCGGGCTCTCATACGACTGGGAGCGCGAACTCAGCACGACCGACCCCGATTACTATCGCTGGACGCAGTGGATCTTCTTGCAGCTCTACAAACGCGGGCTCGCCTATGTGGCCGAAGTGCCGGTCAACTGGTGTCCGGCTCTGGGCACGGTGCTCGCCAATGAAGAGGTGGTCGACGGCAAGAGCGAAGTCGGCGGGTTCGAGGTGGTCCGCAGGCCCATGCGACAATGGGTACTGAAGATCACCGCCTACGCCGATCGGCTGTTGGACGATCTGAAGCTGGTCGAGTGGCCGACCTCCACCTTGGAGATGCAGAAGAATTGGATCGGGCGTTCCATCGGGGCGGAGGTTGAGTTTGCCCTGGCGCATGTCCACGGCAATCTGCGGATCTTCACGACCAGACCCGACACGCTGTTCGGCGCCACCTATATGGTGCTGGCGCCGGAACATCCGCTGGTGGAAGCGGTGACCGAGCCGGATCGCCGCGCGGAGGTGCGTGCCTACCAAGAAGCGGCGGCGCGCAAGAGCGATCTCCAACGTCAGGAGCTGGAAAAAGAAAAAAGCGGCGTCTTCACCGGCGGCTCTGCGATCAATCCCGTGAACGGCGAACGGCTGCCGATCTGGATCGCCGATTACGTGATGATGGGCTACGGCACGGGCGCCATCATGGCGGTGCCGGCCCACGACGAACGGGACTGGGCCTTTGCGCGCAAGTACGCGCTCCCCATTCGCGAGGTCGTCTCCGGCGGAGACACCGACAAGGGGGCCTTTGTCGAGATCGACCAGGGGACCATGGTCAACTCCACGACGCCCGACGGCGCCTTCTCGATCGACGGTCTCAAGCCGGCCGACGCGATCCCGACCATCACGAATTGGCTGGAGGCTCAGGGCAAGGGCCGCAAGACAATCACCTACAAGCTGCGCGATTGGCTCTTCGCGCGGCAACGCTATTGGGGCGAGCCGTTCCCCATTCTCTGGGTTGACGGGCAGCACCAGGCGCTGCCGGAAGAGCAGTTGCCGCTGGTGCTCCCCGAAACGACCAACTTCACGCCCTCGGGGACCGGGGAAAGCCCGCTCGCGAACCTGAAAGACTGGCTGGTGACCGCGGATCTCGCGACCGGCCGTCCCGCTTGCCGCGAGACCAACACCATGCCGCAGTGGGCCGGGTCCTGTTGGTACTTTCTGCGGTTCATCGACGCCAAGAATCCGCAGCAACTCGTCGATCCGGACAAGGAACGCTATTGGATGCCGGTGGACCTTTACATCGGTGGCTCCGAACATGCCGTGTTGCATCTGTTATATGCGCGGTTCTGGCACAAGGTGCTCTACGACATCGGCGTGGTCCATTCGCCGGAGCCGTTCATGAAATTGGTGCACCAGGGCATCGTGCTCGGTGAAGACAACCAGAAGATGTCCAAGTCGCGCGGCAACGTGGTCAACCCGGACGACATGATCGAGCGGTTCGGCGCCGATGCCGTTCGTCTCTACGAAATGTTCATGGGACCGCTGGAAGCCATGAAACCGTGGAGCACCCGCGGCGTCGAAGGCGTCACGCGGTTTCTGGATCGGGTCTGGCGGCTGGTGGTTGAGGAGAACGGCGGGCTGAATCAATCGGTCATCGAGGCCGAGCCCTCCGTGGAGACCGCGCGTCTGCTCCACCAGACCATCAAGAAGGTGACGGAGGATCTCGAATCGCTGCGGTTCAACACGGCCATCTCGCAGATGATGGTCTTGACGAACGAGTTGACGAAGCTCGATCGAAGGCCGCGATCGGTCGTGGAATCGCTCGTCCTTCTCCTGTCGCCATTCGCGCCCCATCTCTCCGAGGAACTCTGGGAGAGGCTCGGCCACAAGCCCAGCGCTGGACAACAGACTTGGCCGACCTACGATCCCGCCCTGACGGTCAGCGACCGACTGGAACTGCCGGTCCAGGTCAACGGGAAACTCCGCGGGAGGATCAGCGTGGCAGCCGAGGCCGGGCGCGAAGAAGTCCTGCGCCTCGCCCAGCAAGAGCCGAAGATCCAGGAGGCGCTGCAAGGCAAGGAACCGAAGAAGGTCATTTACGTCGAAAAGAAGCTGATCAATTTCGTGATTTGAAGGAGTGCTGCATGCTGGGTTCTGAGTGCTGAGGCAAGCGGAACAGAAGGAGCAAGAGTTGAAGGTCTCCCAGATGCAAGCCGCCGATTCATCCTCGCCACTGAGCGCTCGGCACCCGGCACTGGCCGTAGAACCCGCAGGACTCGGCACTCGGCACTCAGGACTGCTCCTCGGCGCGGCGGGTGTCGCGGCGACGCTGCTCGTCGCCTGCGGCTATCAGTTCGGCGTGGAGGGACCGGGACCGACCATCGGCGGTGCGGCCCAGCCTGCCGCTCAGACCAAGCCGGGCGAGCATGTGCCGCGACTCAGCATCGTCAATCTCCGCAATGGGACCTTCGAGCCCAATCTCGACATCAAATATTCCAACTATCTCCGCCAGGAATTCGCGACCGGCAGCGGGGCCCAGGTGGTCGGTGGAACGGAGACGGCCGATTATGTGCTCAAGGGCACCATCCTCTCCGTCCTCATCCCGACGCTGAGTTTTACCCAAACCGCGACCTTGGAAAGCCGCGTGGAGACCATCGTCATGGTGCAGGCCGAGGACGTGCGCAGTCACAAAGTCGTGTGGGTTCAGACGGCGAAAGGGGCCTCGGAATTCTTCATCACGACCGATCTGCAGTTCAATCGCGTGTTGCAAAACCGCGCGGTCGAGCAGGCGGGCCGCATGGTGGCCGCGGATCTCTCGGCACGCTTCCAACTCTTCATCGACGATGTGCGGGAAGGGAAGGTCAAGCCGACCGAGGCCCCTCCCGAGTTCATCCCGATGCTGCCCGGCGCCAAATAGTCTGGACGGCGTGAGGTTTCGCATGACAGCCGCTGATGGGGAAACGTTGTCGCCATGATCGTGAAGGCCCTGACCCTCGCCCACTATCTTCAACGCGAACCGGTCCCGCCGCTCTGTCTGGTCGAGGGTGAGGAAGAGGAACTCAGGCGAAATTCGGTCACGACCCTCAAGGACGGGATCTTGGGTCCCGGTTCGGACGATGTCTTCAACTGTGCCCAATTCTATGCCGACGAGGACGGCGCGGGCCGCATCTTGACCGCCGCGCGGGAAATCCCGGTCTTCGCTCCCCGGCGAGTCGTTATCGTCAAACAGGCCGACAAGATCACGGCTCGGGATCAGGACGCCTGGCTCGCCTACTTGACCGATCCCTGCGAAACGACCGCGCTGATCCTGACTGCGGAGAAGCTCGACAAGCGCTTGAGGTGGACACAGGTGTTGATGAAGCGCGCCTTGGTGGTGGATTGTGGTCCGTTGAAGGGGGCGGCCCTCACGGAATGGATCAGCGGCGAGGCTGCACGGGTGGGCCTGACGATCACCGACGCCGGAATCGAAGTGCTCCGAGAATCAGCCGGGCACTCGCTGGCATTGATCAAGCGGGATTTGGAAAAGCTGGCCTTGACCACGCCGGCCGGGGCGGCGGCAGGAGCGGCGGAAGTGGAAGCGGCGCGCGGAATCGAGCCGGGCGCGTCGGTCTTCGATCTCACCACGGCCATCGCCGCGAAAGATTGCCGTCGGACGCTGGAAATCCTGGCGCGTAATGGGGAGGCGGGGGAAGCACCGTTGCGGATCCTCGGCGCATTGGTCTGGCAGTACCGGCGCCTCTGGAAGATGAAGGAGCTGTTCGCCCAGGGGAGGAGCGCCGGTGAAGTCTCCAGACCGCTTGGGATCGAGCCGTACCGGGTGAAGGGCTTCTTGAGCCGTTTCTCCGATCCGCACCTGCGTCGCGCCTTCGAGCTCTTTGTGGAGACGGATTCGAAACTGAAGGGCGGGAGCGCCGGATCGGGAAGGCGCGTGATGGAAGCCCTACTGCTCTCCCTCTGCCGAGAGTGAGGAAGAGAGGGACTGTCCGCAGGTGGTCAGGTTGTCCAACTGGCAGGCTGCGGAGAAACCATTCTCGGAAACGCCGGCAGGAGGCTCAAGAAGATCGCCCAGCGCGGCGAGATCCACGCCGGCAGACTTTCTCAATCTCCTGCTTATTTGGAAGGCGTCAGAGCGTTGACGCGCAGCGTCAGGCGGGAAATGCGGCGGGAAGCCGTGTTTCGCTTGATGACGCCCTTGGCTGCGGCGCGGCCGATAACCGAACTGGCCTCGCGCAGCGCCGTTGCCGCTTCGTCCGCCTGCTTCTGTTCCACCGCGGCCAACGTCTTCTTGATATAGGCCTTGACCGTGTTGAGGGTCGTACGGTTTCGAGCGCGGCGAGTTTCCGCTTGCCGGGCGCGCCTGATCGTGGATGTGTGAACCTGTGGCATCGGTAGATAGCTCCTTTGAGAAAAAGAATTTCTCTTCTACCATAGCCTTGATTGAAGGGTCAAGAAAGGGTACCCTGCCGGCCTCACGAAACGCTGGCGGCATTCCTAAGACAACAGTGCGAGCGAACGGTCCATGATGACTCACATGCACGTGCGCGATCGGCTCATCTTGGCGCTCGACGTCCCTTCGGCGGAAGCAGGCATCCGGCTGGTGGAGAAAATCGGCGAATCGATCTCGTTCGTGAAGGTCGGCCTCGAACTCTTCACGGCCGCCGGCCCGGAATTCGTCCACCGGCTTCGGCAACAGGGGAAGCGAGTGTTTCTCGACCTGAAATTTCTCGATATCGAAGAAACCGTCCGGCGCGCCACCGCGCAGGTCGCCATGATGGGGGTGGATTTTGTGACGGTCCACGCCAACCGCAAGGCCTTGACTGCCGCCGTGCGAGGGCGAAGCCAGGTTCCGAACTCCGCGCTGAAGATCCTGGCGGTGACCGTGCTGACCAACTATGACTCCCAGGACTTGCGCGAGATGGGCATCCAGAACAGCGTGGCGGAACTCGTCACAGCGCGGGCGGCGCTGGCGGCCGAGGTCGGCTGCGAAGGCGTGGTGGCGTCCGGCGAGGAACCGCAGGCGATTCGCCAGCGAGTGGGTGATCGGTTGGTGATCGTCACACCCGGAATCCGTCCGGCCGGAGTCGAGACCGGCGACCATGCCAGGGCCACGACGCCGGCCCAGGCGATCGCGGCCGGATCGGATTACCTCGTGGTCGGCCGTCCGATTCGCGACGCCTCCGACCCGCGGGCCGCAGCCGAGGCCATCCTCGCCGAAATGCAGCGGGCCTTCGACGCGCGCAGCACCTGAAAAAGTGCTGGGTTCTGAGTGCTGAGTAGAGACCATGAACGAAGACAACGCTCATATTCCGCTCAAGGCATGCTCTTCTGAAGGGCTCAGCACTGAGCACTCAGCACGTCCTGCGCTCGGTGGCTTGCGAGTCTCGCACCGGTTTGTGTACGATGGTCATTCACGTTAGGGCCTGCCACAGTAAACACCTCGGGTGGTGAGTGTAGCTCAGTTGGTTAGAGCGCCGGATTGTGGATCCGGAGGTCGCGGGTTCGACACCCGTCACTCACCCCACTACTTCCGCTCACACAGAGCAGATTCTGCCGAGTCGAGCATCTCTTAGCCCGCATTGTTCATTCGTAACGGTTCGTGACGAAACCGCGTCCTAGCTCGCATTATTCGTGAGCGTTTCTACTGCAACCACCGTGCGACCCGTTGCAGCCTGAGAGCAACGGGTGCCCCGGCTGCGACGAGCTTTGACAGTCGAAGGGATTTCTCCGGCGGCGACAATGAAGAGGGGCGCTCCCAGATAAGCCGCCGGTTCACACGACGTGCGGTATAGCGGGCGGGCTCGCCTCTCAGTCCCTCGAGGAACTGTTTCAGGTACCTCTCGGTCCCTCGCGCCCGCGCGTGGGGGCGCCCATTGCTCCTCTCCAAAGCAATGGGTCCAACGCTTGGCGACAACCGGATACTCGATGCTCTTCACGATGCACCGGGTGTGAGGCCACGAGCCGTCATGAATCACGCAGGTTCGGTAACTCCCCAGCCGACGCAAACCGGAGAAATCCTTTGCTAAGGACTGATCCTCAGGCACAATCTTCCGGTAAGGATCGATTCTCAGGCACAGTCCTCGCCCCACTCGGGCTGCTCCTTGGGGCGCTGCTAACGACCTCTCTGCAGGCGGATAGTTTGAACGCCCGCTGCGAACGGAGGCGCCGAAAGCCATGGAACGATTCTTCAGCAGCATTGAGCGGTGCAAGCATCGGGTCCGGTATCGATACAGGAGGGCGTGGCTTGCGAGTCTCGGGGCTGGGCTCTGTTGTCTAGCCGCTTGGCCGACCTGGGCCGCGTTTTCGGATGATCTAACCGCCTGTACCGTCCAAGGCTATGTGCGCCACAAGGACGGGCAATTGATCTTCACCCGTGTCGATCATTGTACGGGGGTGCGTGCCGAGGTGATGGACAATGCGCTGCTCCTGAGTTCGCTCCGCCGGCAAGTGGCGGTGGTGCCGCCCGTGACCAGACGGCAAATCACGTTTTGGTATCATTGGGGGCGGGGCGAGGCGCACGTCTCGACCGAGACGATCCCGGCAGCTTCCTGGCCAATCATGAAGTCCGCCAAGTCGTCGCCCTGAACAATCCTCGAACCGATATCGCGGACCGTCTCGTTCACTTTCCCGAACCGGATCTGGTGCGTAAACGGAGTCCTTCCCGCAGAATCCGCATTCCTCGATAATCCTATCAGTCCCTATCGATTGTCGTCGCCCCAAGGGTCTACGGTGGGGTTCCTCCCGGGAGGTGCCTGCACCCCATCGGACGATCGGGGGACCACCTGCCTCAATATTCAGCATCCGCCGGACGCGCATAGACAGTTGAGTCGGGTCCACGATCTTTGCAAACTGCCGGTCGACGATCGCGAGGAGATGTCTGCCTATGGCACGGTCGAATCATGCACCAAGGATGCGCGAGCCAGTGGAGTGGCCGTCGTCCACTTCCACACTATCTATATCTGATGCCAATCCGAGACTGGTGCCCCTGAGCAGAGGTGAGGTAGGCTGCAAGCAGACCATGGGAGACGCGCGGTGAACACCTACCTGCACCTGCCGGATATCGTATTGGCCATCACGTTGCCGCTCGCGATCAGCGCCGTGGTGATTCCCCTCGCCGGTGAGCTTGGAATTGGACCGGAGCTGGGCCTATTGTTGTCGGGGATCATTGCGGCGCTCGACGGCTGGCGTGATCTGCGCGATCGCACATTCGAGCACATGTTCCTGGCGATCTATCGTATGCCGCTGCTCCAAGCCCTGGTGGGGCTGAGCGCCTCGGATGAGAGTCCACGCCGGCAGCCGGGAATCGAACCGGAGCGGATGGCCTTCATCCAGCAACGAATCGCCGAACTCAAGGCTCGGATTACCGAAGGCGGGATGCGCGAAGCGGCGATCCGCAGCCTGGTCTACATCGGCATGGCGGGACCGGAGGTGGACGAGCGCGCGTTCAACCAATTGCGTCAGATGCGTGCGAAACACGGCGGCCTGACGCTGGAGGAGTTCAAGCACCTGCTGCGCGAACAGTTCCTTGCCTTGCTGCTCGATCCGGACGGCGCGCTCGCCGCGATTCCGAAGATGCTCCCCGACGACGACGACGCCCGGGCAAAGGCGCTGACGGCGATCCGGGCGGTCGTCTCGTCCACCGGTGAAGTGCGTGGTGAACGGGCGGCGCGGCTGGCACGGATCGAGGCGATGCTGGGAGAGCCGGCCCTGGCGGCTCAGTCGGAAGCATAGGAGGCATTCATGGCGAACGGAACGATGGAAAACACAGAGCACCGGGGCACCGGCAAGTATGAAGCGCTGTTGGCCCGCTGTAAGGAGTTGAAGGCGGTCCCGACGGCGGTGGCCCATCCATGCGATGATGCCTCGCTCGAGGCCGTGGTCGAGGCGGCCCAGGCCGGGATCATTCGTCCGATTCTCGTGGGACCGGCCGAAAAGATTCGCCGGGCGGCGAAGGAGTCAAAGCTCGATATCGCGCCCTACGAGATCGTCGATGTCCCCCATAGCCATGCCGCGGCGGCGGCGGCGGTCGAGCTGATCCGGTCGGGCCGGGCGCAACTCCTGATGAAGGGGAGCCTTCACACCGACGAACTGATGGGCGAGGTGGTCAAGCGCGAGACGGGTCTGAGGACCGCGCGACGGATCAGCCATGTCTTCGTGATGGACGTTCCCACCTACCATAAAGTGTTTGCCGTCACCGATGCCGCCATCAACATCTTCCCCAGCCTCGAGGACAAGGTGGATATCCTGCAGAACGCCATCGATTTCTTCGTGGCGCTGGGCCGGAAACAACCCAAGGTGGCCATCCTCTCGGCCGTGGAGACCGTCAATCCGAAGATCCCGTCCACGATTGACGCGGCGGCCCTCTGCAAGATGGCCGAGCGGGGACAGATCCACGGCGGGATCGTGGATGGACCGCTGGCGTTCGACAATGCCGTCAGCGCCGAGGCGGCCCGAATCAAAAAGATCGACTCCCCGGTAGCCGGCGATCCCGACATCATGCTGGTACCGGACCTCGAGGCCGGGAACATGCTGGTGAAGAACCTGACGTTTCTTTCGCGGGCCGACGGCGCCGCCCTGGTGCTCGGGGCCCGGGCACCCATCATCCTCACCAGCCGGGCCGATAACCAGCGGACCCGGATGGCGTCGTGCGCGTTGGCCGCACTCTACGTGAACGCACGGGCTGCGAAGGCTGGAGTGGGAGCAGGGTAGGCCATGGCCGATACGATTCTCGTTGTCAACGCCGGCTCCTCCAGCATCAAGTTCTCCGTCTATACCATCGGCGAGGAGTCAGCCCTTTCGCTGACCGTGAAGGGTCAAGTGGACGGGATCGGCACCCGCCCGCGCCTGCGGGCACGTGACGGCGGCGGGCGGCCGCTGGTCGATCAGCAGTACCCCGTTGCGGAACTCGCTGACGTGTCAGTCGCCATGGGATGCGTCGGTGCGTGGCTCCGCGAGCACTTGGCCGGGGCGGTGCCGGTAGCCGTTGGGCATCGGGTGGCCCACGGAGGTCCAGACTACCGGGCGCCGGTGGCGGTGAACCATGAGATCCTCGCTGCCCTGGAACGCCTCGTCCCGCTCGCCCCGATGCACCAGCCGTTCAACCTCCGTCCCATCCGGACGATCCAAGAGCGCTTCCCCCGTACGGTGCAGGTAGCCTGTTTCGATACGGGATTCCACAGAGGCCACCCCGAGGTTGCAGACCGGTTCGCCATTTCGGACGCTCTCTATCAAGAAGGGGTTCGTCGCTACGGGTTCCACGGCCTGTCCTACGAATACATCGCGCGAGCGCTCCCCAGCGTGGCCCCCGAGATTGCTCAGGGGTCCGTGGTGGTGGCTCACTTGGGCAGCGGCGCGAGCATGTGCGCCATCAAGGGCGGGCAGAGTGTGGACAGCACGATGGCCTTCACGGGACTGGACGGGCTGCCTATGGGGACGCGCTGCGGCCAGATCGATCCCGGCGTGCTGCTGTACCTCGTGGCTGAAAAGGGGTACGGAGCCAAGGAGCTGGAACGATTTCTCTATCACGAAACCGGGCTACGAGGACTCTCGGGCATCAGCAACGACGTGCGCGACCTGCTGGCCAGCGAAGACCCACGGGCGCGGCTCGCTCTCGATTACTTCTTCTACCGGGTCACGAGGGAACTGGGCGCCCTGGCGGCCGCCATGCAGGGCATCGATGCCCTGGTCCTCACAGCGGGCATCAGCGAGAATTCTCCCGACATGCGAGCCCGCATCTGTCGAGGCGCCGCATGGCTGGGCCTCCGACTGGACGAGGCCGCCAACCGTGCGGGTGGCCCGCGCATTTCGACGCGGGACTCGAAGGTCTCGGCCTGGGTCATTCCAACGGACGAGGAACGGATGATTGCCGAGCATACCCTGACGGTCTACCAGGAGCAGGCCGTGCCATTTCCTGCGTAAGGCTCGAATGACGGCGCAATCCTCACGGCCACGACGGCATCCTTGTCCACGTCTACGCAGTATCGTGTACGCCTCTTTCCAGAAACATCGTGACTAGACGCATGACCCTCGTTCAGGAACATCCTGATCCTCACCCAGACCATTTCGGGCAGGCCTTGATCGACCGCGACGCATAGGGCTCGGAACATGCCGACCATGCATGCCAACGGATTGACGTGGCCGCGCTCGACGGTTCACTCTTGCCACGTAAGGTAGACTTCGAGACGGGAATCCCGCCGGACTCGATCAGGCACGTGCAAGAGGCCATCCGGCAGACGAACGATCTGTTGATGCTCTTTCCCCATTCTGAAAGGCCATGCACCGATCTCGATATTCTCGCCCTTGGAGGTCATCGCGTATGAAGATCAAGACCTTTGATTGTGTCGAGATGAAGCACCGAGGGGCTGAACGATTGAAAGAGAAAATCGATCGCATGACGGTGCAGCAGGAATTGACGTTCTGGGCGGAGCGATCAAACGAGCTGAAACAGCGACAGGCAACTGCCAAGGCCCAGATGGAGCCGCCAGGGAATGCGCCGCTCTGAGTGCCCGCGAGATGATCCCTTCAGGGCTAACCATGATGCGTCGGCGGAGAAGGCAGTGAAAGCCGAACGGTTAGCGCTCAATCCGGCTTGGGTGGCGCTAGTTGAAATCCTCGCCCGCATCGAGCACGACAAGGCGCTGGCCAGAGTGATGACTGCGGTGCTCAAGGACGACACCGAACTGTTCAAGCAATTCATGGACAACGACTCGTTCAAACGCTGGCTGACCGATACCGTGTTTCGCCTTACCTATGAGAGTCAGCCAGGCGCTTCGCCAAGGTGAGAATACACAGCGGAGACATGGTGCGCTTTGCGAGAAGCGCAATGCTCTTGCTCGCATCCAGACCGTAACCATCGATCCGATCGAGTTCGATCCTTCCTCACCGCCATCAGAAGGTTTCTCCCATACAAGGGTGCACATCACTTTCAGAGGTGCTTGATGACCTCCATCACCGAAGTTTCAGCACCTGTCGGAGAGTAATCCGCGGCGATCGAATCCAACTGGCCATGGAAGCGCTTTCTGCGCCTGTCGTCCCAAATTGACACAGTTGAATGGCAATGATACTTTCAGGCCACAAAGTATCATTGGTGATCAGGAAGGGAATGAAAGTATCATAGGGCGGAATGATCGATGAATCCTGCTGATTTTACAGATGAAAAGAACGGACAACTGATCAAGACATCGAAGGACTATTGGGCCTTTCTCCCGACCCCCCTTCCGCCCAAGCTGACTTTGAGCTGGGACTTGGTGAATCAGCTTTCTGACGCTGATAGGGCGCTCAGCGAACTTGCGGGAACGGCTCGCACCTTGCCGAACCCTCACTTGCTCATCGGTCCCTTTATCAGACGCGAGGCGGTGCTCTCCAGTCGCATCGAGGGGACCCAGGCTTCGCTGTCCGATCTCCTATTTTTCGAGGCGTCGGGGTCGGTCGATCCGAACGTACCGGATGCCCGTGAGGTGGGGAATTATGTGAAGGCAATGGAATATGGACGTGCACGTCTGAAAAAGTTTCCGCTGAGCCTTCGCTTTATTCGGGAACTGCACGAACGTCTCATGGAGGGCGCACGCGGGGACCACCTGACTCCCGGTGAGTTTCGTCGCTCCCAGAATTGGATAGGTCCGGCCGGATGTACTCTGATGGATTCCCTGTATGTGCCGCCTCCGGTCGAAGAGATGGAACAGGCACTGGCTCAGTTCGAAACCTATCTTCATGCGCCCTCCACGCTGCCGCTCCTTGTTCGACTCGCAGCCATCCACTACCAGTTTGAGGCGATTCACCCGTTCTTGGATGGGAATGGCAGAATCGGACGACTCCTCATCACGCTCCTGCTCTGCAAAGAAGGAATATTATCGGAACCGCTCCTCTATTTGAGCGCGTACTTTGAGCGCCAGCGAGATGAGTACTATCAGCTCCTACTGGCCGTGAGCCAAAGAGGCCGGTGGGCTGAGTGGATGTCATTCTTCCTTCGCGGTGTCGCGGAGCAGTCGCGAGATGCACTGGTCCGTTCCGGTAGCCTGCGTCAGTTGTGGCAAGGCTACCGTGGGGAATTCCAGTCTGCTCGATCGTCGGCGCTCCAGCTTCGCTTGATCGACCAGTTGTTTGCGTACCCGGCGATTACGGCCAGTCAGGCAGCAAGGCTCTTACAGGTGACGCATCGCTCGGCGCAGTTGAATATTGAAAAGCTGATCCGCAAGGGCATTCTAAAGGAAGCCACTGGAAAGCAACGCAATCGCATTTTCATCGCTCCGCAGATCATCAAAGTCATTGAATCGCCGCATGCAAGCAAACGCATGTGACTCGGATCAGTCCCCCCCCGCCCTTGACAACCTCCTTCAGGCCCATCTAGAGTCCCGGCCACATCGCGTTCGGTTCAAGGGAAGAGGGTGCGACTCCCTCACGGTCCCGCCGCTGTAACTGGGGACGGCTCCCGCACCATGTCACTGTTCGCTTCAAGCGAATGGGAAGACGCGGGTCGTCGGATGATCCAGGAGTCAGAAGACCTGACCGACACGCAAGACCATAGTCCCCCCGTGGGGTGGGGAATAGGGTGAGGATGAAGGAGCTGGGTGCAGTCCTCCGGGTCTGTCTTGTTTGGCGACCCCGAGGATTTTTGTTGTGTCGAGCTCCCGGTTTCACCGACAGCCTCGTTGGCTCTTCCTTCTCGGGCCGGTTCTTGCCGCCAGCCTCCTCGTCGCGGTTAAATCGGCTGGAGCGGCCGATCGAATCTTCGTCGATGACCTGCACCGTTCCGTTTCGGTTCCCGACCATCCTGCCAGAGTCGTCTCGCTCGCTCCCAGTCTGACCGAACTGCTCTTCGCGCTGGGCTTAGACCGGGAGATCGTCGCGGTCACGCCGTTTTGCGATTATCCACCACAGGCCGCGACGAAACCCAAGGTCGGATACACCAACCCCAGCATCGAGGCGCTGGTCGGCCACGATCCCGATCTGGTTCTGGCGCCGCGGGAGTTCATGCGCGCCGATCTCCTCGGGCGGCTGGAACAGTTGCGCATCCCGGCCCTTGTCTTCTCGGCCGGTTCCGTCGCCGATATCACTGCGCATCTTCAGACTCTCGGACGAATCTTCCATCGTGAGCCGCAGGCGGAGAACGTCGCGACCTCGCTCCGGCGACAGCTCGACGCTATTCAATCGAGAGTGCGCACCCTCCCGCCGCAGCGCGTGCTCTATGTCCTCAACAGCCATCCGTTGATCACCGTCGGGCCGGGCAGTTTCATCCACGAGTTGATCGGTTTGGCGGGAGGCCAGAATGCCGCGGCAGAGGCGGCGATGCCGTATCCTCGCCTCAGTATGGAGGCGGTGTTGAAGGCCGACCCGGAGGTTCTGCTGTTTCCGGTCGGGAAGACGGAAGGGATCCCTCCCAGCGAGCAACAGGTGTGGCGGCAGTGGTCGGGACTGTCTGCCGTGCAACAGAACCGGCTCCGTTCGATTCCATCCGATCTGTTGAATCGCCCCGGTCCGCGAATCGGCGAGGGACTGGAAGCCCTGGCGCGCGCCATTCATCCGGAAGCCTTCACCAACGAAACCAAGCCATGAGACCGACAGGCGATATGATGCAGCGCCCCTCCGTCTCCCAGACGATGGCGCAGCCCGCGCAAACTGCACCGCAGCCGACCGGGGCGCCGTCACGGACATCTGATCGCAGCCGTCACCTTGCCCGCGGCCGGTCCGCACGCGCCCTGCGCCTCCTCGTCGGACTCGCGACCGGCCTGCTGATCTTGATGGTGCTCTGCCTGCAGGTCGGAACCGAATTCATCGGCTTGTCGCAGATGGCGGAGCTTGTCAGGAGGGGGTTCGGACAGGGCGACTGGAGCCGGGAATCGATCGGCACCGCCGGCATGATCCTGTTTCACGTGCGGTTGCCGCGGGTGTTTCTGAGCGTGGTTGTCGGGGCGTCACTGGCCTCAGTCGGCGTCGTCCTTCAGGCGTTGCTCCGCAATCCCCTGGCCGATCCTTACGTGGTCGGGGTATCGAGCGGCGCCGCCTTCGGGGCGGCGCTGGCGATCCTCTTCGGCATCGGAACCTCGTTCTTGGCCCTCACGGCGCTCCCGCTCTTCGCCTTCGCCGGGGGATTGCTCTCGCTGGTTCTCGTCTACCGATTGGGCGCGAGCCAAGGCCGGCTCTCCATCCACAGTCTGCTGTTGGCCGGCGTGATTCTGAACGCGATCTTCTCGGCGCTGATCATGTTTTCAACCTTGCTCATGGACCCGAACCGATCCTTCGGGTTGATGGCGTGGTTGATGGGGACGCTGACGTTACAGGTGTCGTCGGGTCTCACCGTGCTGCTCGTGTATATCCTGTGTGGCCTGCTCGTGCTCATGACCCAACTGCGTTCGCTCAATCTCATGACGCTGGGAGAGGAGTCGGCGCGTGCCTGCGGGGTCGATACGGAGCGGGTGAAGAAACGGCTCTTCGTAACCGCGGCCCTTGTGACGGGGGCCGTCGTCTCCGTGAGCGGGATGATCGGCTTCGTCGGGATGGTCGTGCCTCATGCGGTGCGGATGCTGTTCGGGGCCGACCATCGCCTGCTCTTTCCGGCCTCGGCCCTGGTCGGAGGCATGGCCTTGCTGGTTGCCGATACCGCGGCGCGGACGCTGCTCGCTCCCACCGAGATTCCGGTGGG
>JANRMO010000042.1:0-32951 GCA_040981105.1 Nitrospiraceae bacterium
CTCTTTGCCGCTCATCGTCACCCTGTCCTCTCCGACCATCCCACCCTCCTTCTGAGGGCCGGGAGTCTATCAATGAAGAGGACATTTCTATCTTGGTGAAAGCGGACATTATCATTTTGGGATTACACCGCCTCGCGGAACGGCACGGTCGCTTTCCAAAATCAAACGGCGGAACTGGTCCGCTCGCCATGATGACCGCAGGAGTCAGAAATCAAACACTTCATGAAGTTCGTCCGAGCCGGTCCCATAGAATGTGGCGGGTCCGCCAGGGGTGTCGGATGACGCTTCGCCGACGAGTACCGTGTCGGCTCGATCCTTGATGGCGGCCCGGAGGGTCCGGAGCGCCTCGTGGGTTTGAGGATGATCTCGGTCGTAAAGATGTTTCTGGCGATAATAGCTGCGCCAGGCCAGTCGGCGAGGATTGTCCGGCCAGCGAGTGTCCTTCCCCAACCAATTGATCGCGTCAAGCCGGAAGCCGTCCACGCCGCGTGCGAGCCAGAATCGAACCACGTCGAAGAGCGCGTCCCGCACGGCGGGATTCGTCCAGTTCAGATCCGGCTGTTCCGGCAGAAATGAGTGCAAATAGTACTGGCCAGTGCGCGAGTCTCTGGTCCAGGCCGACCCTCCGAAACGAGCGGCCCAGTTGTTGGGAGGTCGATGTCCGGCCTTGCCGTCGGCCCAGTAATACCAATTTCGCTTCGAAGACGTTCGGGATGAGCGTGAGTCGATGAACCACGGATGCTGCACAGACGTGTGGTTGAGCACGAGGTCCATGACGACGCGAATGCCGCGGCGATGGGCTTCCGTCACGAGTCGGTCAAAATCAGCTAAGGTCCCGAAGCGTGGGTCGATGTCGCAGTAGTCCATGACATCGTAGCCAAAGTCATGCATGGGGGAGGGATAGAGCGGCGAGAGCCAGATGGCGTCAATGCCAAGAGAATCGGGCGTTCCCTTGAGATAATCAAGTCTGCTGATGATCCCCGGCAGGTCGCCGATCCCGTCTCCGTTGGAATCCTGAAACGACCAGGGATAGATCTGATAGACAACGGCCGATTGCCACCACGGACCGTCTGGATCAATTTCGGACATGGTTCATCTCCGACCGTACCTCATCTGGGCCATGACAACAAGCATGGATTGAAAGCTGGGCATCGGTCATGGCGCCGCCATCGGTGGTTGACTTGACTCCCAGGAGGTGACCCGGTCTATCCATCTGTTAGGTTCTCTCCTGGGCGATCCATACCAGCCTCATAATGCGATCCTTGCGATCCGCCTCCGGAGCCATCTGCTCTTGTGCCTGCAAGGGTTTCGAGGACAGGGGTATCGTGCCGAACGCATTTCCAATGTGGCGGCCATCCTTCAGGCGCTGACCCAGTCTCCCGATCGTCAGATTGAGGTCATCGCAACACCGGACGCGCTCTGTGCAGCTTGCCCTCTCCGGCAACCTGTTGGATGTAGAGCCAACGGAGAGCAATCAGAGGTAAAGGCGGTGGAGCAGGGTCACGTCGTCATGTGAGGGCTCGGATTGAGCGTGGGTGATCAGTTGCGGCGGAGAGACCTACTCGAGCGGATTCGCAATTCGATCGGTAGCGACGAGCTACCTGCCATCCGCGGCAACTGTCCCTGGTTGCGCGTGGGCTGTTGCCGAGAGGGGATCGATCGGCTCCGCTATGCGGTCCATGATGGGGAAGCGCAGCGGCGCCTTGTCGATCGCTGACCCGTTGCGGCCGTGCCTGATGTCCGAGCCAGTGTCAGATCAACCGGCCATTTGCCGGCGAAGCGCCGTTCATGGAACGCCTTATCTCTGGGCGCCGGTCTTGCTCTAAGCCGAGGTCCCCGGTCCGGTCCGATCTTTTCATGGGCAACTTTCAAGACGAAAGCCGTCTCAACGACCGGTATCACAGCGCGCTCGCCTCGCTCATTCGAATGACGACCGGCTTGGCCAAGAGCGGTGGTCCGAGCGGGAGGAGGGGTTCGCCGGTAAAAGCCTGGGTGAGGCTGGCGACCGCATAGTAGAATGCGAGGAGACCCACCAAGACATGGCCGACGCCAGGCAAGGTTTCACTGATCATGTCGAGCCGTTCCAGCGAGGTGACCACAAACGTGGCGGCGATGATGGCGTGGAGAAGGCTGAGGGTGGTGTTCCGGTAGGCGGTAAGATAGACCATGACCACGGAGAAGACCGCATAGACCATGTTAATCGGTGCATATAAAACTTGGTCGAAGTGAAACGAGGTGCTCTCGCCGACCAATTTTGCCGTGCAGATCGTGGTCCAGAAAAAGCCGTACATGGTCAGTGCGGTGCCGCCAAGCTGTTCGTGATATCGAATGTCGGTAATCCCGGCGAGAATCTGAACAATTCCTCCGAAAGCTAGGGCGATCACCAGCGTGCCGATCTGATCCCGATCAGGAATGCCTCCGAGTTGCGCGATGCCCAGGGTCAGTGCGGCGACGGCGAGTCCGAACAATCCGATAGCAAGGACGTCGATCTGTCGAGTGGTCTGCTCGTTCTTGGTCACGGGCGCCTCCCAATGGATAGGGCGTGATCGGGGCGTCAGAATGCCGGAGGAGGCGGAGCCATTTCAACCGATCATATAGCTTACGAAACAATAGGTAGGATTTAAGCTCGTCGAGCGCAACGAGGCGGTCCGACGAGTGAATACGGCTCGGCTAGGCCGGCCCGCGTGCGCAGCAACGATCGAACCCGAATCATTCACGATGACTTCTACTGCAACCGCCGATATGCCGCTGCGACAAGGTTGGCTGCGCCTGAAGGACAGCCAATCGGGCAGGCTCGCCGCTCACCCCCTCGACATACTGTTGCAAGTAGGCCTCGGGCTCTCGCGGCTCCGCGCGCCCGTCTCGCATGGCATCTCCGCGATTTCGAGACGAACCGTCATGAATCATGCGGGCGAGGTAACAGATGAGTCTCGTGTGGAGCTGTTGGAACGGTAGCTTCACGACGCGTCAGGATTCGGCTTTGACCTTCGACCTTGCATCGAGTACTATAAGTCGCTGAGAAGAGTGCCAACTGGACAACGCTGACTGCCTGATCCCTCGTGCGCGCTCCGCGCGATTGATACTCAGTCGTCGTTCCCGACCATACAGAACCTGCGACGGTTGTCGCGGCAGGAAAGAAGGAGAGAGCCCCACCATGGCGCCAAACCGAACGGACACGACGACGCAAAAGCCCTGGGTGCGGATTCCCAACGGAACGATGGTGCGACACCGTGATGGAGGACCGCAGGGATACATCGATGGGTTGACCGAGCTCGGCATAGGCCCCGGCAGGAATCCAGACGGGCGGACGCAATATCGAATCAATACGGGCGATGGAGAGCGTCTTCTCGCCATCGATGAGGATCTTCTGATCCTCACTGATCAAGACGGGTTAGTCTTGATGTTGCGTGAAAAAGTGCCCTACCGATCGTATATCAGTACGCAGCTGCGGGCCGCCTTTGCGGCGGAGCGGTTCGTCAAGTCCTCTTCGTAATGTCCCGCCGTCCGTCGCCGATTCGTTCGGCATCGGATTGAAGCAGGTCGGACTGAATCAGTATTGAGGCGCCTGCGGCCCCCATGTCAGGCCTGCGAGATCCGGATCTTCCCCGCTTTCACCAGGTGGCGGCCGCGTCGCCTTCTCGGCCTTTCGCTGAGCCCGCCGAGCCTCCTTCTCACGCTGCTTGACCTGTCTAGCCTTTTCTCGATCTCGCTTCGCGAGGGTCGTTTTTCCAGCTCGTGCGATGATGGCCTCCTTCCCGCGTTAAGCGGCCTGCGAGGGATGTACCTGTGCTCCTCGGTCGACTACCTCCGCCCAATCCGGGCCTCGACGGAAATGGATTTCGGGGAGACCTCGTTACCAGCGACCGCCGCGTCCTCCGCGATCACCGCCGCGTCCGCCGCCACCTCCACCTGATCGCGGTTCTTGCGGCTTGGCTTCATTGACGGTCAGGGTCCGGCCTTCGAATTGGGTACCGTTTAGCGCTGTGATGGCCTTCTTGGCTTCTTCGGCGGAGCCCATCTCTACGAACCCAAACCCTCGCGACTGGCCGGTAAACTTATCCGTGATAATGCGCGCCGATTGGACCGTGCCGTGGGTGGCGAATAGGTCGTTCAATTGCGCTTCGCTCGTGGAGTACGGTAGCCCGCCGACATAAATCTTTGTTCCCATGATGCTCCTCTCTGGTGATGAACGTGAGGGTTGGACTGCACATTCTGCATGGATAAGAAAATGTGAAAACCTCGAAAGAGGGTTCCGTTTCTGCCTCCGTCACTGTTCCAGCCGCAACTCAAGCTGCGCGATTGCGACCCTGTATTGCTGGTTCCAGGACGACGAGGCATGGTCGTGTCGCAGGCGATTGCGGTACCGGTTCCCGTGCTGCCGTGGAGCGAGTCCACGGGGCGAGAGCGTCAGACCTTGTCTTCGAATTTCCTCGATTGAGGGAGGCCGGCGTTCAGGAGGACCAGGAAGCCGAACCTGAGGGCATCTGAGCTTGACGACCGGCCGATGGATTCTGGCATTGCGCGCTGGACTTCTCCGCCAAGACTGCGGTGGCAGATCTGGCCCTCCGCTCTGGTGGGCGGACCGTCCAACCTGTGGTCTCCTTGGTTTCAATCGGCGGTTACGAAACAAGGTAAGGACCTTTCCAGATCAAGTAGGGAGGCCTTCGCATCGTATCAGCCAGACCTGGATACAGTCGTTGGGCCTGGCCGTACGCCTGATGCTGGGCTTCCAAGCAGGTAGCGCCCTCGTGATAGCTGGATACCATCTGTATGCCGCGGACTCCCGCCTCGGATGGCTTGGACCGATACAGTACGCAGGCGAATCGACCGTCTCGTCCGGACTCCGTGCTGATCAGTAATTCAGAGCCATCCGAGAATGTGGCGATCGGCTCCGCATTCATCAATCCCATACGAGGAGTGTTCCCGCGCCGAAGGTGCTCAAGGTACACAGGTGTAATGCCGGACTCGCTAATCTCATTAGGAATGGCTCTCATCTAGAGGCGTGCCCGCACACGAACACCCGGAGATCGTCGAACCATCTATGTTGGAAGCCATATCTTGGGATCAGCTAGGCCGTAGAGAACAAGCACGAGACGATTTGTCGCGTGGGCACCTCGATTCGCCGACGGGAGGCGCGTGACGTAGGGCACTCATCGGGGCTTATCCAGGGGGCAACGCTATCATGTGGTGAAGATGGAGTCAAACGGTGATCGTCGGAGGAATCGGTCGTAGGGTGGATGTCCGGTTCGCCGTTCCTTGATGGTGGTGGTGATTCAACCCTCCGCCGGGCTGGCTTGTGACCCGGGGTGTTCTACGGACGACGTCGTGATACGTGAAGGTGCGACCGTGACGTTGGATGCATGTTGGAAAATGGGTCCAACTCCTGGTCGCTTGTCGATTTCGGCACAAACGGAAGTGTCGGATAGGGCTAGTTTTGGGTAAGGCCCTGATCGTGATGGAGAGGGAATGAGGAGAAACAGCAGGTCTTGCGAGCGGGTAGGCGATGCGGGCCGCTCCGCCGCTCCAACAGAGGCGGTGATGTGGTGCTCACACATGCGGGCACTACTTCGGTCGTTGGGATGAGCGCATCGGCGCACCGACTCCGAATCCGCTGGAGGATGCCGCGACACGTGCCGGACCGAAGCGTGGCGAATCTTGAAAATTGATTCACGAACCCTGCCTTCTGGGATAAAGTTTGTTCAACCAGGAGGGGATGCATGGAACCTGCTTTTGAACTGGAGATCGAAGGGACCGTCGTGGATGCTCGTCGCCATCGCCGTGTTCGTGTGCCGGCGCCGTTTGCTTGCGCCCTTTCACGCCGCGGGTTGGCACGGTGGTTCTCACAGGACCGCAATGGCCTGGGGGTAGTGTTCGATGTGTCGATTGGAGGGGCGAAGGTCATGTCGGAAACTCCGATCAAACTGGGAGACCGTATGGCGCTGCGACTCAACCTTCCGAAGCAGGCCTCGCCCGCCACAGTGGATATGGCGACGGTGCGGTGGGCGAACGGCCAGACGTTCGGGGTGGAATTTCAGTCGGTCTCGCGCGCGACGGAGCTGCGGCTTAGGAAATATCTCGCGATGAACGCGCAGCCTGCCAAGTAAGCGCATCTCACGCCCATCGGGAAAGCCGAATCCCTGTGGTGCGCCGGCCGTTCCCAACCAGTGTGGTAGCCTACCTGATTCATGACGATTCGTGACGGCGCCTCCGTTGCCTTTATCGTGCAAGCGGTGAGGATCGTTTCGAGGCGGAGAGGCCCTGTGCGTTCGGGTTCGCATGCTGGCCAGCGACCCGTTGAGAGCTAGGAGCGACGGGCCTCTCGCGGTGAATCGGCCTGCCTGTTGGCGCAGGGGCGGTTGCAACAGAGACCTTCATGACCAATAATGTGCAGCCTAGGGAACTTGGGGCCCGTAGGTAGAGAGGAGAAATTGAAACACAGCCGGCGCCCGGCGGACAAGCTCCTGTTGGGCATCCCGATCCGGGCAGAGGCCGGCTTGGAGCCATCCCAGCGCCTGTTCGTGATCCCCCCTCCGATACTCGCGGATTGCGAAGGCGACACAATCGTGAGGAGAAATGCGGCCGCGGAGCAAGTGATCAGCCCAGGCTTTGACGATAAACGAGAGGCAGTGTTCGTGAGGAACTGGATTGCGGTTCAACCACATGGCGTCGAGATGACGACGCCATTCCGGGTCTCCGTCCGCCATGACGGAGGCGGTCGTCAACAGCGAAAGCAAGGTCGCCATCAGAAACAGCGTGACGGAGCGTGGCATTCGTCTGTCCGCCCCTGTGGGAAGCCGTAACCGCAACGTTGCAGGGGCGGGAGTTTGCACGGAATCGTCGGGAAAGACAAGCGAACAGATCCGAGAGTCTTGCGCGAGATCGTGGATGCGAGTTACTGGTTCTGTCGAAAGGAATCCGCTGGGTTGTCGGGCCGGAGCTATGAGAGAGGGCATGGGACAACGCGGTGGATCGGAGGCGTCGGCCGAGTCGAAAGGAGGAACACGATGTGGTACCGAACGCTGACATGTGTCATTGTGCTGTTTTGGGCGATGGGGAGTGTGGAGGGCTCTGCGGAAAGTTTCCTGGAAGGACTGTTTGACCGCTCCGCCAACAGCGCCAAGCAGAAGGCGGAGAATCGGATGAATCAACAGGTGGATCAAACAATTGACAAGGCGATCAACAAGACGGAGGAAACGGTCAAGTGTGTCGCCACGGACCGAGAATGCCTGACGCGCGCTCAGGAGCAGGGGAAAAAGGTCGTCATGGTGGAATCCTCACAGCCCGCCGATTCCGTGAAGTGTGTGGTCACGGACACCTCTTGCCTAAAGACGGCTAAGCAGCAGGGGAAAAAGGTGGAGATCGTGGATGAGGCCGAATTGGATGTGCTGCGGTGCGCCGCGACCGATGCGGATTGTCTCAAGCGTGCCAAGGCCATGGGGAAGAAGGTCGAGATTATCGACTGACGGTCTGGAAAGCCGATCTACGGTTGTTGAGCGGAATCACAGCATGGTCTGAACTCATGCCCGTACTCTCCGGTTCGATGTTCCACTGCTGCTGACGGCAGCTTCGCCAGGCGTGTCCACCACCTCCTCGCTTTCCGAGCGTGAATCGTTCGCTTTATGACGATGACCGTTCACGGGTCGTGGCCGACCGCCACATCCATGCAAACATGGCAAGGCCGATCGAGGGTAGCCAGACCCAGATGAACTCACTGCGCAGGATACCAAGTCCCCGGCGGGAAAAGAACTTGTAGGGTTCCAAGGGAGATACAATGATCGGGCGAAATGGGGCAAAATAGCGGTCATTGGAAAACGGCGCCAGAAAGGCCACGCCCAACCCGCCGTCGGTCATGGCGTCCAAGAGGCCGTGCGAAGCGGTACAGAGAAAGAAGTAGAGGTAGAGTCGGTATCGGAAGATAGCGTCCGCATCGGGGAACAGACCTCGTCCGACTCCCCACGCCAGCGCCGCCGCGAACGGGAGTGAATGGGTCAGGCCGCGATGGCCCAACACATGTTCATAAGGAATTCCAAATAGGTATCCTACGGAATCGAGATCCGGCAGGATCGAACAGCCAATCCCCAGCAGCCAAGCTCGCCTGGCTTGTAACGGAATCCCCGCCGCAGCGCCCAAGGCCGAGGCCGCTGCGGCATGTGCGAAGGCCGATGCCATGAATTCTCCGCGTGAATGTCGTGCATTATACCGATCCTCGATGGGACACGGAATCCCCATCCTCCGGGCTGTTCCGCAGAAGGTCGGGTTCCGGGCCGAGAGGCGCGATGAAGCGGAGGCCCGTAAATCGGGGAAGGCTGGCGCACGGGCAGCTAGGATCGGTGCTGCTTGTGTAGAATCGACGGCGAAACCGAGGAACCGACCGATCTACTTAATGGCTACCGCTTTCACTTCCTTGAAGGTGGTCTGGCCCTGTAGGACCTTCTCAATGCCGTCCTGCACGAGGGTGGTCATGCCGTCTTCCATAGCGGCCTTGAGCAGATCCTCCGTCTTGGCCTTGGCTTGGACCAACCGTTTCATCCGGTCGGTTCCCAGTAGGAGTTCATGCAGGGCGATCCGACCCTTGAAGCCGCTGCGATTGCAGGTGTCGCACCCCTTGCCACGCCAGAGTTTGAAGCCCGGGTCATATTTGGCGCCCACGTTCTTGTCGAACAAATCCGGACCATAACAGTCACGCAGTTCGAGAAATTCGGCTTCATCGGGGTGGTAGTTCTCTTTGCACTCTTTGCAGATGCGTCTCGTCAGTCGTTGAGCCAGCACACCCAGCATCGCATCGGCGAAACTGAACGAGTCGCAGCCCATGTCGAGCAGCCGCGTGACCGTTTCGACGGAGCTGTTGGTATGCAGAGTGCTGAGAACGAGGTGTCCGGTCAGCGAGGCCTCGATGCCGATGTCCGCCGTTTCTTTGTCGCGCATTTCCCCGACCATGATGACGTCGGGATCGGCCCGTAAAAAGGCCCGCATGGCGGCGGCGAAGGTAAAGCCGATCTTCGGCTGAACTTGAACCTGGCGTAATCCGATCTGGGTGATTTCGACCGGGTCTTCCGCTGTCCAGATCTTGATGTCTGGTGTGTTGATGTAGCCGAGCACCGAATGCAGCGTGGTCGTTTTTCCGGAGCCGGTCGGACCGACGCAGAGCACGATGCCGTACGGTTTCTCGGCGATCTCCTTCAATTCGCGTAAATTCCGTTCCGAGAACCCCATCTTTTCCAGGGGCAACGGTTCGCTCGCAGCCAGGATGCGCATGACCACATCTTCGTTGTACCCGGCCGTCGGAATGGTGGCGACGCGCAGTTCGATTTCCTTGTCGGCCCCCATCTTGAACTTGATCTTGCCGTCCTGAGGCTTACGGCGCTCGGCGATGTCCAGGTTGGCCATGATCTTCAGGCGCGACACGATGGCGCGACGGTAGCTCGGGGGAATCTTCATGTACTCGAAACAACTGCCGTCCACGCGGAACCGGACGACGGTATCGCGCTTTTCACCGTATGGTTCAATGTGAATATCCGAGGTGCCGGCCTTGTACGCTTCAAAGATGATCTGATTGGCTAAGCGCACGATCGCGCTGTCGTTCTCGTCCAACCCGCCCCCGCTACCCTCCTGTGCGGCCTCTTCCTGGGCCTCGCTGACCAGTTCGCCCAGAATATCGGAGATATTCCCCTCGGCAAACGCGGGCTTGGCCGTCTCGCTCTGGCCGGTCGTACTTGACAGAAATTGCGCGATGTCACGTCGGAGGCTGACCGCGAATCGGATGTTCAAGCCGGGAAAGGTGCGCTTGATGTCCTGGACGCGGTCGAGGTCGCTAGGGTCGTCCGTCAGGATTTCGATGGATAGCCGATCGCGCTTTAAGGGCATCCAATAATGATTCTTGAGGTAATCCACGTTGAGATTCTTCAACAGCTCGACGTCGACGAGCGTGCGTTCGCTGTATTCGATGTAGGGGCACTTGTAGTACTGGCTGAGCGACTTTCCCAGATCGGCGCGCGGCACCTTGTATTTCTCGATCAGAATCGATTCGAGGTCTTGATGGCCTTTCTTCGCTTCGGCGAGCGCGTTGTCGAGGTCGTTCTGGGAAATACGGTTCGTGGTCAGCAGGTAATCGAATTTGACGGGCGGCTTTTTCGAGCGATTCCGATGACCGTGCAGCGAGGCGCCCAGCGCTTTGGCGATCTCTCCCGCGTACTCCTCGTCCTTTCTCGTGAACTTCGAACCGCCCCGCTTGTTCAGGAGCTGGATGACGCCCATCAGGTACTTGTTCTCTGCGACAATGGGGTAGGTCAGTACCTGCTTGGTCCGAAACCCGGTGTTCTTGTCCATCGTCGAGTCGAAGGACAGAGAGGCATGGATGCTGCTCAATTCGATGGGATTATACGCATCCACAATGTTGACCGGGCGCAGATATTTTGCGGTGAAGCCGGGGAGACTCTGCTCGTTGATGGGCAGCCGGAGGATCTCTTCGGCCTGGAGATTCGGCGTCTTGGAATAGATCTCCTTCTTGTCCGAATCGATGGCGTAGAGGGTGAGATCTTCCGCTTCGAACAGGGTGAGGATTTCTTTGTGAAGGTCGAGCAGGATTTCATCGAGGTCTGGAGCGGCCGAAATCTTGGCGGCGATGCGCTTGACCAGATCCACATGGTTGGATTTTTGAAGGTCGCCTGGCGCGCTGGGAGTGGCCTTGGACGGGATCGTCATGCGTGACCGTTGGGTGCCGTCGTACTCGATGCGGCGATGGTCGAGCCTTGGCGTGTCGTGTGTGCGACGGACAAGTCCGCCGGGTGCGGGCTGATGTACGTCTCAAGGTCAGTCTAGCGGAATCGGGTCCGAAGGCAAGTAGAATGCAATCTCGGGACGATGGTCGCGAACGCGTGCAGATATCAGCGGGCACGAAGGGTGGAAGCGAAGGCCAAAACCTGGTCCGGCGGGAGCTTCTGCACTTGACCGGTCTTGCGGTCCTTCCATTCGACGAGACCTTGCGCCAGGTTCTTCTCGCCGATCAGCAACTGATAGGGGATTCCGATCAAATCGGCATCGTTGAACTTGACGCCGGCCCGTTCGTCCCGATCATCCCACAGGACTTCGACGCCGGCCTCAGTGAGCCGGTGATAGAGGTCCTCGGCCTTTTTGCTGACCGCGTCGGACGGGCTCAGCGGCAAGAGATGGATATGGAACGGAGCGATGGGCAGCGGCCAGATAATGCCCTTGGCGTCATGGTTCTGTTCGACGGCGGAAGCGGCCGTCCGTCCGATCCCAATACCGTAACAGCCCATGACGGCGAGTTGCTCCTGCCCCTGTGCGTCGAGGTATTTCGCGTTCATGGCCTGACTATACTTGGTGCCCAGCATAAAGACATGCCCCACCTCGATGCCCTTGACGACCCGTAGCGGACCGTCGCCGCGCGGGGAGGGGTCGCCGGCTTGGGCATTGCGCAAATCGGCGAACTGGGTGACCGTGAAATCACGATCCCAATTCGCATTGAGGTAATGGGTCTCGGCCTTGTTGGCGCCGACCACCATGTTCCGGACCTGCTTGACCGCGTGGTCGGCGAAGAGACGAACATCGCGGAGTTCGATCGGGCCGGCAAAGCCGACCGGCGCGCCGGTGACGGCTGTGACGGTCTCCGGTGGCGCCATCGTGACTTCCACGACCCCTAGAAGGCGTGCGAGTTTGATCGGATTGACCTCGTGGTCGCCGCGGACCAGGACGGCCACCGTTTCCGAACCGGCCGAATACAGCAGCGTCTTTACCAATTGCCTGGGCGAAATCTTGAGCAGCGTCGTGACTTGTTCCACCGTAGAGGCTTGCGGCGTTGGGACCGGCTGAAGCGGCCGCAGCGGCTCAGAAGGCACGGCCGGCTCGGCTCGTAGCTCGGCCCGCTCGACATTGGCCGCATAAGTGCCGCCTTCGGTATAGACGATCGTTTCCTCTCCGGTGTCCGCGAGGACCATGAATTCATGCGAGGACGTACCGCCGATCAGCCCGGTGTCCGCCTCGACCGCGCGGAAGGTCAGTCCACATCGGGTGAAGATCCGCGTATAGGCGTCATACATCTTCTGGTAGCTGAGCCTGGCTCCGGCCTCATCGCGGTCGAAGGAATAGGCGTCCTTCATGATAAACTCGCGCCCGCGCATGAGGCCGAACCGCGGGCGGATCTCGTCGCGGAACTTGGTCTGGATTTGGTAGAAATTCATCGGCAGTTGCCGGTAGGAGCGGACCTCGCGACGGAAGAGATCCGTGACCACTTCCTCATGCGTCGGGCCGAGGCAGAAATCGCGTTCGTGGCGGTCTTTGAACCGGAGCAGTTCCTTGCCGTAGAAATCCCAGCGGCCGGTCTCCTTCCATAATTCCGCCGGAGAAGCGATCGGCATCAGAATCTCCTGGGCATCGGCGCGATTCATCTCTTCGCGGACGATCGCTTCGATGTTCCGGATGATGCGGAGGCCGAGCGGCAAATAGGTGTAGATGCCGGCGGCGACCTTGCGAATCAGCCCGGCTCGCAGCATCAGCCGATGACTGACCGTTTCGGCTTCTCCGGGATCTTCACGAAGTGTGGGGATCAGGGCACGGGTGACGCGCATGCGAGTTTAGCGGAGGAACAACCGTTCGAGATCGTTCCAGAAGGCAAAGACCATGATGCCGACCAAGAGGACCAATCCCACCTGCTGGGCGATCTCGCGCTGACGCTCGCCGAGCGGCTTGCGGAGGATGCCTTCGAGCATGAAAAAAAAGAGGTGACCGCCGTCCAAAATCGGGATCGGCAACAGGTTCAACACGCCAAGATTGATGCTCAGGATCGCGATCAGGAAGACGACGCTGGATGCCCCCTGTGTCGCGGCTTCCCCCGAAATGTTGGCGATCGTCAGCGGGCCGCCGATGTTCTTGCTCGAAATCTCACCGACGATCATCTTATAGATGCCCACGGTCGTCAGCTCCGTCCAACCCCAGGTGGCTTGGACGCCATAGAAGACCGCCTGCAAAGGATTCGAAGCGCGCATGAGCGCCCGACCAGGCCCGGACACCCCGATCTTGCCGATCACCACCTCTTTGCCGCCGATGGTGGTCTTTTCCGGCGCCGGCGTCACGGTCAACGTCATCAACGTGCCGTCTCGGTCGATCCCCACCTGAAGCGGTTTGTCGGGACTGTCTTTGACGATCCCGGTCATCTGAACCCACGAATGTATCGGCTGCTCTTCAATGCGAACGATCCGATCGCCCGGTTGGAACCCCGCCGCGGTCGCAGGGGAGCCGGCCATGACACCGGTCACCACGGGAGCCGGATCCTCGACGCCGATCCGGAACGCCGGTTCCTCGCTGCCTGCTTCATGGCCGAGGACCGGATCAGGTGTCAGCACCAAGGTCTTGACCTGTCCCTTGCGCCGGACGTCCAGGGTCATTGATTTGCCGTTGCTCTTGGCAATCGCGTCGAAGAGCTCGTTGCGGGTTGAGATGTCGTGGTCGTTGACACGGATGATTCGGTCGCCGACCTGAATGCCGGCCTGGCCCGCAGGCGAGTCCGGTAACACGGCCTCCACGTCGGGGCTCAGATCCTGGAACGTCGGCACGAAGAGGGGCGATCCAGTGGACAGCCATCCGGCGAAAATCAGATAGGCGAGGATAAAGTTGAATCCGGGGCCGGCCGCCACGATCAACATCCGTTTCCAGAGGTCCTGGTGAGCAAACGAGCGTTGGCGATCGTCCTGGGTCAGAGCCTCGCTTTCCTCCTCGCCGAAGAGTTTGACGTACCCGCCCAGGGGGATGGCCGACAACAGATACTCCGTTTCGCCGGCCTGGCGGCTGAACAGTTTCGGACCGAATCCGAGCGAAAACTTGAGGACCTTGACCCCGACCCATCGTGCAGCCAGGAAATGCCCCAATTCGTGGAAGGCCACCAACACGCCCAGGACAACGAGAAACCACCAAGCCTTCTGCAGGAGGACCCACATCGCATCCGGCGACCATGTGAATGCCGGCAGCATCATCAGGATTTCTCTCGTCCGTATTGCTCTTGGATTTTCATCGGGATCCTTATCGTGCCAGCGCCGTGACCAGCGACAGAGCCTTCTCTCTGGCCCAGCGGTCCGCATCCAACGCGTTCTCCAGACACTCTAACCCACGACGGGTGTGAGATTCCATGGTGCCGCGGATCACCTCAGCAATTTCGCCGAACCGAATACCGCCGTTCAGATAGGCCTCCACCGCCACCTCGTTGGCGGCGTTCAGGGTCGCCGGCATGGTCCCTCCCTCCGTCAACGAATCGTACCCGAGTCGAAGACAGGGGAAGCGATCGTGGTCGGGACGGTGAAACGTGAGTTTGCCGATGTCGGCCAGATCCAGCGAGGGCAGGTCCAGGACAAGCCGTTCCGGATACTTCATCGCGTAGGAGATCGGAGTCCGCATATCCGGGAGCCCGAGCTGCGCGATGATCGACCGGTCAGTATATTCTACCAGAGAATGAATGATGCTCTCTCGGTGGACCAGCACCTCGATCTGCGAGGCCGGAATGTCGAAAAGCCAGCGGGCTTCGATCACCTCCAGGCCCTTGTTCATGAGCGTGGCCGAGTCGATCGTGATCTTCGCGCCCATTTTCCAGTTGGGGTGCTGCAGCGCGCGTTCCGGCTTCACGTCCTGCATGTCCGCCCGAGACATGTCCCACAGCGGGCCACCTGAGGCGGTAAGCACGATCTTTCGTACATCCTCGCGGCGATGTCCTTCCAGCGACTGAAAGATCGCACTGTGCTCGCTGTCCACCGGCAGGATGCGGATCCCGTGCATCTCCGCCTCTTCCCGCATCAGTTGCCCGGCCATCACCATGGGCTCCTTGTTCGCCAGCGCGACGTGCTTTCCGGTTCGAATCGCCGAAAGCGTGGGGAGCAGACCGGCGGCGCCGACGATGGCGGAAATGGCCAATGTCGGTCCCGGGACTCGCGCCACCTCCGCCACCCCTTCCGGACCGGCCAGGATCTCCACCGGCAGGTCCCGGCAGCGATCGCAAAGCCGGACGGCGGCAGCGGGGTCGGCCATGGCGACGATCCTTGGACGGAAACGGCGGATCTGCTCTTCCAGTTTTTCGTCATTGCTGCCGGCCGTAAGGCCGACGACGCGAAATTCGTCGGGAAACCGGTCCACAATATCGAGGGTATTCGTCCCGATCGATCCGGTTGATCCGAGCAGCACAATCTCTTTCATGGGGCTGTCCTTTGCAGTCGTGGATTCGAATGATCGGGACGGGGAGGTGCGGCGACGGCGTGGATGCCCTGCGTGGCCGTAACGGCGAGGCGCATCCAGGGCATCCTTCGCGCTACGCGAAATGTCGTCATACAGAGGTTCCCTGAGTCAGGACCACATAATAGTAGAAAACCGGCGAGGTGAACAATAAGCTGTCGATTCGATCCAGCACGCCGCCATGTCCCGGCAGCAACCGGCCGGAATCCTTGACTCCTGCGCTGCGCTTCAGCGCCGACTCAGATAAGTCGCCTATCAGACCCGCTCCTGTCAATACAAAGCTTGCGGCGATCGCATCGAGCGGGCCGAAGCTCGGGAGGAACCAGTATGACGAGACGAGGGCCGCCGCCATCGCAAAAAGCCATCCGCCGATCAAGCCCTCCACCGTTTTCTTCGGGCTGAGCTTGGGCGCCAACGGGCGACGTCCGAGCGAAATCCCCGTGTAGTAGGCGCCGGTGTCGCCGGCCCAAGTGACCAGGACGAGAAAAAAGATCAACCACAAGCCCTCGGACAACGACCGGATTTTGAGGACGTACGAGAGCGTCCAGCCGACGTAGAGGAGCCCGAATCCGGCCAGGGCCGTGTCGGCGAGAACGCTTGGGCGAGCATCTCCGGGCCAGAGCGTGGCGCATAACATCAGGAGGATGGAGATGGCGAAGGCCGCCGGTTCGTCCAGGATTTCCGGCCACTGTACCGCCGCCAACAGGAGGGTACAACCGAGAAACCCGCAGCGCATGACCGGCGGAAACGGCCTTGTGCCGAGGTGCAGGCGGTAGAGTTCTCCCAGCGCCAATAGGGCGGTCAACAAGACGAGGAAGAACAATCCGGCCGGCGGAACGTAGCGAATAATCGCGTAGACAATGGGAAGGAAGACGAGGGCCACGTAGACACGTCGCGGATCGAACCGCCGAGGCGCAACCGAAGAGGCCGCGGAGGCCCCGAGACTGTCGGGGGATCGTTCGATCGACGACTCGTTCACCGGGTGGTGGAGGGCGTCATGGACGGCTTGATGCGTCCAAACCGGCGATCGCGCTGTTGGAACTCGATCAACGCGAGCAACGCTTCTCGCCGCCGAAAATCGGGCCAGAGGGTGGGAGTGAAGTAGAGTTCGGTGTAGGCCAACTGCCAGAGCAGAAAATTGCTGATGCGCGACTCGCCGCTCGTGCGGATCAACAGATCCGGGTCGGGAAGGCCGGTCGTCGAGAGGTACTGTTCGAAGAGCCCTTCGTCGATGTCCTCGGGCTGAAGACGCCTGGCTTGACAGTCGGCGGCGACCTTTCGAACGGCGTCCACGATTTCCGATCGCCCGCCGTAGCTCAGCCCGACAGTCAATACCAGCTTGTCGCAGTGCCTGGATTCTTCTTCGCTCGCCCGCAGTCGGGCCAGCGCGCCGGTCGGCAGCATTTCCACTCGGCCGATCGTCCGCAGGCGGATGCCACGCTCCACCAATCGGCCCTGCTCAGTGGAAAGGTAATGTTCCAACAGACCCATCAATGCCTTTATTTCGCCTGCCGGGCGATTCCAATTTTCTTGGGAGAAGGCGTAAATCGTGAGGGCGGGAATGCTCAACTCAAGGAACAGCCCGATGACTTCCTGGAGTGATTTGATGCCCTCCGAATGGCCGGCGATGCGGGGTAGTCCTCGGGCTCTTGCCCATCGCCCGTTGCCGTCCATGATGATGGCGACGTGTCGGGGCAACGAGTCTGGCGTGAGCCTCGCAATCAACTCGCTGTCGGAGAGCACGGCGGTGCCGGCCGGGGCGCTGTTGGCTATCATGAAGGTGGTAGGGTTCCCTTTTATCTCGAACGGTGGCGGGATGGCAAAGTCTAAAGGGGAGCCGAACAAAAGTCAAACAACCCAGCAGTTGCAGCGAGCGCACCGTAGTCTTCTCTCATCGGGATCCGCGCGCGGGCACAATCCGGGAGGAGAGACTGCTCGCCTCGATGCCAGCGAAGGCTCACATTGCGCCGGCAAAAACGCATCAGTTATACTCCGTTCGCCTTGTTCGTGGTGAACGTGTTGCTCGACCCGGACGGAATCGTATGCCGACACAACCGCAGATGGAACTCAGCCAATTCGGCGTGACGGAGCAGGAAGCGCTCCGGGCGGTCGCTCGTGTGAAGGCGCCCGCGGTCGATTACGCCGATCTCTACTTCGAGGTCAGCCGATCGGAGTCGGTCTCGATGGAGGAGGGCCTCGTCAAGCGCGCCACCAAGAGCATTTCACAGGGTGTCGGTGTCCGGGCGACGGCAGGAGAGAAGACCGGGTTCGCCTACTCCGACGAGCTGACCAAGAAGGATCTCGAAATCGCAGCCGACGCGGCCCGCTATATCGCCGCCTCTCCTCAGGGCGGCAGCCCTGTCCCCGTCACCCAGCGCCGACAACCCGCACATAATCTCTACCCGCTTGAGCAGACCGTGGCGGAGGTGGCGACTCAGGATCGAGTGGCGTTGTTGAACCTGATCGACCAGGAGGCGAGGCGCTGCGACCCGCGGATCAAGAACGTGTTCGCCTCCATCAATATGGAATACAAGCTCGTGATGGTCGTGAACCATGAAGGGATGGCGGTCGGCGACGTACAGCCGTTGGCCCGGCTGCAAGTGACCTGCATCGCGGAGGAGAACGGGAATCGTCAGGTCGGGAGTTTCGGCGGGGGCGGCCGAATCGACTTCCACTGGTTCCGTGAGCAGGACCGCTACGCACGCTACGCCAAGGAAGCGGCTCGCCAGGCCATCTTGAATCTCAGCGCCGTCGAAGCGCCGGCCGGCGTGATGCCGGTCGTCCTAGGCGGGGGCTGGCCCGGGATTCTGCTCCATGAGGCCATCGGGCATGGATTGGAGGCGGATTTCAACCGGCGAAAGACCTCCGCCTTCTCCGACCGCGTCGGGACGAGGGTGGCCTCGGAGCTTTGCACCATCGTGGACGACGGAACCCTGCCGTTTCGCCGTGGGTCGTTGAACATGGACGACGAAGGGACGCCGACCACTCGAACGGTCCTCATCGAGAAGGGCTTGCTGCGCGGGTACATCACGGACCGGCTCAATGCGAGGTTGATGGGGATTCCCCTGACGGGGAACGGCCGGCGAGAGAGCTATCAAAGTGTGGTGCTCCCGCGCATGACCAATACCTTCATGCTGGCAGGCCAGGACGATCCGCAGGATATTCTCCGTTCGGTGAAGCGCGGGCTCTATGCCGTCTCCTTCGGGGGTGGACAGGTCGATATTACGAGCGGCAAGTTCGTGTTTTCGGCGAGCGAGGCCTATCTGATCGAAGACGGCCGGATTACGCGTCCCGTGAAGGGCGCCACCCTCATCGGGAACGGACCGGATGTGCTGACTAAGGTCTCGATGGTCGGCCACGACCTCGCATTGGACGAGGGGATCGGCACCTGTGGGAAGGAAGGTCAGTCGGTGCCGGTTGGAGTGGGACTGCCGACGATCAAGATCGATGAGCTGACGGTCGGCGGAACGCAGGCCTCGTGAGGCATAGAGGCGCTTGTCACGCGTCAAAGGTCAAGCGAGCAGAACGGGCAGGGGGCCTCGGTTCAACGATTAAGGCATGACGTATGAGGGGCGGCGACATGACGGTTGACGAATGGAGTTGGGCATGTCGACGGCCGTGACATCCGGCGGCTCGTATGTTGAGCTGGCCTTGGATCTGCTGGATCAGGCGAAGGGCAACGGGGCGACCGACGCGGAAGTCATGGTGGTTGACGGCGAGACGCTGTCGGTGCAGGTCCGTATGTCGGCAGTGGATCGGCTCACAAAGGCCAGGGAAAAGCGGCTGGGACTGAGGGTTTTTATCGGCAAGCGCTCGGCGACCACCTCCACGTCGGATTTCTCGAAGGCGTCGCTGACACAGTTGGTCGCCGATACCTGCGCGCTGGCGAGGGCCGTAGTCGAGGATGAGATGTCCGGGTTGCCCGAAGGGGATCATTGTGCCGGAGAACTCCCGGATCTGGACCTGTATGACGAGACACGTCTCACGACCGAACAGCAGATCGATCACGCCCGCACCGCCGAGCGGACGGCCCTGTCGGCCGATCCGCGCATCACTAATTCCGAAGGAGCCGAATTCGACTGGTCCACCGGGTCCATCGTGCTCGCCAATAGCCGCGGATTTTCCGGACAGTATCGCGCCACCAATTATTCCCTCTCCGTCGCCCCGGTCGCCCGCGACCCGGACAACGGTACGATGCAGCGCGATAGCTGGTACGCCGTGCAACGCAAATACGCCAAGCTGGACAGTCCCGAATCGATCGGTCTCGAAGCCGCGCGCCGGACCATCCGAAGGCTCGGTGCAAAAAGAGTGGCGACCAAGCGGGTCCCGGTCGTATTCGATCAGGAGATGGCCGCCGGGTTGTTGAGCCAACTTTGTAGCGCTCTCTCCGGCTACGCGCTCTATAAAGGAGCGTCCTACCTGGTCGGCCAACTGGGTCAGAAGATCGCGCCGGAGACCGTCACGATCTACGATGACGGCCGCATGGTCGGAGGCTTGGGCTCCAAACCCTTCGACGGAGACGGGTTGCCGACCAGGCGGACGGTTGTCGTCGAGCAGGGCCTTCTGAAAAGTTACCTCCTCGATACCTATTCCGGACGCAAATTAGGATTGGCGTCAACGGGCAATGCCTCGAGAAGCGTCGGGGACAGTCCCGGTGTGGGGCCGACAAACTTTTACCTGAGCCCCGGCACACAATCCGCCGAGCAGATCATCGGCGGAATCAAGGAAGGGCTGTACGTGACGGAGTTGATCGGCTTCGGCGTGAACATGGTGACAGGAGATTACTCCCGCGGAGCGGTGGGGTTTTGGATCAAGGACGGGGAATTGGCCTTTCCAGTGGAAGAGATCACCATCGCCGGCAATCTGAAAGACATGTGGTTGAACATCGAGGAGATCGGGAACGATTTGCGTTTCCGCGGACGCATCGCCAGTCCGACGATCAAGCTACATGAGATGACGGTCGCCGGTAGTTAGTGTTGTGTCCCTTCGGTTCCGATGACAGTCCGTTCGCCCTGACATGTCGAAGGGCGCCGAGTCTCAGGAGTTCCGTCCATGGTTCGACCGAGCTCACCGCAGGATTCGACAAGCCCGTTCTCAGCCGTCGAAGGGCTCACCACGAACAACCATCTGGAGCGCGACGCTAGCAGGTGAGCATCATGGCGGAACTGAAGGAAACCATGGTGCAGTATCGCGGCGAGGGGGTCACTATCCGCGCCTTCCTCGTTTCGGAAGCGGCCAAAGAACCGAGGCCGACGATCATCGTCGTCCAGGAATGGTGGGGGCTGAACGAGCATATCAAGGACATCGCGCGTCGCGTCGCCAGAGCGGGGTATGTGGCGATCGCGCCGGATCTCTATTCGCGCTTCGGCCATGTCGTCACGACGAATGCGAACGAAGCCGGCCAACTGATGAACAAGCTGAAACAGGAGGACGGGCTGAAGGATCTCGTCGCCACGGTGACGTATCTCCGGTCGGCGCCGGGGGGCGATGCCGGTCGCATCGGGGTCATCGGGTTTTGTATGGGCGGGTCCTATACGCTGATGTTGCCCTGTGTGAGTCGGGACATTAGAGCCGCGGTGCCTTTCTACGGGCAGGTGCCGAATCCGGACAACCCGATCCAGAACCTGGCCTGTCCGATCCTTTATATCTACGGGGAGGACGACGGCTGGATCACCAGGGCCGATGTGCAACGGTTGGCCGGAGCGTTGAAAAAATATGGCAAGGCGGGTGAGATCAAAACCTATCCGGGGGCGACGCACGCCTTCTTCAACGATACGAGGAAGGAAGTGTATCGGCCGGTCGAGGCGCAAGATGCGTGGGGACGGACATTGGCCTTCTTTCGCCAGCACCTGGCCTAACCCGCATTCTTTATGAACGTTCCTGCTGCAATCGGGGATTCGCCGCTGCGGCAGAGCCTGACGGCGGGCGTGCTCGCCGCTCAGTCCCTCACCGTACTGTTTCAAGTGCGCCTCGGTCCTTCGCGGCTGCGCTCGCGCGTCTCGCTTGGCGACTGCCGGGTACCCGTTGCGCTTTCACTGCAACGGGTGGAACGCAACGAACCGTCATGAAGAATGCGGGCTAACGTCACCGAAGGAGTTCAGACGTGGCGCGGCGCACGACAGAGTGGTTTGCAGCCCCGCTGAGCTTGGTCTATATCGCCGGCACGTCCCGCGAGGCGGAAGCGGCGGAGCAGGCCCTGACGGCGCAGGGTGTAGACTACGCGCTCAGCCTGGAAGAATATCGGAATGAGTCGATGCTGGGAGCGATCTTCGGCAGTGTCTATAAGGGGTTGTTTTTCTACGTACCGCGCGTCTACCACCGGCCGGTGTGCGAGATTCTCGAAGCGGCCGGGCTGAACGATACCGTGGCGTTGCGGGAAGAGGAGAGGAACTAGGTGGACCATGGCGCTGGACGCTGAGCTGGGCGGAAAGATGTTGCAATTGATCACGTCGCGGTACAACGACTGGAAATGGCGCAAAAAGATCGAGAAGATCTTAAGCCTGCCTCAGTCCGGCGTGGGCGATGACAAACAACAGGCGATCTTTCTCTATCTGAAACAAAACCTGAAGGCCTATAAATCGCGCCGCGCCGACCCCGATAGTTGGATGGTCGGCGGCTTCGCCACCAAACAGGTCATCGATCGCGTCAAGACCACGCCGTCGGTGGCCGGTTCCTCCCTGACCGAGGCGCAGGTGGCCAATCTGGGTGTCGATCCGGGCGATGAGGTGAATGAGGCCTGGTGGGAAGACATGCTGGTGGCCTGGTTCGATGAACCGGAGCCGGAACCGAGCGAACCGTCTGGCGGGGAGGAGACGCGGACAGATACGGATTCGGCGGAGCGCCGATCCGATGCCAAGTCGCCCGCCTCGAAGTAATCGGCTCGCGGCGGCGATCCCACGCGCCTCGACCGAGGAAAACTTGTGCATACACTGACCAAGTGCTCCTGCAGGATGGTCAAAAAGGCCGACGCTCTCACCCGCCCAACCCCGGCACGCCAAGACGTGCCACTCCACAGGCGAGGCCGCAGTGAGCGAGGGGGAGAGAGGCGTACTCTTTTCGGTACGTCGAGCCTCCGAGCGACGCGAGAACAACGCTGGCGGACTTTTTCAACGTCCTGCTATCCGAAGAGGCTCATCTGAGTCACGGCCTCCCCCTCCTGTGTCTCCGATGAAGACCGATCGGGATGTGCCGGCGTGGATGCGGGCGGTGCCTCCGCGCGCATCTTATCGAGATACGTCTTCAGTTTCTTGAAATCCTCCCGCAACGACTCCATCAAATTGCCCTGGTGCAGTGCCGCGGCCGGATGGAACAAGGGAAACAGCACGAAGTCCTTCAGATAAAACGCCTGTCCCCGCACCTTCGTAATCCCCACCTTCCGCTCCATCAAGGTCTGGGTCGCCCAGTTGCCGAGCGTGCAGACAAGCTTCGGCTTGATCAGGCCGATCTGTTCCATGAGGAAGGGCTTACAGGTTTCGACCTCGTCCGGCTCCGGGTCGCGGTTGTTGGGTGGACGACACTTGATGACGTTCGCAATGTAGATTTCGGAACGTGACAGTCCCGCAGACTGCAAAAGATCGTTCAAGAGTTTGCCCGCTGCGCCGACGAACGGCTCTCCCTTCTGATCTTCGTAAAAACCGGGCGCCTCGCCGACGAACATGATCGAGGCGTGAGGGTTGCCGACGCCGAAGACCACCTGGGACCGGCCCAGCTTGGCGAGCTTACAACGCTGGCAGTCGCGGAGCGAGGTGCTGAGTTCTTGGAGCGTCATCGCCATAACAGTCGGATAGATGAACGGGGCGAATCTTAGGTGGGAGCAACCGGCTTGTCAACGAGACCAAAGCGCAGAATTAGTTGGGCATTGACGCGCCCTGTCGTACAGTCTGGATGGGGCAACAATCAGAAGGGAGTAGACCGATGAGAACAGGGTTTGTCCAAACCGTCTTCGGCATCGGTGTCTTGACGGTTTGCGTTGGAGGCGTGCCCGCGTTCGCAGTAGACCAGATCCTCCCGATTGAGAAGATCCTGTCCAATCCGGCAGGCTTTCACCGAAAGGTGGTCCGCATACAAGGAAAAGTCCATGTAATCGGGACGAGGTCGGGCAGGAATGTCGCGGTCCAATCGCTCTGTGGACAGGACTTCGATCTGGAAGACAGCACGGGAACGATCAGAGTGGTCTATCTGGTGCGATGCCAGGAGGACGAAAGCCTGACCCAACCCGCACGCCACGGGATGGTCATGCAGGTCGAAGCGTTGATCGAAGCGCCGCCTGACAACGTCAAGAGCTCGAGCGGAAGCGACTTCACCGCCACCGCCCTCGCCAGAAAGATCCTGCCCGCCGCTCCATAACGGGATCACGTGAGCGAGCTGGCCGCCCTTCAGACTCAGCCAACGTAGTACTGTCCATTAAGTTCCTGTGAAAATCCATTCGCCCTGAGCGGGTCGAAGGGCGCCCGATCTCAAGGAGTTCCGTTCATGGTTCGACTGGCTCACCACGAACGGACTTCTGACATGCTACGCGAGGACCGCCGTTGCTTCTTCTCGACGTTGCTTGAGGGTCATGACGTTGCTTGAGGGTCATTGCTTGACTTGATACTCGGCTGTCAGACCCGCCCGGCTGGCTGCCCTTCAGACTCAGCCACCGTAGTAGTGTCCATTAAGTTCATGTGATAATCCGTGCGCCCTGAGCCGGTCGAAGAGCGCCCGGGCTTCAGCAGTTCCCTTCACGGTTCAACAGGCTCACCACGAACGGACTTCTGGGATGCTACGCGAGGACCGCCGTTGCTTCTTCTCAATTGCAGGCTCGTTCTTCGGCTCGTCCAAGTTGGTCTTGGCAGGCAAAAGACTGTCGCACAACCCTGGGTGGGGGCCGTATCTGGACAGGCCGTTCGAGTTGGCGAAGTGATTGGAGGCTGATCACGATTCAAAGTAGAAATGGTCCCATTTTCGTGATGGTCGTGGTGCGCGCCGTCCATCTCGGCGGAAATCCTCGACAAGTCCTCCCGATCCCGCGACAATCAGCCTCAATCAGCAATGCCCGGCGGTTCGATGCGAGTCGTCCTTCGCGACGCGCAGGGCACCTACCAGTAGGGGAGCCCACTCCTCCTCTGAAGAATCGCATTTCAATCGGGCAAGCACCTAGGATGCCGCGGCTGCGGATGTGAGTCCGCCTGCGGCTCCGGGTGGAGAAGGCCATGGAGCTAAGGAGGATGGGATGAGCATCGAAATGAAGGGAAGACGCAGCGTGATGGTTTTCCTGATTGGACTGTTAAGTGCCTCGTATGCCATCGCCGGGTTGCTGTCTCAGGACGAGACACCCGGCGAGCGATTTCGAAAAGCGATCAAACGAGAAGCTGAATACTGTGCCACGCATAAGATCAAGCCCGCCAACCACCGGTGCGACATCACGAAGCTTCAACCCGCCGATCCGCTGGCGACCGAAGAAGGTCGGTTCGCGCACTCGCTCAAGATTCCCAATCCAGTGCCGGCAGACAGCGGGTACATGCCGGGCATGACACCCGAGCAGTATTTCGAACATCTCTGCAAGGCCGAAGCCGGGGAGTTTATCTACAAGACCGTAGAGAATGTGGAAGGGCTGTACATGATGCGGCCGAGGAAGGAAGCCACGGATGATGAATTGAGTCATCTGTATGCACTGGAGGATCCGTATGGGCATACGAATGGGGAGGCCACAATGGGCGAGTATGATTTTGTTTCGCCGGATCGATACTCCTATCTTGAGCGGCCAACTCAATCTCCTAGATCTGGCGAGATCACTCGGCGGCATGGTGGAGATAGGACTGACCAGCACAAACAGGAAGGGTATGAGCGTTTTACAGGCTATGATTCGCGGCACCTCGAATCCATGAAAAGAGAGTCCGCTAAAAGCTTACGAAGCCGCTACGGATTCACATGGAGAGGAATTACCAGGCCACATGAACGGGAACTAGGGATTGTCGGCGGGGAATTGATCGTTGTGGATCTTGAGACGAAAGAAGTACTGGGTGTCAGACGGGGATATATCCGAAGCGGAAACTCGAAAAATCAGACGGGTATCTGGTGGCTAACTGGGCAAAGCTGTCCCACCTACGGCTATCGAGGTGGACGCAACAAGGATTTCGATTTGTCCTATTGGTTTATCGGCAAGGTGCTTAAACCTAAGAACTATGAACAAAGTTTCAAGGAGTTGATCAATGGCCAATGAAATTTCAACATGGCTGAGGTTTGCCATACAACAGATGGCGGCAGAAAGCTACCTGAATGGAATCAACCTTCAAGATCCATCTGCAGTAATAAGGCGGCTAGCTGACGGCAACAATAACAGCCCAGTCATTCCGTCCAATCTGTTCACTGGCATGACACGCTTCGTGAATCTAGTAGGAGTGCCGAATGCGAACCAAACCACGGGCTCTGCGCAGGCTTTCCTCTCTCGCTACCAAATCCTCGATCATCACGCCAACGATGCGACGGGGTTCTCGGCGACGCTGATCTTCGATACGCAGACGCAGCAGTACACCTTGTCGATGCGGAGCAGCGAATATGCTGCCGATCCCAATGGCGGCGACCGTTCGCGCGATATCTTTGGGGCGGATGCGGAGATTACCACTGACGGCTTTGCCTTCGCTCAACTTGTGAGCATGGAACGCTACTATCAGGAACTCAAAGGCTCAGACAAACTGCCTAACGGTGCGATGCTGAACGTCACCGGCTATTCTCTCGGGGGGCATCTGGCCACGGTCTTCACAGAACTGCATGCCAGTGAAATCAATCAGACCTATACCTTCAATGGAGCGGGCCGGGGCGACTTTCAAGGGATGTCCTTGTCCACAGAAACACAAGAGGCTGAGCGCATTCGGACGATGATAGCCGATCTTGATGCCCGGTTGCGGATCACCGATCCGCTGGGGACGCTATTTACGAGCGGATCAGCCCTCAACATCTATGAAGACGAGCGGTACCAGGTCGCGTTGGATGCGGTGAAGACCCTGTATCCGACAAGAGGGACCCAAGAGATTGCCCTCGCTTTACCCGGTGTGCTGGGCGGAATTCCAAGACAAGACGGAGCGTTTCAAGTGATTCGGCAACTGGTTGGCCATGCCGAGACCGGCCAAGATGTTGAAGTGGTGGCCAATTCAGGCATCCATGCTCAGGCTACACACATTCTGATCGAAGGACAACCACTCATTGAGGATGTGAATATCCAGGACCCGTTCGAATCTCAATATGGCAACAGCCACAGCATCACACTGATCGTCGATTCCCTGGCACTGCAGGATCTCTTTCTGACCATAGACCTCACGCTGACGCAGGTGCAATTGGAGACAATCCTCAAGGCGGCCTCGGATGCGAAGGCAGGATTGGTCGGGCAGGCGCATGTCGCGGAAGGGGACACACTCGAACTCGCCCTGGATGCGCTTCGCAAGGTGTTCGTTGGGCCCAATGTGCCTCCCACTGGATTCAACGATAACGGTGGCGGATTCGGCGATCTGACCCGGCGCTCTGAATTCTATACGAACCTCCAAGGCGTCAGGAATGCGCTGAATGCACAGTCCTATCGGATTGTCAGCTTGGCCGACCAGAGCAGCAGCGAGATCTATGCGGCCGCGAGGAACGCCGATGCCACCGGTCTGGCCTATCGGCATGCCTTGCAGCAACTGAGCCCGTTCGCGGTGGTCGGCGCAGACTACACGGCACACAATCAAGACGGCTCGCTGGACCTCTACGACACCGCGACCGGTCAAGGCACCTGGACCACGCTTGCGCTCAGTGATCGCGCTGAGCTACTGGCCAAGCGATTGGCGGTGAATATCAACGATGGCGGCACGGTTTCGACCGACACGCATTACGTGGACATACAGACCGGATTTGAAGTGGGCAGCGTCGCCTCTGCGAACGAGGTGATCTTCGGCGATGCCCAGGACAATCGCGATCTCACGGGCCATGCCGGCGGGGATCATCTTTATGGTGGAGCCGGCGACGATCTCCTGATCGGGCAAGGTGGGCAAGATTATCTCGAAGGCAACGCGGGGATCGACGAACTCTACGGCGGCAGCGAGAACGATATTCTCTTGGGTCAGCAGGGCGACGATCGACTGGTTGGCGAAGCCGATAACGATCGGCTCAATGGCGGACTCGGCGATGACCGGTTGGAGGGGGGCACCGGCCTCGATACCTATTACTATCATTCGGGACAAGGACTGGATCGCATCGTCGATGCCGACAGAATCGGTACGATTGTCTTCGATGGGCAGACGCTGGTCGGGGGGATTCGACGGCAGGGTGATCCTATCGATACGTACCGGAGTCCCGACGGCCAGGTTACCTTCGTGAAGTCCGGTGCGAACCTCGTGATCAATAATGCGCTGATCATCGAGAGCTTCGATTTTGCCAATGGCGCGTTGGGGATCAAGCTGGCCGATGTAGGCAACCTCATCGATAGCGCCGGCCCGACTATCAACTACAACAACAGTGAAGCGACCATCCGCTACGACGGCGACGCGACGGACAATCAGCCCATCTTCACCGCTGCCGCAAACCATGAAGCCTACGGATATGGCGGCAACGACATTCTCAACTTCGAAAGCGGGAGCGCGCTCTTCCATCATCAGATCTTCGGGGGCGACGGCCACGATGAGCTGCGCGGGGGCAACGGCCATGATCGGGTGTTCGGGGGGAGCGGACGGGATCTCGTGCTGGGCGGGTTCGGCGGCGACGATGTCCTGGACGGTGGGGACGACATTGATTTGCTCAAGGGAGGCACCGGCCAGGATGCGTTGTCCGGCGGGCTCGGGGATGACGGACTCGATGGCGGTTCCGGGGACGATGTGCTGTTTGGGCAGGACGGCAACGATCTGCTCTCCGGGGAATCCCTGGCGCTGGGAGCGACCACGACAGGCAACGATTATCTGGACGGCGGAGCCGGCGCGGACTGGTTGATGGGGATGCTCGGGGAGGATGTGTTGGTGGGAGGCACCGAGAATGACCGGCTGTATGGCGATCAGGCGCCAGCTACGGCGCCGAACTTCGAACTGACCTATCCGGGCGTGGTGACGCCGCAGAGTGGTATGGCCTTTGATAGCGTCACGGGTGGTGCGGACTATCTCGACGGCGGCGAGGGAGACGACTATCTCCAAGGCGATGCGGGCGGCGATGTGCTGCTTGGCGGAGCCGGTGTCGATGTGCTGGCCGGAGACGATCTTCAGTTCGGCGTGATCCAAGAAGGCAAGGATTGGCTGGACGGCGGGCTCGGGAACGATGAACTCATCGGCGGGGGTGGCGAGGATGCGCTGTTCGGAGGTGACGGCGATGATTTCTTGGTGGGGGATTATCTCAACAATCTTACGCAGGGCTTTGACGACACGCTCGATGGGGGCGCGGGGAGCGATGAATTGCAAGGGGGCGGCGGTCACGATCTGCTGGACGGCGGCAGCGAGCAGGATCGATTGTTCGGCGACGCTGGCGATGACAGCCTTTACGGCGGGACCGGCAACGATCAACTGGCCGGCGGGGACGGGGCCGATGCCTTAGTGGGAGAGGAGGGGGCCGATCTGCTGTTCGGCGAGGCGGGCGATGATTGGCTGTTCGGCGAGGATGGCGACGATCAATTGGATGGAGGGATCGGTACGGATGAGTTGGACGGCGGGACCGGCAATGATCTGCTCTTCGGCCAAGATGGCAACGACCGACTTTTTGGAAATGCCGGGGACGACGAGCTGCAGGGCAACCTCGGCGACGACCTGCTCGTGGGCGATACGGGCAACGACCGGCTCTTCGGTCAAGAAGGGAACGATACACTCTTGGGCGAGGACGGACAGGATACGTTGGTCGGCGGTCTCGATCGAGACGTGCTCACCGGTGGAACGGGAAATGACACGTTGTATGGCGACGAGGACGAGGATCAATTGTTCGGCGACGAGGGGGCCGATACGTTAGACGGTGGGGCCGGCGCCGATCGGCTCGAAGGGGGGGCCGGCAATGATGCCGTCCTCGGCGGGGATGGAGCCGATCGGTATCGGTTCAACCTCGGCGATGGCGAGGATCAAGTCTTTGATGTCTCCGGTGGCAATGTCATTGAGTTTGGCAGCGGCATCACGATCGATTCGCTCCGGTTGGGACAAGATCGACAGGGATCCTTTCTGATAGTGGGGACGCCGGATGATCGAATTCGGCATAACGGGAACGCCTTTGACCAGGCGGTCTTTGCCGATGGGACGACCATCGCCTGGACCGCCCTACTTGCCCAACTGCAAACTAAAGGTGTTCTGACCCTCGGCGGGCCTGGGAACGAGGAGATGACTGGGAGCGATCTGGCGGATGAGATGCAGGCTGGCGACGGTCATGATCAGCTCAGCGGACTGGCCGGCGACGACATCCTACGAGGGGAATCCGGGAACGACACCGCGTACGGCGGCCTGGGCCACGATCGGCTTGAGGGTGGCGAGGGGAATGACAGCCTGCGTGGTGAAGACGGAGATGATCTGCTCATCGGTGGGGGCGGCGAGGATTTCCTCGATGGCGGGCCTGGCCACGATACCTATCTCTACATGCAGGGAGACGGGCGGGATGTGATTGCCGATACGGCGGTGGCCGGCGCCGGCAACGTCTTGCGGTTCGGTCCGGGGATTTCGTCCCAGTCCGTCAGGCTTGGCGTGGATGGGAGCAATTTGACAGTGCAAACCGGCGTGCCGGGGGAGGACATCGTGCTGGCCAATGCGCGCCGCACGAATCCCACGGGCGCTCACGATATCGACACGTTCCAATTTGCCGACGGTACGACCCTGACCTACGCCGAGTTGGTGGCGCGTGGGTTCACGCTGGTCGGCACGTCCGGCAGCGACAACCTATTCGGCACGGCCTTGCCCGATCGGCTTCAGGGTGGCGCGGGAGATGATCAACTGGTTGGAATGGCCGGCCACGATCAGTACGTCTTCAACCTTGGGGACGGTATCGACACGATCACCGATTCTACGACCGCCGGTGAAGGAAATGAAATGGTGTTCGGTCCCGGCATCACACCTGCCATGCTCCGCTTGGGGTTTCTCCGAAACGACTCGATCTTGACGATTCGCGTCGGGACGGGCGGCGATGAACTTCGACTCTCCGGCTTCAATCCTGACGATGTGTTCGGCCCGCATGCGGTTGAGACTTTTCGATTCAGCGACGGCACGGTGCTCTCATACAACCAACTGATCGCGCGAGGGTTTGAGATGGCGGGCACCTCCGGCGCCGATACGCTTATCGGCACGAACGGCGCCGACCGGATGGTGGGAGGAGCTGAGAATGACGTGTTGCAGGGTAAAGACGGCGACGATGTCTATGTCTTCAATCGGGGCGATGGGCAGGATCGGGTGCTCGATCGAGCCGGCATGGCGGATGCGATTCATTTCGGGACGGATGTGCTGCCCAGTGACGTCGCCGTGAGGCGCCAGGGGCGAGATCTTGCCCTGAGCATCAATGGGACAACCGATCGCCTGACGCTATCTGAGTTTTTCCTCGCCTCGACCTTCCAGATCGAACAGGTCCGCTTTGCCGACGGCACCGTCTGGGACACCGCCGATTTGGAAGCCGCGACTCAAACCAGACTGGCCGGGACTGTTGCCGACGATGTGGTCGTTGGAGGGACCGGAGCGGATATATTGACCGGGCTCAGCGGCAATGACGAACTCCGGGGGCTCGACGGCGACGATGTACTGGATGGCGGCACCGGCGACGATCGGCTCATCGGCGGGACCGGCGACGACCAGTATCTCGTTGACGCTTCGGGGGACAGGATCGTGGAGTTGCCCGGCGAGGGCATCGATTCGGTGTTCAGCGCCGTGAGCCATGCGCTGGCCCCCAATCTTGAGCGGTTGACCTTGACCGGAACCGGCGCTGTCGATGGGACCGGCAATGATCTCGACAACGTCTTGATTGGAAACGCTGCGGTCAACGTTCTGGCAGGCGGTCAAGGCAACGACACCTATCTGATTGGGGAGGGGGATACGGTTGTTGAGTTACCGGGTGCTGGCACGGACACGGTCCAAACGACGGCGACGGCGACATTAGGCGCCCACATCGAAAACCTCGTGCTGTGTGGAACGGGATCGATCAACGGCACCGGCAATGAGCTGGACAATGTGTTGATCGGGAACGGATCGGTGAATATCCTGGCCGGAAGAGCAGGGAACGATACGTACATCGTGAAAGGGTTCGAGCAGATCATCGAAGAGGTGGGGCAGGGCATCGATACGGTCGAAAGCGCCAGGACCTATCGCTTGGGAGCCAACCTGGAGAATCTGGTGCTCAGAGATTCCGATCTCAGCCTGCTCGAGATCCAGGGTGTGGAGTCTCCGACGGTGGACGGTTTCGGCAATGGCCTCGATAATACGCTGGTGGGCAATCGTGGCGTCAATCGTCTCGACGGCGGGGCCGGCATGGACACCCTGATCGGCGGCGCCGGCGATGATCTGTACGTCGTGGATCATTCAGGCGACGTGGTGATTGAACGGATCGCCGAGGGTTACGATACAGTCGAGAGCAGCGCCTCTTTTCAATTATCCGATCATCTGGAGCGCCTGGTCCTGACCGGAACCGCGGATATTGCGGGTATCGGGAATGGACTCGACAACATTCTCATCGGCAATAGCGGCGCGAATCTAATGGACGGCGGCGAGGGGAACGATCTCCTGGATGGCAGCTCTGGAAACGACACCTATCGTTTCGGCATCGGATCGGGCCTGGATCAGATCAGCGATTTCACCGGCAGTGAAACGATTCAACTGGGCGACGGCATCGCTCCCGGCGATATACGGGTACTGTCCAACTCCAATGAGATCTTAGCGATTCCCAACAATCTGGTTTTGGCGATCGGCTCGACGGGGGACAAGTTGCGGGTCGTCGGATATTTCGATCAGGCAGCGCCCCCGATCGTCCGGTTCCAGGATGGCACGACATGGGAGAGGACCACGGTGGTTGGACTCTGGAAAGCGGCCTTCTCACCTTTTGACACAACCGATTGGAGACATCTGACGCCACGCCGTGAAGCGCTGTCGTCTATTGTCGGTACGAGTGGGGACGAGACTCTAATCGGCACGGCAGGTCCGGATCGGTTTGTCAGTGCTGTTGGCGCCGACACGTTGATCGGCGGTACCGGCGACGATGTCTATCGGATCGATTCGGTCGGCGACGACACAGTCGTGGAGCAGCCCGGAGAGGGATTCGATACGGTGACCGGGGATGTGCCGTCTGTCTACACCTTGCCCGCTCATGTGGAGGCGCTACGGGCGGCCTCGTCGAACTTCCAGCTCATCGGGAACGAACTCGACAATGTTCTCGTGGAGAACGGCGGAGCCAGCACGATCGACGGCGGCGCCGGCAACGATGTCCTCGTTGGAGGATATGTCCGGGCGTCGTCCGTGGCGTTCGACGAGTCGCAGAGCGACATGCTGATCGGTGGAGCAGGCGACGACATCTTGGCGCCGATCGGAGGTACCGTCCGATTCATGTCCGGGCAGGAAGCGATTCTCCCGGTCAGCAACCCGTCCTCTATCCTGGCTGATGATGTCTTGGTTGGCGGCGCCGGGGACGACACCTATGTGATCTACAATTCCGGCGAAATCATTGCGGAGCAGACGGATGGCGGGATCGATACGGTCCGGAGTTCCGTTTCCTATGCGCTGCCCGATCATGTCGAGAATCTTCAACTGGCGACCTGGGGCCTGCCGCCGGGCGATGGGCCGGCGATGACT
>JANRMO010000043.1:0-30229 GCA_040981105.1 Nitrospiraceae bacterium
GAGGTTCCCACGCATACCCCGATGAGCATGAGTACCTCATCCACGTCTTAATCCCTTCTTCTTCAGGTCGAGGTTCCCACCCGGTATCTATCGAAATATAGCTGCCCTCCCCAGGGTCTTAATCCCTTCTTCTTCAGGTCGAGGTTCCCACGGAGATCGAATAGGAGAGGACCATCCAGCATAATTGTCTTAATCCCTTCTTCTTCAGGTCGAGGTTCCCACGGAGATCGAATAGGAGAGGACCATCCAGCATAATTGTCTTAATCCCTTCTTCTTCAGGTCGAGGTTCCCACGTACAACCGATCCAAACCAATCATTGCAGACGGTCTTAATCCCTTCTTCTTCAGGTCGAGGTTCCCACTATGTGGATCGTGACTCATCTCCGTACGCTGATCTATGTCTTAATCCCTTCTTCTTCAGGTCGAGGTTCCCACGCCGAAGGGCAGGGAGAAGTCAGTTTCGATAGCGAGTCTTAATCCCTTCTTCTTCAGGTCGAGGTTCCCACGCTCTTGCAGTGGCGAAACGAGAGGTCGCCTTTTTGTCTTAATCCCTTCTTCTTCAGGTCGAGGTTCCCACCGAAAAGCGAGCGATTATGAGGCATGTCAAGCTAGTGGTCTTAATCCCTTCTTCTTCAGGTCGAGGTTCCCACACGCGGGAGAGGAGGAGACCATGAAGCACATATATAGGTCTTAATCCCTTCTTCTTCAGGTCGAGGTTCCCACAACCAAGGAGGGAGGAATGGACGGGCACACAGCATGTCTTAATCCCTTCTTCTTCAGGTCGAGGTTCCCACTACGAATGCGAGGAAATAATGATGAGGGAGGATATCGGTCTTAATCCCTTCTTCTTCAGGTCGAGGTTCCCACCGACCTGCGCGGGAGCAACCTGAGCGGGAGCGACCTGCGTCTTAATCCCTTCTTCTTCAGGTCGAGGTTCCCACATCCCCTCATCGCGTATAAGCTCGTGACCGCTGATGGCGTCTTAATCCCTTCTTCTTCAGGTCGAGGTTCCCACTACCGTCAATTTTAGGATCATCAAGTATGCGGGCGGTCTTAATCCCTTCTTCTTCAGGTCGAGGTTCCCACATTGGGCAACACCTAAAAATGCTTGAGCGACTCATGGTCTTAATCCCTTCTTCTTCAGGTCGAGGTTCCCACTATTGAGGTCAGCACGAACGTGAATGCGCTCATTCGTCTTAATCCCTTCTTCTTCAGGTCGAGGTTCCCACTGAAGCCTCACATAAAGATAAATGGCATGGGGTGGTCTTAATCCCTTCTTCTTCAGGTCGAGGTTCCCACCAAGGCACTCCGCACTCATATGAGTCTCACCCAGGTCTTAATCCCTTCTTCTTCAGGTCGAGGTTCCCACTCTATATCGTCCGGTTGCGTAGCGGGAGACAGGTCTTAATCCCTTCTTCTTCAGGTCGAGGTTCCCACGGTCTGGGAGTGCCCGTATTGCGGGACGCCCTATCAGTCTTAATCCCTTCTTCTTCAGGTCGAGGTTCCCACCACCTACAAGCAAGAACATGCGTCCGAGGTCCACAGTCTTAATCCCTTCTTCTTCAGGTCGAGGTTCCCACTGCGCAAGAACAGCAAGCTGCTGCTATCAAGGCTGGTCTTAATCCCTTCTTCTTCAGGTCGAGGTTCCCACTCCTAGCTACGCTGTCCCATCTACCTACTGAAGTGCAGTCTTAATCCCTTCTTCTTCAGGTCGAGGTTCCCACGCTTTGACAGCGAGGACTTGCTGTAGACGCTGGGTGTCTTAATCCCTTCTTCTTCAGGTCGAGGTTCCCACCCATGAACGCGAAATTTATTGCGTGGCTCTCTGATGGTCTTAATCCCTTCTTCTTCAGGTCGAGGTTCCCACGGACCATGGCTCAAGTACCCATGCGGCAGCTCATAGTCTTAATCCCTTCTTCTTCAGGTCGAGGTTCCCACGCCGCTACAAAGTTTTGGTTTGGATTGGATTGGTCTTAATCCCTTCTTCTTCAGGTCGAGGTTCCCACGACGCGCCGTGGCAAAGCGATCAATGTCTATGCGTCTTAATCCCTTCTTCTTCAGGTCGAGGTTCCCACCGTGAACTGCAAGAGCGGCTGGCCGGAGCCGGCTTCTCGTCTTAATCCCTTCTTCTTCAGGTCGAGGTTCCCACTGCCCCCACTAACAATTCCCTGCTGTTCCGCCATGTTGTGCGGACGGATGCGCAGGGTTTGTGAAGCGTTCTGAGGCACAAGTTTTTCCCACCCCCTTTCAGACTTGTTACCCGCCGTCCCTCCACAGGCGGACCCATTGCGGCAGGCTCCCTAAGAACCGAGGCCCGATGATCTGAAACCCGGCCTGCTGCGCCCGATCCTTCAACACCGGCGTCGGCTCCTGTGCGGCCAAGACCCATGTGTTCCCGAATAGGCCGCGGACGTCTTCTCCGAGACTCTTAACCTTGTACGCGAGGTCGTTGTCGTTCTCGTCGCCGGTGAAACGGAGGGTCTTACACTCGATAAACAACAGCCGGTTCCGGTCGCAGGCCAGCACGTCGAACTCGTTCCGCGCCGCCGTCGTGCCCTCCCACAGGCCCGTAACGCCGAGGCGCACGTCGTAGAGGCCGGCATCCTTCGCCACCGCAAACGCCTACTCTTCCAACCACCCGCCGCCCAGAAACCGGGCGGCCTCCACATCCGCGAAGCGAACGGTCACGGGGCCCTTCCGTGTCATGAGTCTGGCGCGCTCGAAGAGCGCGAGCGCCTTGGGCACCTCACCCCTGGGTTCCCGCGTGAGCCGCTGTTCCGGTTGAATCAATTCCTTGCCCGTTTCATCCAACGCGCGATGCGCCAAGGCGTTGACCAGCGCAATGAGCCCGCTCAATCCGGGGGCCCGATCTGCCAGAAACCGGGCCGCTTCTCGCCGGGCATCGATCCGCTCCAGTTTGAGGGCATGACGCGTGGCGTCGTCCGCGTACCGGAACCCCTGCACCGCAAGATAGCGCGGCACATCCAGCACGTCGCGCATGGGCACCGGCTGCGGGTCCGCCTGCCGGCGATCGGCGATAACTTCGATCCGACCGTGCGCCGTATCCGTGTAGATGATCTGCGCGGCCCGCTTCCGAAACACGTCCACAAATCCGAGCGTCATGAGCTTCGTGCCCCCGGTGGCGTTGAACACCAACTCGGCGTCGGGCCAGGCGGTCGCCAGATCCCGCGACAACGCGCTCGCAGAGGCGCGAATGGCTACAAGCCCCGCGTCGGGCGCCAGGTCCCGAATCTCCGCCGCGAGACCCTCTGTGTGGAGCAGCGCCTGCAACCGCCGCGCCTTGCCCTCCATCGCCCGCGAGGCGACCAGCACGACCACGTCCGGCCGGTCCATCAAGCAGGGAATGACGGTCGGAAGCGACTGGTCCGAGATGATGGCGACGTGGAGGCGCATGCGGGAGATCGGCCATCAGTCGAGACTTCTCGCTCACCGGCCGCTGAAGCGATCTGTCCCTCCATTGAGCGAAACCGATCAGTTTACGACGGAGGCGGGACCACTGCCAATCCCTCTGCCCCCGCCGCCCGATTGAGTTCTTCGTCGAATCCCAGGAAGTTGACCTCCGCCGCAGTCCGAGTCCGAATGTGCAGTGCCGCAGCCAGGTGAACCTCATCATAGGCTCGTAGTCGATGCGCTTCGGCTAACCGGCCGGCTTGCCGGATCACCTGCTCGCTCATCTCCAGCACGAGGTACCGGCTCCAATCCTGTTCGAAGTCCGCTACGATTCCTCGATACCGCCGCCGGACCACCCGGCCACCGTGAACCGCTCGCGCGAAGGCGGCCTTGGTTTCCACATACCCGATAGCGGCAATTCCCACCACCTGGCAGGCATCCACCCATTGGCGAACCCACGACGAGCCGGACTCCTCCACATAGAGCTTAACCAGCGCGCTGGTGTCGCAGTAGAGGATCATCGGCGATCCGCGATAACCAGATCCGACACCGAACGACCGGGCAACACGAGCGGCCGTTTCGCACCCTTAGGCTTGCCGCCGCTCCAGGTAGCCGCACCTTCACGCACGAGAGCGCCGACCTCGGCCGGGATTTCCCGGCGTTCAGCCGGCACCACTCTGGCGATCACTCGCCCTCGGTCCGCGACCTCCAGTTCCTCTCCCCCCCTGACCTTCTTTAAGTACCGGCTGAGGTGGTTTCGCAATTCCCGCACACCGACTCGTGCCATGGGTCCCCCTGTTGTGGCGTCATTGTGACCGTGATGTGGCGACGAGTCAATCGACGCCCTGCGCAGCCGGTCCCTTGCCGAGCAACTCCTCATAGATTGCCTTGGCTTGTTTCGCCGAGCCTGACACCTTGCTCGCCCACCAACCTTTCTCCTTCCAGCGGTGGACGATGTCGGCTAGGGCCTCCCGCCTAGTTGTCTCGTCGTCGATGGCTTTCACGGCTTCGGCCAACGTTTTTCCACGGAGCGCATCGTCTTCCTTAATCCCGGGCTTGCTGCACAACTCCCTGAGCTTGTCGTCCACCCAGCGGGAGCGGGGCGCAGGACTGACCTGTCGTTCCCCTGTTTGAGAAGCTGATTCGTCCGCCCGGATCATCGCCCCATAGCCGACCGCCGTTTTGGCCCCGAAGCCGAGCCAGGCAAAGGCATGTTCGAAGGCGCTCTGGAGCAGCGTTTTCCAGCGATCGTTCTCGGCGAGATCGGGAGCAAGCCGCTTCAGGCACGCGAGGTCGCACATGACGTGGAAGACGAACCGCGACTTCGGCGGCACGGTGAGGAAGCTGAGAGGCGTGGGCTGGCCGGAGTCGTGGGGCGATTGGAAGTGCGGAGGTTGAGGATTCTTCTTCTTGTCAATCTGGTAGTAGTGACTCTGGTGCGGCGTCATGATCTCCACCATGAGGCTGTCGGCTACGATCTGCGGAATCATGTCCCAGAAGGAGAGGGCGCCGCGGACGTGGGCGGTGTCGCCGTCTTTTGATTCCAGGCCAAAGAGGACATCGAGCATCGACAGCGAAACCGTCTGTTCGCCGATCTCGATCGCATATGGCTTCTCATCGCTCCATCCCCTTTTGTCGGCCCACATGCCGTTCGCCAGTTCACCCGCCGCCTGCCGCAGCACGCCCTTCACGCCGCTCCCGGGCAGATACGGCAAGCCATAGGGGTTCAAAAAGGCAAAGCCGTTCTCCAGGGGATGCTCGTTGCCGAGGCCGGTGGTGAAGGGGGAGATGGCTTGGGCGCTGACGCGGTGCACCGCATCATGAGCGATCCGGCTTGCGGCCGCTATCTGACGTGCAAGCAGTGCTTCCATCACCGGCATCCATGACTTGAGGCCAGGGTCCGCCTTTGGTTTCCTCGCCCGTGGCCGTTCCTCGTCGTACGGCGGGGTTTTGCATGCCGCAATCGTGCAGGCAAACTGGCCATTGGTCAGGTCCTCCCATTCAGGTCCGGATTTCCCAACCTTTTGCTGCTTCGTCTTTTTGTCGATCTTCGGTACACGGTCGTCCATTCGCCAATCGAGCTTTCGCGTTTCCCTGTTTTCGCCCCAAGCAGGGAAATAGAGCAGAAAGCGGTGTCCGGGCGGTGCAGCGAGATAGAACTCCGGATCGTTGTCCTGCATATACTTGGGCACAGCCGCGATCGGCATGTCAGTTGCCTCCCTTGCGGGCTGAGGCCATCTGCCGCAGCCACTTGAGCCAGGCGAAGGCCTCGGCGGTGATCATCTGGTAATCGCGCGGGGCGGCGTTCATCAGGTCTTGCATGAAGACCTCAAAACCGGGGTCTCGATCCACACCGTTGAAGCGTTTGTTGAGCCAGGCACGAAGCTGTTGTGCGACCACTTCGTAGGCGCCACTCTTTTCATGGCAGAAGGCCAACACCTGCATCAACCCGCCGTTCATGATGAGTGCCGGTAGTCCTTTGGCCAGGTTGACGTGATCCTTGTTGTAACGCTCCGCACATCGCCACGCGTCCTGCGCGCGCTGCTGCTCTAGCGTGAGCCGGGCCGGCTGTTTCGTTTCGGTTGCGGTGGCCATTTACCTTCCCTCCACGATGCTGGCGACGACCAACCCTCGGCCGGTGGTCGCATCGCCGCCGATCTGTAAGAGTTGACCGTTGATCACGTTTGTGACTTTGGCCAGCACCTCGCCGGCTGGTACGTCGCCATCCTTGCTCTTGCCGGTTCGCGTTTCACTCGCCAAGAGCGGCGCGATCAGGAGCGACTCGGGCGGCAGGTTTTCGGTGTAAAACAGCCCGCCATCGGCCGCCGTGCCGGTGTTGTCCTCAATGCGCACATGGGGCTCGACGAGCGTGGCATGCTGGACAAAATAGGCAAAGTCGGTGTCGGACAGCACGACGAGGTCGGTCTTGAGTTTCTCGCGGAAGAAGCCATAGCCGTTGCCGTCTGGGATAGCCTTCTGCGGAAGATCTTCTGCGATCGTTTTCAGATGAGCGCTCTGCTTGTCCTTCGCGGTGTACTCGAACGCTTCCAGGTGCAAGACGTCAGTCGGCCGGCTATTGATCTGCCGCTGAGAGAGCAGCGCAGGATTAGCCACAAGACACTCACCCTCCCTGACCGGGGGCAGGGCCGGCCAATTGACGGAGACACCAACGGACTGCAGCAACCGCTGGGCGCGGGCCAGGGCTTGCGGGCAGGTGGCGTAAACATAGCCGCCCTTGAGGCTGCGCACGGGAAAGACCACGAGTTGCGCATCCCCGAAGCTCACGGCCCCGGCGTAGAGCTCAGCGGCCCTGTCCTCCGGGCCAAACAGCAGCGTGATGAGTTCCTTCAGGGGACGATCCTGGACCTTCCCATTGGCCAAGACCTCGAACCCATGTCGTACGGCCCCCTTGATGCCGCTCCCGGCAAAGCAGGGGTGCCCCGTATGGCGCTCGCGCTGGATGGGGTTGTCAATCACGCCGATGGCTTGCCCGGCCCCCATGTGGACGGGGCTTACGGCGTAGAGAAAGAGGATGGCTCGTTTTTCGAACATTGTCAGCTCTCCTTGACTTGACCAGGTTCTTGACCTACTATCGGGCCATGCCCACTACCCTCAATGTGCATGAGGCGAAGGCCCATCTCTCCGAACTGCTCGATCGTGTTGAGGCCGGAGAAACTGTCGTTATCTGTCGCCGTAACAAACCGGTGGCCGAGCTGAAACCAGTCCCGGCGTCGAATCTCACGGAACCGCGCCCGATCGGCTTAGCGAAAGGGGTCGGCCACGTGCTGCCCTCGTTCTTCGAGCCGCTTGACGAGGGGTTGCTCACGCTGTTTGAGGGCCGTGGGGCCTCGTGAAGCTGCTCCTTGATAGCTGTACCTTCTTGTGGTTGATCTGGGATGAGCCGGAACTGTCGCACGAGGCCCGGGTGCGTATTGCCGATCCGCTCAACGATGTGTACTTGAGTTCGATCTCCCTCTGGGAAATCCTGCTCAAACACCAGGCGGGTCGGCTGGCCCTGTCCAAACCGGTTGATCCCGAGCGGTATTATATCGAACAACGGGAAGCCCATCGCATCGCCCCCCTGCCACTGAGCGAGGAGGCTGTTGCCCAAATGGTCAAGCTGCCGCCTCTGCACCGAGACCCCTTCGACCGCATGCTGATCTGCCAAGCGATCGCACACGGTCTCGTCGTGTGCACACCGGACCGTGCGATCCAGCAGTATCCGGTGCGCACGCTGTGGTAACCGCCTCATGGCCACAGACCCCAGGCAAACCGGTTGAAGCCTTCGGCGCGCCGCGCGGCATTTTCGCACGGCTCACTCCACAGCCCCATGTCCACCAGTTGGCGCAGCGCTTCCGGCGTGGTGTCCAGCTCGTCCAGCCAATAGACGCTGCCGGTGGGCGCGGCGCGTTGAGCCGCCTTCGGCTTCCACTTCGCCAGATCCCACCCCGACACGACTTCCGCGCGAGGCACCGCCGCACAGACGACGCGGCCCCGAACACCATGCAGGTCGAACACGACGGCCTCCTCCTGTTGCTGGGTGCCCGTCGGCAGCCAGCCGCCGGAGAAAATCCCCGGGCTCGTGAGGATGAGTCGGCAACGGCCGGCTTGCACAATCTCGCTGAAGAGATCAGGTTTGGAGTCGATCGCGTGAACGTGTGTAGCCCGGGCCGCTCGCCCGTCGCCCCCGAACCGCAATGTCATCTCGTGCGGAATGGCCGCCCCTTCGATCTCGGCCAGAAAGCCGACGTCGTAGTTGCGCGCGTGGCCATGATGCCGGTTCCACATCGCGACGGCCTGCACGGTGAAGAGCTTGCCCTCGGCCGCGCTGCGCTTCGCCGGATCGAGCCCGACGCCCACGCGGGCATCGAGCTTCCACAGATCGCCGCTTTCAACGAGATGCGTTTGAGGATCAACGTCACGGCCCGCGAGATAGGTCAGCCAGCCTTCGTGTATCAGCCAATAGCCGCTCTTCGGCTTGGTGCGTTCCCGTTCCGGTAGCACGGCGTGAAGCTCGGTCGCCGCCGAGGAATGCATGCCGCTCGGCAAGGCCCTGGGTTCCATACATGCACATTCGAGATTGTCGTCATCCTTGCGCCGGATGACGAGATCAGCCGGAGGAGCATACAGCGGTTGGACTCGCCCATCAGCGCACCGGCGGGCGAGGCGGAAATCCATGAGATGGAACGGACCCGGTTGCTGAGGTGTCCCCAACTCCGGGTCAGCCACTCGCCCCTTGGCAAATTCCTGAAGGTCCACACCCTTATGGGCAAGCAGCGCTGACCGGATCGCGCCCGCCGCGACCGACGGCCAGGGCGGCACCAGCGACTCACCGTAGCTACCCGGATCGCCAAAGAGCTTGTTGCCCCGCAAGACCAGGACATCCAGCGGTTCGATGAAGAGGGCCTGTCGGTTCGCGGTGATTCCCATGGTCTCGGTCCACCCTGTTATCGGCTAAGTTTTGCTGTTGCCGGCTCTGCGTCCTTCACGTTAACCCGTGCTTCCCGGGCCAAGAACTCCGCCACACCCATGAAGCGCGCGAGCCAGTCGAGCCGAGCCTTCTCTTTGCATGCGAGCGCCGCAATTCGGTTGGAGAGCAGAGGCCCCTCGTGTTTGTGCCACACTTCAATGCGAGAGGTCTGTCGCCCAAATTGATAGGCGAGCAGACTCCCCAGCATCCCAGCCGACGCATCGGGCGGCAGGTCCTGAAGCCACAGGAGGCTGTTATAAACCGCGCGGCGCGACACCGCCGGCTCCGCCAGAAAGTTGCGCAGCGCCACCAGCACATCCAGCGGTTCGCCCCACTTGGCAGTGAGCGACAAGACCCCGCCCGACCGCTTGATGACCGTGATCGAGAAGGCATCGCGCCCGCCCTCTTTTTTCGCCCGCTGCTCCGCCGCGCGCAGTTCCCGCAGCACCATGGCCAAGGGAGCCTGATGATGGGCGATCACCGCGCCGCAGGAGGCCGTGGCTTTTTCTCCCATCATCCGCATGAGCTGTCCGCGCAAGAAAGCGTATCCCTCCTTGACGACCATGCGCGTCTCACGACGGACAGCTCTCCAGTCGAGCGCAGCCTGTTCAGGGTCATGCCCACTGTATCCACAGCGCAAGCGCCTCATAGCCGAACACACATCCACCACGGGCAGCATGGCCAGCACATCATCACCACCCGCGTAGAGGACACGGCCGAGGTGTTCACTTTCGATGACTTCCGGAACCACGTGAAGGGCGAAATCGTTCAGGGCCCCGGAGATGGCGAGATGCCGATTGGGAGACAAGGCGCGCTTCTGCTCGCCGTAGGCTTTGATCGTGTCATGGTGTTGGGCTTGCTCCTTGAACCTCTGTTGCACCTCCGGGTGAAAGCTCTCCTGGTAGGTAATGGCATACCGCGCATCGCCTGAGAGGATGCGGCCCATGTGGTCACCATCCATCAGCAGGAGGGCATAGTAGGTTTCGAGGCGAACTTCCTTTTGCCCGCCATCCGCCAGGGCAAAAGCCTCTTTGATCAGGCCCTCCACCTTACGCAGCGCTCGTTCGTTTTCGCCTTCGCGTACCGCATCGAGCAAGCCCGGCAACCGTTTGGCGAATTCCAAGACATCACGCTGGCCGTATTTCCGGGCAAGCTTGCGAGGCAGGGGGACCGAATCGGTGTCTGCGAGACGATCGCGAAGCTCACCACCCATCGGCGCACCGGCATCGAGCCACTGGTCGAGCTGGTACGCCAGTGCCATGGTGTGCGTGGAGACGACGAAGCGCGGCACCTGACCGACCGGCTGGCCAGTTGCCCGAGCCACCTCTTCGGCAAAGAGGGAGGGCCACAACCGCTTGATGGCCGACAGTGCCCCGAGGTGCTCGCCTTTCTTGGCCCATGCCGGCTTCTCGTCGGCAAGGTGCGTCCAGAGTGTCTCGACATGGTCGCCCTCCCTAAAGCCTTCGTCTCTCCGGCTCTTCCGCTTGCCCGGCGGCACGTTCAGAAGAACCGGATCGTCCGTGAGCCATTCGCTCTCGCCGGTCAGCGAATCGCGCCAGCCCTTCTGTTCGACCTGTTCGAACGACCGCACACTTTTCGCTGCTGCAAGGACGCGCTCGGCTAGGTCGTACACCGCCGGGTAGAGGACGCCCGGCTTTGGTGAAAAGAAGGTCGTTCCATCAGCAAACTTCGCCTCCTTCTGCAACACCTCCCACGCCGGAGTTTCTAGAAAGCCACAGGCTTGCCCCGGCGCCACGCCAAAGAAAGGCGCCATGGCCTCGGACAACTGCGTTACGTCGAGATCGGTCTGCTTCGATTCGTCGCGAGCTCGGATCAGCGAAAAGGGCACAGCCGCCCAATGCACTTCCGGGAAGCCCTGGAGCTGCTCCCGCATCTGCCTGTGGCAGTGCTTGTCCGTCCCGTCAGCCAAGCCGGCTGCTTCAAGCAATCGATCCACGATGTTCTTTCCGAGGTCCTGCAACCAGGTGCGCACACGAGCTTCAACTGCTTGTGCGATCTCGCGCGACTGCGAGGCCGGCACCACCGCAACAAAACGGTTGGGAAGGGCGGCGGCAAAAAGGGGATTCGCATCCGTCGTCCTTTCCGTCCAGTTGCAGCCTGCGAACCATTGTGCGGGCAGTTTCATCTCGTCGCGCAACCACACATCCACTTGGGGTATGCCCCGTAGCCGTGGAAACAGGATTGCGTCCGGCCCCAGCCGCTCACACACCACCTTCATCGCTTCCCACGACAGCCGCGACAGCAGATGCGAGCCGGCCCACAGATCGGACGTCGAGCGGGCCGCCGCAATGAAGGACTGGACCGGCCCGATCGACAGCGCCAAGAGGGCCACTTCCCCTTGAGGATCGCTTGCGAAGCCACCAGCGAATGCTGAAGTGAGATCAAGATGATCCCAGATCGAATGATCCGGCACGCGCGTCTCCGCCGGTAGCAGGGGCCACAGATGGCCGAGTTGCCCGCTGTCTTTCCCCTCGCGCAGTTCCGGCCCAAAGCGCCAGAAGGCCAGCAGCGTCCGTTTCCAATCGACGTGCTCCCCCTCTTTGACAATCAAGCGCGAGAAGTGCTCGAAGCTCCGGGCCTTGATATCCCCGATGTCGGTGTCAGCAAGATGGCCCAGGTCGAATGGTGTGCCTGTCAGCGGATGAATCAAGACAGGCACTTCCGTCCAGCGCACGCGCGCCCAATTTACGACCCTCGAGGTTGTGGTCTCGCCTGATTTTGTCGGCACAGTATCCACCGGCCACTGGGGCCGATCGGCACCCGCCGCCCACCAGTCGGCGCGCTTGACGGTTTTGTACATCGCGATCGGGATACCGTGTTTGAAGAGCACGGTATCGAGCACCTGGGCATTATCCGGATCGAGCCACTCTTTCACCGGCAGATTGTGGAAGCCTAAATCTCGATGCAGCGCACGGCTCGTCCCGCCCTCGTGGCCCTCCGGGTCCCGGAGCAAGACGAGCGCCTTTTCCGCCGGGTCGTGAAGACGGGCGGCAAGTTTGGTTTGCCAGATGAGATCGTCGTTCATGCGTCACTCCGGAATGCGTTGCAAGGTCACCTTGTCAAGCTCGGGTTTGAGTTTGGATCGCCGATCCGCATCAGCGATCATCGCGTAGCTCCGGGCGCTCGTCGGTTTGACGAGTTCATCAAGCAGCTTGTGCACCGTCTGCCACGTGCTTTGGAGAGCCGCCTTGTTCGGTTGGAATTCGGAGGGCGGCGTGCACGGCACATGAACAATCACGCCGACGACCTGTTTGGAGGCGTTGGGCGCCGGACGCGCCTTAAAACGCAGGCAGTTGGGAAGACGTAAATTCTTTCGCTTCCACTCAGCGACAGTGTGAGTGGTGATCGGATAACTGATCCAGTGCCGTTGCAGAGGGTTGTTGTGCGGCGGTCTGTGATTCGGGAACACGAACTGCGTCCGCAGCCCGATCTTGATGATCGCTAATTCTCGCATCACCGCTTTCCAGTCGTCGCGCGGCTCCGTCTGCCAGATGAGCGGGCCTGTCGTGTCCAGGCCGATGGCGTGCGGCCAGTCGCAGGCGAGGCAGGCCTTCCAATCACGCAGGGGGAGCTGTCCTTCGAGCGTGGGCGTCCCGTTGGTCGGCGTCAGCGTGAACGACCCCCAGCCGTTGCGGCTGCGGCCGCCGACCGTGCCATAGCGGTCCATGAGCCACAGGGCACGGTGGAGGCGAGAGGCGTCTTCATTGGGCATGGCAAGCCGGAGGATGGCGGATTCACCGACGTCCACAACGGCCTTGACCCTTTCGTTTAATTTTGTCCCACCTCGTCCATCCAGTGGCCCGTAGCCGAGATAGGCATGGGGACCAACCTTGTAATTGGTTCGTTGCACTTCAGGATGAGTGACATTGGGTTGCTCTAGGCCGTTCCAGCTCTTCAAGGTACCTGACTCCCAGCGATCTATGCGGAGCCGGACTTGGCTTTTCGAGAACTCGTTCTCCAGCCACGCATTGCCGAACAAGAGCCCCTCTTCGCGGCGCATGGCGTCAACGTTTATGCGAAAGCCGTGATCGGCGGCGTACACGACGCGCCACCACTGCCGGAGCAGCGCCTTCAACGGTGGCGTCCGCCACCGGCCGTTCTGCTCGGCGTCGCCGAGAAACGCCGGGGTCAGGAATTGAACCGTGTAATCACGCGTGGTCATCTGTGCCATGATCATGCCGCCTCGCTGACGATGGAATCCTCTTTAACGATGTTCGTTCAGCCTTGTCCAGTCCGGAAACATTGCCGGTGCCCGTTATGCCGGCTCCTCCGGTTCCGGCAGCGCGCCGAGCTCGAGCGCGGTTTTCTCCTTCCGCAAGGTGAGTTCGGCCTGCTGCGCTTCCTGCGTTTTCCGTTGTTGTTCGGCGAGCTGCTCCCGCACCAGACGGAGGTCTCGTTCAATTGGCTCCTTCGCACGCGCCTCCGCCTGCCACACGGCGGCTTGAAGTTCGGCTGCATGCCGCTGCTTCAGATCGGTCTCGACCGTCCCGCGCACCTGCGCCAGCAATGCGTCCGAGAGCGCGATCGGCTCCCCGCATCTCGGACAGGCGATTTGGCTCGGCGTCATGGCGACTCCTTTCGCGTCCTCTGAGTGTCTTCTCATGTCTGGCGGCAACATAACCAGGGGATGGCCTCGCGTCCAGCCTGGAAATGTTGCCGCAATGTTGCCGCCCGATCACCCTTCCTCCCGTATCTTGGTTTTATCGAGCGCCAGGCCGTAGACCGTCTCGCCACGTGTGCCGCCGGAGCGGATGCGATAGGGGTTCTCGGCCGACCCCATCCCGAGCGTGCGTTCGAGCCTGCCGTTGACCTTGCGAATCAGCGACCGGAATTGGTTGGCGACGTCCTTGTCGTCCGTCGCATTCGTCAGGACCGGCATCCCGCCGCGCTCTGCGAGGGTCGCCTTTGTCTGCGCCCATGTGTCTTTGGTAAACCGGACATAACACTCCATGCAGTCACCGCAGGTTTCCAGTTCGGGGCGGGCGCAGTGGTACGTCTTGGTCCTGGCCAATGCCCGGTAGATGGTCATGCCCGCCGGGGAAAGCTCGATCCGGTTCGTGCCGATGCGTAGGGCATTGTCCCCACGATGAACCCGAACCGGCTCCGGATCGACGAGGAGTTGCAGCCTCCGTTCGGCGGTTGCTGCAATCCCGCTCAGCGTTGCCTCAGTAGTCAGGTGCTCCGCGGCCAGCAAGCCGCGCAATCGGACATAAGGCAATTCCGCCAGTTCGATCTTGGCCGTCCCGGCATTCAAGCGGCGTCCATTGCGGAGCACCAGTGTCCGTGAGCGTTTCGGCGGATAATAGAAGTCGGGATGCGATTCGAACTCCGGCGGAACCAGCACGTGATACAGCCGGTCGTCCGACCGCCCGTACAATTGCAATGCCGCGGCCAGGAGCACCCCCATCGTCTTGCGGCCGCCGGCGACAGAGCAGTGGAGGCGGGTATCGGCTCGGCTCGTCTGCTTGCGGATGAACCCGGCGATCTGATCGGCGATCGCCCGGCTGTCCCGTTCGGAGCGGACGTCGTCCAGCGGCTCGCCGTCGGCTGTTTCCAAGAGGATGACGGAGTTCGGCCCGCACCGGGGAACAGGGTTGGGCCGGTACTCGCGGATGTAGCGCGCCAGCGCGCCTTTTGACCCAAGGAGCGCGCGGAGGCACTGATCGCGACCGGCTTGCGTAGTGAGAATCCAGATCTGAACGGGATAGATGGGCGGGGTGCGATGAGACAGCGCCCAGAGCGTTTCGGTTACGACTTGTGGCGTGAGCCCACAGACCGCCACCACGACGTCGCGCATGCGCCCTCGCTTCAGCCGGATCGCATCATGCAAACCTCGTAGGGTTTTGTCAAGTCTGACCCTCGACACCAGTCAGGACCGAACGTGCGCCTGACCTAAACCCCTGGCCTTCCGCTCACGGGATCCGTCCAGTTTCTCGATGATCCGGTGATCAGTCGAACACCACGGTCCGTCTACCGTAGACGATCACGCGGCGTTCGACGTGGAGCCGGACCGCCCGCGCGAGGACCAACTCCTCCAGATCCCTCCCCTTGCGAACCAGGTCCTCCACCGAGTCTCGATGCCCCACGCGGATGACGTCCTGCTCGATGATCGGCCCTTCATCCAATTCTTCGGTCGCGTAGTGGGCCGTGGCCCCGATCAGCTTCACGCCCCGCTCGTAGGCCTGCCGATAGGGATTGGCGCCGATGAAGGCCGGCAGGAACGAATGGTGGATATTGATGACGGGACAGCCGACCGCGCGCAAGAACTCGCCGCTGAGAATCTGCATGTACCGAGCCAAGACCACCAGATGCACGTCCTGTTGCTTGAGGACTGAGATCACCCGCTGCTCCTGCTCCGGCTTGCTGTCTTTCGTCACGGGAAAGACATGGAACGGGATCTTGTACAACTCGGCCCACATGGCGCAGGTGTCGTGATTCGAAATGATGACCGGCACGTCGATGGGCAATTCGCCGCGCCGCTGCCGCTGAAGCAGATCGGCCAGGCAATGGTCCTGCTTGGAGACCAAGAGGGCCACCTTCGGATGAGCCGGAATGAAATGAACCTCGTAGCGCATCCCGAACACCTTCGCGATCGGCGCGAAGGCCGCGGCGATCTCAGCCGGGGGAAGCTGAAACCCTTCCAGCGCAAACACCGTCCGCATGAGAAATTCGCCCGCCTCGCGGTCCGTGTGGTGGTCCGAATCGAGGATATTCCCCCCGAACTCATTGATGAATCCCGCCACCCGGGCGACGATGCCCTTGCGGTCCGGACAGTGGATGAGCAACACCACGGCAGAAGGCGACTCAGTCATAGTTCTACTCTGACAGGTTACGCGGCGATTTGGCAACGAGCGGGATTGCGGGAGTGCTTGGGAGACGGCGACAAATGGAACAGGACGGCGGGTCTACTGTGCCCGGACCTTCGTGGGCATGATGAGGGGCACGACGGAGGACTCTCGTCGCATCTGTGGAGCGGAGGGCGCCCGTCGCGCCTGCGGGGCGGACGGTCCGGGCCTGGTCTGCAGACCCGCTTTCGATCTTGTCCGGACCGGCTCAATGGCTTGGCCGACCAGATCGTAAGCGGTGGCCTCGGTGATTTTCACCTGCACGAACTCGCCGGGCTCGACATCGCTCTCGCTCAAGTACACGACCCCATCGATCTCCGGCGCCTGCCCTTCATGACGGCCTTCGAGCAGAAACTCATTGTCCTCTGACAAGCCATCGACCAGCACCGACAAGGTGGAACCAACTTTACCCAGGCTCTGACGCAGCGCAATCGTCTCTTGCCGGTTCAGCAACTCGCTCCGCCGCTCTTCGATGACCGACTGGTCGATCTTGCCGTGCAAATCACACGCAGGCGTCTCCTCCTCGTCGGAATAGCCGAACACGGCCACCCGGTCGAAGGCCGCCTCTTCCATGAACTGCGCCAGTTCATCAAACATGGCCTCGGTCTCGCCCGGGAAGCCGACGATGAAGGCCGTGCGGAACGTCACCCCAGGAATGCGGGAGCGAATCCGCTCGACCAGCTTGGTCAGGAAGGCCTTGTCGCCGAGCCGGCGCATGCGGATCAACATGGCGTCGTTGATGTGCTGGAGCGGCATGTCGATGTATTTGGTGATCTTCTCTTCGCCGGCATATAAATCCAATAGCTCGTCGGTGACCTGCTGCGGGTAGAGGTAAAAAGGCCGAATCCAGCGCATGTCTTTCACCTTGACGAGCTCGCGCAGCAGCAACGTGAGGCCCTGCCGCAGGCCCAGATCCACCCCATAGTTGATCGTGTCCTGGGAAATGAGGTTCAGCTCCTGGACTCCTTCTTCGGCCAGCCGTTCGGCCTCGGCGACGATCGACTCGATGGACCGGCTGCGCTGCCTGCCGCGCATGATCGGGATCGCGCAAAACGTGCAGTGGCGGTTGCAGCCTTCGGCGATCTTCACGTAGGCGGAGTGAGCACGGCCCAGCCGGATGCGCGGGGCCATCGCGTCGTAAAGAAACGGGGGCGGGCTGATCCAGGACCGCTGCGCCGGTTGTTTGGGCTGAAGCAGCGAGCGGGTGATGTCCGCGATCTTGCCGAACTCGCCGGTGCCCACGATCCCGTCCAGCTCCGGCAACTCCTGCAATAGGTCGCCCTGGTAGCGCTGCGCGAGACAGCCGGCCGCGATCAGCACCCGGCAGGCCCCCGTCTTTTTCAGCTCCGCATGTTCCAGGATCGTGTTGATGGATTCCTGCTTGGCCTCCTCGATGAAACCGCAGGTGTTGATGATCACCACCTCGGCCTGTTCGGGACGGCTCGTCAGCTCGAAGCCGCCGGCCACAAGCTGGCCGAGCATGATCTCGGAGTCCACCTGGTTCTTGGAGCACCCCAGATTGACGAAGCCGATCTTGGTTCCCTTCTCTCTGATCCGCTCCCCAGGCATAGGGGAGAGGGATGAGCGAGGGGAGGATGTCCGCGGTTCGTGTTTCATAGAAGTCGCCTTGCGGCTCATAAGCAAGTCAGTCTACGGGCGACCTGTAAACCCTGTCAACGACGCTTGATTCGTAGCCAAGCGCTCGCTTACAGTGCGGTCCATGATCCGGACATTTCAAGGCATCACGCCGACCATCCCGAAGTCCTGCTTCATCGAGGATACCGGCGTCGTGATCGGCGACGTGGTCCTGGGCGAGCAGTGCAGCGTGTGGTTTCATGCCGTCATCCGCGGCGACGTGAATTTTATCCGAATCGGCCACCGGACCAACGTCCAGGATCTCTGCGTGCTCCACGTCACGCACGACACCGCGCCGCTTGTCATCGGCGATGACGTGACGATCGGCCACCATGTGGTCCTGCACGGCTGCACGGTGAAGGACCGGGTCCTGATCGGCATGGGCGCCATCATCATGGATGGCGCGGTGATCGGGGAAGACTCGGTGGTCGGAGCGGGCGCCTTGATCACCGAACGGACCATCGTCCCACCCAAGAGCCTGGTTCTGGGCTCTCCCGCCAAGGTCAAGCGTCCGGTCACCGAAGAAGAACTGGCCTGGATCAGGGAGTCGGCCCAGAACTACGTCCGCTACGCCAGCCAGTATCTGAGCGATCCGGAGAAGCCGCTCGGCTTTTGGGTCTAGCCCGCATTATTCATGAACGCTTCTGCTGCTTAGGCCCATTGCAACAGAAGCGCAATGGGCACCCCAATTCGCCGCTGCGACAGAGCCAACATGAGAAGTCGAAGGCAAAGTGCCTCTCCGCCGCGATGTGATCGAATGCGGCGGCTCAAGCGAAGCTTGGTATGGCGGGCGTGCTCGCCGCTCACTCCCTCGACGTACTGTTTCAAGTACGCCTTGGTCCTTCGCGGCTGTGCTTGCCCGTCTCGCTTGGCGACTGCGCGATTTCGCGACGAACCGTCATGAATAATGCGGGCTAGGTCTCTGAGTGCTGAGTGCCGAGTGCATCGGCCTCTTCCAATCCTGTCACTGCGTTCCGATCTGAATGAAACAGATAGGGTCTTCGACCAGCGCGGTTTTGTACGTCCGGCGTTCAACCTTCCAGTGGATCTGCCGCTCCGCGCACCATTCCGCAATCCAGATCGCTTCTTCTGTTGACGTGGTCACGAGCCCGCGACGTGTGAGGTTCTTGAGACATCGATCGACCAGACGCGTCACCGCGCGCCGTTCCTTTCGGAAGGCCGTTAGGTTAAACGTCACAGGATTGGCACGCCCATAGGACAGTTCGGAGAGCTCGGGGTAGCTTTCCGGATCGTTCAACACGCTGACGATCCACAAGTGATCGAACGATCCCCGCACGGAGGTCGCGTCACGATGCTCAAAGCGAAACGGGAGGTCCTTCGCGGCGCGATTCAGCTCCTGGACTTCGTCGCCTCTGAGATTACAGGCCACGACCGCTCGCTGTAAATCTACCGTCTCCATGATCAACACCGGCAACTCAGCCACGCCAGCGCCGACGTAGAGGCTGCGTCCGCCTGGCTTCAGCCTCAGCTTGAGCACCTCGCCGAGCTTAATGCCCAGCCGACGGCAACGCCCGCGTCTCGCCCGCCAGAACTCCTCGCCGCCCTCGTGGCAATAGACCTCGCCGAGGAGCCGGTAATCCAGTTCGTCAAAGACGCGGCTGATCGCCTGAACAGTCTGGGGTTGCAATCGAGGTTTCATCACTGACTGAACGGCGGACGGTTCTCATTCTGCGGGACCGACTAGCCGTGAGCTAAGAGGGAGGTCATGTGCTGTTGGATGGCTTTGCGGATATTCCGCCTGCCTCCTCGATTGTCTTGCCGTTGCTGAAACAGCCCGGCAGCGTTGGACTGTAAGCGGCATAGCCCACATCGTCTGACTCTTTCTCCACCACGATTTCGAAATGATAAAACGTCATCCTGAAGCTCATCCGGAGCGGATTATAGCAATCCGCTGATCGGAATGCCCACACAGCAGAAAGGTCGAGACGCCCCAGACTACGACTCTCCTTTAAAAACAAAATGGAGAAAGCCTGGAAGAGGATACCGAGTCGGGAGCCGCAAACGGCCTGCCGAGATTCCAGCTCCGTGCATCTCCGCCAATCAAGGGCCAAGCCGCGCTAACGCAGGTCTCCACCTGTCCCTTTGTCTTTGCCAACCCAGCAAGTCCTCTCCACTTCCGGGATGATAGTTGTAGCCCGAGCATAGCTCCGTTAAGATATGCTGCCTCTGCTACTGACTTAGCAATGCCTCCAATTAATGAGCATAGACGGTTACGACTCACCTTGCGTGGTGATGGCTTCCCACGCGGTGAGGTGCCGATCGCCATTCTGGCCTCAAAGCTACAGGCACTTCAGAACTTACTCTTTCATGCAGCAGCGGCTGTTGCACGTGATCCGAGTGCCAGACGAGGACTCTGGTACAACAAATACCGAGAAGTCGTCGAGCTGTCTTTTGTTAATGCCCACCACAGCGACCTTGTCATTGAAGTGGAGACCCCAGTGCCTGGCCCAACCTTGCTTCCGGAGGAGGATGTTGCACAGAAATCAATTGATCTCATCTTCGAGTTTGGACGAACAATTCAGATACAGTCGAGTGAAACGGAGCAGTCTAGTCTTCGTCGGTCGGATCGAACTTATCTCCTCAGAGCATTCGACGCATTGCTTCCTGGTACTTTAGACGACTATCTTGTCGAACTGGAGAACTGGTCACCAGCGCGACACCCACGGTTAGTATTTTCCGCTGAGACGCGACAAGCCGTGCGTCACCTCCTAGAGCGGGACGCGATGCCTACCACTGCCGAACAGGCGACCGTCATAGGTGAGCTCGTCAAAATTTACTTCGACACGGGGCCGGAAAAGATCACGATACGCCAGCGTGGGGTAGAAATTGACTGCTATTACTCTGAATCGCTCCGCGACGAAGTGGCAAATCTTCTTCCTGGTTCGTATGTCGAGGCAACAGGGTTGGGGACTGTGGACCACGAGGGGCGAGTTACGAGACTGGACACCGTCCTTGGCATAGAGACCGTCAGCATGGAGCCACTAAGGCTAACTCGCTTTGAACACTCCGGTAGGCGTTTTGAGATCCGAAAGCCGATTCAGGTCCAAGTCGAATATGTTGACGGCCTTTGGGTATACCGAAACGAGACTCTGAACCTCTGGGGCTACGGCGAACGTCGCGACGAAGCCTTGCGTGACCTTCACGCAAACTTCGCATATCTCTGGCAAGAGTTCGCAGAGGAAAATGATGAGGTGCTTGATGAAAAAGCCTTAGGCCTAAAGCGGCGCCTGCTAGAACTACGCGCCGACGCACCTGCCGCTTCGTAGCTCTAAGGCATGCCAAGATCCGCGCGGGACATAGCAACCGCCCTTCAGCAGAAGGGCTTCAGAAAGAAGGAGAATGATCATACGTTCTTCCATTTGTGGGTCGCCGGCAAGAAAACTGCGATCTTCACAAAGCTGAGTCACGGGGAAAGGGAGCTTCCTGACTCCCTTCTGAGTGCAATGGCTCGGCAAGTGAAACTGAACCGCAAGCAATTCCTCGATCTTATAGATTGTCCTCTTTCGTCCGAAGGCTACATTGATCTCTTGCGGGCCGCAGGACACATTTCCTGAGCCGCAGTTTTGCCCGTCTTGGGCACCACCCACTCTGCTTTTCCCCACTCACAATTCGCCTCTGACGGTTCTGTGCAGAAGTGACGTGAACAAATGGTCCAGCCGCTGGCGACTTTGCGTCTGCATATGTCCCATCGCTCGAATTTCGATGACGCGGGCGGCACACACCTGTCGGCGGAGGTCGATCACGTGCATGTCTGATGATCCTCCAGAGTTTCGACAGTCAATCGCGATCTCAACAGTGTTTCCTGGACGGCGGTGCGCATGACCGGATAACGCGATCACAGTCGGTTTGGGATAGCGGTCCCTTGGGGCCGCTCCAACTGGGGCAACGACTCCGGCGGAACGTTCACGGTGATGCTGCGCGCCTGGCCGGGAACGCGTCGAATGAGGCCGCGGCGTTCCAGCGTGAGGACCATCTGATGCACGCTCGGGGGTGTGACCTAAAAGAACCGTTGCATGTCCGCCTCGGACGGCGCGCAGCCGTTCACGATGCGGTAGTGGTGGAGGTAGGCCAGAAACTGGCCCTGTCGTGCGGTGTAGGATGGTTTCATTCGCCTGCCAGCTCCGCTTCGAGCAAACGGACGTGGTGCCGAAGCGCATCGCCGTAGCCCCAACCGATGTGGTCGGCGTGATCTTCCAGCCGTTGAATCCGTTCCCGGAACCGCGGATACGACGCCGGTTCTTCCATCCGCAAAAGCTGCGTCATCTCGCGCAAGACGGATTCGAGACTGTTGTAATAGGCCTCGTTGATGTCGCCGTAGTCTCGCGTGAACTCCGTGCCGGTCTCCACGTAAGTCAGCATCAGGTCAATCGTGCCTGCCAGGTTCCCTGTGGCCCTGCGGTACTCGCGGATGGCCTTGCGTGCCTCGGTCAGTTTGATCTTACCGTATCCTCGTGAGGGATAGAACTGCTCGATGATCGTACGCCGATACTTTTCCACGGCCGTTCCGTCGCCAGCCTCGGCCTGCACGCGGGCGTGCAGGAAATTGCGATTGCCGGATGAGGCGTCGTAAAGGTCTTTGACCAGCGCCAGCAAGGCCGGTTTCGGCTGCTCGTTCAGATAGCGGCGAATGGCCGACCAGCCGGTGGGCTTCTTTTCGCTTGTCATCTTTCTTCCTGGAATACGCGGTGGAGGAGGGACTGAAAGAGAGCGTCCATCCGGTGGCGGGAGGCTAGCATGGCATCCTGCTCCCATTCACGCCCGCCCCGGCCGATGAAAGCTAGACTGGAGATAGAGCTGACGGTCAGGCCAGGGTGGTCACTTCAACCTGCAGTCGCTTGGCTTTGGCCTCGGCAACGATCGTTTCCAAACGCGCCGCCACATCATCCTGAATCCAGTCTGCTCCACACAGGGCGCATGCCAGAGCAGGGACATGTCTGACAACCACCACGCCAAACTCAAAATCGGCCGTAAAGGTGGTGGTCCCGGCTTTTTTCTCGCCACCACAGAGAGGACAATGTTACTCAGTGTAGTTGCTCGTCATTGTGATCACTACTTTCCCGGGAAAGGCGCTGAAACAAATCGCCAAGCCGGCGGTGGATGGCCGTTAAATTCACACATAGAATGAGCCAATGGGCTTGATCGCCGTTACTCGCGCTTCTTCTGCCCAGAAACGACGAAATCCAGCCTCCAGAGACCCATGTGACCGTCTTGCCCGCCCCTCAATCGTCCACGCAGACGGTCACGCACCTCTTAATCCGCCACCTACTGTTCGGCGTCACATTATTCTCTAACGCAGCCCCGTTACACTAACTTCGACAAGACTGAAGAATTTTGGTGATTCGCTGTTCGACCTTATGAATCTCTCTAGCCCGGTCGTTTCGCCACGCCGTGGACCAGATCCTGTGAATTCTCCAGCCGCGCTGCTCGAGAACCGCCTGTCGCCAATAGTCGTAAGCCCGGGCTGAAGGTGCGCTGTGGTAGGCCTTTCCATCACACTCGACGCCCAGAATATATCCCCCACCGTCGGGGGCGCGGATACCCAGATCAATCCGGAAAGACCCGGAACTGACCTGAGGGTCGATTTCAAGATCAAGCGTCTCGCACAACGCTTCTCGCACTTCGATCTCGAACTCCGACTCTTCGGCTCCGACCGGTCCCCGATGCTCTTCGAGGCCGCCAGATAGTTCGAGAGCACGGCCGAGAATCGCTAGGGCTGCTTCCCGTTCACCCTTGGCGATGTGTTCCGCATAAGCCAAGTAAAGCTGAAGCATAGCCCGCCCTGCGGCGTCAGCGGTCTCGACCGCGCCTGGAGTAAGGGCACTGGCAAGCTCGTGAACTGGAAGTGATGTAAAAATTCGGACCCATCTCTTGGCTCGAGTAATGGCAACGTTCAGGCGACGTTCTCCGCCTTGCCTGTTGATCGGACCGAGGGTGCTTCGGATGAACCGTCCGTCGGTGCGCCGGCCGTACGTCGTCGAGAAAAGGATCACATCGCGTTCATCGCCCTGCACAGCCTCAAGACTCTTGACGAAAAACCCCACATCCTCGCCATCCTCCACGCGGGTTAGCTCCCGTTCGTATGACAGGCGAAAATCCGTGTCCCGAGCGGCCTCGGTCTCGAGCAGATCTTCGATCGTTTCTCTTTGGGCCTCGTTGAATGTGACGACCCCAACCGTCGGCCGATTTCTTGGGGATTGCCACAATTGTTTCAGGAAGGCGGCCACGCGCCGTGCTTCGTCCGGATTTGTTCGATCAGCTTGGTAGACGCCGTCCACTCGCTCGATGAAGAGCGCGGGTGCGCCACCCTCCTGTGTGACCCTCACAGCGGGCTCAGGCGATTCGAGACGATTCCTATAGAAGGCGGCATTTGAGAAGGCAATCAGGACAGGGTCGAGCGACCGATAGTGCACGTTGAGGTGCGCATCTGGAAGCCGGGCTTGCGCAAGGGATAGGAGATCGTCCGCGCCAGAGGCGATTCCAATGTCCATTTGATCTTCGGCTTGCCTTTCCCCATCGTTTTGATGCGTCTCGCCTTCGCCGTCCTCCTCAATGTCAAAGTCAAACGCCGCCTTGAAGAACATGGTCGGAGGCAACTGTTTTCCATCCCCTGCCACCGCTGTTCGTCTCCCCCTGTACAGGGCAGGGAGCGCGTATTCCGGGGGACACTGGGAGGCCTCATCGAAGATCACCACGTCGAAAAGTGACGACCTGAGAGGGAAGATTTGGCTCGCGGTTCCGGGGTTCACAAGCCAACACGGCCTGAGATCGAAGAGTCCCCGGCCAGCCCCTGTCTCGACGATCTCACGAAGCCTTTGTGAGCGAGGACCTCGAAAACGAAGTCCCCTGCGCCAGCGGTGGTCGATCGTCGGCCATTTCGATGCCCATTGAGCTCGGATTGCTTGCGACTCCAAGCCCCGTTTCTGTTTCACCAAATCGACGAGACGCGTTCGATTCGCGTCGTAGAGTTCTGGAGTAAGGCGCCGCAGGATCGGCGAATCTCTCTCTGCATTCCCAACCCAGGCTAGCAGCGCAGACAGCTCGACTACCTTCGGCCAATTTCGAGGAATTCCCGCCGATGCGGTCTCAAGCGCTCCGACAACCTCTCGACCGCGCTGATCCAGACCCGAGACAGTAGCCAGGTAGCGTAACAAGATGGGGAGACGCGGAAGATATTCCTTTAGCCTACGGAGGCACGGAGCCGCAGCGGAACCTGTGCGGATCGAGTTGCAAAGGGAATTCACATACGAGTCCTTAAACCACTTGCCGAGGGTCTTCAGGACTATCTCACACGCGGCCGCTGCGCTGGCCTGCTCGGCGATTCGATGAAAGATCTCGCCCGCCAAAGGATCTTTTGACCACTCGTATCGTTCAACGAAATTTCGGATGATCTGTCGATCCCGATAAAATGTCCGGGAGAAGATACGGAAAAGTGACCCTTGTTTAGCGATGACTCTCTCGACAGCCCTGGCAATTCTCCTATAGTCAATATCTTCAATCCGCGAGACTGCTTCCTTTGGCGGTATCACCTCCGACACCACGCTCGAATCCAACGCTGGCCAAAGCTGTGCAAGACGCTCCGCTGCGTCGCGGATCGCTTCAAGCGACCCGACTAGCTCGCCTCCCACGGATGCCTGCTGTCCTGCCCACTCATCGGCTTTCTCGGCGACTGGTACCGCCCGCTCAAGATCTCCCTCTATCTGTTCGAGTTGGTACCGATCGCCAGTCAGGTCTTCCCGCCCCTGCAACCAGGGGTTGTTCGGAACATCGGCTTCCCAGAATAGGCCCTCTATCTGCTTAAGTGCTTCGAGGAGTCGGCAAAGCTCCGTGTCGTTTGTGTGCTTCAATATCTCTCTGATCCCTGCTAGAGGTCTGACATCAGGGTGCTCCCGCTCGATGCGAGCAATCCGTGCGAGCATCGTGCGATAGCTAACACCATGGCGCTCACGGACGTGGAAGAGTGCCGTGGCATACTCTTGAAACTCCTTCTCGATCCGCTCGATTTCCTGCGCAATCCTGGTGCGCTCGTTGCCATTGTATGGAAGAACTAGCTGCTCTTGGTCGCGAAGCATCTCGATAACACGTCGGCGGTCGCTCTCCGCATCGTCGACTTGAATAAATAACTCTCCCAGACCAACTTTCCGCAGCCGGGTGGCGACGACATCCAGCGCCGCCTTTTTCTGGCACACGACGAGCGCCTTTTCCCCTCGGGCAAGCGTGTCGGCGACGATGTTGACGATGACCTGTGACTTCCCTGTGCCAGGCGGTCCATGGATTACGGCACCCTCGGGTCGGCGGGCCATCCATATCGCGATCTCCTGGGTATGATCCGAATCTGTCACCAGGAAACGCTCCACCTCAGGGGGAGGCTGAAGCGGGGTTGCCTGTGGCCGCTCTCGCTCTCGGAGAACGTCACCCGCTGGCCCTTCCAATTCCTCCATTCCGTGTAGCTTTTCCAGGTCAGCGAGCAATTCCATGTTCTCCCATTGGATCAGCCCCACGATGCCTGCATCGAAAAGCTTCGGCTCGTTTACCTGCTCCAAGGTATTCCGTTCCGGAACCGCCTCGATGGAAGGTCCAAGGCGGGTGTTAAGCACTGGTCGGAAACCTCCGCAGGATTGGCCTACTAACCTGCGGAGGTCGTCGAAGCTCGCCAGTTCGAGGAGATCGTGACCGGTCGGCTCTGGAGGGTCGAAATCCAAGTTGCGGCGTATCCACTGCCATGCAATGCGATTGAATCGCGGCGCACCCTTCTGACGGGTAAGAAGAACCTCTCCCTCGGGAAGAGCACCGCTTTCGATTTTGATTGGCCAGAGGAACAGCGGGGCGAGCAAGTACTCATCATGTTCGGCGCTTGGATGCGGTACGTAGAGGAGCGGGTATGCAAGCCAGAGCATCCAAAGCCCTGTCTCGCGATGGGCGGCCTGAGCTTCGCGGGCGAGCTTCGTGCGAAGAGTGGTGAATAGCGCCTGGCTCTGCTTACCACGTTCACCAGGCTCCCGATAATGGCGGAAGACAAGGCGATATCGGCCTTCCGGCTTTACGAGGCCTTGGACAAGTTCTTCCGGTGCGGGTTCGCCGGCAATGCGGAGCCGAGCTAGATCGATCCGTTTAACCGTACGTGTCGGAAATGCCCTCAGGATCGCGCTACGACCGACCCCGCCGAGAAGCCGACGGATGTAAGTTGAAACTACCCGCTCCTGAACTGGATCGCGGAGAGCCATTACGACACCAGTTCAGTCTGTAGCTGACCCGGAAGTGCTGTGGTTTCGGTGCCCAGCGTTCGTAGCACTTGAAGGTTATCGCCGTAGATCAGCATATTCTGCCACGGTTGCCCTGAAGCTAACAAAGGGCTGTTCGTCTTTTCTCTCACTCCTTGCCGTGATACACCAGCTCGTATTCCCGCTTCTCCGGCGGAAATAACATGCCCGCCCATTCAGGCGAAACCGCCTCCTCCTTTTGAAGGAGGTGGATCATCTCTTGTCGTTGTTCGGGCGTCATGATCTTGTCTTTCTCACCCACTGATCTCCAACAGGTCCTCTCGCGTGATCTGTTCTTCAACCAACATTCAGCGCCACCTCGTCCATAAGACCATTATCAGCGAAACTGAAGGTGTCGCGTTCACCAAAAATGAGGTGATCCAGCAGTTTGATTCCGATCGGCTTCAGAGCGGCGTACAAGTCCTCAGTGAAAAGCCGATCTGACTCACTCGCGTCGGCGACACCTGATGGATGATTATGACCCAGGATTACTGCACTTGCGTTGGCCTGCAGCGCCCTCGCTACAAGAAGTCGTATCGGTGGCCTGACCTGGTCAACTGCACCCACAGCCAGCAACGCGTCTTCTATCAATGTTCCGCGTCGATTCAGGAACAGTACCCTGAAATGTTCTTCCGGGAGTCCCTGCAATCGCGATCGAAGATAGGCCTCTGCCTGATTTGTATTCTTGATCGTAATGCGTTTTCGCCCGTCAGGCACAGACACCCGCCGCGCTACTTCCATCGCAGCAACCAACTGAGCCGCCTTTGCACCTTTCAAACCTTTGACAGCGAAAAGTGCCGAGAGCGGGGCTTCACCCAGAGCTCGAAGTGAGCCAAATTTCTCAAGAATGTGCCGAGCCAATTCGATGGCACTCATCCCCTGTACGCCGACCCGCAGGAGGATCGCCACCAACTCTGCATCCGTTACAGACTGTGCGCCCTGGCGTAATAACCGCTCCCGCGGACGTTCGCTCTCTGGCCATCCCCCGATGCCTTTCGAACTTATTTTTCCGTTCCGTGCCATTCGATCTTTGGTGACCGTCGATTTGGGCGCGAAGCTACACCAGGACGATGCGACTGTCCAGATGCAGTTTAGGATTGCTGCCCCAAGCCAGCAATGTCGATCGCAGCCCTCGTGACGGTTGCCGCGACCTTGGCCAGAAACTCCAGATTCAGCGTCTCCAGCGTATCCGTCGGCTGGTGGTAATGGGGATTGCGGAAGTTGGCCGTGTCGGTGAGCATGACGGCGGGAAAGCCGTAGACCCAAAACGACGCGTGGTCGCTCCGGCGCGTGTCAGGAAACTGCTCCCCCTGGCCCGGCACGACGAGGGGGGTGGCCTTGAGCGGAGCGGCCGCCTGTTGCCCGGCCTGCACGATCGTCTCCACCAACGTCTTAGCCGGCTCGTTGCCCACCACGCCCAGGAAATCGCCGGTCGCTGGCATTTTGACTGGGATTGGCGGCTGCGTTTGCGACCCCTCCGTCTGGGAGGCAAAGCCGACACATTCCAACACGATCGCGCCTCTGATCTCCCGGCCCTGTTTCCGCAGATGGGCGGCATAGGCCCGGCTCCCCAACAGGTTCCACTCTTCGAGGCAAAACCCGATGAAGTGGACCGGTCGGGCCAGTTGCACTTGCGCGAGTTGCTCCGCCGCCTCCAGCATGACGGCCAGGCCGCTCGCGTTGTCGTCGGCGCCGGGCGATCCGGCAACGGTATCGTAGTGGGCGCCGATCAGGAGCGGCGGCGCCTTTTTGTCCCGCACGGCCGGCAGCGAGGCCACGACGTTGTGGTAGGTGCCGCCGAGCGCGCGGAATCCATGGGTCTTGACCGGCAAGCCGGACCGTTGAAAGCTCGCGATGAGATACTGTTCTGCCTGCTGTAAGGCCGCAGGCGACGCGCGCGGATGCCGCTCGCCGACCAATTGCCGGAGGTGAGCCAACAAACTCTCGTGAGAAGCCATGCGTGAATCGTTCACCGTTAAACGTGTGGAAAGCGGAAGGTGTCTCCTACGTTTAACGAATAACGATGAACGTTTCACATCGTTTGTCGTTCATGCCACGATTTCTGTGCCGATGCCCTTGTCGGTAAAGACTTCGAGCAGGATCGCGTGCGGCACGCGCCCATCGATGATGTGGGCTTTTCTCACGCCCCCTTCCAGGGCGTCCAGACAGGCGTGGACCTTGGGCAACATGCCCTCGCCGATGACCCCCTTCTTCACCATCCGTTGCACGTCCTTGCGCGACACCGTAGACAGATGGCGCCCGTTGGCGTCGCGGATGCCCTTGACGTCGGTCAGCATCAAGAGCTTTTCCGCCTTGAGCGCCGCCGCGATCGAGCCGGCCACCAGATCCGCGTTGATGTTGTAGGTGTTGCCTTCGTAATCGGTCCCGATCGGCGCGATGATCGGAATGTAATGATCCTCCTGCAGCTTGTGCAGCAGGCTCGGGTTGATGGTTTCGATGTCGCCCACCAGGCCGAAGTCGCCGTCGGCCTCGCCGAGATCCTTTTCCAGGCTCTCCGCCCAAGCCTTGGCCGTGAGCGGCTTACTGAGGATGAGCCCTCCGTCCTTTCCGCTTAATCCAACGGCGCTTCCGCCGTGCCGGTTGATCAGGTCGGTGATTTCCATGTTGATCTTGCCGGCCAGCACCATCTCCACGATTTCCATGGTTGCCGCGTCCGTCACCCGGACGCCATGCCGGAATTTCGCCTCGATCCCCAGACGGTCGAGCATCTTGTCGATCTGCGGCCCGCCGCCATGCACGATGACCGGATTCAACCCCACGTATTTCAACAGCACCACATCCTGGGCAAACCGCTCTTTCAAGGGCGCGTCGGTCATGGCGTGTCCGCCGTACTTGACCACGACGGTCTTCCCGCGAAACGTCCGGATGTAGGGCAGGGCCTCGACCAGGACGTTGGCTTTCTTGATCAATCTATTCATGTGCAGGCTCCGGGTTGAGCACCCATGGCCAATGGCGAGGCGGCGAGGGACGGCGCCGATGGGACTCGGCGAGCGGGCGGCTGCATGCGGAATGGGATCGCATCTTCACAGGATGTAGCGGCTCAGGTCCTGGTCCTTCACGATGCCCTGCAATCGGTCTTTCACATAGGCCGCGTCGATCGCCACATGCCGATCAGCCGCTTCCGCTCCGTCGAACGAGACCTGTTCGAGCAAACGCTCCATGATCGTGAACAGACGGCGGGCGCCGATATTCTCCGTTTGGTCGTTGACCTGCAGCGCCGTGGCCGCGATCTCCTCCAACCCGTCCGGCGTAAATTCCAACGTCACCCCTTCGGTCGCGAGCAGCGATTGGTATTGCCGCATCAGCGAGCCGCGCGGCTCCGTGAGAATCTTCACGAAATCGTCCTTGGTCAGCGCGTCCAGTTCCACCCTGATCGGAAACCGTCCTTGCAATTCAGGAATCAGGTCGGACGGCTTGGCGACGTGGAACGCGCCCGCGGCGATGAACAGGATGTGGTCGGTATGGACCGGCCCGTACTTCGTATTCACGGTCGAGCCCTCCACGATCGGCAACAGATCCCGCTGCACGCCTTCGCGCGACACGTCCGGA
>JANRMO010000044.1:0-28557 GCA_040981105.1 Nitrospiraceae bacterium
GAGTCGGCTGTGGGCACCCAGTTTTTCAAGGATGTGCTGGATGTGATTGCGCACGGTCTTGGGACTAATGCTCAGGGTATCGGCGATGCTTGCGGATGAGGCGCCGGTGGCCACCAAACGAAGGATTTCTCGCTCCCGTTCGGTGAGCGGAAGGGTTGCCGGGATGTCCGGCGGCGAGTCCGGGCGGATGTCCACCGAAGGCAATCCCGGAGATCCGAGCACGACCTGTAGCTCGTGCACCAAATGGCGGGCCCGCGCTTGGTTGGTGATATCTCGGAATAAATGGGCGAGCCAAAACACGGTCCGTTTGCGGGAGGGGACCGGCAACGTGCTCACGTTCAACCAGATGAGGCGGCCCTCCTTCGTTCGTGTCTGCATGTCGAACTGTCTGACCCCGCCGCCGCTTCGGATGCGGCCCGCGATCGGGCAGGTCGGCGAGCATAGAGGATGACCGTTCAACGTCTCACCACGAATGACCTCACAGCAGGGACGGCCCACGACCTCCTGAGCTTTGAACCCCAGCAAGCGCTGAGCGGCTCGATTCCAGAACGCCACCCTCCCGTCCTGGGCCACCAGCATGGCGCCCTCGGCCGCCCTTTCCAGCATGGCGGTGAGCTGTTTCATGGTCGTTGTCCGCGAACAGCACGCCGCGAATCGCCCGCACTCGGCCGTGAGCCACTCACGACGTGCTCACTGTTCGGTAGGCTCCTTCGCCTCGGCACCTCAGCAACCGCAATCCGTAGAAGCTCCTCCCGGAGACGGTCCCCTCTTCATGTGGAATGCCGCATCCTCTCGCCGGCATCACCCTGATCCGAGCGGCGACCTGCGGTCCACCAGGGACCCGTGCCTCGTCTCCAGCCTCTCATCTTTCCTCCCCATCGCATCAGGTTCGGACCCTTACATCGTTATCGCGGCCAGTGGACGCCTTCGGGCGCTCGAGGCTGTTCAGTTTTCGGAGGTCCGCTGTGCCGTTCCACATCATGGAACTGTGTCGGCGTCACGAGATTGCAAAAGTTGAACAGCTCATTCGCCGCGACGTCGGGAATCCCGCCCTCACGAGCCTCCAACATGTCCATGAACCGATTCATGGCGATATAGGTGGCATCGGTGTCTCCTGTTGCGTACTTCGTCTCCACCACTCGTATCTGGTCGAGGTAGAGATCCCAATTGGCCTTCGGATACTCCTTCTTGTAATACGCATCCCCCTGGTAGAAGATGATCGCGCCGTGGAGATCATCCATCCAGGTAAAGGGGCGCGAGCTCGCCTGCACAGCCATCGGTGCCAGCACGCAAGCGAGCCCCACCACCAGCGCCATCGCCGTCATGCTTCTGTGAGTGACGTGTTTCATCGTTGCACCTCGGCATGGTCGTTTCTGACTCTCGCTGCCGTTCGTTCCGTTCATTCCCCCCAGAAGAAATTCTCCCAATCCACGGTCTTGTCCCACCGACGTTTATGACGCTTCTCGTCGTGAAATGCCGTCGGTGTGACTTGGTAACACAAATCCCAGATGGCCTCCGCGACATCTGACCTGATCCCTCCCTCGCGAGTCTCCAGCATGTCCATGAAGCGGTTGATGGCCACATAGGTCCCGCGCAGGTCGTGGCTTCGCAACGTGTGCCGCACGAGGAAGAGTTGCCCAAGATAGGGGTCATAGGAGCCTTCCCGTTCAATGCCCTTCTGGATCAGGGTGAAGCCGGTGAGTTTGTCGATCCACCATTCCGGGAGAGGAGGTTCACTGTCGGCTTCTCGCGGCAGATGCACCAGGGTGGACAGCGCGAACATGCCGAGTATGGCCGGTACCAACGAGAGCGGGCCTGTCATGCGAGACATGATCCCACCTGTTCGCTCGGATCAAGGAACCACCCGGATCGTGCTCCGCAGCTCCTCCTCCGGTCCATGTAACGGACAGAAAAACTGATAAGACTCTGGTCCTGCGGCACCTCCCGCTGAGTGACGCTTCAACGGCTCTGTGCTGACCTGGACATGGACGGTTTCTCCCGAGGTCACATAGACCCGTAGCGCTTTGGGTGTCGACGCCTCCGTCCCCTCAAGGATTTGCTCGAATAGGTCCGGGGCTTCAAACACATGCGTCCGGGGTGTCGGATTTTCCAGAACAAAGACCAGCTTCTCGTCCAGAAGCACGCGTCTGTAAATCACCACCTCCCGTGGAGACCAAGCCGCTGCATCTCCTCCCACATCTTGGATGACAAAGTGAAACTCTGCGGCGAGCGCCGTCGGCAGCGCCAGACCGTTCCCCGTGATCATCCCAAGAAGGACCAGGCCTGATCGCAACAATCGTTCGTGGACGCGCTTCATGCCGTTCATCCCTTCGGCGATCGACTTCTCGCTCTCGGCGGTGCCGGTCACTCCTCCCAAAAAAACTTCTCCCAATCGACGGTTTTCTCCCACCATTGCTGGTGGCGCTTCACATCGTGCAGTGGCGGCGGGGTGACCTCATAGCAATAATCCCAGATGGCATCGGCGGCCCCGGCGCTGATCCCTCCTTCCCGGTTCTCCAGCATGTCCATCAGGCGATTCATCGCCGCATAGGAGCCGTTCCAATCACCCCGGTCATAGAGACTTCGCACCAACTGCACTTGCCCGATATAGGGATCGAACGATCCCGGTTCGGCCTTGGCCTGCGCCGTTCCTTGCTGGACCACGACAAATCCGGTCAATTGATCCAGCCAGCCCTCCGGCCAGGCAGCCATGGCATTGACCGTCCAGAGCATGGCCGTCGCGAACAGCAGGCAGAGGACTAGCGCCGTCTTTCCTTGTGCTGTGATACCCCGCGCCATGACCCCTCCCGATCTGGTCGGCCCTCACTCACCTTGAAGGTACGACCCGGATCGATCCACCCACATCGGCATCAGTGCAACGGGACTCATCCGCTCCTGGCCGGCCGTTTTGCGAAATGCCGCAGCCCCGGCCCGGCTCCTCTGGGAGCGACGTCCGGGGCTGCGACGGTCCCTCCACGACCACCAACCTAGACCTTATCCCCCTCCAGGGACACCGGAGGTTTCGACAACCAACAACTCACCGCGCACTTCCGGGTGAATGTCGCACCAGATGGTGTGGTACTGAGTATAGGCTTCGTTTCCACCGTACAAGCCATCGCGCTGCACATCGGACGGCTTCGTGAACGTAAGCGTCATCACCTTTCCCGGATCAAGATGGAAGCTCTTGATCTTCTTTCCCGTGACGACCTCTCCTTGGCCTTCAAGCTTCACCGGGAGATTGTGGAACAAGTTTGACGTAAACCCGTGGGTGACCGAGTCCTCGTTGCGAACAGTGATCTTCATCAACGACCCGGCCATGGCCGTCCCCTTCAACAACTCATAGCCATGGTTCCGGTCCTTTATGACAATGGTCAACTCCTGAACCGGCGCCGCCATTCCCGGCGCCTCAGCATACGCAATTCCGCCTCCCAGCCCAGACAGCGTCAGCGCTGCCAGCGCGAGGGGAACCGCCAACACGGTTTTGGGGCCTCCTCTCGTTCTCATCGTGGCTCTCCTTTCTTCTGTGGATGCGTCCGGCACCCACGACTCCGACGAGTTGATATGCGGTTCCTCATCTCTGGTCTCGATCATCCTGAAGTCGTCGTGCTCTCGCTCCACCTCCTTCCCTGCCGCGACTTTTCAGCCAATGCGCCGGCACGTCCGCTTCGGCCCACACATCAACCGTAATCAACCTGTTATCCCGAGACAATGAGACAGACACATCATTTTCGGACTGAGCCGATTACCTCACCGACACGATGACGATGACGTTCACAGCGCATTATCTGGAGCACATAGGAAAGGTCAGGGGAGATGGAGGCATCACCACGTTCATTTACATAGAGGGTCACTATCCTTGAACGGCTATTCTTGACTTGCATCACCATGACGTTGCCCCTGCTTCGGCCTTCTGCGAAACCCTTGCCACACCAAATCGTTGATTTTGCGTATCTGTAGAGAGGCCAATCAAACAGCCTGGGGAGAAACGCGACAGTGTTGCGTTATGACCTAGGGCAGGAAGGTACAGTGACTGGTTGATCGTCAGAAAATCGAAACAAACTGGGGGTGGAACGTAGCCTCACGGGGAAGGGAGCTGTTCTGCTTTCATGGGCGTATCCGTTCGCCCTGAGCCGGTGGAAGCCTGGGGTGAGTGCATCGAACCGGGTGAACGGAGGATATTGAAGTGACTTCCCGTCCGCATGAATGAGAATCGCTAGGCGTTTCGTCTGCCGACAAGCCCGGCTCGATTCACGGTTGGCGCTGCGAGAGATACCGATACATGCCTTCCACATTCTCGGGGAACCATTCGGCGTAGCGCCCCCATTGCTCATATTTTGGAAGCCGGACCGCCTTCTTGGTCTCTTCCAGACTCGCCCCCTTCTGGACCTGGTCCTGCACGGCGGCCCGGAGGTCTTCCATATAGTTGCGAAATTGCCGCACGTGTTCCTTCCTGCCGACCTTGCCGTGCCCCGGCACCAACGTCTCGAAGTCCAATTGCTCGACCTGCTTGAGCGATTCGATCCAGTCGTCCGGATAGCCGTCCGGCAACGCGCGGTAGGCGACGGTCTCGATCGGAATAAAGTCTACGGCGAAGAGCAGCTTATGCTGAGGAAGCAGCACCACCAGGCTGTTGTCCGAATGATTCTTGCCGGTATAAATCAACTCGATGCGCTTGCCCCCCAGATCGATGGACATGCGATCGGTGAAGGTGAGATCCGGGACCGGAATCTTTGCATCTCCTTCTTCCACAATCTTGGGCCGGGCCGCCGCCTGGCTGATGAAGACGGCCGTGTCGGCGAACACGCTGCCTCCGGTGATATGGTCGTTGTGATCGTGACTATAGATGACATACCGCACGGGTTGCTCGGTCAGTTTCTTGATCTCCGCCTTCAGCCAAGTCGCCGCCTCCAGACTGATCGGATCCGTGACGATCACGCCCTTGGAAGTGGTGATGAAGATGGCCTGATGGAAGCGGTGCCGGAACAGATAGACATCATCGGCCAGTTTCGTGATTTCATCGTCCGGGCGGGACGATTGAGCCGCCGCCTCAGACGCCTGGATCATGAGCCATCCGGCCACGAGCAAGAGCAGCCCCCACAGAGCCATGGCGACGTGTCCGTTTGTCTGCGATCGGATGCTGCGGAAACAGCTCAGCTTGTCGTCTGTGGTCGCCATGTCCTTCCTCCTATCGCATCGCCCTGACCGTCTCGTCTGACGTCCCCCTCTCCGTTACCAGTTCCCATCGTCCGTTGCAACGGGCTCGCCGGAAAGGAGACGGCGAGGGGAGACACTTCACGATCCAGACTCATCCTCGGAACGGGACATCTTCTGCCATGGGTGCGGGCCGGCTTTCGAGGTTCGACACGTCCACCCGGCCATCCGTCTCCGGATGCGTGGACGGCGCAGCGGATCCGGCAGGTCGTCCCGGTCGCGCCGTCCTGCGCGGGGTGAGTGTTCGGATCAGCATGAACAGCAACGGCACAAAGACGATGGCCAGAAACGTGGCCGCGATCATGCCGCCCATCACGCCGGTCCCGATGGAATGCCGGCTGGCCGCGCCGGCTCCGCTGGCGATCACGAGCGGCGCCACGCCCAGAATGAAGGCCATCGAGGTCATCACGATCGGGCGGAATCGCAGCCGGGCCGCTTCCATCGCCGCCTCGCGCAGCGCCATCCCCTGTTCGTAACGTTGGTTGGCGAACTCCACGATCAAGATCGCGTTCTTGGCCGACAGGCCGATCAACGTCACCAGCCCGATTTGAAAGTAAATGTCGTTCGCCATGCCCGAGAGCCACACCGCCGACAGGGCCCCGAACACCCCGAACGGCACGGCAAGGATCACGGCGAACGGCACGGTCCAGCTTTCATACTGCGCGGCCAGCACGAGAAACACCATGAGGAGTCCGAACCCGAAGGCCAGCACCGATTCGGCACCGGCCTTGCGCTCCTGGTAGGAGATGCCGCTCCAATCCAGATCGAACCCTTGCGGGATCAAGACGTCCTGAGCCGCCCGCTCCAAGGCGTCCAAGGCTTGGCCGGAACTATAGCCCGGCGCCGCAGCGCCCAGCACGAGCGCGGTGTTGAAGCCGTTGAAGTGCGTCACCGGATCGGGTCCGCTGCTATAGGTCGTCGTCACCACGGTGTCGAGCGGGATCATGTTGGGGCCTTGCCCGTTCAGCGCGCGCACGTAGATCTTGCTGATGTCGGCGGGGGTGGTCCGGTATTGCGGCTCCGCCTCGGTCTGCACGCGATAGACGCGGCCGAACTTGACGAAGTCGTTGATGTAGAAGTTGCCGAAAAAGGCCTGGAGGGTGTCGAAGACTTCCGAGATCGGCACGCCCAGCGCCTTGGCCCGCTCGCGGTTGATCCTGGCATGCACCCGTGGCGCGCTGACGCGAAAGCTCGAACTGATGGCGCCGATCGCCGGATCCTGTCTGGCTTTCGCAACGAACTCCTCGGCGGCCGCGGCGAATGTCTTGAAGTGCCCGCCGCTGGGGTCCTGCACCTGAACCGAGAAGCCGCCCGTGGCGCCCAACCCTCGGATGGACGGGGCATTGAAGGCCAGGATGATCGCTTCCGGGATCTTGGCAAATTCCTTGAACGCCCCGGCGATCAAGGTTTTGACGTGGTGCTCCTTGCCCTTTCGCTCATCCCAATGTTTGAGGGGCGCGAACATCGTCGCGGTATTGGTGCCTCGCGTGCTGAAGACGAAGTTCTGTCCTGACAGACTCTGCGTGCCGTAGACCGCCGGCAAGCCGAGGTAGTACGCCTCGATCTTGTCGAGGACCGCGTCCGTGCGTTTCTTCGAGGCGCCGTCCGGCAACTGCACGATCGTAATGAAGTACCCCTGATCTTCTTCCGGCAGAAAGGCCATCGGGATGGTCCTGAACAGGCTGATGACGATCCCGATCATCGCCGCGAACACCGCCAGCGACAGCAGGCCGTGCCGCAAGGTCAGGCGCACGACCGTGCCATAGCGAACCTGGACCCAATCGAACAGCCGGTTGAAGAGCCCGAAGAAACCTTTCGGTTGGCCATGGCCCGGCTTCAGCACCAGGGCGCACAGGGCGGGGCTGAGCGTCAAGGCCACGAACCCGGAGATCATGACGGAGAGCGCAATCGTGATCGCGAATTGCTTGTACAGTTGGCCTGTGATGCCGCCCAGGAATCCGACCGGCACGAAGACCGCGCAGAGCACCAGCACGATCGCGATCACCGGTCCGGTCACCTCGCCCATGGCCTTCTTCGCCGCCTCTTTCGGCGAGAGCCCGTTCGCCATGTGGCGCTCCACGTTTTCGACGACCACGATGGCGTCATCGACAACGATTCCGATAGCCAGGACCAGCCCGAAGAGCGTGAGGGTGTTGATCGAAAACCCCAGCGCCGCCATGCCGGCAAAGGTGCCGATCAACGACACCGGCACCGCCGCAGCGGGAATCACCGTCGCGCGCCAGCTCTGAAGGAAGAGGTAGACGACCAGCAGCACCAGGATCATGGCGTCTCGCAGCGTCGCCACGACCTCCCGGATGGAGACCTCCACAAACCGGGTCGTGTCGTAGGGGATATCGTAGGTCACGCCGGGTGGAAAGACCTTGGCCAGCCGGTCCATCTCGTCCCGAATCCGCTTCACGGTATCGAGGGCGTTGGCGCCGGGCGAGAGAAACGTAAGGAGCAGGGCGGTCGGCTTCCGTTTGTAGCGGCCTTCGAGCACGTAAGACTGCGCGCCCAGCTCGATCCGCGCCACGTCCTTGAGTCGGACGATCGAGCCGTTGGGCAGCGCGCGGACGATCATTTCCTCGAACTCGGCGACCTCCGACATCCGGCCGTCCGTGATGAGGGGGAGGGTCAGCTCGGTGCCCCCCGGGATGGGTTCCCGTCCGACCGTCCCGGCGGGGAAATCCCGGTTCTGCTCCCGCACCACCGTGACAATGTCCGTCGGCGTCAGATTCAATTGCGCCATGCGCACGGGGTTGAGAATCAGTCGCATGCTGTAGTTCTGCTGCCCAAAGACCGATGCGTCGCCCACACCGGGCAATCGCTTGATGTTGTCGATGATGCGCAGAATGGCGTAGTTGGCCAGGGTGAAGGCGTCCTGTTGCGGGTCATCCGATTGCAACACCATGACGGTCAGCAAATCGGGGGACATTTTCTTGACGGAGATCCCTTGGCGAACGACTTCCGGCGGGAGCTGCGGTTCGGCCAGTTTCTGGCGGTTCTGCGTCTGGACCTGGGCGATATCGATGTTCGTCCCGATCTCAAAGGTGAGCCGGATCGTCACGTGTCCATCGTTCGTGCTCGTCGAATCGAAATAGAGGAGGTTGTCGATGCCGGGCAATTGCAGCTCGATCGGCCGCGCCACGGACTCCGCCGCCACCTCGGCGCTCGCGCCGGGATAGTCGGCCTCGATCTGAACCATCGGAGGCGTGATCGGCGGAAACTGGGCAATGGGCAGAACCTGCATCGCCACCAGGCCAACGACCACGATGACGATCGACAGGACCGATGAAAAGATCGGCCGGTCGATGAAGAAGGCGGGACTCATCTCGCGTCCTGTTGAGGATCGCGGAGTCCGGACGACGAAGGCGCCGGCGTTTCCGCTGGGGGAGGCGTCGTTGTTGCTTGCACGGGCTTCACTTGGACACCCGGCATCACCTTTTGGAATCCATCCACCACGACCCGCTCGCCCTCGCGCAGCCCATCTTCAATGAGCCATTCCTTGTCCCGCCAGACGGAGGCCTTGACGTCCCGAAGCTCTACCTTGTCTCCCTCGCCGACCACATAGACCACCGGACCCTTCGCCCCCTGCTGCACGGCCCGTTGCGGAACCAGGATGGCATTGGGCTTGGAGACCCCGTGGAACTTCACCGTTACGAATTGCCCCGGCAGCAACACGCGATCGGGGTTCGGGAAGACGACCCGCGCCTGCCGCGATCCCGTTTCCGCGCGCAGGCCGACATCCGCAAAATCCAGGAGGCCCTGATGCGGATAGACTGTCCCGTCCACGAACGTGATGACGCCCGTCAAATGGTAGATCCCCGGATGCTGGATGCGCTTCGCAATGATGTCTCGCCGGCGCTTCAGGAGGAAGCTCTCCGGCGCGCTGACGATGACATACATGGGGTCCATCTGGTGAATCACGGTCAGCAGGTCCGTCTGGGCCGTGACCAGGCGCCCTTCGTAGTAGCGGGTCCGTTCGATCAACCCGTCGATGGGAGCGATGATCAACGTATTGTCCAGATCGAACTTGGCCTTCACCACATCGCCCCTCGCCGCTTCGAGCGCCGCCTTCGCCGCCAATTCTTCGGCCACGGCGTCGTCCAGGTCTTTCTGACTCACGGCCTGTTCGGCCAAGAGCGGCTTGACTCGGTCCAGATTTTGACGAGCCTGCACGAGCCTGGCCTGGGATTGAGACACCCGCGCCTTCGCGCTCAGGTAGGCGGCTTGAAACGGAACCGGATCGATGCGGTAGAGCGGCTCCCCCTTATGGACATCGCGCCCTTCCGTGAAGAAGCGCTCCTTCATGATCCCTGTCACCTGCGAACGGATCTCAACAATGCGGGAGGCCTCCGCCTGTCCGATGAACTCCGGTTCATCCGGAACCGTTTGATACGCAACCGGAAGGACCTGCACTTCAGGGACGGGGAGGGCGGGAGGCGGGGCAGGCTCCTGCTTGCACCCGATGGAGCAGACGGCCAGCAATGAGAGCGCCAGCACTGTCGTGAGACTCGCGTGGTCGTTGCCTGACATCGCTATTCACCAATGCGCAGCCGCCCGAATCGGAGCGCCAGTCGATGCGCAATGGCTACGATCTCAGCGCTGGCACTGAACTCGTATGGCTGCCGGGCCGGACGCTGCCCTTGAGGATCACCAGACGCATCCTGTCTGATTGGCGTTCCAACGGCTCTCGATCTTAGTCCTTCGCTGTTCCGATGATCAACGGAGACTTGCTCACGATGAATGGCCGTCTTGGATGAGTGCCGACCGACCGTTGGTTTGCCTGTCCACAGAAGGACCTTCATGAAAGTCGTTCGAGCGTCGGCAACGTTTTATGGAGTTTGGCATGAGTATTGACTGATGAACCAGGACGTCGGTCAACGTCACATAAGCTACTTGGCTAAATAGCGGTCCTGTAGAGACGACTCGTTGCGGTACAGTGTCCGCGGATCAATTATTGGGTGATTGGTTAATCCGATAAGCTCCTGCCGTTTCTCACCCATGGATTTTCCCTCCAAGGTCGCCGAACGCTGAAGCTCAACCGACGACAGACCGCATAGCGGGATGGCGGTCGGGTGCAGCGTCATGTTGGGCGGCATGAGTGCTGAACCCGTATCGAATGCCGATCAGCCGCCTTTGTTCTGCCACGCGAGCGCGGTCTCCCGAGCGAAGTCTTCATACCCGCGAGGCGGGTGCCCCAATAACTTCGTCAATGTCTTGATATCTCCATCGCCCGTGACAAAGCCGCGTTCCAAATACCCCTGGAACATCATGCGCAGGTCAAACGCCATCCACGCCGGGACGAGCTTCCGCATGTGTTCTTCCCACGAGTCGAGCGCCTCCCCCCCATAACTGATCTTCTGTTGCAGCAGTCCGCTCCAGATCGACGCCACGTCCGGGCCGCTCAAGTCCTTCGGGCCGACGAGATTATAGGTTTTTCCCAGGTGACCATCGGTCGTCAGCGCAATAGCGGTGGCCTCCGCGATGTCGCGCACGTCCACCGCCGAAATGCCCCGCCTTCCCAGGGGGATCGGGTAGATACCGGCGCCCAAGAGCGATTCCTTTAGTCCTCGATCATTCTGAAAAAAGTAGCTCGGGCGAATAATGGTGAATGGGACGTCGAACTCTTTGAGTGCGTTCTCGATCGCAAGCTTCGAAGCGAAGTGCGGCACGTCCTTAAACCGGTCTACGTCGTAGACCGAGTGGTACACGACCTGTCGGAGTTTGAGCCTCTTCGCGAGATCATAGGCGATGAGTCCCTGCGTCAGCTCATCGGACACGACGGCGTTCAAGAGGTAGAGTTTGTCTACGCCGTCGAGCGCCTTTTGGACCGCGACCGGGTCCAAGAGGTCGCCGACGACAACCTCAACGTCCGCCGGCAAACCACCTCTCTTGCTCCCGCTACGGACGAGAGCGCGAACCGCCGCGTTGCGCTTGCGAAGCTCTTTGACCACCTCGGAGCCGACTGTACCGGTACTGCCTGTCACGAGAACCTTCATCTTGTATAACCCTCCTAACTTTATGCGTTACATGACGCCCAACTATTGATGAGACCGCCTCTTCAATGGCACACCTCGATATCTGCGGCGGTTGCGGGGCTCACAAAGAGTTTTTCCGCAGCCTTCTCGTGTAGGGTCCTTTCGGTTCCTGTGATCATCCGTTCGCCCTGAGCCAGTCGAAGGGCACTCCACGAACGGACTTCTGGGACGCTACACTAGCCGGCGACTACTTGCCGAGGCCAATCTGCCGCATGAAGTCCTGGTTGTCCCAGAACAGGTACTCTTCGTCCATCGGTCCCTCCTTGGTCCAATGGGCGAACGTGGCGAGTCGGATCTTATAGGCTTTCCCGGTCGGTGGAATGGTCGTGCCATCCGGCATGGGCATCGGTCGCGTGAACGTGCCTTCCATTTCGCCGATCACCGCCGTCCAATCCCCCTGCCCAACTTTCACCGGCTGGAGCTTGATCCTGGTATCCGGCGCCCACGTAAACGTCCATTGCATGTCCTTGATATGCGGTTCGATTCCTTTGGTGATACGCCCATCCGGCCAATGGACGATGACGTCCTTTGAATGGCTCCTGTGCAGCTCATTCCACTTCTGATTCGTATAGACGTTAAGATCGAGGTCCGCAAAGTTCGCGAGATTCGCGGCGACACGCTGCTGCTCGACCTCGTGACTTTTCCCCGCCACATGGCTCGCACAGCCGGCCGCGCTCAGGGCGACTGCAAATAGAACAAGGGCCACTCCAGCACATTGACGAATCGCATCCATCAAACAACCTCCTGGTTAAATGACTCGACATCTCTGTCCGCCCAACTATCATGTCTGCGACAGGCGACCTGCGCAACAGAGCACAGGACCTTACACAGTCTAGTGGATGGCGAGTCAAAAAATACGTCTCGTATCAAGATATCCCTCCACTTGGCTGTCCCAGAGAGACTGCGCATCTCGCACTCTCTCTGGCTAACAGACCGCAGTATATCCCGCACCGATCAATTGGAATCGGAGGCGGTCTGCTGGGCTGTCCACGCCGTGGGGAGCAGAAAATGGGTAGCTCAGCTCGAAGGCTACGGTCAATAGGAAAGGGGCTCCTTCCACACGCCACTCTCCCATCACGCCCGCACTCGAAGCCGTTGGCCGCGCTCCGCTAGCTTCCGGGCCGCACTCGCCAGACATAATATGCGGCCAGCGCTCGGCGAAGCAGGCGAATCGGATAGCGGCGGTCGTGCTCGTGGATCGCGCGATATCTCATTGAGACTCCTTCGCGAAGAACGCCGCCGCCCGTTGTAAAAAATCCCGCTCCTGTCTTAGCGTGACGTCTTATCGTCTCAGCCGCACGAGCACTTTCTGGTCCTTGTGCATCGACTCGCATGTGTGCCCCTGAGATTCCGTCTGGCGCTGCTCAACCCGCCAGCGGGGCTGCAGATGGTCGGCGATGCCGACGTCCCGGGCTACTTGAGCTACAGGCCGTGCCGAGTCGCGCCCCAACCGGACCGCGTCCGCTTTACATTCGTCCCTGTATCGCCGTTGGGTCTTCGTGGCCATCCACTCTTCCGATTTCACCATGCTCCTCCTCATACGAAGGTCTCATGCTCTTGCCTCCAAGAACGCAAGGTCGAACGCTTCCGGGTCCGGGCCGTTGCGACGGTCTGTGTCGAGCGTGGCAATCGACGCCATGTCCGTTTCGGAAAGTTCAAAGTCGAAAGAGCCTTGTGCCCTGCAGCCGTAAGCTGACGCGCTGCCTCCTCCACGACATCACCATGCACACCGGCCAGCACAACCGACGCGCCCGCCTCGGCGAAGGCTTTGGCGGTCGCCAGCCCGATGCCGGAGCCTGTGACGAGTGCGACTGTATTCTTAAAAGACACATTCATGAGCGGTCCCTCCATTCCATCGCCTCAGCAATCTTGTGCAGAAAGATAAGCTCCTGAACAACCGTTTGTTTTGTCACTTGGTTGTCTTTTGTAAGGGCTTGATCGTTCCCAGCCTTGCGATGTCCTCATCAGTGCGGTTCCCGTGAATGGGAATCTTTGCAAGCTTCGCTTCGATCTGCTCCAGCTCGCTCGGAGTGATCTCCACATCTGCCGCGCCAAAGTTCTCTTCGATGCGTTCGCGCTTGCGAGACCCCGGAATGGGCGCCATAAAGTCTTCCTTCGCGAACATCCAGGCCAGCGAAATCTGGGCTGGGGTCGCGCCTTTTTCCTCGGCGAAGCGGTGTAGCAGATCGAGGAGCGGTTGGTTGGCGGCGATATTCGCCCTATCGAATCGGGTGATCACGCGCCGCACGTCGTCGCCCTGATACCGATCGTTGGCGCGCACCCGGCCTGAAAGAAAGCCGCTGGCGAGCGGCGAAAACGGCACGAACCCGATACGGAGCTCTTTGCAGAGCGGAATGACGTCGCGTTCAAACATGCGCTCCATCATGGAGTATTCGCTTTGGACAGCCGTAACCGGAGTGACGGCGTGCGCGCGGCGGATCTCCAAAGCGGAGCACTGCGATAGTCCCCAGCCACGGATCTTCCCTTCTTCGATGAGCCTTCCCATCACCTGGGCGACTTCCTCGACCGGAACCTTCGGATTGATCCGGTGCAGGTAGTAGAGCTCCACACGATCAGTGCCCAAGCGGGCGAGCGAGGCTTCGAGGTGCTCGCGAACCTGGACGCTGACGGGGGTCTCCGCCGTGTGTTCGTCGACCCGCAATTTGGTGGCGATCACCACACTCTCACGCATGGGCTTGAGCGCTTCCCCGACCAACGCCTCGTTGTGTCCGGCCCCGTATGCTTCCGCGGTGTCGAAGTGAGTGCAGCCAAGCTCGAAGGCGTATCGAATCAGCCGGATGGATTCACCGCGTTCAGGCGCGGCTCCGTAGCCGTGACTGAAGCCCATACAACCAAAACCGATGGCGGACACCTCCAACTCTCTCAGCTTTCGGGTTTTCATGCCTATCTTCCTCTCTTGATTCACACCCCTTTTCGAATCTCTCGCATCGCTTGCATCTTGATCTACGGGCGCAGCAGCGTCTTGATCGCGCGGCGTTCGTCCATGGCTTCCAGCAATGTGCGGCGGTGGTGCATAGCATGGGTGACGCCGTCGCGGCTTAATCAACCAGTTTCTGCTGTTCCGGCGGGTAACGATCCCCCACGATCTTGATCTTAGAGACGGCGGCTTCGATCTCGCGGATCTCGTCGCCCGACAGCTTCAGGTCCGCCGCCCTTAAGTTCTCTTCCAGGTGCGCCAGCTTGGTGGTGCCGGGAATGGGCACGATCCAGGGTTGTTTGGCAAGCAGCCAGGCCAACGCGACCTGCGCGGATGTCACTCCCCGAGTGCGGCCGAATCGGTTGATCGCCTCGACGATTACCAGGTTGGCCCTCATCGACTCCGGTGTGAACCGTGGCAGTGTCTTGCGGTTGTCGCTTCCGGAATCGAACCTGGTGTATTCATTCAGGTTGCCTCCGAGAAAGCCGCGGTTCACCGGGCTGTAAGGGACAAAGCCGATGCCCAGCTCAGCACACACCGGCAGAACTGCCTTCTCGGGTTCTCTCCACATCAGATGGTATTCGCTTTGAATCGCAGTGACGGGTTGCACGGCATGGGCGCGACGGATGGTTTCCGGCCCGACCTCACAGAGGCCGAAGCGCTTCACCTTGCCGGCCTGGATCAACTCCTTCACCGTTCCGGCAACCTCCTCGATCGGCACGTTGGGATCGAACCGGTGCTGATAGAGCAGTTCGATCACGTCGGTCTTGAGACGTTTGAGCGATCCCTCGACCGCGCGGCGAATGCTTTCGGGCCGCGAGTCGACGCCCACGTTCTGGTTCGCTTCGTGCTTGAAGCCGAACTTCGTAGTGACCATCACCTCGTTCCGGAACGGCGCAAGGGCCTCGCTCGCCAGCTCCTCGTTCGTGAACGGACCATAGGTTTCGGCCGTGTCAAAGAGGGTCACGCCACGTTCCGCGGTCCGGCGGGCCAGCTTGATCATTGCCTCACGATCCGGATGAGGACCGCGATGGTAGTTCATGCCCATCACGCCAAAGCCCAGCGCGGAAACCTCCATGCGGAAGGCCCCTGTGCCCAATGTGCGGCGTTGGGTGATCACAGGCGGATCCGTTGCATGACAGGACTCCGAAGGCGAGGCTTGCGTCCGCTGTGTCGCCGCAGCACTCACCACGGCACCAGAAACACACGCAACTGCACCAACCATTGCGCCTGTTTTCAGAAAGCTGCGTCGGCTCAACGCATGTGAACTGTTCATTGAGTTTCCCTCCTTGTTGCTTGCACGACTTGGCTCCCTTTGTTCAGCGCATGACGAATCCGCCGTCCACCGAGATGGACTGACCCGTCACATAGCTTGCTGCGTCACTGCACAGCCACAACACAGCAGTGGCAATCTCCTCGGGGCGGCCAACCCGTCCCATCGGGATGCTCTTCTCCATCGCCTTGAGAGCATCACCTTGACCCGCCGCCACCATTTGGTCGACCATTGGTGTCCAAATAAGGCCCGGACACACGGCATTGATGCGAACCCCGCGTGTCCCATATTCAAGAGCCGCGCTCTTGGTGAATCCAATGACTCCGTGCTTTGCGGCGTGGTAGATTCCACGCTCGGCACCTCCCACAAGTCCTCCCAGCGAAGAGCAATTGACGATCGCGCCACTGCCTTGTTTGCGCATCTGTTGCAATTCGAACTTCATGCAACTCCACACGCCGCGGAGATTGATCCCCATGACCCGGTCGTAATCCTCCCGGGTCGTATCAGCTGTCTCAGCGAGGACATTTTGGACACCTGCGTTGTTGAACGCCGCGTCCAGACGTCCGAACGTGGCCACCGTGTGCTTCACCATCGCCTCCACCTGAGTGTCATCCGCGACATCGCAGGCGACGGCCAGCGCTTTGTGACCTTGCGCGACAAGTTCATCGGCAGCCGCACGGACTGACTGCTCATTCCAATCGGCCAGAACGACGGCTGCATCTGATTCCGCAAACGCCTTCGCTGTCGCCAGGCCAATGCCAGAGCCAGCGCCTGTAACCAGCGCAACTTTGTTGTCAAAAGATAATTTCATCAGGGAATTCCCTCCTCACATTGTGTAACCGGGGTTGTTGTACACCCTCTCCAGGTTGGTAACGATGTCGCGCCTATTGAATCTCTCCCCAATCTCCGCGAATCGTGTGGATGTCAGAGTGACAGATACCGCAGTAATGAATCTTGATCGCCACGTCTTTAGGACCAAGGGCGCGACGCTGGAACTTCATGAGCTTGTGGGGACCAGTCGGCGAATAAGCCGCCATGCCCTCAGTGGGATACGGGCCATTTCCCATCGCAACTGAATTCATTGCGTCCACACCCTGTGCAGATAGGAAGTTCAGTAGGTTTACAGCTCCGACACTCGCGACAGCAGTCGCTGCCGAAACAATAACGTGGCGTCGTGAGTGACCTACGGGTTTTGGTTGTTCAGTTTTACCTTCGTCGATGGTTTCTTTGGAGTTTGGATTGTGATTGTTCGTTTGAATCCCTCGTGTGGCTTGCACATCACTGCACCGTTCGGCCGCCGTCTATCACCATACCTCTGCGAGCGCTTACCGTGCTCCGTACTGCATTGCGCCATCGGTCAACCAATGGCTCCACCGACTCGCGACACAGATTTGGAGCCGGATTTGAGAGAAGCCATGTCGATGACGAAGCGGTACTTCACATCGGACTTAACCAGCCTGTCGTAGGCTTCATTGACCTTCTGAATGGGGATGACCTCGACATCGGCGGTGATGTTGTGTGTACCGCAGAAATCGAGCATCTCCTGGGTCTCGGGGATCCCGCCGATGTTGGATCCAGACACACTGCGGCGCCCGAAGATCAGCGCGAACGAGGACAGCGCAAGCGGTTTGGACGGCGCACCGACCAAGGTCAAGTTGCCGTCGAGGCCGAGCAACTGCAGGTATTGGTTGATGTCGTGATCGACGGGGACCGTGTCGAGAATGAAGTCAAAGCTCCCGGTATGCTTTTGCATCTCTTTCGGATCACGGGACACGATGACCTCATGAGCACCGAGCCGTATCGCATCCTCTGCTTTACTGGGCGAGGTAGTGAAGACGACCACGTGGGCTCCGAATGCGCGGGCGAGTTTCACGGCCATGTGGCCGAGGCCGCCTGGCCCGATCACACCGACCTTCTTTCCAGTGGTCACGCCATGGTGTCGCAGCGGCGAGTAGGTGGTGATGCCGGCGCACAGGAGTGGTGCGGCCCCGGCAAGTTTGAGGTTAGACGGGACGCGGAGGACGAATCGTTCGTCCACGACGATACTGTCGGAGTATCCGCCATAGGTGACCGGGGCAGTCCTGTGCCGATCCGGCGAACCGAACGTCAGAACTTGGTTGGGACAGAAGTTCTCCAGCCCCTTGCGGCAGTTCGCGCAGGTCTGGTCCGAATCCACCAGACAGCCGACGGCGACCAGATCGCCAGGTTTGTATTTCGTCACAGTCGATCCGACGTTCGTCACCCGACCTACGATCTCGTGTCCCGGTACGCAAGGATAGGTAGCGGGCAACACATCCGGCCATTCGTTGCGTACATAGTGCAAGTCGGAGTGGCAAATGCCGCAGAAGAGAATCTCGATTTGCACGTCGCGTTCGGTGGGATCGCGCCGAGCGATGGTGGTAGAGGCAAGTGACGATGTCGCACTGGTAGCGGAGTAAGCCTTCGCGTTATACATGATTCATGCCTCCTTCCCTATATTAGAGTGAGTTACTTCGCAGACCTGGTTCACGTTTACTTGCAAGCTTGCTGATCATCTTGTACTCCTGAGCACACTCGTAGGTAGACCGATCCTGCTCATTTCTTGCCTAATCCTCCGAAGTCGTAAACACATGGCTTGTACCGCTCTGTGGTGTCTGGTAGCCTTCTCGCGATGAAACGGATGCAAAAACACCAGAAACTTTCGAGTCCAAGCATGTTGACGGCTCTTCACTCATTAAGGAAGAGTATTGCCCGATGGACCGAGAAGGGCGATCAGCTCGTGACCGCGATTCCCGGATTATCACTGTATCGGCGGGATGAACCGACCGAGCCGACTAGCATCATGTACCAGCCGAGCCTTTGTTTGGCCGCACAGGGGGTCAAACGCGTGTCGCTCGGAGGGGACACCTATGTGTATGACGCGCACCATTTTTTGGTCACGTCCGTGGACTTACCCACGGTGGCCCAGGTGATCAAAGCGAGCCCGGACAGGCCTTGCTTGGCGCTCATGTTGAAGCTCGATCAGCGTGAAATTTCACAACTGATGGTGGACAGCAATCTGCCGCCGCCCAGAACCCAGCAATCAACGCGTGGAATGGCGACCGGTGAGGCGACGCTGCCGTTGGTTGCGGCATGTCAACGTTTGATCGACCTGCTTGCTGAACCGAAGGATATTCCGATGCTTGCGCCGATCATCCAGCGGGAAATTGTGTACCGGTTACTGGTGGGCGATCAAGGCTCGCGTCTGCGCCAGATGGCGTCGGCGGGAAGTCAGAGCCAACAGATCGCGCGGGCCATTGATTGGTTGAAGAGTAATTTCACCAAGCCGTGTCGGATCGAGGAACTAGCCGGTCACGTCAACATGAGCCCCTCGACGCTCCACCATCATTTTCGGACACTGACCGCCATGAGCCCCCTGCAGTACCAAAAATGGCTGCGCTTGAACGAAGCGCGGCGGTTGATGCTCACCGAACGTTCGGATGCTGCAACCGCGGCGCTGCACGTCGGCTATGAAAGCCCCTCCCAATTTAGCCGAGAGTATCGGCGCTTGTTCGGCGCGCCGCCGTTACGAGATATTGCACATTTGCGAACGAACACAGATCTGGTTTGACCCGCAAGGAAATCAGCCCTTCAGGCGTAGAATGGCACTACTGCGAACATCTTCGAACCCCGGAAACAGAATCTGATCCCTTCAAGTTGTTCTTCATCTCTTCAGACGCAGCAATCAGCAACAGTCGTCCCATAGTTCCCGTCTCGTTTCTCGATGGCACCCTTTTCCGCACGGAGTGACTTCCCTCTCACTCACATCGTCCACACGTCACCGCTTCGAGTAGGTCTCGCCTCGCGCAACGACGCCGCTTCCGTTCGCGGGCCGACTCGATTGACTTCGATCTCGTCAGCGCCAGATGATGGCTGCACCAATCGGATGCCTCCCATGGCCGGAGTGGGAAGGAGGACTCTTGGAGAATTTCCATCAACTTGAGCTCGTCATCATGTTGTTAAGCGTTGCCCTTGCGTTGACGACGATTGCGCAGAAAATCGTCCTGCCTTACCCCATTCTGCTCGTCCTCGGCGGACTGTTGTTGGCGCTCGTCCCGGAGATGCCGACCGTCTCGCTCCATCCCGATCTTGTGTTTCTGGTGTTTCTCCCCCCTATCCTCTGGTCGGCTGCGTATTTCACATCGTGGAGAGAATTTCGTGCGAACTTGCGGCCGATCTCGCTTCTCGCCGTCGGGCTGGTGCTGGCCACGACGATCGGCGTGGCCATGATGGCGCGGTGGCTGCTCCCCGGGATGGGGTGGCCCGAAGCCCTCGCATTGGGCGCCATCGTCTCTCCGCCGGACGCCGTGTCGGCCACGGCAATCGGGAAACGATTGCGCATCCCGCGCCGCATCGTCACGATTCTGGAAGGAGAAAGCCTTGTCAACGACGCCTCCGCGCTGGTGCTCTACCGTGCGGCGGTTGCTGCAGCTATCGGAAACGGCTTCGACTTGGGAACGACGTTGCTACACTTCGTGTTGGCCACCGTCGGGGGAATCGCCATCGGGATGCTCGTGAGTATGGCCGCGCGATGGGCCATGTGCGCGGCTCGTGACAGTTTTACCGAAATCGCGATCACCCTCCTCTCGCCCTACGTCGCTTGGGTGATCGGTGAGTCCGTCCATGCTTCGGCGGTGCTCGCTTGTGTGGCCGGCGGACTGTCCATGCGCAAACATTTCAGCGAGTTCTCGCCGATGACGCGCATACACGGCCGAGCTGTGTGGGACGTGCTGATCTTCGTCTTGAACGGGTTCATCTTTATCTTGATCGGGCTGGAACTGACGGCATTAAGAGAGACCATCCCCGCAGACCGATTCGGCCCTCTGCTCGTCGCCGGAGCGCTGGTGAGTGTGACAGCCATCGTGGTTCGTCTTATCTGGGTTCCTTTGGCTGCCGCCATCCCACGTTGGCCCAGTCCGTCTATCCGCCGTCGCGACCCGCTGCCGCCCTGGCAAAACATCCTTGTGGCCTCGTGGACCGGCATGCGCGGCATTGTGACCCTTGCCGCTGCCTTGGCCCTTCCGATAGCTACCGATTCGGGTAGCCCGTTTCCGTTCCGCTCGGAGATCATCCTCATCAGTTTCTGCGTGATTCTCACTACCCTGGTGGGACAAGGGCTCACCCTCTCGCCTTTGATACGTGCGTTACGACTCCATGACGACCACGGATTGGAACAGGAGGAAATGTTGGCACGACGACAGGCGGCCGAAGAAGGCCTGCAGCGTCTTGAACAACTTGCAGGCGAGCCCTGGACGAAGGAGCCGCATATTGAACAACTGCGCGCCCACTATGGCGACCGTGTCCAGCGATTTGGCGAACGGAGCACGGTCGATCAGGAATGTTCTGAAGAAATGACGGCAATGTTTCGTCGTCTTCGACATGAAACGATGAGCGCCGAACGGCTCCACCTCATCGCCCTACGGAACAGCGGGACGATCAGCGACGAGGTCCTCCACCGGTTAGAGCATGAATTGGATGTCGAAGCCATTCGCCTCGGCATCGGAGAGCAACGTATCATGGCAAAGCACGTTTCGCCGTGAATGCGCCGACACCGAATCGTCACTTCCTTTTCCTGACGATCGAACGCGAGATCGGGATGCGCGGTTCGGACCGAGAGGTTCCGAATCTCGACTCGCTCCAGAAACGGCGTAAGCACCGGACGGACGAAACTCACGAGGCGACGAGGCGCATCAATCTGTAGGCCCAGAACGTCGGGTAGGAGACCAGAATTCGCTGCGCGACCGTCGTCAGCGCCAGGACGACGGCGAGCAGCAAGACAATAATCTCAAGCCGGTGCAGACTGTCCATCCACCGGACGCCGAACGTCGTCACGACGCACGGCGCGACTGGTCACTTTTCAATATCGAATCCATCGGTCTTCCACCAGCGCCACCCTCCGTCGAGCTCCATCACGGGATAGCCCTGCTTGGCGAACTCCACCGCCGCCGTCGCCGCCAGGTGGCAGACTTGGGAATAGCAATAGAGGACGTTGATCTTCTTCTTGTTGAGTTTGGCCTTGACCAGTTTGGCATTGCCCCATTCCGTCTTCGGCAGGTTGACGGCCCCCGGGATGTGACCTTCCGCATAGTCTTCCGCCGCCCGCACATCGACGATGTGCACCGGCTGGCCCTGCTTGACCCATCGCTCCAATTCGACCGGCCCGGTTGTGAAGGCCATCTTGTCCTGAAAATACTTCTTCGCCTTCGCCGCGCTGGGAATCTTGACTGTCGTCGCCATGAGCTTCCTCCTTATTGAAATGAGTCTTCGAGCTTCGCATCCATCGTAATTGTCGTGTTGAGCAGCCGCGAGATCGGGCAGCCGGCCTTGGCCGCTTGTGTCGCTTTGTCCCAGGCCGCCGCATCGGCCTTCGGAACCTTGCCCTTTACATTCAGGTGTATAGTCGTCACCGTCCAGCCCGCTTCGAGTTTCTCGAACGTGAGCGTCGCCGTGGTCTCCAGCTTCTCCGCCACCAACCCCGCGTTCCCCAACTGCCCGGACAGGGCCATGGTGAAGCAGCCGGCGTGCGCCGCCGCGATCAGTTCTTCCGGATTCGTGCCCGGGCCGTTCTCGAACCTGGTGCCGAAGGAATACTGCGTCTTCGAGAGCACCCCGCTCTCGCTGGAGACCGTGCCCTTGCCGGTTTTCAGATCACCCTGCCAGATGGCTGAAGCCTGTCGTTTCATCATGCGCTCCTTTGTGGAATGGAGGTGAATACTGCCGGGAATCGCGCCTGACCGCTCAGCATCTGTTGATAGGCTTCGTTCCCTCGAGCCACGGGGCGTGGGTCCATCATAAAGCCGTTCCGATTCGGCATCTGCACGTTCGGCGCCATGTGCGCGTCGATCGCGGCCCATGGCCTCTCTCAGCACCTCGTCGGTCAGAGGAACACATCGGTCGAGGCCCGCGGAGTCGCTGCCTCCGGTCGGCATCCACGCCGCCTCGCGCCTCACCCACGCCGCTTAGAGGAGAGGCGAGAGTTCGACTCCCGTCCACTCGCTCCTACTCGTCAAGCTGTGGGTGTCTAGACCGGTGACGTCCTGCGTATTCGGCCGTCCGCTCCCTGTATTGCCACAGCATTCGATGAACGCACGCCGCGATTGGGATGGCCCCTCGACGGGGAACATCAGCGGCCGCTCAACCAAGCAGGACCTTTTTGCCGGTTGATAGGCCGTGCGTCCTCATCCATCGCAACCTCCCTTGCATCGAATGCTCTCTTCAATGGACATTGTCATCGTGTGGGCGGCTGAGATCAAGGTGGCGTTTTCGCTCCGACCGCCTTCACTCGTGCCGCACAGTGGCACGGCCCGCTCTACCTATCGATCCGATCTGGCCCGGAGACATCCTGCGGCAGTGGCGCGCGAGAGGGGAGTCGCCGGCGGAGGCCCACTTGACCGAGCAGGAAGGCGCTCACCGGCGCAGTCATGAACAGAAACAATGTGATGAGCAGCTCGCGGAGGCTGAGACCCCCGTCGATGCCATGGGCGAGGGCCGCGAGCAGCATGCCGCCGACGCCCAATGTCGTGGCTTTCGTCGGACCGTGCAGCCGCATGAAGAAATCGGGGAGCCGAACAAGGCCGATCGCACCCACCAGGGTGAAGAAGCTGCCGATCAGAAGCAACAGAGAGACGAGGAGATCCAGCATCGTCGTCACTCCATGACCTTGCCGCGGGCCAGATAGCGGGCCAGCGCCGCCGTGGCCACAAACCCGGTCAGCGCGATCAACAGGGCCGCTTCGAAAAACATCGAGGTGGACAGGTGGATGTCCAGGACGATCAGCAGCGCGATGGTATTGATGTACAGCGTGTCGAATGCGAGCACGCGATCAGCCGGGTGGGGGCCGCGCATGAGTCGCGCCGTGCACAGCGCGAGCGAGAGCGCAATGGACCCAAACGCGACGTAGACGGCCATGGTCAGCACTCCAGTATCTCCATCAGCGGCTGCTCATAGCGCGTCTTGATCGTCGCAATGAAGTGCTCCTCGTCTTCCACATGGAGCACGTGCAACCACAAGGTACGGGCGTCGGGCGAGAACGCGACCGACACGGAGCCGGGGACGATGGACACGATGCTCGCCAGGAGCGCCATCGCATGCGGGTGCGTCACGGCAAGCGGCACCTGCACGAAGCCGGGCCGCAGGCGGGCGATGGGCCCGAGCACGAGGCGCGCGACCGTCATGTTGGCGACCACGATATCCCACGCCACTCGCAGGGCGAGCCGCACCGCCGCGCCGACCGAGCGGATCCCCGGCAACCCGTCGAGCAGCGGCGCAGCGACGCGCGGGATGGCCAGCGCGAGCACCAACGCCAACGCGAGCTGGGCCGGCGAGAGTCCGGCCAGCGCCAGCCAAGTTACGGCCAAGGTCGCCGACAACATGGGAAACGGACAGAAGGTCTTCATCGCACGCCTCGCATGGCATGAGGCCGGATGAGATCATCGCGCGGAGGTCCGAGCACGGCGTCGACGTAGGCGGCCGGCTCGACAAGCTGCGCCGCCGTCTCATCGGTGTAGCCGGTGATCGGCGCCGCAAACAGAACCAGGAGCAGGCTGCATCCGATCAATAGGATGACGGCCGTCCATTCTCCTGTCTGTGGAGGATGTTCTTGCCCCGATGCCTGAGGCTCGGTCACGTTCCAGAGCAGGATGCTGCCGGCGCGCGAGCACCCGATCAGGGTGAGCACGCTCGTCACCAGGATCACCGTCCAGATCGCTGCGACGCCGCTCTCATCCTGCGTGCTTTGCAGCACCATCAGCTTCCCGAGAAACCCCGAGGAAGGCGGGACACCAGCAACGGTGGCGCCGCCGAAGAGAAACGCGAGGCCGAGCAGCGCCGGATGGCGTAGCGGAGGGCCTGGGTGCAGTTGATCGCCCATCGCCCCGCGGCTCCGTCCAAGCAGATCGGTGACGAGGAACAGTACGGCAATGACGAGGGTGGAATGCGCCAGATAATAGAGCGCCGCGGAGAGCGCCGCGCCGCTGCCGATCGCCACGGCGGTGAGGATGGTCCCGACCGACGCGATCGTCAAGTAGGCGGTCATGACGGCAAGGCGTTCGGCCCCGAGCGCCCCCAGGGTGGCAAGCGCGAGGGTGATCAGGGCAACGGGCAGAAGCCAAGGGGACGTCAATTCCACGACGGCCCCTGCATCGAGCCCGTAGATCAGCGTGGTCAGGCGAATGATCGCGTAGATCCCGATCTTGGTCATGATCGAGAACAGCGCCGCGACCGGAGCGGGCGCGTTCGCATAGGCGGCGGGCAACCAGAAGTATAAGGGAAACAGCGCGGCTTTGATCGCGAAGACGCCGAGCAGCAACAGACCCGCCGTCCGGACGAGGGTCAGATCTTCCGCCCGCACCCGCGCGATTCGTTCGGCGAGATGAGCCATATTGAGGGTGCCGGCGACGCCATAGAGCAGGCTGACCGCGATGAGAAAGACGCTGGCGGCGGCGATGTTGATTGCGGCGTAGTGCAAGGTCGCGCGCAGCCGTTCCACTCCCAATCCCTGTAGCGCCAGACAGTACGAGGCGATCAACAGCACCTCGAAGAAGACGAAGAGGTTGAACAGGTCTCCCGTAAGGAACGCTCCGTTCACTCCCATCAACTGAAACAGAAAGAGCGGGTGGAAGAACTGCCCGCGGGCATCCCAGCCCTGTACCGCATAGAGCGCTACCGCAAGAGCCAGCAGCGCCGTCAACAACAGCATGAAGGCGGAGAGGCGGTCTGCAACCAGGACGATGCCAAACGGCGCCGGCCAATGGCCGAGCGCGTAGACCAATGGCGAGCCGGACCGAGCCTGCGCGAAGATGGCGGCGGCCGCCGCCGCCACGCAGACCGTCGCGCCCACGCTCAGTGCGCGCGCCACTGCAAGCGGCGCGCGATGCAGAATCAACAGCAGCCCTGCCGAGAGCGCGGGCAAGACGATTGGAGCCGCGAGCAGATGAGTCATGACTCGTCCGCCGCCTGGCCGCCCGTCGCCGTCTCCCTGCCGTCTACATGGTCGCTGCCCGTCTCGTACCTGGTCCGCCCTGCGAGCGCCATAACGAAGCCGGTCATGCCGAACCCGATGACAATGGCCGTCAGCACCAGCGCCTGCGGCAGCGGATCGGCATAGTGGCCCGCGTCCGGCGCGATGATGGGGGCGGCTCCCGGGCGAAGCCGTCCCATCGAGAAGATGAACAGGTTGGCGGCGGAAGACAGCAGCGACAGACCCAGCACCATCGGGAAGGTGCGTCCGCGCAGGAGCAGATAGATGCCGCAGGCGGTCACGATGCCGAGTCCGATCGCCAACATCAATTCCATCACGCATTCTCCCGTGAGGCGGGTGACCTGCGCCGGGCCAGCCCAAGAGCGGTCAACGTCAGCAGCGTCGTCCCGAGCACCGCCAGGAACACGCCCAGGTCGAAGGCCAGAGCGGTGGCGAGAGGCACGTCCCCAATGAGCGGAACCTGCCAGTGGTGGGTTGCGCTCGTAAGAAAGGGCGCACCGACGATCACGCTCGCGAGCCCCGTCAGTCCGGCCAAGAGGACGCCGGCCCCGATCAGGGCCGCGAAGTCGATCCGCAGGCGGGCAAGCATTGGAGAGAGACCCTCCCCCATGCACTGCATGACGATCGCGAGCGCGGCGATGAGCCCCGCGAGGAATCCGCCTCCCGGCAGATTGTGGCCGCGCAGGAACAGATAGACGGCCACCAACAGTGCGAACGGGAGCAGTACTCGTGCCGCCGCCGCGAACATGATGCCGTTCGTCTGCGGCTTGGAAGCGAGCGACGGCTTTTCGGCACGCAACCCGGCCATGAGCATCCATACTCCGATTGCAGCCATCCCCAGCACGCTGATTTCACCGAAGGTATCGAAGCCTCGGAAGTCGACGAGCAGCACGTTCACGACGTTGTTGCCACCGCCTCGTGGCACGCTGTTCTCCAGAAAGTACCAGGCGATCGATTCCTGCCCGCGCCCCAGCACCGCCCATGACAAGCTCGCCACGAGGGCGCCCGCGCCCACCGCCAAGGCGGCGTCGCGCATTTTCCGCCAGGCTGTCGATTCCGGCGGGGTGGACTGCGGCAGGAGCGCGAGCGCCATGAGCAGCACCAGGGTGGTGACGACCTCGACGGCGAGCTGCGTCAATGAGAGGTCGGGAGCGGAGAAATAGGCGAAAGCGATCGACGCGGCAAGCCCGACGACACCGGTCAGTATGACCGCGATGACTCTCGTGCGATGTGACCATACGGCGCCGAGAGCGCCGGCCATCGCCGCTCCCCAGACCGCGGCGCCGAGCGGCGCCGGCGCCACCAGCGCACTGTTTCCCGCCTCAAACCCCTGTTCGACGAACGGCCACACGCCAAGTCCGATGAACGTGGCGACGACCAGCGCGAGATAGCGCTGAAGCGAGCCATTCTGCAACCGGTTGGTGAGGCGGCCCGCGAGGGCCACGAACCCGTCATAGGCCTGTTGAAACAGCAGTCGGCCCGTATAGCGAACCGGCACGTGCAGGTGCAGGTCGTAACGATGCCGCAGCAGCCAATAGATCAGCCCGCCGCCGACAAGCGCGACCGCGCTCAGAATCAACGGCGGCGTGAAGCCGTGCCAGAGCGTGATGTGATAGGCGGGCAGCGCGTCGCCGACCACCGCTCGCGAGGCCACGTCCACCAGCGGGGCGACGGTATAGTTCGGCAAGACGCCGACCGCCAGGCACACGACCGCCAGGATTTCAGCCGGCACCCTCATATAACGGGGCGGCTTGTGCGGCCGGTGCGGAAGGTCATGCGGCTCGTCGAAGAACACATCGTGGATGAATCGCACGGAGTAGGCGACGCTGAACATCGAGCCGAGCGTGACGGCGGCCGGCGCGATGCCTTCCAATAGAGGCAGGTCGTGGAGATCGAGCGCTTCGGCGAAGAACATCTCCTTGGAGAGAAACCCGTTGAAGAGCGGCACGCCGGCCATCGCCGACGCGGCCACGATGGCCAGCGTCGCGGTGTGCGGCATGTTGCGCCAGAGCCCGCCCAATCGCCGCATGTCGCGAGTCCCGCATTCGTGATCGATGATACCGGCCGCCATGAAGAGCGACGCTTTGAAGGTCGCATGGTTGCCGGTGTGAAACACGGCGGCCAGCGAGGACATCGGCGTATCCAGGCCGATCAGGAACATGATGAGGCCAAGATGGCTGATGGTCGAATAGGCGAGCAGGCCCTTCAGGTCGTGCCGGAACATCGCCACATAGGCGCCGAATACCATCGTGATCAGGCCGACGGTGGTCGTTACGTATTCGAACACGAGGTTTCCGCCCAGCAGCGGATAGAGCCTCCCGAGCAGGAAGACGCCGGCTTTGACCATCGTGGCGGAGTGCAGATACGCCGACACGGGCGTGGGCGCGGCCATCGCCGCGGGCAGCCAGAAGTGAAACGGAAACTGCGCCGATTTGGTGAACACGCCCAACAGGATCAGCGCAAGCGCGATGTTGAAACGAGGATGATCCCGGATCATCTCGCGGGCCGCGAACCAGTCAGAGAGCTCGAAGCTCCCGGCGATGTGGCCGATAAGCAGCAGTCCGCCGAGCAAGGCAAGCCCCCCGCCCCCCGTGATGGCGAAGGCCATGCGCGCGCCCTGTCTGGCGAGGGGGCTGTGGGTCCAGAAGCCGATCAACAGAAAGGAGGAGAGGCTCGTCAGCTCCCAGAACATCACGAGCATCAGCGCGTTCTCGGAGAGGATGATGCCCAACATCGCGGTCATGAACAGCATCAGCAGTGCATACAACCGGCCGATTCGATCCTGCGGAGACAGGTAATAGCGCGCATAGAGAATGATCAGCAGCCCGATGCCGAGAATGAGCAGCGCGAAGAGGAGGCCCAGCCCGTCGAGTCTGAAGGAGAGATTCAGACCCAGTTGCGGCAGCCATGCCCAACTCACGAGCACCCGTTCGCCCGTCAGGACGCCGGGCGCTTCACCGGCCAGCAGGGCGAAGCTGGCGGCAGTCGGCACGGCGGCGGCCCAGGCGGCGGCGGAGAAGCCCCATCGTTGCGCAAGGACTGTGCCGGCGGCGCCGGCCAGGAACGGCAAGAGTATGATGATCAGCAGGGTCATGTC
>JANRMO010000045.1:0-27823 GCA_040981105.1 Nitrospiraceae bacterium
GAAAGCTGTAGTCCGGATCGATCGAGAACGGGACGGTGAGCAGAATCCATCCGAGAAGCAGCAACAGCGGCAGGTCGAGCGGCGTCCGAATCCAAACCGGCGCGCCCTCCTTCCAACGCATCGCCACCGCGATCAGCAGGAGAGAAAAAAACAAATACCGCGCGGGACCATGCGCCGGCGGAAAGAAATTCAAGAAGGTGAGGACGGCAAGACCGACGCCCTGGACCGCCCACAGCCATTGCCGCCACGGCAGTTCCGCGTGCGTCACGACCGAGCTGGAAGTCATTTCTAAACCCACCGTTCACCCTTCGACCGGCTCAGGGCGAACGGATCTGCTCCTGAAAACAGGATATTTCTCCGTTCGTGCTGAGCTTGTCGATGCACGGTCAGGGGTTTTGAAATGACTTCTAGCCTCTTCATCACCTGTCTCTAGACACCACCCTGCCCGTAGGATGGCGATCCGCCGCCACATCGGCCTAACCGTCGCTTCTGCACCAGGTCCGCCAGTCTGTCCGCGTCGATTCAACATCCAGGCTTGCACACAACAACTCCCTTTCTTTTTGCCGCGGTGTGTGCAGCCTTGAAGATTCGCTCGGATGAGCCTCCCTGAACCGCTCGTCAGGCGGAAATAGGCTGCGGGCCAACGGAAGATAGGCCGCCGGAGCGGCGGGATTTATTGGCAAGGACCACGTTGACACCCTATTGGATTTCTCCGACAATCCGGCAGGTTTTGCGCGGTTCGGGATGAGGAACCATAACGAGGTAGGCCGCTAGAATGTGCAGCGCCTTGGCGGTTTGCTCAATAGTTAGGTGATAGCAATATGAGACAAAGCAAGGGACCCGAGTTCATTCGCTTCTTCAGGCCCATCCTCGAGGTCATGATGCGTCTGGGCGGTTCCGGAACTGCTTCTGAGATCGTTGACCGCTCCATCGAACTTGCGAAGGTCACCGAAGAAGAGCAACAAGCCGTCAACAAGAACGGGTTATCCCGAGTAAAGAATCAGGTGCATTGGGCTCGCCAGTACCTTGTATGGGCTGGATACCTCGGTTCATCAAAATGGGGCGTGTGGAATCTCACGGACGAGGGCTCATCCGTGAATCTGTCAACGTTCAATGCGCTGGAAACGTTCAAGACCATACACAGCAAGCGATTTCAATATCGGAAGTCCAAAGAGGCAGGGGCACCGCGGACTGACGATACTCTTCCAGGTGAGGAGGAGCCCAAGGATCACAGAACAACACTCCTCGATCTTATCAAGTCGCTTCCCCCGAGCGGATTCGAGAGGCTAACGCAAAGGCTTCTCCGAGAATCCGGTTTCCAGCATGTGTCTGTCACGGGCAAGAGCGGGGACGGGGGAATCGACGGAGTCGGCACCTTGCAGGTCAATCCGTTCGTTAGTTTCAATGTGCTTTTCCAATGCAAACGATACCAAGGTGCGGTCACTCCATCTCAGGTTCGTGATTTCCGCGGTGCAATGATGGGTCGCGCTGATAAGGGCCTGATCGTTACGACCGGAACATTCACACTCGACGCCAAGAAGGAAGCAAGACGTGATGGCGTCCCACCGATCGAACTCGTGGACGGCGACATGCTGGTTGAAATGTTCGAGCGTCATGAATTGGGCCTCACTCCAAAGCGTACGTACGACATCGATGAGAAGTTCTTTGACGATTACAAGAAATGATCCCCCATCAATGGTCCATAGGGGTCGGTCCATAGAGGTCGGACCCCATTTATATTGGTCGCCGTCCGGGCTTCGGATCTCGTCCGCCGGCGCAGGAACCGGAGTCTCACCCGATCGAGATAGAGATAGACGACCGGGGTCGCGTAGAGCGTGAGCAACTGGCTGACGAGCAGGCCGCCCACGATCGCAATGCCGAGCGGCCTCCGAAGCTCCGAGCCCACGCCCATCCCCACGGCCAGCGGCAGCGCTCCCAACAGCGCGGCCAGGGTGGTCATCAGAATCGGCCGAGAGGCAAAGAAAGAGGGTAGGCCAGTTACTGTAGGCTTACATCACTCAATTCGACGGGCCTTCTTCGCTTCCTGTTCCATGACTTTGGCCATGCGTGGTTGCAGGGGAGGAATATCCGTGTGAACTGTCTTCCAGAGCATTTGATAGTTCACACCAAAGTATTCATGGATGAGCTTATCGCGCATGCCCGCCATCTGTTTCCAAGGCACCTTGGCATGCCGTTTCCGAACAGGTGTCGGAATCTTCTTGGTGGCTTCACCGATAATCTCGCAGGTAGTCGAGGTACTCTCGCTTCTCGGTCATAGGCCCACAACCTCATCGAGGATGTGTCGGCCGATCACGGGCTTGAGGGTGTCTTTCATCACCAGATCGACTTTGACGCCGAGCAATCCCGACAACCGCTGTTCGAACTCAACGATCTCAAACAAGCTCGGGGTCTCGGTAAATTCAACGAGCAGATCGAGGTCGCTTCCCCGCCGAGACGTGCCACGTACATACGAACCGACCACACCAAGTGTCTTTACGCGATACTTAGTCCTGAGCATCGGCAATTGCCGACGCAGCACGGCCATGTGTCGCAACAGACGTCGCCTCGAACCGTTGGTGGATCGTGATGTGCCCTGCGAGGAGATCGTTCCCATTGTATGCGCTCCAAACGGGAGACAGCCTACGGTTGCCGTTCTCTCGTGTCAATCGCAAACCACATCCGCCCTCCCCTCTCCTCGCCCGCGCGCACCATCGCATCAAGGGGGGACCGCGTCTCTCCCAAATCCTTCTCCCTACGCCGTCCGTGCTTCGGATCTCGTCCTCTGACGAAGGAACCAGAGCCTCACCCGGTCGAGATAGAGATAGACGACCGGCGTCGTGTAGAGCGTGAGCAACTGGCTGACGAGCAGGCCGCCTACGATCGCGATGCCGAGGGGCCGCCGAAGCTCCGAGCCCGTGCCCATCCCCACGGCCAACGGCAGCGCTCCCAACAGCGCAGCCAGGGTGGTCATCAGGATCGGCCGGAACCGCAACAGGCAGGCTTCATAGATCGCGTCGGCCGGCCGCTTCCCGTCTTTGCGTTCCGCATCCAGCGCGAAGTCGATCATGAGGATCGCGTTCTTCTTGACGATGCCGATCAACAGGATAATGCCGATGATGGCCACCATGCTGAGCTCCACCTTGAGCAGCAGCAAGGCCAGCAGCGCGCCGACGCCGGCGGAGGGCAAGGTTGACAGGATCGTGAGCGGGTGGATGTAGCTTTCGTAGAGAATTCCCAGCACGATGTAGACCGTCGCGAGCGCGGCAAAGATCAGCCAGGGCGCCGTATTCAGCGAGGACTGAAACGCGCGCGCGGTCCCCTGGAAGTTCCCGCGGATGGTTCCGGGTACGCCGATGTCCCTCATCGCCCGCTCGATGGATTGCAAGGCCTGCCCGAGCGACACCCCCGGCGTCATGTTGAACGACAGGGTCACGCCCGGGAACTGTCCCTGGTGATTGACCGAGAGCAAGGTCGATCTCGTTTCGTACCGGGCCACGGCACTCAGCGGCACCTGCGCCCCGGTGGGAGACCGCACGTAGATATCGTGCAACGCCGCCGGGTCCTGCCAATACTCCGGCGCCACTCCCATCACCACATGATATTGGTTCAGCGGGGTGTACATAATCGACACCTGTCGCTGGCCGAAGGCGTCGTAGAGCGTCTCATCGATGAGCTGCGGCGTGAGCCCAAGGCGCGAGGCCGTTCCCCGGTCGTACACGACCAGAGATTGCAGCCCCTTATCCTGCTGGTCGCTGTTCACATCGGCAATCTCCGGCAGAGTCCGCAAGACGCGCTCGATCCGCGGTGCCCAGGTATTAAGCTCGGCCAGGTCCACGCTCTGGAGCGTATACTGATATTGGGCGCTGCTGGCGCGACCACCGATCCGTAGATCTTGGATGACCTGCAGATACGTCGGGGCACCGGGCAAACCCGCCAGTTGTCCGCGCAGCCTGGCGATGACCTGATCGGAGTTGATGTTCCGTTCCCATTGCGGTTTCAGGACGATGAACATTCGGCCCGTGTTCGAACTGCCGCTCGACCCGGCAAAGGCATCGACCGTCTCGACGGCCGGATCGCGTTGGACGATCGCCACGACCTGCTCCAGCTTCCGGCGCATCGCCTGAAACGAGATGTCCTGTGATGCCTGGATCGTCCCGAACAGCCGCCCGGTGTCCTGTTGAGGAAAGAACCCTTTGGGGACGATGCCGTAGAGGTACACGCTCAATCCCATGGTGGCAAGCGTGAGCAGGAGCATCGGCGCCGGATGCCGCAGCACCCAGGCCAGGCTCCCGGCATAGCCCCTTCGCAGCGATTCAAACAGACGCTCGCTGGTTCGATGACACCATCCGTGCTGTTCGTGCCGCTCGGGTTTCAGAAGGCGCGCGCACATCATCGGCGTCAAGGTCAGCGAGACGACGAGCGAGATCAGGATGGCGCTCGACAGGGTCACCGCGAATTCCCGGAACAATCGGCCGATCATGCCGCCCAGCAAGAGGAGCGGGAGAAAGACGGCGACCAGCGAGAGGGTGATCGAGAGGACGGTGAACGCGATCTCCTGCGCGCCGCGGAGCGCGGCCTGCAACGACGGCATCCCCTGCTCGCGGTACCGGCTGATGTTCTCGACGACCACGATGGCGTCATCGACCACAAACCCCGTGGCAATCGCCAGCGCCATCAGCGAGAGATTGTCGAGGCTATAGTCGAAGAGATACATGACCCCGAAGGTACTGACCAGCGAGACCGGCACGGCCACGCTGGGGATGAGCGTGGCCCGTGGGCTCCGAAGAAACACGAACACCACCAAGATCACCAGCAGGACGGAAATCACCAGCGTGCGTTCCACATCATGTAACGAGGCGCGGATCACAGGGGTGCGGTCCATCACGATGGCGAGCGTCATATTCCCGGGAACGGCCGCCTGGATCTCAGGAAAGCGCGCCTGAATGCGCTCAACCGTTTCGATCACGTTGGCGCCTGGCTGGCGGCTGATAATCATGATCACGGCGGGCGTGGCGTTGGAGAGCCCGATCGTGCGTACGTCCTCGACCGAGTCCTGCACCGTCCCCACGTCCATGAGCCGCACGGCCCGTCCATCCCGATAGGACACGATCAACGGCAGATAGTCGTCGGCCGCATGAAGCTGATCGTTGGCCCGGATCTGCCAAGCGCGGGACTCGTCCCCCAAGTGTCCTTTCGGACGGTTGACGTTGGTGGCGCTCAAGACCTGCCGGACATCGCCCAGCCCGATCCCATATTTGTTCAGCGCGGCGAGGTTCAGATCCACGCGCACGGCCGGCAGGGAGCCGCCTCCCACATAGACCTGTCCCACACCGTCGACCTGCGACAGTTTCTGCTGCACGATGCTGGAGGCGACGTCATACATTCTGCCGCGGCCGACCACGTCCGACGTCAGCGCCATGATCATGATCGGCGCATCGGCCGGATTGATCTTGTAATAGCGAGGGTTCCGCGGCAGGTTGGCCGGGAGGTCCGCCCGCGCCGCGGCGATCGCCGCCTGTACGTCCCGCGCAGCCCCGTCGATATTCCGATTGAGATCGAATTGCAGCGTGATCCCGGTCGAGCCGAGAGAACTGGTCGAGGTCATCTCGGTCACGCCGGCGATCCGGGCGAATTGACGCTCCAACGGCGCCGCCACGGCGGTCGCCATGACCTCCGGGCTGGCGCCCGGGAGTTCCGCCGAGACTTGAATCGTCGGGAACTCCACTTGAGGGAGCGACGCGACGGGGAGGAAGCGGAAAGCCACGGCGCCGACCAGCGTGACACCGATCGTCAACAACGTCGTGGCCACCGGCCGTCTGATGAAGGGCGCAGAGAGGTTCATGCCGGTCCTGAACCGAAGGCCTCCTCGGAGGCGACCGGGACGCGACCGGCCCGCACCCGGCGGGCCAGTCGGTCGAACGCTAGATAAACGACGGGCGTCGTGTAGAGCGTGAGCAGTTGGCTGAGGATCAACCCGCCGACGATCGAAAGCCCCAAGGGCCGCCGCAACTCTGACCCGACACCCGTACCCAAGGCGAGCGGCAACGCGGCCAGCAACGCGGCCATCGTGGTCATCATGATCGGCCGGAACCGCAACAGACAGGCTTCGTAGATCGCCTCCTCCGGCCGCTTGCCCTCTTTGCGCTCCGCATCCAGCGCGAAGTCGATCATCATGATCGCGTTCTTCTTGACGATGCCGATCAACAGAATGACGCCGATCAGCGCCATGACGCTGAAGTCCGTGCCCGCCAGCATCAAGGCCAGCAGCGCACCGACTCCGGCAGAGGGCAACGTCGAGAGGATCGTCAGCGGATGGATATAGCTCTCGTAGAGAATTCCCAGCACGATGTAGACGGTCACCAGCGCCGCGAGGATCAGCCAGGGTTGATTGACCAGCGCGACTTGAAACGCCTGGGCCGTACCCTGGAACCGGCTGCGGATGCTGGCGGGCAACCCGATCTCCAGCGCGGCATCCTCGATCGCCGTCACGGCGTCGCCGAGGGACGTGTGCGGCGCCACATTGAATGACAGGGTGACGGCCGGGAACTGACCCTGCCGGCTGATCAGCAGCGGCGCGGTTGTCTCGGCGACCTGTGCAAACACGCTGAGCGGCACCTGCCCGCCCGCCGAAGACCGGACGTCCAGAAACTGCAAGGCCTGCGGCCCCCGCTGAAACTCCGGCATCACTTCGAGAATCACCCGATACTGATTCAACTGGGTGAACATCGTAGAGACCTGTCGTTGGCCGAAGGCGTTGTAGAGCGTGTCGGCGATCAGTTGCGGCGTGATACCCAGCCGCGAGGCCGTGTTCCGGTCGATCGTCACCAGGGCGGCCAATCCATAGTCCTGCTGGTCGCTGCTCACGTCACGCAGCTCCGGCAAGGCCTGCAACGCGCTCAGCAATTTCGGCGCCCAGCGGGCGAGTTCCTCCGGGTCCGCATCTTCGAGCGTGTACTGATACTGCGTGCGGCTGACCCGGTCCTCGACCGTGAGATCCTGCACCGGCTGCATGAACAGGGTGATGCCCTGCACCGCGGCCGCGCGACTCTGGAGGCGACGAATGATCTCGCTCGCGCTCGCGTCCCGTTCCGAGAGAGCTTTGAGATTGATCTGCATACGCCCGCTGTTGAGCGTCGTATTGATGCCGTCCACACCGATGAACGACGAGAGGCTCTCGACCGCAGGATCCTCCAAGACAACCTTCGCCAGCTCCTGTTGCCGTTCGGCCATCGCCGGAAAGGACACGGTTTCCGCCGCCTGGGTCATGCCGAGGATCGCTCCCGTGTCTTGTACAGGGAAGAAGCCCTTCGGCACGATGAGGTACAGCATGACCGTCAGGACCAACGTCCCGATCGCGACCGCCAAGGTTAGCGGTTGATGGGCCAGCACCAGCCGCAAGGAACGGTCGTATTCCGCCAGGGTGCGATCGAACAGGCGTTGTAACGTCCCGGAAAGCGATCCCTGCTTCTCGTCCGCACCATGCCGAAGCAGCCGCGCACACATCATCGGCGTCAGGGTCAGCGAGACGACGGCCGAGATGAGAATGGTCACACTCAACGTGACGGCGAATTCCCGGAACAACCGCCCGACCACGTCGCCCATGAACAGCAGCGGAATCAAGACCGCGACGAGCGAGATGGTCAGCGACAAAATCGTAAAGGCGATTTGTTTGGAGCCGGCAAGCGCCGCCTGCAACGGCGAGTCGCCCCGTTCGAGATACCGGGCGATGTTCTCGATCATGACGATGGCATCGTCCACCACGAACCCGGTCGCGATCGTCAGCGCCATCAGCGTGAGATTGTTCAGGCTGAATCCCAGAAGATACATGGCGCCGAACGTCCCGATCAACGACAGGGGCACGGCAGCGGCGGGGATGCCGGTGGCGGACAGCGTTCGCAGAAAGAGAAAGATCACCATGATGACGAGGGCCACCGCCAGCATCAGCTCGAATTGGACATCCCGGATCGAGGCCCTGATTGAGGTAGTCCTGTCCGTCAGAACCGTGACGTGGACGGAGGACGGGAGCGCCCGCTCCAGTTGTGGGAGTAACTGCTTGACCCGGTCCGCCACCTCGATGACGTTCGCGCCCGGCTGCCGCTGGATATTCACGATCACGGCCGGCTGGTCGTTCATCCAGGCCGCCTGCTTCACGTTCTCGACGTCATCGACGGCCTCGGCCACATCGGACAGATGCACCGGCGCGTTGTTGCGATAGGCTACGATCAGCGGCTTGTATTCTTTGCTCGACAGGAGCTGGTCTGTCGCGTTGATGATCGAAGCCCGCCGTGGCCCGTCGAAGGACCCCTTGGCCTGGTTGACGTTGGCCTCCGCCACGACGCGGCGCAGGTCTTCCAGCGTCAACCCATAGGCCGAGAGCGCCCGCGGGTTGGCCCTGATCCGCACGGCCGGCCGCTGCCCTCCGCCGATGCTGACCAACCCAACTCCCGACAATTGGGAAATCTTCTGCGCCAGACGGGTCTCGGCCAGATCCTCGACCTGGGACAGGGGCAATTCGTTGGAGGTGAGGGCCAGGGTGAGGATCGGCGCATCCGCCGGGTTCACCTTGCTATAGACAGGCGGATTCGGTAGATCCCGCGGCAAGAAGGTGGTGGCCGTATTGATGGCGGCCTGCACTTGCTGCTCGGCCACGTCCAAATCCAAATCGAGGCTGAATTGCAGGGTCACGACCGAGCTGCCGCCGGAGCTGGTCGAGGTCATCTGTTTCAATCCCGGCATCTGGCCGAACTGGCGTTCCAAGGGAGCCGTGACGGACGAGGTCATCACATCGGGGCTGGCGCCGGGGTACAGCGTCAGGACCTGAATCGTCGGATAATCCACCTGGGGGAGGGCCGAGACCGGCAGGTGGCGGTAGGCGACGAGGCCGGCCAACAGCAGCGCCACCATCGTCAGGGCCGTGGCGACCGGTCGCAGGATGAAGAGGCGGGAAGGATTCACGACGGGTTCCTCGTCGAACCGGCAAGTCCTGCTGGCGGCGCCGCTTCGGGATTGGCATGCGATTGTTCGGAGGTACCCGTCGGTGACCGCAGTTCCACCTTGGTCCCGTCGCGCAGTTTCTCGGTCCCTTCCACGACGACCAGTTCGTCAGGGACCACGCCTTTCTCGATCGAGGCATCCTCGGCATGCGTGACACCGACATCAACGAGACGAACCTCCACGGCCGGCTCGGCGGCCTGATCCCGTTTCACCACATAGACAAAGGTCCCTTGCGGTCCCCGTTGGACCGCCACGGACGGCACGATCGTGACGCCGCGCTTGGTATCCAAGAGTAACCGCGCGTTGACGAATTGATTGGGGAACAGCTCGTTCTGCTCGTTCGAAAAGACGGCCTTGAGCCGGACCGTCCCGGTGTTGGGATCGATCTGGTTGTCCACGGTCAGCAGCGAACCGCTCGCCAGCCGCTGCTTGTGCTCGCGATCGAACGCGTCCACCGGCAGCCGCTCCCCGGCCTTCAATTTCTCCAACACCGGCGGAAGGCTGTCTTCCGGGATCGTAAAGACCACCGTGATCGGTTGGAGCTGCGTGATGACCAACAGGCCGTTGGGATCGTTGGCTCGAACCATGTTGCCGACATCCACCAGACGCAACCCCACCCGTCCATCGATCGGCGCGGTGATACGGCAATAGGTGAGTTGCAACTTCGCATTATCGATCTGGCCCTGATCGGCCTTGACGATGCCCTCGTATTGGCGCACCAACGCTTCCTGCGTGTCGAGCTGCTGTTTGGGCACAAACCCTTGCTTGACCAAACCGCGATACCGTTCGAGGTCGAGTTGCGCGTTCTTGAGTTGCGCCAGATCCCGGGCCATCTGTCCCTGTGCCTGCGTCAACTGCACTTCGAAGGGGCGCGGATCGATCTGTGCCAGGAGGTCGCCCTGGCGGACCATCTGGCCTTCTTGAAACAACACCTGCATCAGTTGCCCATCGACCCGACTGCGCACCGTGACCGTGTTGAAGGGGACGACCGTGCCGAGTCCATTCAGGTAGATGCCGATCTCGCCGGTTCTGGTCGTGGCGGCGACGACCGGTACGCTGCGAGCCCCGGCATTGCGACTCTGTCCTGCGCGCAACTGCCCTTCGCCGGACTTGGTGACCAAGACGTACGCGCCGAACGCAATGACGGAGAGAATCACCAACCCGATCGACCAGCGCTTGACCAAACGCGCGACACTGACCCGTTCGGGCACCGCCTGCGGCGATGGGGGAGGTGGAAGCGGCGGCTGGCTGTGATTCATGGTCTCGATCCCTGTTCAGTGCTCGGCTCCGGCTGAGCGGCTTGGTTCGGTCGAGACAGACGCTCCCGTGCCGTGGTGAAATAATCGCGCGACACTTGCCACCGCTGTTTCAGCTTCGCATAGAGCGTCTCCAGCTTGGCGCCCTGCTCGCCGGACAGTTTCGTCTTCGCCTCGGTGATGCCGTCGGCCAGAATCCGATCAACCTCCGGTTGATGCTTGGCGCGCAGCTCCAAGATCTGCACATGCGTCCGGCTCACGATCGGCTCGATCGCCGCCGATTGCGCCGGCGTCAAGGACAGTTCGTCCGTCAGGCGTTTCATGAGACGTTCCTGTCGGCCGGCAGGTCCGCGCTGCCAGCGTTGTTCTTGTTGATAATGCTGGTAGAGGATCGATCCCCCGACGCCGGTCCAGACGCCGGCGAGAAACAAGACCAGCAGACCGCCCCAGAGTTTGCCTTGTGTCATGGGCATGTTCTCCGAATTTTCTCGGCCGCGAGAGGGTTACCTCGACCAGTCGCCGAGCGGCGCTCCCGCATCGAGTTCGTCAGATAAGAACGAGACGACCTCGACTCGGTGCGGCTCCGTATAGAGTAGTGCGGACCCGGTAAAGAACAGAGCGAAGGCAAGAGCCGCCGCAGCGGTCCGCCAGACCAATTGATCGATCCAGACCGGCGTTCGACCCGTTCGGCCGCCTGCCTCTCTCCGGATGCGGCGCATCAGGCGGTCGGTCCATTCACGACCCAGCGGAGGCACCGGCCGATGACGATGCGCAACGGACCAGACGCGCCTCAGCTTGTCGAGATCACCCTTCTTGCGTTCGGTCATGATGCCGACTCCTCTTCGGACAAGATCTTACGGATCGCTCGCTTGGCGCGATGCGCCCGGACTTTCACATTGACGACACTCCAGCCCAACAGACCTGCCGCCTCGCGCACCGACCGCCCTTCGAGATAGACCAACGTCAGAACCATCCGGTCCTCCGCGGACAAGCGCGCCAGCGCCCAATCCAACAGATCCCGCGCTTCCCGGCGGCCCGCCTGTTCGCGGAATTGCGCATCGGACTCCGCCGCCAGCGTTTGCTCGATCCAGGCCTCGTGCTCGGACGCCAACGAACTGACCGGCTGTTCCCTCCGGCGCCTCACGCGCCAGAAATCGTAGCACGTCCGCACCGCGATGCCGGACAGCCAATGCTCAAACGGGGTTTGCCCGGAGTAGTTGCCTAGACCGGTAAAGGCTCGGACGAACACATCCTGCGCCACCTCCTCCACCTGGTCGTAGGGCACGTGGCCGGAGACGATTCCGGCCACGTGCCGTCGATAGCGATCGATCAGTTCGGCGAAGCGGTCCGTCTCCCCCTGCAGAATCCGGTGGACAAGCTCCTGATCGTTCTCCTGATCATGGTGCACCGGTGTCTGCACTCCCGTAAGGTCGAAACGATCCGCAGCCTGGGCGATCGGAGGAATTGCACCCTCATCATACCTGACTCGCCGGTTGGACCACAGTACGGTGCTGACGACCGAAGGTATCTGACGGTATCGAGTGTTGCGCCCAGGAAGTTCGTTGAACAGACCAGCCATCGCGCTCTCCCCTCACCGTCCCCTCTCCCCCGAGGGGAGAGGGGACGGTGAGGGGGCAGGCCACCAGACTTGTGAAACGTATCATTTGGACACGGCGCTACCCTTCATCAATCATTACCGCATCAGTCTCGGTCTCTTGTGTCTGTTCAGTCTCCGACTGTGCCGAGCGCTGATGCTCTTGCTCTGATTGTGATTCGGACTTCATCGGATGGCCCCTATGGGCACGATGCATCCGTTCCAAGATCGCCTTCTGCTTCTCGCGCTGCTCAGACGTCAGGACTGCAAAGAGGTCGCGCCTGCCCTTGATCGCGCTCATATGCAGGTTGACGCCGAGCATCGCCTCTTCCTTCACTTTCGCCTCAATCGCCGTGAGGTCGGATTTCTCGTCCGAGACCAGAGCCCGGAGCTCCCGTTCGGCCACCTTGACGTCTGCCTTAGCCCGAATCCTTGCCAGATCCTGCTCCAGCGACAGGGCTTTGATCTTCGCCACCTGCTGTTCGGTCAGACCAAGGTCCTGTTGATGTCTGAGCAGCCAATGGGCTGCGCGATGAGCACTCCCTCCATGCCCGGCCATCCCATGAAGAGCGGGGCCGTACCCATGGCCATACTTTGTCATACTAGTGCCGTGCGTCCCGACTCTCGAGTACCCGCCTCCCCCGTCCGCCGTGGCAACGGAGACTAGGCCTCCGAGCACGACCGCCGTCGCGATGCCAATCACGATTCGTTTCCTTCCCGCTCTCATGACAACCTCCATCTACTACGGTGGACTGTCCCTCTTCACCCCTCATCCATCAAGTCGTTTTCCAGGAGAAAAAGGTTACAGCGCCGTATCACAAGCGGGGCCTGGCAAGCCAGTCGCCATTAATCATATAGTGGTCTGTCCGGGCCATGTGTACGCGAGCATCACGCAAGCAAGGCTTCTCCATGAGTCGCACATCCCGGACAAACGACCTGGCCAATGGCCGTTTACCTTAAGGAAGGAGGTATCTATGCGACGGCTGATTCAATTGTGCGTCCTTTCCGTGGTGTTGATGGGACTCAGCGGATGCAGCTACCTGTTCTATCCTCACGCGAAAGAGTTTGCGGCGAAGGCGAAGGGAACGACCGTCGTGGAGACGCTGATCAACCTGACCGACATGATGGAAGCAAGCGCGATGGCCGCGAGGACCGGCAAGGGGCGCGATCAGGCACTGGACGATCTCCATAACCAGTTCCATGCGTTCGATAACAATCTCTGTTGCGTGGAGAAGGAGGTGCAAGCCCGACCGGCCTACGCGCTGGCAGTGACGCACAACAAGGAACTGTGGGCTATTTTCAAGCGGGTCTGGAAGTTCAAAGACGATCAACCGCAGCGCGAGCAACACTTGGATCTGTTCGCCGCGGAGGTCAAAGAGCTGCGCGACACGCTCCAGATGTTGAAATAGTCCGGACTTTCGGCGCGACCGCACCGGACCAGGTAGACCGGGTGCCTCGACCATGTGGCGCAGATGCATGACGAACAGGCTTGAAGGGCCGGACTGCGAGGATTGGTCACCTGGCACCGGTGCAGATCTGCCATGCCGGAACTGCCCGACCTGACCATCTATTGCGACGCCTTGGAGCGAGTCGTGGTGGGAAGGCGACTTCTGCGCGTTTCCCTGGTGAGTCCCTTCTTACTCCGCACCGTCGAGCCGCCACTGGCGGAAATCGAGGGCAGGCTCCTGCGCGCCGTCGGGCTGATCGGCAAACGACTCGTGTTCCATTTGGAGAACGATTGCTTTCTCCTGCTCCATTTGATGATCGCCGGGCGCCTGCATTGGAAACCGGCCGGGGCCAAGATCCCCGGAAAGGTCGGCTTGGCGGTATTTGAGTTTGCCGAGGGCACGTTGCTGCTGACCGAAGCCGGCAGCAAGAAACGCGCATCATTGCATGTGGTTCGAGGCCTGGCTGGATTGGATCAGTTTCGTTCCGGTGGGATTGCTCCGTTGGAGGCGGATCTTTCGACTTTTCAGGCGGCCCTCGCCCGCGAGAGCCATACGCTCAAGCGAGCCTTGACCGATCCCCGCCTCTTCAGCGGCATCGGCAACGCCTATTCCGACGAGATCCTGCATCGGGCCCGTCTTTCTCCGGCGAAGCTCACCAGCTCCCTGTCCCCGGAGGAGACCGTTCGCCTGTTCGAGGCCGCTCAATCGACCTTGCGTGAGTGGATCGAGCGGCTGCGCGAGGAGACCGGCGACCGCTTTCCCGAGCATGTGACCGCCTTTCGTCGAGGAATGACCGTCCATGGTCGCTATCGGCAACCCTGCCCCGTCTGTAGCGCGGCGATCCAACGCATTCGTTACGCAGAGAATGAATGTAACTACTGCGCGACCTGCCAAACGGGAGGACGACTGTTGGCGGATCGCGGTCTCTCCCGGTTGCTCGGATCGGACTGGCCGAAATCGGTGGAGCAACTGGAACAGCACAAATCGGCAACACGAACACCTTGAGCCGAACCTTCAATCCCGGTAGGATTTGGCGCCATGGGCGGTCCATTTTTTCTAGCGCACACACCGCATTGACGAGACGCATTGAGCGGTGCCGGGCCGACGGAACTTCATCTCTCATCATAAAGGAGTCGCCATGCCGCAAGATCCCAAACAGGTCATCGAGACGCAGCGCCAGGATTGGAACCGGGTGGCGGCCGGGTGGGAGAAATGGGATGAGATGTTCGACCGCAGCATGGCCTTTCTCAACCATCGGCTGGTCGCGGATGCCCGATTGCGGCAGGGACAGCAGGTCTTGGATCTGGGGTCTGGCACCGGCTATCCGGCCCTTCTGGCCGCGCAGGTGGTTGGACCTCAGGGGAAGGTCGCCGGTATCGACCTCGCGGACGACATGCTGGCGGCCGCCAGACGCAAAGCTACGAGGCTTGGGCTCTCCAACGTGGAGTTTCGCACCGGCGACGTAACGACGCTGCCGTTTCCGTCTGGTTCGTTCGACGCCGTGACCTCCCGCTTTTGCCTGATGTTTCTTCCTGAGATTCCAAAGGCGGTGGCGGAGATCGCTCGCGTGTTGAAACCGGGAGCCTATCTGGCCGCGGCGGTCTGGTCGACGCCGGACAAGAATCCCTATCTTCGCATTCCGATGGATGTCATCAAGCAATTGATCGAACTGCCTCCGCCCGATCCTCAGGCTCCTGGGATCTTTCGGCTTGCGAAACCAGGCGATCTGATGGGCATGGTCCAGCAGGCGGGGCTCTCTGGCCTGTCGGAAGAAGAATTCGTGGCGGACGTGCAATTGGCGTCGGGGCGTGAATACTTTTCGAGCCTGATAGAGATCGCCGCACCAATCCAGAACCTGTTCGCCAAACTATCTCCGTCGCAACAGACCGAAGCGGAAAAGCTGATCGTTCAGTCCGTTGAACAGTACCGGCGCGGAGCGACTGTGTCGCTGCCGATCGCCGTCCGATTCGTCGCCGCCGTCAAGCCTATGTGAGCGTTGTTATGCCTCGCAAGCCGGCCGGCAGATCAGCCGGTAAGTCTACCGGTTCGGCACGACGAGGTTCGACTCGCCGACCCGTCGGTATAGCCGCGCGCAGCTCCACTCGCCGATCGGACGGTTTCGCGGAGTTCGTGCTGGACCAACTGGCGAAGGTGCGGGACCTGCGTTGCGTCCCGATGTTCGGAGGGCACGGTCTCTATAGCGGATCGACCTTCTTCGGCATCATCCACCGAGGCAGGCTCTACTTCAAAACCGACCAACGCACGCGCGCGACCTATCTGGCCCGTGGCATGACGCCCTTTCGCCCCAACCCCAAACAGACATTGAAGACCTATTACGAGGTGCCGGTGGAGGTGATGGAGGACGCCGAGCAGCTCGCCGCCTGGGCGCGACGGGCTTCGTCACAGCCGTGAATGCGGGAATGGCCGTTCGACCCCTGACGGGCTTCCTTTTAACTTGAGGCGGTCGATCCCGACTAGACGAGCTGAACAAGGTCGGAGTATTGCACCAACGCAGGATCTGCTGTGAGCAAACGGAGTGGCTCGAAGATGGCCTGTGCGACCAGGAGCCGATCGAACGAATCGCGGTGCAACGGCCGAAGGTGCGCCACCGCCGCCGCATGAGCCGCGGTCACCGGAAGCTCGCTGAACCCGCTGGCTTCGATCCCCTCTACCAACCGGGGCAGATCGGCCTTGACCTTTCCAAGTCCTGCCTTGATCGTGGCTTCCCAGATGGAGGCGGCACTCACGAAGATCTCCTCGGCAGACGCGATCGTCGCCCTTGCGGTAGCCGACAGCTTGGGCGAATCGGCCAAGTACCACAGATACACATGGGTGTCGAGCAACAGTCTCATGCCTCCCCCTCAAAGATTTTCTGCACATCTCCTGGAAGAGGCGCATCAAAATCGGCGGCAATGCTCAGCTTCCCTTTCAGGAACCCGGGCGTGCGGCGGCGTTTCTGCACGCGGAGCGGAATAAGCTTTGCCAGCGGCTTCCCAGCCTTCGCGATGAGCACCTCCTTCCCCTCGGCCACTTCATCGACCAAACGGGAGAGTTGCGTCTTTGCCTGATGGATGTTAACGGTCTGCACACCTCGAGTCATGGTCCACACCTCCGGCTAAACTAAGTTTAGTCTACTTGCGCTTCACAGAGCGGTCAATGGCTTAATCGCCGGCGCCAACACCACGACGGCTCTACTTCAAAACCGACGAGCGCACGCGCGCGGCCTATCTCGCCCGAGGGATGAAACCATTCATGCCCAACGCCAGACAGACATTGAAGACCTACTACGAAGTGCCGGTGGAGATACTGGAAGATGGGAAACAACTGACAATCTGGGCGCGACGGGCGGCCTCGCGCGATGGTGCCATCAAACAGAGCTGAAGCCCACCTGAAAGACATCCACCCACGTCCGGACGCCGGTAAACCATCCGGGTTAGCCATTGTAGTTCATCCTCCAAATGGCGAAGAGGTCGCGACAGCCTTGATGAAAATCCTTTCGGAAGTCGATCCATTCGAAGCTGGAGAGCGTCCACGAGAGTTTGTCCGCATCGCAGGTCTTGCATAAGAGTGGGACGATCCGTCCCTTGTACCGGTTGGCTTGCAGTGCGTAAATCAATTCATGTTTGACCCACTTGGAGGAGACCGACTGGGGAGTCAGGATCACTAGGAACCAATCGCATCGTTTCAGCGCCGCGCCGATTTCATCATGCCACTGTTGGGCGCCTTGAATATGCTTCTTGCTGAAGAAAGTCTTCACCTGCCGAGCACTGAGCACCTTCGCCAACCGACTCGCAATGGCGAGATTCTTGCTGGAATGGGACAAGAAGGCTTCAGTTGGCTTGGCGGCGCTTCGTTTGCGGGGCATCTTGCGGGTGGGTCAGCAAATCCACAATGTGACGGCTCGTCTTGTCGGCGTCTTGGTAGCGGACCGTTTGCAGGGTGTTCAGGATCCATGGTGCCTGCTTCGTCGGGCGAACGACGACCGGGATCAACCGTCCACGCAGATGTTTGGCTCCCAGGGCATATTCGATTTCGTGAGAGACCGATCGCGATTCCATGGCGTCGGGTGAGATCAACACGACGACCGCCTCGGCCCTGTCCAGGGCTCCCTTGAGATGTGAAGCGAAGTCCGAACCGGGAAGCAGTTCTTGCTCGGGATCCCAGACCTCCAGGCCAGCCTCCCGCAAGCGATCGGCAAGCTTCTTGGCTCGATCTCGATCCGCCCGCGCGTAACTCAAGAACACTTTCTTCGGCGCAGCACTCATGAAGCGAGTCTAATCGAATCCCAGGAGGAAGACAATCGTCAGAGACACCTTCTTCGGCATCATCCACCGCGGCCGGCTCTACTTCAAAACCGACGAGCGCACGCGCGCGGCCTACCTGGCCCGTGGCATGACGCCCTTTCGCCCCAACCCCAAACAGACATTGAAGACCTATTACGACGTGCCGGTGGAAGTGATTGAGGACACGGAGCAGCTCATCGCCTGGGCGCGGCAAGCTTCGTCTCAACAGTACGTGTCACGCAATCGTTGCCAGCACTGCGTTCGCCGCTCGCCTGCTTTAGGTCCCATACGGACTCGCTGACACCGGCGCATCATCCTCCAACAGATTGATGAGCCTGATCTTGGCATATGCCGCTGGCGACATACTCGAAACTCCGTCCCGTTCCAACCCACCAGCGACTCCGCGTCAGATCCCAATACCCATGTATCGATTCCGATACAGACTGTATCCATTAAGTTCTCGTTGTCTCCGGAGATAGCTGAATGGAAATGCACGTATAATTATCGCCTCCTTCACAACCCGTGCGGTTGGCCGTCGCCTCAAAAACAAACACACAATGAATGGCGATCGATCGAACGGCACAGGAGTTGCCTGCATATGTGTCGTGAGTCCTATTCGCCAGCATCTCTAGTCACATGCCGGCCGCTCATGCGCAGTGTCCTTCACCATCTGATGAAGAGGAGAAACAGACATCATGGATAATCCAAAACACAAAGTGAAGCGCGAGACCAAATACTCCTACACCAACAAATTCAGCAGGAAGACCATCACGTTTCACCCGAAGAGCGATGAAGTGATGGCGACATTTCAACCCCATGCCACTGAAGATATGGCTAGAGATGTCATGGCGTCGACCATGTTGCCTCTGAGTCAAGGCATGAATCTCGACCGCGGGTTTGCGGTATTCCAAATCGCTCCAGGACAAGACGTGGCCGCCGCAAGGGACTCGCTAGTCGCAAGCCCGAGAATTGTCAACACCATGCCTGTGTTGATCGACAATGAGGGGCTGACTCGTTACTTTCTGCCGGATGAATTGACGGTCCAGTTTCGCGAGGATGTCAGCCAGAAAGAGGCCGAGCGTCTGATCAAATCCAAGGGGTGTCAGATCGTCGCAAGACAGCGGACCCCTGGTTATTACACGCTCACCGTGCCGGAAGGGAAGGGCTTGTTTGAGACCCTCCGTGAGTTCTCTCAGCTCGACGAAGTCGCCTTTGCCGAACCAAGCGAGGCCGGATTTAATGACGCACTCGCCTACCTACCAGACGATCCTCATTTTCCCAGACTCTGGGGGTTACACAACACAGGCCAAGTGGTGAACGGCGTCACGGGAACGGTGGATGCCGATATCGATGCGACGGAGGCCTGGGATATTACCCGAGGAACCCCGGACGTCGTAGTCGCCGTGATCGACACCGGCGCCGATCTCGACCATCCCGACCTGGTAGCCAACTTTCTGCCGCGCGGGTCCGAAGACTGGGACTTCGCCGACGCTGCGGACCCGTCGCCGGACGACACCAATGGTCACGGCACCCATGTCGCAGGCACCGCCGCAGGCGTGGATAACACAGCCGGCGTCATCGGCGTGGCGTCACGTTGCAAACTCATGCCGCTTCGGGTGAATCTCACATCCGGCATGAACCAAAACCGTGCTGACGCAATCAATTATGTCGCCTCCCAGGCTGTCGCCAATCCGACTCGGCGATACGTCATCAACTGTAGCTGGAAGATGAACGGGGATCATACCGGAGTGCATACCGCCATTGTGAATGCAATCGCGAAGAATGTCGTCGTCGTCTTCGCGGCCGGCAACGCCAATACCGATATCGACGTGACCCCGCAATATCCGGCCGTCTATCCCGAGGTAATGGCCGTGGCTGCAACCGATCAGCAGGATCGCCGCGCGACATTTTCGAACTACGGCACAAAGGTGGATGTCTCCGCTCCCGGCGTCAATATCTACTCGACCTATCCCAACGACAATTATGCATTTCTCGACGGCACTTCGATGGCCTCTCCTCATGTGGCCGGCCTGGCCGCGTTGATCTGGTCCAGAAACCAGACTCTTACCAACCAGCAGGTTCGAAAGATCATCGAGGACACGTGCGACAACATCGATACGAGGAATCCGGGCTATGGGGGCAAACTCGGCAAAGGTCGTATCAATGCCTTCAGGGCTCTGTTGGCCACACCGCTCCCGCCCATCCGCTTCCATGTCGTGAGAAAGCTGGCATTTCCACAGAAGAACAATGGATCCAGTACCGGCCTCGCCTATGCCCGCCTCATGCGGATCGGAGCGATGCTCAGATCCGCACTGCTGTTCCTCACGCAACAGCCGTTCTCCGAGCACATTTACTATCTGAATCCCACCAGTGGCGCAGTCATGGGCAAAATCGACCCCACGGCCAACGATACCATCGGAAGCCTCGAATGGGACGGTAGCAAGATCCGGGTCGCAAACGTCACCACAGGCTCAGGCTCGATCAACACAATCGACCCGAGTACGGGGGCTCAGGTAGGGTCCATTCTGGTTCCCCCCGGCCGGGGGGAGGGACTCGCCTATGACGGTACGCACCTGTATTACTCGACCATCACGCGAATCCATGTCATCAACCTCGTCACCGGTGTGGTGGTGCGGTCATTCCCTCCTCCCGGAGGAGACTGTCGATCTCTCACTTATGGAAAGGAGTATTTGTTCAGCGGCAACTCAGCGGCAGGAACCATCACCGTGTTCAACCGAAACACTTTGGCCATACGCGGGACCATCACAGCTCCAGGGGGGGGAACCACGAAGGTGGAGGGTTTGGCGTTTAACCCGGTCACGAATGAACTGTTCATCGCCAACCAAGGCGAAAACATGATCTACGTGGGGGTTGTTGCCTTGTAGGAGAAGCGCGGTAGGCAAGGTTTCCTGACTGGAACACCTGCATTTAAGCTCGTTCAGCCGGCCGACCACTGAAAGCTGGTCGGCTGGCTGGTGCGCAGGGCGGGGAGGGAGCTTCTCGCCCCATCCGCACATGGCAGGTAGAGGAGCGCTTCTGAATGCTTATTCGAACTGGACGGGCCGGCTGCAGACCACTAAAGGCAGAGTTGGGTATGTAATCAGGAATATCAATTCAATACGCGTCTTCCAACTCTCTTGTGGACGCGGAGGTTTCACAGGTCTCGCCGGGACGGATTGCGATGAACCGCTCCACCACGATGACAAGCTGCTCGCCCGCTCCTTCTATCTTCGGACGCCGGACAAGGCGAGCTTCCAGGTTCGCCAGCAACCATTGCGCCGGCTCCTGTTGCGACTTGAGGTAGGCATCTTCGAGCGCCGCGTTCGCCTCCTCCATCGCAACCGGAAACGTGCGGCCTGTGAAACATTCCTTCAGCCGTCCGGAATCCGCATAGTACGAGTACAGCCCTCGCAGCAGTAGCCTCGGCTCAAACAGCTCGACCTGCTTCTGGCGCGAGAGGTCGTAATTCAGCTCCGATTCGATTTGGCGCCCCTTGCGATCCAACAGACGGAGCAGATCCGGGCGGACGACGGCAAAGCTCTGCCTGGGTTCGCGACTGCCTCGTGCGTGGAGCTTGCGTCGGTCGGCCGAGAAGGACCAAAGCCCGATGTCGTCGAACGTGTTGGCTTCTCCCGCCGCAACCGGCTTTTCCAGGTAGGTCATCCTAAGGAAGAACAGACCATCCGGCCACAGGTTGAGTTGGTAGCGGATTCCCGGACAGTCTGCGCAGGGAAGCGTTCCTACAAACGAGGCCGGCAGTTGGAATCCAGACGGAATCTTTGGCGAGACCGTGGGCATGGAGCCAGAACGGACCGGCTTTGGCGGCCGAGCAGTTGGCGTCTCGGCACATCCGCCGGCTACAGCAACAAGCACCAGAGCCGATATCATCCGCACAAAAGGCCTCATGCGCCCCTCATTCGTACGTTAAGAACTGCGCTGGCCCGCCATCGCTTCCAGCCGGGCGATTCGTTGCTCCACCGGCGGATGGGTGCTGAACAAAGCAGTCCACCCCCCTCCGGTCAGGGGATTCATGATGAACAGATGAGCCGTGGCCGGCGAGCCGGACCGCATCGGAATTTGGTGGCTCGCGCCGGAGATCTTGCGCAACGCCTGCGCCAGAGCCAGCGGGTTCCGGGAGAACTCGGCGCCCGCGTCGTCCGCGAGGAATTCCCGGGATCGCGAGATGGCCATCTGAATCAACGCCGCGGCTACCGGCGCCAGCATGACGGCGAGCATGGTAATCAGCGGATCGCCCACTCGCCTGCGACCGTCCTGTTGACGGGACCCTCCCGTCAGCATCCCGAATCGCGCCAACATGGTGAGAGCTCCAGCCAGCGTGGCGGCGACCGTCATGATCAACGTGTCTCGATTTTTGACGTGTCCGAGTTCATGGGCCATCACGCCCGTGATCTCGTCGCGGGACAGTAGTTGCGTCAATCCGGCCGTCACCGCCACGGCAGCATGGCTGGGGTTGCGGCCGGTCGCGAAGGCATTGGGGGCCTGCTCGGGAATCAGATACAGTGCGGGCGTGGGAATGTTCGCGCGCTGCGCGAGGGTTCGCAGGATGTCGTGCAGTTCGGGAGCCTCTTCCTCTGAAAGCGGCTGTGCTCGGTGCATCCGCAAGGCGATCTTGTCCGACCACCAGTAGGAAACCACGTTCATCAACCCCGCCAGGACCAAAGCGATCATGAGTCCTTGTTGACCGCCGAGCGAAAAGCCGAACCACAACATCAACGCCGTGAGCGTCGCCAACAGCATGACGGTCTTCAATCGATTCATGCCCCACCTCGCTCGTCAGATGACCTCCGCTCGAATCCGCATCCGTCGGCCCGCGCTATCCTATCACCCTCAAGATAAAAACCCTACATGACGTGATTGGCCCTTCGCGTCGCGGTCTGGCACAATAGCCGTGATGCCTTCTCGCGTCATCTGGACGATCGGCCACTCGACCAGGCCGATCCAGGACTTCCTGGCCCTGCTGCAGGCCCACGGCATCCGCCACCTGGTGGACGTGCGGACGATCCCTCGCTCCCGCCATAGTCCCCAGTTCAACACGGAAGCGCTTCACCGGAGTTTGAAGTTAGCGGGGCTTGGATCCGTGCATGCCGGCGAACTCGGCGGCCTGCGCAAGCCGACAAAAGATTCCTTCAACTTCGGATGGAAGAACGCGAGCTTCCGTGGCTATGCCGACTATATGCAGACCACGGCGTTCTGGAACGCGCTTGATGAATTGATGGCGACCGGCAGGGAACGGCCCACGGCCATCATGTGCGCCGAGGCGGTACCCTGGCGCTGCCACCGGTCGCTGATTGCGGATGCGCTGCTGACACGAGGTTGTGGGGTTCGACACATCATGACACCGGACCGGGCGGACGAGCACCGGCTCACTTCGTTTGCCAAAATCGAAGGATCGCGCCTGTCCTATCCAGCTCCCGCAGATGACGATGCGCCGCGGCTATTCTAGCGATGGCCTATTCCTGGCTTGCCGACCTGACTCTGGTGCTTCATCTCGCCTTCGTGCTCTTCGTTGTGTCCGGAGGGCTGCTCGTCCTGCGCTGGCCGCGCGTGATCTGGCTGCACCTGCCGGCTGCGATATGGGGAGCAATCGTGGAATTTGGTGGATGGATCTGTCCGCTAACGCCGCTTGAGAATTGGCTCCGCACGAGGGCGGGCGGTGCGGGCTACCAAGGCGCTTTTATCGAGCACTATCTGATGCCGGTGCTCTATCCGTCGCACCTCACGCGCAGCGTTCAGCTTGCGCTCGGGCTCGCCGTATTGATCGTGAACCTGGTTGTGTACGGTTGGCTGTGGCGACGATGGTCTCGTCGAAGCGGCCGGACTCTTCGGTCATCCTGAAGTCGGAGCCACTGCGACGGTCAGCGGAACTGCCGGCGTGCGATGGTGACGTTGCCCTTCTGGTCGGTCCATTCCATCTGATTCTTGTCCACGATCTTGTACTTGATCTCCTGAGAATGGCCTCCGCGATCTGGATAGAGATGGAGCACGCCGTTCTCGCCCTCGACATGGCCCTGTGTCATCTTCCCTCCGGCAAGCATCGTCATGGAAAATGTGCCGTGGCGAGTGATGTCGAGATTCGCGATGGATCGGCCGCTCGGATGCCGGAGAAACCACGAGCCGACGAGTGCAGGATCGAGCTTCCCGCTCGCTTGCGCTGGAGGTGCGACCGGCGGAGGAGAAGGGGACTTCGCGACAGTGCCTTCAGTGGCCGGCAAGCGCCCCGCGACGAGCGACGCGAGTTGCTTGGCTGCATCGACGTTGAGACCTTCCACGTTGATGGTCACGAGGATCTTTCCGCTGAGGAAGGTCACGCTCGGTGGACCGTGCGGGTTTGTGACGGTAAAAGCCCGGTCGCCCAAACCGGGTAAGTCCGTCACATGAGGCCGCCGTCGTGCATTCTCGAAGGCCTTCTGCTTATCACCGGGATAGGCATCCACTATCAGATTGATGACGAGGAGGCGGTTCTGGGCGGAGCGGTACACGCAGTTTCCGCCAACCGGCACCTTGTTGACGGTGACGACGTGCGGACGGCCCTGCGTGGCTGTTCCATGGATAACCGCTCCGACTTCCGCAAGTGTCAGGAGGGAACAGGGTTCCACGCTGACCGTGGGCGTGGCGCCGAACGTCTGTTCGGCCACCACAAACCAACAGGCGAACGTGACGAGGAAGAGCAGTCCACCAGCCGTCGCCCGATCAGACGTGTGCACGGCCCGTCCGCCCATCACACACCTTTTTCAGCGTGTCACGGTCAAGGTCACCGGCACGCCGGTGCTACTGGAGCCGGACGTGCCCGTCACGGTCACGTTCGAGGTGCCGGCCGGGGTTCCGGTGGCTGGCGTCCCTCCACCGGAATTGGTTGCCGGCGGCGAATCGCTGCTGCTGCAACTCATGGTGCCGACTACAGCCAGCGCGATCACACCGGCTGCCGCGATGCGATCGGTCCGGTGCGAAAGCTCACCAGCGCCATGAAGGCCGATCCGTCGCGACCGACGACCCCGGCGAACAGGTGAACCGGACGACCTGCATTTGAAGCAACAATGGATGCGATCGATAGGCATGGGGACCACCTCTCGCTTCGCCAGGACTTGATGGCAAGGTGGCGGGAAGTATGATTTCCGGTCCGAGTCGATTACAATCTAGTATCTATAACTACAGACTATCTATCAGCACTTTGGATGGGGGTCGAATTGAAGCGGCGACCGGTCAAGTCGCTCCTGGCAAGGAATGATTTGACCAAGGTGTTCTCCGGGGATCAGAATGCTGTTCGCCGCCTATCCATTGACGCTCTGCGCCTATTCGACATGCGTATGTTTCTCCACGTCATACTCCTCCTGCTGGGACTCTTTGCGACCCCCGTATACGCAGCCGAGAGTTTTCTTGATACGGAATGCCTGCACAAGGCGCCGGCCGGCATCGCCCTCACGGACCATATCGCCAAGGCCAAGGCCGGCGATGTGCAATCCATGTTCTGCGCCGGGGCGATCAAACTCTACGTGTCGCGCGAGTACAAGGAAGCGATTCCGTGGTTGGAACAGGCGGCCAATGCCGGCCACATGCGCGCCCCGCTCGTGCTCGGGATTCTCTATGAACAGGGAAGCGGCGTGAAGGAGGATGCCGCGGCCGCCGCCAAGTGGTATCAAAAGGGCATCGACAACGGCAACGCGGCCGCGGCGCGCCGACTGGCGAATCTGTATCACCTCGGAACCGGCGTGCCGCACGATGAAGCCAAGTCGGACGAGCTTCTCAAGAAAGCGGTGGAGATGGGCGACAAGGCTGCTCCCGCCTTTATCGAGAAGCGAGAGAAGGATCGGACCGACAGCAGGCCTGGAATGACCATCAAGGCGGAAGCCTACCGGCTGTACAAGCAAAAGCAATTCGACAAGGCGGCGAAACTGTATCAACAATGCGCGGATATGGGGAACGACGATTGCCAGCTTGCCATCGGTCAACTCTACGAGTTTGGACAGGGTGTGCCGAGGAACGAGAAGCAGGCGGCATTCTGGTATAGAAAATCTGCCGACCAGGGCAATCCCATCGGCCAGAAAACCCTTGGATTGCTCTACGAACTCGGAAAGGGCGTTCCGGAAAATTGGGCTGAAGCGTTTCGTCTCTATTCCAAAGGAGCCGAGACCTATCAAGACTCGGCATTCGCGGTGGGCCGCATGTACGAGTTCGGCATGGCGGTACCGCAAAATCGCGCAACCGCTATCGAGTGGTTCAAGAAAGCCGACCGGTTGGGTCATCCCAAGGGTGCGTACTGGGCTCGTTGGCTCAGCGACTGGACGAATTGCATCGGGTTTCGGGACCAGTATGAACGGAATGAAATACGCGGGCTCAGATGTCCGGCTGATCCGGTCGGCGTCGTGTTCCGCAATAGTGGCGAACGCATCGCGTATATCCGACAGAAGGCCAAAGAGTTTGACAGGAACGAGGCGGAATTCCTTGCAGCGCAAGCCGCAGCGCAGAGAGCAAAGGACGACGCCCGTACCCCGGACTCATGCAGCGTCGCGGGGGGAAGGTGGTACGACGCGAGTTGTCATTGACTCGTTTCGTATCGGTTCGTATTGGCCAGCGCGTAGGTGACGGTCGCCCGGCCATGCCGTGCCCTGAAAACGGGGAAAGCGGATGGCTCTGGTCGTCATCGTGCACGATTGCTCGGTCCTGCTATTTTCCCTAGCCCGCCACCCGGCCCTGCGCGGCGCGCACTTCCTTGAGCCCCACCTGGATCAGTCCGAGGTTCACGACCCAGGCCACGAATCCGAGCGCGAGGTACTTCAGATAAAACGGCAGGGTGAACGGCGCGTTCCAGATCATGTGCAACACCATTGCCAGAGCGACAATTCGCACAAAGCGCGGATCGCGTACCATCTCGACGCTGAAGGCCGTTGCCCCGCGCACGCGCCACAGGGCGCCTCCGACCATCGAGGTCCAGATGACATGGAGGCCCAGCATGCTCAGCAGCCCCCGCAGGGTAATGATGTCCAGCATGGCCTCTTGGCCGTAATTGAGGCCGGACAGGAGCGCGTAGCCCGCCGATTCGAATGCCGAGAACCCCGTGCCGACGGCCGCCCCGAACAGGAGGCCGTTCAGCGTCCAACGGTACTTGAGCTTGTTCACCACCAGCAAGAGAGCCGCCGCCTTGCCGACCTCCTCCACAATGCCGGCGCTCATCGCGCCGAGCCAACTGCTGAGGTCCGTCCATTTGAACAGGAAGAGAGAGAGAATCAACGAGATCACGCCGCCCAGCAGCACCAGCTTGACGACCTGGTAGAGCGAGACGTTGCGCACCACATTCATCTCGAAGAAGAAAATCAACACGGAGACCGGGATCAGAAAGGCGCCGGTCATGATGAGGCCCGGGATCAATTTCGGATTGTTGAATTCCTTCATCGCAAATACAAAGGCCAGATACACCATGACCGACAGGGTGAACGTCTTGAAGAACACCCAAGGCTTGGGCCAGTTGGTCTCTACCTGTTCGAGCGGCGGGGTCGTGGCCGGTGTGCCGACCGTGAAGTATTCTTCCACCTCCTCGTCGGTCCTCGACCGGAGGACCTCGGAGAACATGTCCCGCGCGCTGAAGCCCTCGATCCGCTCGACGCCGGCCACGGAACTGATGCGGCCGCTGAGGTCGTCGAGCCAGCCGTCGAATCGCATGCCGGTCTGGGGACGGCCGTCTCCACATTGCCAGATGGAACGACCGATTCTGATCTGTTGTTGGGGCAGCACCAAGGCGTCCTGGATGCGATGTCCATCGACGAACACCGCTGCCTCGTCCACGGGTTGGAAGCGGGCCTGGTGGCCCTCCACCCAAAATCTGGCATGCCGTTGGCCGACGTCGGGGTCGTCGCTCAACACATCGCACTGTGGCGACTGTCCGAGCAGCACCGGCTGGGGCCGAATGACGAAGCGTTTGCCACGGTCAGGGCCGGCAATGCAGGTGAGAAGCACCTCGCACCCGGAAGACGAAGGATCGGAGGCCGCAGGGCCGCTGTACGAATCCTGAGTGGCCATTCCGCATCCCCGTGAGGGTTGAAGCGTGGGATAAGTCGGGCGCTAGTTTCGTGGGGCGGCTCGCCTCCTGTCAAGAGCGAGAGAGGGCAGTGTCAATCCAAAATAGAAATGTCCGCTTTCTCCCAAAGTAGAAATGTCCGGTTTATGGAGTGGCCGTTGCCGCGCGTTGTCCTCGTTCCGGTAACAGTCGTCTGCGCCATGGATGATCCAGCCGCG
>JANRMO010000046.1:0-26941 GCA_040981105.1 Nitrospiraceae bacterium
CCCGCTCGACGCGCCGGAGGTAAGGCCACTTACCTCCGGCGCATTTTTTTGAGCAGGCGGCGGAATTCCAGCCTATCGACCGAAACCCGATACGGATCGAGACGAACGTCGTCGGCGAAGGACGGTACCGAAGAGTTAGATCGAGGCGACCGGAGCCGTCAGGGCAGAGGAGTGATAGACCGTGCAGGGTTGGAGGAGCGACCGTTCCGCAGCGACCGGCTGATCCTCCAGGGACAGAAGAACCCAGCATTCCGGGCGACGCAGAATCTGATTGACCAATGACGTATGGAGGGCGTGACCGGAGCGCTCCGCTTTGACATGTCCGATGAAGGGCATGCCCAGGAGCGAGAGATCGCCGACCAAGTCCAGAACCTTGTGGCGAACAAATTCATCCTGGAATCGGAGGCCGGTCTGGTTCATCACATCGTTGTCGGACAGGACGACGGTATTGTCCAGTGAACCGCCTTTCCCGAGTCCGCGCGACCAGAGCGCTTCGACCTCTTTCAAGAAGCCGAACGTCCGCGCATCAGCGATTTCTCGCTCGAACGAGTCGGGGGCGCATTCATACTCGTAACTCTGGATGCCGATCAGCGGATGGTCATAGGCGATCGTATAGGTGACCTTAGGCGTCGGAGCCGGTTCGATCACGACACGACGGCCTCTGTCCATGATCTCTATCGGTTGCGTGATCTTGAGGAACCGTTGGGCACGGGTCTGGGGCACGATCCCGGCGGCCTTGATCAGGCGCACGAATGGGCCGGCGCTCCCATCCATGACCGGGACTTCACCGGCGTCGATCTCAATGTAAACGTTATCGACGCCCAACCCACAGAGTGCGGCCAGGATATGCTCGATGGTCTTGATCTGAGTGCCGGCGCTGCTGATGGCTGTACAAAGTTCCGTTGCCACCAAATTACTGATGGTGGCGCCCAACGGAATCGCCGATCCACCCGCCTTGCGAAGGAACACGACTCCGGTGTTGGAAGGAGCGGGGAGCAGGGTCATGGTGACCGGCTGCCCGGAATGGAGTCCAATACCAGTGCAGGTGATCGGAGAGGCTATGGTTTGTTGATAGCGCATGATGACGATTGGTAGGCATATACAACTTATGTGCCAATAGAGTTCGAGCCGAAGTTTAGTAAATTACATATTTAATATCAATGACTTGGTGATATGAGCTCGAAATGAGTTGGCTGTTGCCAAAACTCCACACCTGTTGCGTTTTCACGGATTCAACCCTCCAGTCCTCGTGCGGTTAACGTGGTCAGGCGGGTTTGGAAAGGATTCGGTCATGGCAACTCGATCAGGAACTCTTCCCTCAATTAGACGGCAACCTCGTGAATCGAGCCTCCATGGCGCTGCTATTCCAAAGCGAAGACGAAGACCCATCACCACTTCCGCCTCGAATCTCATTCACGTCGATCGGCACATGGGATAGAAAATCTATGAGTTTCTTTAGCTTCTCCTCCTGTTGTACAGTCCGACCGGAGCGACCTGCTTCTTGTTGCTCCGACAGGTTCCCCTTGAGGAGAGTTTCATGGAATCGGTTCTTCTTGTTGTAGCCCTGCTCCCCCCTCTGCTCTCAGGTGCGACGATCCTATTGTTGGGATCGTCGCTTGGAGAACGGAGCGCCTGGATCGGCATCACGGCCCTCTCGGTATCGGCCGTGTCATCCTTGGCGACGTTGGCTCTCTTGCTTCAGGGAGAGCCGATCAAGTTGACGATTCTGAACGTCAATTCTGAAATCATGAACTATGCGGTTCTCGTCGATCGCCTTGCCGCAGTCATGATGGTGCTGATCACGTCGGTCAGCTTGGTGATTCACGTCTATTCGCGCCGCTATATGGTCGGTGATCCGGGCTACGTGCGGTTTTTCTCGCTGCTTGGGTTGCTCACATTCGTCCTGCTCAGCCTCGTGACGAGTGGAAGCCTGTTGTGGCTTTTTTTCTGTTGGCATCTGGTCACCTGGCTGCTCGTGAAGCTGGTTTCGTTTCAGACGTCCAGTCAAGCCGCCGTCCAAGCCGGCCGACGAACGTTCTGGACACATGGAATCGGCGATGCATCGTTCGCGACCGCGGCGCTGGTGCTCTATGCGACCTGTGGGACGATGGATCTGCAGGGGATCTTCGCGACCGTACGGCAGTCTCCCGTTCAGACCATCCCTTGGTTCGGTGCCGGGTTGGAGCTGGATGTCCCGTTCGTCACAACCCTGCTCCTGCTCGTGTCCGTCATGGCCAAGTCGGCACAGTTCCCGTTCCATATCTGGCTGACCGGCACGATCGAAGCGCCCACCCCTGTGTCAGCCTTGCTTCACGCGGGCATCGTGAACGCCGGCGGCTTCTTGATCAACCGGCTGGCTCCGCTGTTCGGGTTCGCCCCGACGACTCTCCATCTCATGTTTCTGATCGGGGGGCTCACGGTCTTGATCGGCGCAGCGACGATGTTGGCGCAGGCCAGCGTGAAGCGGACGCTGGTCTATTCCACCATGGGACAGATGGGGTACATGGTGATGGAGTGTGGATTGGGCGCCTTCGCCCTGGCGGTGTTCCACCTCTGCGCCCACGGTCTGTTCAAGGCCACGCTGTTCTTGAACTCCGGAACGAATATTCATAAGGCCAGGACGGAATTCAAGCTGCCACCCACCGAGCAGGCCGAGCAACCCGGATCATTTTCGGCGATCACTTGGGGTACCGGCCTCGCTGTGACACTGGTCCTGCCGTTGATTATCTTGTTGGCTGTCCATGGAGTCGTCCGCATCCCGTTGTTGGAGGTACAGGGGGCGGTCATTTTCTTATTCTTCGGATGGGTGACGTCATCCCAGGTGATGTTCAGCCTTTATCGCGTGCATACCGAGGCATCGTGGAAAGTGTCGATCACGATGATCGGGGCGCTTGCCCTGATCGGCCTGACCTACCTGTGGGCCGCCGAAGCCTTTACCCATTTCCTGTATCCCGGTCCGGGAGAGGCGGACGCCTACTTCCAGACCGCCCAATGGCATCCCTACCTGTTCGATGCCTTTATCGGTCTCTCGGCCGTCCTCATTGTAGGGGTCTGGGGCCTGATCTACGGGAAGGCGCACGGCGTGAAAGTGCTCGTGCCGGCGTGGATCGAAGGGCTTCGAACCAGAGCCTATGTGGCGTTTCTTAACGGACTCTATGTGGAAGACCTCGCACGGACGTTCGACCGGCCGTCCCGTCGCACGCCTTGCGACGCCGGCGGCCACCGCTAGCGGGATGTGAACGGCATGATGGCCGGAACGCGCATGTTTTCCGATGCAGAACGGATGGAGGTGCGTTCGTATGTGCAATTGGCCGGCGAGGCCATCGCCCAGTACTGGCCCATGCGGACCTTCATTCACCACAATCCCCTGCATGGCCTGGAGGAGCTTCCCTTCGATCAAGCCGTGAAGCGAGGCGAACAACTGTTCGGCGGGCGCGGATATTTGCCCAACGCAGCCTATCGCCGGTATTTCGAGGAAGGCCGCATCCGTATCGAGGACCTCTCCGAGGTGCTCTCGCCGATTGCCACAGCGACGCGGGTGGACTTCGGGGGACGAGAACTCTCGCACCTTGAAGTGCTTCGCCTGTCCATGATCCATGGATTGGGAGAACTGGCGGCGGACCCTTCCGGCTCGTTCCCGCACGGAGAGCAGCAGGTGAACCGATTGGCAGTCTGGATGAAAGGCTCATTAGGTCCGGGGGTCGGACTACTCCCGGAGCCATCTGTGCAGTGGGAATCCATCGAGATTCTGTCGAAAGAGACCTTATCGACCTGGTGCGATCAGACCCTGGGCACGGCACTGGTCGCGACGATCAACGATCAGATGATCAAATGGTGCAGCCTATTCCTAGACGAGGGCGAGGCCTCCTGGGTCATGCCATGCCGTGAGCAGACCTTCTATCGAGTCTGGAAGGCGTTGGCGCGGTACGATGCCGCCCTGCGGTTGCTGGGCATCAAGGAAGCGGGGGCCAAGATTGTGGCGTTGGATGATCGACCCGAGGACGCGCTGCTACGGCATCTCGACGTCATGAAGGTCCCAAAGCCGTCTTGGGAGACGTACCTTGCCCTGCATTTGGCGGCCCTGCCTGGCTGGACGGGCTACATCAAGTGGCGATCAGGCGAACCGGATCACCCGTGGCAGGTGAGGTATCCGATCGATCTGGTGAAGTATTTGGCCGTGCGGCTGTTTTATGAACGCGAACTGGTCGCCCTGGCCTGCCGCGACCGACTCGTTCTCGATGGGCAACTTGAGGCCATCCGCGGCGATGTGGACCGGGCTCCCTATGCCTATTGGCTTCGCCGCGAGTTGACCGGCGGCAAGCTCCCGCGGCCTGTTGCCGAAGCCGCTCAAACGTTGGTGCGGGGCTGGAAGCAGAAATCGGCCGGAGAGCGGAATGAAGCGGCGAAGAAACTCTGCGACGAGGCGGTCGAGCAGCGCGGCGATAAACGAATCAAGCGGGCGGCTCGCCAATTGCTCGGCCTTGCGACCGCCGCCGGCTTGATGCCCGAATCGCTGATCGAGACGGCCCCGGCCGATGCGCTTGCAGTCATGAATTGGCTGGAAGGGTTTCCGGCTTCTCAGCAGGGCCGCCGGTGGCTGGAGGCTCTCGAATCGAGCCACCGCCGTCGGGTGGTCGAGCAATTGGCAGACACGTTCGAGCAGGTGCGACAGGGTGGCGATCAAACCGAGCCGTTGAGGCCCTTGGCCCAGATGGTCTTTTGTATCGATGTGCGGTCGGAAGTGCTGCGGCGGCACCTAGAAAATCTCGGAGACTACGAAACGTTGGGGCTGGCGGGATTCTTCGGCATTCCGCTCAAGTATCAGGGTTTCGGCGCGGATCACAGCGTGACACACTGCCCGGTGTTGCTGAAACCGAGGAATCAAATCAGGGAGATTCCTCGAAGCTACCATGGGCAGACGGCCGAGCGGCATCGGTTCGGGTCTCGGCTCGCCAAGGTTGGCCATACCCTGCTGCACGATCTGAAGGAAAACGTCATCACTCCCTATGTGATGGTCGAGGCGCTGGGATGGTTCTTCGGTCTTCCGCTCTTCGCGAGAACACTCTGCCCGCTGTGGTACCAGCGGATCAGGCAAGCGGTCCGGCGGCTCTTTCTACCGCCCCTGGCGACCACCTTGACGATCGACAAATTGACCAGGGAAGAGGCGATGGAGATGGTGGCTGCGGAACAGCGCGCGAGCATCCGGAAGATCCTTCGAGCGGAATTCGTCCTCCGGGGATCGACCGTGACGCCCGCCCTGATTGAAACCATTCGACTCCGCGTGCTGGAGGAGACGGATGCCAAGGGTGGCCTCGATGTCGCCAAGTCGTTGGGGATCGAGCCGGCGGATGCAGCCGCGCTATACGAGAGATTGCGCAATCGTCTCGATCTCACTCCGCGCGGGATGTCGTCCCGTCTCCATCGAATCACCCACCACGGCTTTTCCGTCGTCGAACAAACATACGGGGTGGAGGCGGCGCTTCGGCTGATGGGGCTCACCTCCGGCTTTGCGCGATTGGTGATGCTCTGCGCTCATGGCAGCACTTCCGACAACAACCCCTATGAATCGGCGCTCGATTGCGGCGCCTGCGGCGGCAACAATGGATTGCCGAACGCCAGAGCCTTCGCGGCGATGGCCAACCGGCAGGCCGTCCGCGACATGCTGCGGACGCGCGGTATCAACATTCCCAACGACACTCATTTCACAGCGGCCATGCACGATACGACCTGCGACGACGTGCAGATCGTCGATCTTGAAGACGTGCCGGCGACCCACCGGAAGGACCTCACGCGCTTGATTGCAGACCTCAAGGAGGCGGGCGCACAGGCGGCGTTGGAACGGGGTGTGGCGCTGAGGGGAGGCCCGCTTCGCAACGGAGCCACGGCGCGAACGACAGCCGCGAGGCGGAGCACGGACTGGGCGCAAGTCCGTCCGGAGTGGGGCCTGTCGAAGAACAGCCTGATGGTCGTTGGGCGGCGTGAATTGACACGACCCTTGAACCTGAAGGGACGAGCCTTCCTCCACTCCTACGACCACCGCCAGGATGAATCCGGCAAACTGCTCGAAACGATCATGACCGCTCCCTTGGTCGTCGCCCAATGGATCAACATGGAACACTACTTCTCGACCGTCGATAACGAGGTGTACGGAAGCGGCAGCAAGGTCTATCACAACGTCGTCGGACGGGTAGGCGTCATGAGCGGAGCCGGCAGCGACCTGCGGATCGGGCTTCCGGCCCAGACGGTCATGAACGGGCCGGTGCCTTACCATGAACCCATGAGGTTGCTCACGGTCATCGAGGCCCCGGTCAAGCGCGTCCAAGAGGTCATTTCCAAGCATCAGCATCTCGAGCACCTGTTCGATCAGGGGTGGGTGTCGCTGCTGGTCTTGGACCCCGCCGCCGGCCGATTTTATTGCTATGAATTGATGGCCGGCTGGGAAGAGATTCGACGCTCAAGACCTTCGGAGGAGATCGATCCATCGAATGCGGGGTTGATGGCCGGCCGCGACTACTGACCGCTTCGAGGACCGGCAAGGCCACCGAAGTCCGGTGCATTTGGAAGAAACCTCTACCGGCAACCAAAGAGCGGTCCGCGCTCCGATTGCATGGAGCGATGGGGAGTCAACGAGGCATGGACATGAGGGAGGGGGTATGAGCAGGCTGACGCTGCATCCCATGAAGGAAATCAAAATCGTGGTCCAGGGCGAACATCTGAGAATCGTGACCGATGTGCTCGACCGGGTCGGCGCAACCGGTTACACGATCATTCACAATGTATCGGGCAAGGGCCACCACGGATTTCACGAAGGCCACTTGCTGTTTGACGACACCAGCAGCCAAGTGATTGTCTTCACGGTGGTCCCGGAGGAGCGGATCGATCCGATCCTTGCCGGATTGGCTCCCCTGTTCAACAAACACTCCGGTGCGATGTTCGTGAGTGACGTCGCCGTGACCCGTCGAGAGCATTTCGTGACGACGTGAGCCTGGTTGAGTCCGATCAGCCGGCTCTCGACGACTGCGAGGTGGCTGCAGCCGAAGTGCTCGTCTGGGTGGGCGCCTGCATTCAGGGCCGCCTCTCCTGCTTCGGGCCGGTCGGGATCTCCTTTTGCCTAAGCCTCCCCAGCGCGTCGAGGATCTCCGCCGGCTTCGGCGGACAACCGGCGATGCGGACATCGACGGGGATATGGCGATCGACAGGGCCGATGACAGCATAGCTGCCGGCAAAGACGCCGCAGGTGATGGCGCAGTCGCCCAGCGCGATCACGACCTTGGGATCGGGGGTTTGTTTGTACACATCCTTGAGCGGTTTCGCCATGTTCACGGTTACCGGCCCTGTGATGACCAGGGCGTCGGCATGGCGAGGCGAGGCCGCGATATGGATGCCGAATCGCTCCGCATCGTAGACCGGATTCATGAGCGCGTTCATCTCCATCTCGCAGGCATTGCAGGAGCCGGTATCGACCTCGCGGATCGAGAGCGACCGGCAAAACGGGGTTGCCTTAGCCTTCGCTTCCTGGCTCGGCGGTTCAGAAGAGGTGTAGGCGGGAGGATACTCGCCGGTCACGATGCCGGTCTTGAGACTCTTCTTGAGAATGCGGAACATACAACGTCCTCCATACCAACCTTCGGGTGAACCGGCCTCCTCTCCAATAGCTCTTGGCGGCCGGACAATACGCCTCCAGGGATTGTCCGCTCATGTTCTTATAGATCCGTGCCTGCGTAGGACAGATTGAAGCTCTTATTGATCAGGGGAAAATCCGGGATAATGTTCCCCAGCACCGCCCATTGGATCGCCGGCCAGTTGACGAAGGACGGGTCCCGCACCTTGCACCGGTGGATCCGGCCCTGCTCGCCGGCCATGACGAAGTAGAGGATTTCTCCCCGCCAACCCTCCACTGCGGAGAGTGCCCATTGTCCCGGAGACGCCATGCGGTCCGGTTCAATCGCGATCGGACCAGGTGGGATTCGCGCATGAATCTCGCGGATCAGCCTGATGGAATCGTGGATCTCATCACCACGGACACGCAATCTGGCCCGCACGTCACCGTAGCGATAACGTGCCACGTTCACGGGTAGCTCGTCGTAAGCGGCAAAGGGGCGATCCCTCCGGACATCCTGGTCGATTCCAGAAGCCCGGCCGACGATACCCACCACCGCGTGATCCCAGGCCGTCCGTTCTGTCAGCACGCCGGTGGTTTCCAATCGGTCCGTGAGCGAGGCATTGGCGAAAATAATGGCGCCCACTTCGGAGAAGTCTGTCTGCAGCCGGTTCAGGTCATCGACAAGATGGCCGAGCTGGGTGCTGTCGATATCGCGAGTCACTCCGCCGACCCGCATGACGCCTCGAAGAAACCGTGAACCGGCCAGCCGGTCATTGAGCTGCATGATCCGCTCTTTCATACGACCACAGTGGGCATGGGCGAGCGCATAGGCCGTGTCATTGCACATCGCGCCGATGTCGCCGAGATGATTGTGAAGGCGTTCCAATTCTAAAAAGAGCGAGCGGAGGTACCTGGCGCGTCGTGGTACGTCGATGTGCAGGAGCGTTTCCACCGCTTGGCAGTAGGCCAGGCCATGTCCAACCGTCGTATCGCCGGAGATGCGCTCGGCGAGCGGAACGGCGGCGGACAAGACCTGTTGCTCAAAGAGCTTTTCCACCCCGCGGTGCTTCCAAAAATGACGCAGCTCCAGTTGCATGATCGGTTCCCCTGCCACGGAAAACCGGAAATGGCCCGGCTCGATGATCCCGGCGTGAATCGGTCCAACCGGAATTTCAAAGACCCCCTCCCCTTCAATATGGAGAAAACGGTATTCGCCCTGTTGCCGGCCGAGAACCGTATCCCAGCGGAAGTCTTTCTTGAGCGGATGGGTGCCGTTCGGCCAATGTTCGTGTCGGATTAATCGCCGGAGATCCGGATGACCTTGGGGGATCAGGCCGAACAGGTCTCGGATCTCCCGCTCATACCATTGCGCCGCATGGATCGACGGGGTGATCGAGGGAAACAGGCGGTGTCCCCCCGCCAATTCTATCGTCAACAGGACCCAGGGTTGGCTCGGCTCGAGCGCAAACAGATAGTGAATCTCATACTTGTCTGCAGCGGGTAGGATAGGCCGGCAATCGACAGCGAACTGTAAGGCCAAACGGCCGTGGGCTTTCTCATGGAGCCAGCGCGCGACCTCTACGAGGTGAGCCTGCTCCAGTCGCCATCGCACCAGGTCCTTGCCCGATGGATAGTCCGGAACGAGGGATGGAAACGCCGCCTGGACCTGTTGTTCGATCGATGCGCCGGCCGTCATGCTGCTCCTCTCGTGCTCAGCAGAATCTTCACCGCTCCGTCCAGGAGATGCCGAAACGGATCCGGCAGCGTCATGCAGAACCAGATAAGGACCGCGCCCAAGACGATGATGGGGATATGACCCACCGACCACCCCTCCCCTCGGGCGATCTCCCTGGCCGGCGTCCCCCAGACCATTCCGGTGACGCGAAAGAGAAGCCCGGCGAAGGCGACCAAGCCGCAAGCCAACAACAGCAACAGCGGGAGTTTGGTCCCGGAAAAGGGCCATCCTCCCGGAAGTCCGTCCGTCCCGAGGGCCGTCACGATCTGCAGCTCACTCGTGAACAGGGCGAAGGGCGGGAGGGCGGCTAAGGAGAACCCGGCCACCAGCAGGGCGAAGGCAGACCAGGGCTGCGCCGAAGCCAGGCCTTGGACCTGCTCCATCTCCACCGTCTTGAACCGTCGATGGATGTTGCCCGCGGCGAAAAAGGCCAACGACTTCGCGAACGCGTGGTTTACAAGATGGAAGAGACCGCCGAATGTTCCGACGGCCCCGCCGACGCCGAATCCCACCATGGCCAGTCCCATATGCTCGATGCTGGAATAGGCGAACAGCCGCTTGTAGTTGTGCTGCAAGAGGATGAAAAAAGTCGCGAGCGCGAACGATCCAAGCCCGAACAGGGTGAGCAGGCCGCCAGAGAAGTCGGGAGAGACAGCCTGGTCGACGATGGCGCGGCTTCGCAGGATCGCGTAAACCGCGACGGTTTCCAGCACGCCGGCCAGCATCGCGGCCACGGGCGCCGGCGCCTCGCTATAGGCGTCGGGGAGCCAACTGTGCATGGGAGCCAGACCGACTTTCGTGCCGTAGCCCACGAAAAGAAAGACAAAGGCCAGCTTCAAAATATGTGGGTCCAATTGATCGGCGATCAGTTGGAGTTGAGTCACTTGCAAGGCTCGGCTCACGTCGCCAAGGACCCGAAGCGACGAGTAATAGGTCAGAACCACCCCGAACAGAGCCAGCGAAATGCCGACCGAGCACAGGATCAAATACTTCCATCCGGCCTCCAAGGATTCGCGTCTTCGCCAGAATGCGATGAGGAAGGTCGTCGCCAGGGTCGTGGCCTCGATCGCGACCCATTGCACCCCCAGGCTGTTGGCGACGGTGGCCACCACCATCGCCAGGAGGAACATGTGAAACAGGAAGAAGAAGAGGTTCAACCGGCTGGCGGCGATCACGCCGCGTGCGACCTGGTCGTCCATGTAAGCGCGCATGTAGAAGGAACAGGCCAGACCGACCGTGCCGATGATGAACAGGATGACCATGGAAAGTGCGTCGATGTAGACCATCTCGCCGAACGTCAGGAGCGGGCCTTGTCCTAGCACGGTCCGGGCGATCGCCGACTCGGCTGCGACGAGAGCCCCCATGCTGGTCAAATTGACCAGATGAAGCGTCCGGGAGGTGCGAAGCAACAGGCTGAGCCACCCGGCCAACAACGGCGCGACCAGCAGCACGCTCACTGCGACCGTGGAAAGGTCGGCCGTCATTCTTTCAGCTCGCGGAGACGGTTGGTATCCACACTGTCGAATGCGTCTTGCAGGCGGTTGGTATAGATTCCGGCGATCAGTGCCGCCACCAAGACGTCAAAAAACACACCCAGCTCTACAATTAACGGCATGCCATAGGTGGCGGCCGTCGCTCCCAAGAACAAACCGTTCTCCATGACCAGAAAAGCGATCAACTGCGTGACGGCCTTCTGCCGGGCGATCATCGTGAAGAAACCGATGAGAACAATCGCCAGCGCGATGGCCAGCGAATCGCGCGTCAAGAGGTATCCAAACGGGATGATCGGCTGGGTGATGAAGAACGCGACCATCACCAGGGAGCCGGAGATCAGCAGGCTGGCCGGCACGTTGATGTTCATGACGAGTTCACGGGTCACGTTGAGGCGTTCGATCACCCGTTTCAGGACATAGGGGATCACGATCACCTTGATGAGCACCGTCAGGGCTGCCGCAAAATAGATGTGTCGGATCCCTGTCAGGAAGGCGACCAACGCCGCGGTCATCGCAAGAAAGAGAGATTGCAATGCGAAGAGATCCACGCAGGCGGAGAGGCGCCGCTGGGCCACGATCGCGAAACAGGTCAGGAGAAGCAGCGCCGATCCCAGGTCCACGAGGTGAGAACCGATGTGAGGCGATAGGGTGAACATGGTCAGGCTCGCAGGATGTAGAAGAAGAGCAGGCTGAGAAGCGCCAGGATGAAGGCGACGCCGAGCAGATCCGTGACACGAAACAACCGCAACTTGGCGAACATGCATTCGATCACGCCGATCAGTACCGCGAGACCCGTGATCTTCACGAGGTACACGGCCAGTCCGACTGCAAGGGCAGCGGGCGTCGCCACGGTCGCAATGCCCCAGGGAGCGAACACATTAGCGATCAGGGTCAGGAACACGACCAGTTTGAGGCCGGCTCCCCACTCGATCAGCGCCAGGTAGCGTCCGGAATATTCCAGGACCATCGCCTCGTGGATCATGGTCAGTTCGAGGTGCGTGGCCGGATTGTCGACCGGGACACGCCCGGTTTCTGCCAGTGCCACGATGAACAAGGCGGCCAGCGCCATCAGGTGTGGCGACGGGGCCATGACAATCCCTTCCAATAAGGCGGTCTTATGGACGATGGTGCTGAGGTTGGTCGAGCCAGCCGTGAGCGCGATGGCAAAGATCGACAGTATCAAAGCCGGTTCGGTCAGAGAGGCCACGATGGCCTCTCGACTGCTTCCCATCCCGCCGAATGCCGACCCGGCGTCGAGACCCGCCAAGATCAGGAAAAACGTGCCAAGCGCCAGCAGATACACGAGCGCGATGATATTGCCGGCAAAATTGAGCGGCATCTGAGAAAAGAAGACCGGCACCAGCAAGCCAGCGGTCAAGGTCGAGGCAAAGAAGATGTAGGGGGCTGCGGTGAAGATCCACGAGGTCGTCGAGGAAACGACCGGCTGTTTCCGGAAGAGCTTGGTCAGGTCTGCATAGGGTTGGACGATCGAGGCCCCTCGCCGGCATTGGAGGCGCGCTTTGACTTTGCGAATCAGGCCCACGATCAACGGCGCGATCGACAGCATCAGGGCTGCATGCGCCAGGGTGAAGAGGACGGCTTGAAGAAAGCTCAGGCTCATGGAAGAGAGGCTTTGCTAGAAAACCAGCAACAGGACCACCAATGTCACGAAGATGTAGGTCAGATACAGATGTAACCCGCCGGCCTGAAGTGGGCGCAGCCGATCCGCGAGTTTGAGACAGCCTGCCGCGACCGGTTGATAGAGATACTTCTCGAATACCGGTTCGATATGAAATTCGAACCGCCGGCGTTTGGCGAAATAGCGGGATTCCTCCAGGAATTCGGTCTCCAGCTTGACGGTCGGTTGATAGATGGTGCTGAAGATCCGCTTGATCGGCTGCACGAAGCCTGTCGCGGTGTATTCCATGCGGGGTGAGAGGGTGAGGCCGCAGTTCCATGTCTTGCCGTATCGAGCGGCGCGACGGCCGCCGAATAGCGCAACCAGTCCAAGTCCGAGCAGGACGGACAAGCCCAAGACCATGGCCAGCGCCGGCGGCGACAGACTGGAGAACGCCACGTTCACCGGCGCGAGCGCCCAGCCGTCGAGTGCCATGACCTTTTCACCGAGTGATACTCCGACCAACGAAGCCGTGACGCGATCCAGGATCGGCACGACCAGCATCGGGAACAGACCCAGCCCCACGCAGGCGGCTGCGAGCAAACCCATGCCGATCAGCATGGATCGAGGCACCTCCTCCGCATGCCGCGCGTGGCCACTACGCGGCAAGGCCAGGAACGAAATGCCGAACGCTTTGGCGAAGCAGGCCAACGCCAGCACCCCCGTGAGAGCCAGCATGGCTGCGGCCAGCGGCAGCATCAGCTTGAGCAAGAGGTTCGGCACCTGCATGCCGAGAAAGAGGCTTTGAAAGATCAGCCATTCGCTGACAAAGCCATTGGTCGGCGGCAGGGCCGCGATCGAGACGGCGCCGATGAGAAAGAAGAGGCCGGTCCAGGGCATGCGGCGGAGCAACCCGCCGTAGTCCTCCATATTGCGGGTATGGGTGGCGTAACTCAACGACCCGGCGCCGAGAAAGAGCAGAGCCTTGAACAGCGCGTGATTGATCGTATGGTAGAGCCCGGCCAGGAGGCCCAAGGCCGCAAACTCATGGAGTCCGTAGGTGCGGAAGATCATGCCCGCGCCGATCCCAAGCAGGATGATCCCGATGTTTTCCACGCTATGAAACGCCAACAGTCTTTTCAGATCGTGCTCCATGAGCGCATACATCACACCCAGCAGGGCCGAGATGGCGCCGACGACCAGGATGATGAAGCCCCACCACCAGAGGAACTGGGCGTTCAGAAAATCGAAATAGACCCGGATGAGGCCGTACATCGCCGTCTTGATCATCACACCCGACATCAGGGCCGAGATATGCGACGGCGCCGCCGGATGGGCATAGGGCAGCCAGACATGTAACGGCACGATGCCGGCCTTGGCGCCGAATCCGATCAGCGCGGCGAGAAATAGAGCCGTGCTGAGCTCCGAGGATAGCGGCTCCGCCGGATGGCGAAAGGTCTCGAAGGAGAAAGAGCCGGTCTGCTGAAAGAAGAGCAGAAAGGTCAGGAGGATGAAGGCGGTGCCCACCTGCGTCATGATGAGATAAAAGAAGCCGGCATGCCGGACCTCGGCCCGCTCATGTTCGGTCACGACGAGGAAATAGGACAGCAACGACATGAGTTCCCAGACGAGCAGGAAGAAGAATCCGTTGTCGGCGATGACCACGAGGATCATGGAGAGGAGAAACCCATTGAAGAGGGCGCCGAGGAGCGCGATGGAGGCGCGCCCCTCCCATTCGGTCACGTAGCCCCGCGCGTAGACGGACGAAGAAAGGCCGACCGCCGAAATCGTCAGCACGAAGAAGGAGGCGAGAGGATCCAGTCGGATCGAGAAGGTCAATAAAGGGATGGTGGAGTCGGCCGAAGCGATCCAGGGTTCCGGCGCGAAGAGGCCGACCATACCAAGCAGAATGCCCGCTCCTCCTGCCAATCCGGCTGATCGATAGGCAACGGCATTCTGAACTCTGAAATTGGCGGGAAAACAAAAGGGAAGGAAGATGCCGGCTGCATACCCGGCCAGAAGCAGCACGAACAGCGTCAACATAGAATCGCGATCGGGTTGCAGATCTGAACGGGAAGCGTGGTCAGGTTGTAGCCCTGCGGTTTGGGCACGGCTCCGGCCGATGGTACGCTGCCGACGATCGATCCTCCGCGCAACATAGCGACAGGTGCAGAGGCCTCGGCAGGGCAGGCGAATCCAGTCACCAAGGTCAAGAAAACGACGTGGAGAAACCTCAAGACCTGACTCCTTATTCAGACGGGCGATACGTCGGTTCCGGCATTGCGTCTGCGGTCCTCAATAATTGGGGCTACACACGGTAGATGGTCCGGACCGTCCTCAGGGACACGACCTTCACCCACCGAACGGGGTACCCGTTCAGAAAGAGGGAATCGTAGACGGCGGACAAGAAGGCCAGACCTTCCTCCGGAATGACGGTCCGTCCTGCCCAGTCCTTCAATCCCCGGCGGAGTCTGGCCTGCAGGCCGGGATGAGTCGTCGCAATCGATCCGCTCCTCGGATCAAACCAGACCAGGGTTGGCGTCCCACTGGGATACTGCGTAATCACGATGTCCATCCGCCTCGCCATTTACAAACTCGACTGAAACGGATGACCGATCCGCCGCCGACACCGGGCCATCCCTTCCCGCGCCGGGAGATTGTTCGGGTCGCAGCTCAGTACGGCCTTCCAGTGGATCAACGCTTCCTCATACCGGGAGAGCTCCTCAAGCAGCGCGGCCATCTCGAAACGCGTCAGCAGATCCGTGGGGCAGGCGTTCAGCAGATTCTGAAGCCGTGTCACGCGGTCGATCCGGGATTCACATTGTTGTGGACCGGCTTGATGAGTCCGGACGGAGCCAATGTTTCTGTTCATCGTCATGGCCGACGGAGATGTCCGCCATGGCTCCCTTGCAGGGGAGATGCCGCAGAATGAACATGCGACTGTAATGGGCCGGCCTGAAGGAAATGAAGGGCTTGTGCAGTCGATGCCGGGAACCGCTGATCGAATTCCCGGCCCCTCATCGGATTCATGCAAGAATTGCAGGGGGCTCATGGGTCCGGCCCACAGGACGGACTGCAATTCTTGCAGTAGGAACCAATGTGTCCCGCGCGTAACCGGAAGCTTTGCTGCGCGGACTAGTCTCGGATGCCGTATTCCTTGATCTTGTACTGCAAGGCCCGCAAGCTGATGCCCAGGAGCTTGGCGGCCCTCTCCCGGTGGTTGGTGACCTCTGCCAGGGTCCGCCGGATCACGTCGCGCTCGATTTGTTCCAGCGATGTCCCGAGCTTCACCACCATGGTGCGAACGTCCTCCTGGCTGACTCGGATCTCTTCGGGCAGATGTTCCGGTTGAATGATGATGTCTTTCACCGTGACCACCAACCGCTCCATGAGGTTCCGAAGCTGGCGGATGTTCCCGGGCCAAGCATAGAACCGCAGCAATCGCATCGCCTCTCGCGACACCTCTTTGGGAGCGCGGTGGTGCTGGGCTGAAAACTCCACCAGAAATCGTTCCGTGAGAAACGGGATATCGTCCGCCCGGTCACGGAGCGGCGGGAGGCGAATCGGCACCACATTGAGACGATAATAGAGGTCTTCGCGAAAGCCACCTTGCTTGACGGCTTCCTCAAGATTGCGATTTGTGGTGGCCACGATGCGCGTGTCCACCGTGATCAGTTTGGTTCCACCGAGTCGCCTGAACTCTTTGGTTTCCAAGACGCGCAGGAAATCAACCTGTGACTTCAGGGACAACTCCCCCACTTCATCCAGGAGCAACGTGCCGCCGTCCGCCAGTTCGAACCGCCCCATCTTGGTGGTCACGGCGCCGGTGAATGCGCCTTTCTCGTATCCGAACAACTCGCTTTCAAAGAGGCTCTCGGGTAACGCACCACAGTTCATGGTGATGAACGGCCCGTCGGCCCTTGGGCTCTTGTGATGAATGGCCCGGGCGACGAGTTCCTTGCCGGTTCCGCTTTCGCCGGTGAGCAGGACGGTGACATCGCTGTCCGCGACCATCTCCACCAGCGTATAGATCCGTTGCATGGGTTCGCTCTCGCCCACCATCTGGTCGAAGCGGGTTCTCGCTTCGAGACGGTCGCGGAGCTGCCGGTTCTCGCTCGCCAGGGCTTGGCGCTCGAGTGCCTTGGCGATCACGACGGGAAAGCGTTCGCGATCGATGGGTTTGGTGAGATAATCGTAGGCTCCCCCGCGCATCGCTTCGACGGCCGTGTCGATTGATCCGTAGGCGGTCATCACCACGACTTCTGTCTGAGGCCAGTGCTCTCTGAGACGTTTAAGGAATGCCATGCCTCCGATACCGGGCATCTTCAGATCGGTGATGACCAATTCCACAGGCGAGGCATGCAACTGCTCCAGCGCCTCTTCTGCGGTTCCCACCCCGCGTACCGCGTATCCCTTCCTTTCAAGCATCGTCACCAGCGCCCCACGAATGTTCACCTCGTCGTCCACGACGAGGATGCGCGCGCCTGGCTTCATGATGCGAGCGGGACGGGTTGAGAAATGGGTTGGGGATGCCGTGATGCCGCGGGGAAGGTCATGACGACGGTGGTGCCGCTTCCTGGGACGCTGGATACCTGAATGGCGCCGCCATGGTCCTGCATAATGCGATAGGCGATCGCGAGACCGAGTCCGGTGCCGTCTGGCTTGGTGGTGTAGAACGGTTCGAACACACGCGAGAGCTCATGTTTCGTAATGCCGATTCCGGTATCCGTGACCGAGAGGGCCACCCAACGCCTGCCGGCCGAGTCCTGTGCTCCCGCGGTGATGCGGCAGAGCCCGCCGTTCGGCATGGCATGCAGAGCGTTCACCACGATGTTCAGCAGGACTTGGCTGATCGCCGTTTCATCTCCCATTACGCGGGGGACTTCTTGTCCCACCTCGAGTTCGAGACGGACCTTTCGTTCCTCCGCCTCGAATTGCATCAGTGTCGTGACATGCTCGATCAGCGCCGTCACGTCGATCTCATGCAAGTCCAACAACCCTGGGCGGGCAAACTTCATAAAGTTGTCGAGAATCGTCGACAGCCGGCGGCATTCGGCATTCAGCACATGCAGATACCGGGATCCCTGTCCGCTCAATGCCCCGCTATCCCGGAGTTCTTCTTCCAGCAGGTGGAGATTCAAATCCACAGCGCTCAAGGGGTTCCGCAACTCGTGGGCCACCCCCGCTGAGAGGGTATGCAGAGCCGCAAGCTTCTCTGCCACCCGCACGCGTTGTTCCAAGGCGAGCCAGTCCGTGACGTCCTGAGCCTGTAGGATGACCCCGGTCGGTTCCCCGCCGTCTCCCGTCAGTTCGGCTGTGCTTACGCGGATGGTGCGATCTCGATAATCGGCGCCGTCGTACGGCAGGTCTTTCTGGCTCACATGCCGATGGCGGCGGAGTGCGCCATCGAGGACCTCCCGGATCGTCTCCCCCTCCGCAAACACCGCTTCGTACGAGTTGCCCAGCAAGCCGGCCGAGGCGCGCTTCAACACCGCCTCGGCTGTGGGATTCACCGCGGTGATGATTCCGCCGTGATTCATCGTCAGGATGCCGGTCGGAATGCTCTGAAGGATGTTTCTGGCCAACCCTTTCACCTCTTCCAGCGTCCGCCTCGTGCTGTCGTAATGTAGCCACGTGATGACCGCCGCGATCCCGATCGCGCTGACGAGGAATAGGAGCGCGGTCACCATGATCAAATCGCGGCGCGACTGCCACAAAGCGGGGAATAATTCACGAGCGGCAGGGTGGCCGTCGGTGAATCCCTGGAGCAAGAGTTTGTCGTGCTCCAAGCCGAGGAGTAAGACCACGGAGACGACGAGAGCCAGGATGAGAACGACTGAGGCGATGAGCCTGTAGGGAATTCCGCGGAAGAACGTCGCTATCGGAGCAGGCCGAAACATCGATGGTCGGACCTTGTATGTATGCTAACACGCCCGAACGGGGCTGTACACATGGAAGGTCCGCGAGCGAGGCGTTCGGAGGCTTGGCACGTCGTCAGTCGCATGACCTGTGAGGGGCGGCCGGTTGTTTGACGACGGCACGGCGGCGAGTCAACTGCGTGAAGCAATCTTGACAAAGTTCCTGCGAACTGAGCTCGTCGAAGACCAGCGCAGGGGACCGCCGCGCGCATCGGTCGCAAATGACGAATCCTGTCGGTGAGCCATTCTGTGCGACGAGTGAACTGTCCGTCATGATCTCGTGTCTCCTGGTGTCCTCAGTGCGACGGTGTTTGTGTTCGAGGCTCCGAGTCTGAGGTTACGCGTCGTGCTCTCCTTCATTGGCCTCCCACTGCGCGAAGGCCTCATCCCAACAGCCACGCCGGATCTGAAGCATCGCCAGACGTTGTTTGAAGATGCGTTCATATCGTGTCAGGCGCTGGGCGTTTTGGATGATGCGATCCCGGGCGAGCGGTCCGGTAATGGAACCGACTCGCTCGGCCCGGCGTTGTAAACGCAGCGTGGACGAACTCCTGGCACAGACGGCCAGGCCCTGCTCAATGTAGGTAGTCGCCAGATCGGCTTTATGTTCGTATTCATAGATGGTCGCAAGCAGTAGGTATCCGCGAAGCCAGGATGGATTGGCCTGTACCGCCGCTTCAAGGACGACTGCTGCTTGGTTCGTATCGCCAAGCACGATTCGTTCCATCGACGCGTCGAGAGCCTCCTGCAGCATCCGACTCGAGTCATTTCCGACGAGACGGTCGAGCGTCCGGTTCATCCCGCCCAATCTCGTCGCCAGATCGATACGAGTCCAGTCGCGGAACATCGTGTCCTCGCCACTGTCGGCATCGACAAAGCAACACCGATGCCGTGCCGATGAAAGCGGAGCCATGACGGACTATGTTGTTGAGTTGTCGATCCTTGTGGGTATCGTGAACCACCGAGAAGAGAGCGAGGAGGCCGGACGGGAGTGTGCGTGCCGGAAGTGTCTGCAAAGATTGCAGCCGACGGCGCCGGCTAGGATTCAAGATCCGCGGGCCCGTCATTCCGACTGCGAACAAGCATCGGACGAAACGCGCCGCCATCGCCGACCTCGACGAAGGGAGCGCCGGATGCGCTGTCGCCTGTCGGCCTCATGCCATCTCAGCCGAACCACTTCTTTCCACAGGAGCGCAACGGGATCTTCCGGATACAGGCGTAAGATTCGCCGGCATTCGCGAATCGCGGCGGCATAACGGTCATTGGCTGCCAGCAGGAAGATCAGGTAGGTGGAGAGCGAGCGACTGCCCGGATGGCGGCTGATGAGGCGGCGGAGCCTGGTCTCCTCTTCGTCGATTTGCGCGCGATAGGCGGGATTGGACTGAGAGAATGGGTGAAACACTCCGGCCATGGTGCTTTACGCGGTTTCCGGGTCACGGAGAAGCGACCAAGCTTGTTCCTGCTTCACGTGCTCCAAACAGCGCGGACAGAGCAGGAGCCGGCTGATTCCGTCAAAGAAGAGTTGAGGCGAGAGACGCTCGCAGCGTTCGCATGGGTTGTCAGGTGGCTCCAACGAGTCCGCTTCAGGCAGGTTCATGGGGTGCCTTCCTAGTCTGGATCATGAGATCTCCGGCCATCGTTGGCTGCGCCCAGCTTGTCCATCCGCCCTCGGTCTGGCCGTCGTCGGCTCACTCGGCGGCAGCGGCGGAACGCATTGGGCGCAATACCATTGTTCTGTTTTCTTGTCCCACAGTGCGCTGGTCAATACCTTATGGCAGCAGGCACAGGTGAGCGGTCTCATCCCTTGCTCTCCGTGAAAATGCCGAATCAGTGACCGTGATATAACCTTCAGGAACGAGGGTGAGCAACAGACATGCCCGGGCCATCGTCCCATGATGGTCGCGAGCACTTTCAACACATTGCGCGTGCGTGACCAGACCTCGAGAAGGGGCTGGCGATGATCAGAAAGGACAGGAGATGCAAAGTTTGCATGTCGGTAGTGATCGTGAGGCCGACGAGTGACGGGGCAGAATGGTCATGCCGGGGCGGATGGCATCTTGGTCGGTTGATCTCGTTCCGCCATTCGCTTGTAGAGGGCGGGAATGATCAGCAGCGTCAGGATCGTCGAGGTCGCCAATCCGCCGATCACGACGGTGGCGAGCGGGCGCTGGACTTCCGATCCCATGGTCGTGGCCAAGGCCATCGGGAGAAAGCCAAGACTTGCGACCAAGGCGGTCATAAGGACTGGGCGCAGCCGATCCTGTGCCCCTTGCCGGACTGCCTCATCCGTAGGACGGCCCTCCGCCTCGAGTTGGCGAATGCGACTCACCAACACGACGCCGTTGAGCACCGCAATGCCGAACAAGGCGATGAAGCCGATCGCGGCAGAAACACTAAATGCGAGGCCTCGAAGGGCCAGGGCCAGGATACCGCCCGAGAGCGCCAGCGGAACGTTGAAGAAGATCAGCAGTGCCGGCTTCATGGCGTCGAAGATCACCGAGAGGACTGCCAGGATCAGCGCCAAGGTGACGGGCACCACCAGAGCCAACCTGATTGAGGCCTCTTGCAGATGTTCGAACTGTCCGCCCCAGGTCATGTAGTAGCCGGTCGGCAAGGCGACGGCTCGCCCGACCACGCGTTGAGCTTCGGCGACGAAGCGTCCGAGATCGCGCCCACGGATGTTACATTCGATCACAATGCGCCGTTGCACGGCCTCGCGGCTGATTTGTGCCGGTCCGCTGTCCATGCGGATAGCGGCGACTCGGGAGAGGGGCACCAACTCACCATGCGCGGTGGGAATGAGCAGAGTCCCCAAGGGGGCGGGGCCGGTGGAGGCGCTTTCCGGCAGCCGCACGACCAGCTCGAATCGTCGCGCTCCTTGCACAATCGTTCCAACCACGCGGCCGACGCGCGTCGTTTCCACCAGCGTCAATACGTCGTCGGCGGTCAGGCCATATCGCGCGATCTGATCGCGGTCGATGATGACGCGCATCAGCGGGAGGCCGGCGACTTGTTCGACCTTGATGTCCTGGGCTCCTCGGACGGACTCAAGCGCGCGTGCCACGGCCTCGGCTTTCTGCCGGAGGGTGTCCAAGTCCTGGCCGAAGATCTTGACGGCCACATCGGAGCGTGTCCCGGCGATCAACTCGTTGAACCTCATTTCGATCGGCTGCGTAAAGCCCAGACCGATGCCCGGCACGGTCTCGACCAACCTGCGCTTCATGGCCGCAATCAAAGCTTCCCGCGTGGCGGCCGTGGTCCATTCTCGTCGAGGCTTCAGGATCACGAAGACATCGGACAGTTCCACGCCCATGACGTCCGTGGCGACCTCCGGGCTGCCCGTTCTGGTTACGACCTGGACCACTTCGGGAAACCGACGCAGGACCTGTTCGATCTGGAGCGAGGTGGCTACTGATTCGGTGAGCGAGACGCTCGGCAGGCGCCAGACTTGAACGGCCATGTCCCCTTCATCCAACCGTGGGACGAACTCGATCCCGAGCGTGGCGCCGACGACGAGACTGGCCGCGAACGTCCCGATGGCCAAACCGGTCAGCAGAAGAGGACGTGCGAGCGACCAGGCCAGGCAAGGTTCATAGCTCAAGCGCAGCAGGCGCAGGAGCCGCGGCTCTTCGTGACGGCCGGTACTCCGTGCAAACCATGAGGCGAGGACCGGCGTCACGGTGACGGCGACCAGCAACGATCCGACCAGCGCCAGGATCACCGTCCACGCCATCGGGCGGAACATCTTGCCTTCGATCCCCGTCAGGCTCAGGATCGGCAGATACACCAGGATGATAATCCCCACCGCAAACGTAACCGGCCGCAACACTTCGCGACCAGCCTCATGAATCACGCGAATCCGCTCCTCCGCCGTCTTCAGGGGGTTCTCTCCTAAGCGCCGGAGGATGTTGTCGATCATGACGACCGATCCATCCACCAGCAGGCCGAAATCGATCGCCCCGAGGCTCATGAGGTTGCCGGACAGGCCGGCCTGGACCATGCCGGTAAAGGCGAGGAGCATCGAGAGCGGAATGGCCGAGGCGACGATCAGGCCGGCCCGCAGATTCCCCAGAAACAGAAAGAGGACGGCGACGACGAGGAGACCGCCTTCGAGCAGGTTGTGGCGCACCGTACGGATGACTTGCGAAACGAACAGGGTCCGGTCGTAATAGGGATCAATGGTGACGCCGGCCGGCAGCGAGTCTTGAATGGTTCTGACCCGCGCCTTCACACGTTCCACCACCTGTTGAGCGTTCTCGCCCGCGAGCATCTGGACCATGCCGATGACCGCCTCGCCCTCACCATTCGCCGTCGCGGCCCCGATCCGCAGGGCCGGAGCTTCTTTCACCTCGGCGACATCCCTCACAAAGATGGGCACCCCTCCAGGCCCATGGTCCACCACGATCTTCGCCAGGTCGGCGACGTTCGGTGCCAAGGCCTCTCCCCTAATGAGCACCTGTTCACGTAGATGCTCGATATACCCCCCTCCCGCAATGGCATTGTTCCGTTTCAGCGCCTCGAAGACCTGCCGGAGAGACAGTCGATAGGCCAGCAACTTCGCAGGATCGACCAGCACCTGGAATTGCTGCGTCTCTCCTCCCCAGATGTTCACCTCGACCACGCCCGGTACGGCGCGCAGCCGCATGCCGATGTCCCATTCCAATATCGTGCGCAAGGCCATCTGGCTGTAACCAGGACCCTTCAGCGTGAATTGGTAGACCTCGCCCAGGCCGGTCGTCAGCGGCCCGAGGATCGGGCGACCGTATTCGGGCGGGATGCGTTCGATCGCCCGCGACAGCCGCTCGTTCACCAGTTGCCTGGCGCGGTAAATATCGGTGCGGTCCTCGAAGATTGCCGTCACGGCCGACAGGCCATAGCGGGATACCGACCGCAGTTCGCGCAGTCCGGGGAGGCCGCTCAGTTGGCTCTCGATGGGAAACGTCACGAACTGTTCAACTTCCACCGGACCGAGTGCCGGTACCTTGGAGAGGACCTGGACTTGGACCGGCGTGAGATCCGGTACGGCGTCGATGGTGAGATGTTTGAGGGACCAGGCGCCGGTGGCAATGACGAGCAGGATCGACACGGCGGTGAAGAAGCGATAGCGGAGCGAAAGGTCGAGCAACCGGTCCATTTTATCTCTCTTCTCCCGAGTCGATATGTGCTTTGAGGAGCACGTTCTTCAGGTCGAAGACGCCGTCGCTGACCACACGGTCGCCCTGCGCGACCCCCCGGACGATTTCCACCCATCCGCCTCCTTCCCGGCCTGTCTGTACGGGAACAAAGTCGTAGCCCTGTTCCCGCTGCACGAACAGGCCGCGGCTGTTGCCCACCATCGTGACGGCGTCGGCCGGAACGGCGAGGACCGGCGCTCCATCGAAGGACAAACGAACATCCACGTATTCTTGCGGCTTCAGCCGAGCTTCTTGATTCGCCACCTCTAAGCGAATGCGAATGGTGCGGGTCTTTTCGTCCGCGACCGGCGAAAGGTAGGTCAACGGAGCCATCAACGGCTCGGCGCCCTTGGGCACGATCGTGCCCTGGTCACCGACCTTGAATCGCCTGGCCTGCTCGATCGGCAGGTTGGCAAATACCCAGACCCGGCTGGTATCCACCACCTCGAACAATTCGAGGCCCGGCGCCACCCCTTGGCCGAGTACGACGTTCTGGGCCACGACGGTGCCGGCGATCGGCGCCGTGAGGGTATAGCGATGGCTTTGCTCATGAGTCCCCTGCTCCAATTCTTTGAGTTCTCGGGCGGTCAGGCCCATGTTCATGAGCTTCTCGCGGATGTGCTGGTGCCGCGCCTTGGTTTCCAGGTGCCGCCCTCGTTCTTCAACAAACCGGCGTTCGGCGATGATCTGATCCGCCCGGAGCCGCTCGCTTCGCCGGAAGGCATTCTCGGCCACGTCGGCTTGCGCTTTCGCAACGAGATACTCTTCGACCAACTGATCCAGTTGCAGGCTCCCGATCGCGACGAGCGGCTGTCCGGCCTGGACGCGATCGCCCAATTGAGCGTAGACCCGCACCGCCTGTCCGTCGATCCTCGAAGTCACCTTGGCGACCTGCTTCAGGTCCAGTGAAACTTCGCCGGGCGCTGTGACCGTCTCCGGCACCGTTCGGAGGACGACCATCTCGGTTCGTATCCGGTCCCGCACAGCCGCCGGCGGTTGGACGGCCTGGATAGTCCCGCCGCCCGCGGTCGCTTGGTTCTCCGGCGGCGCCGTGGATTGTTCCGGCTCGCGCTCGCCGCATCCGACCAGCAGTGTCGCGAGCGCGACGATCACGTTCCACCTGTACCCTTTGATGCCGTAGGTCATGACGGCGTTCCTCACTTTCAAGTCCCCCCTGCTCATCCTCACGGACGAGGCACTCCTCGCCCCTGCTTCTTGGCCGGCCACACCAGCGGTTGCTGCACAGTAACGGTGTGCCCGCAGCGTGCAATCGCTCAATCGATGATGGTGTTCAGTTTGTACGGCGCCGGGCTTCGCTCGGCCTCTCGGTCCTCGTTCCTCAGGGACAGAGAGTCGAACAACAGGAGCCAGGGAGCCATGAATGGTCGAACGACCATGGGACTCCTCCTTCCTATTCGTGAAGCGGATCTCGGATCGGTGATGGTTCGAGGATGTCCGAGTGGACGTCCCGTTTCACCTGATCACAGGATGAAGAAAACCATTTCAGGAAAATGGAGCCGGTGGAGCCCGAAGGGGAAGAGTGGTCGCAAGAGCCAGAATGGTCGGTGCGATTGAGCGAGCCGCAGCGACCCTGGTGCATCCGCAGGGACCCGTTGATGGTGCGGCTTCAATGGTAGAGAGGCTAAGGATCGCCTTGTCGATGGTTGGGCAGGGTGAGGTTGAGGCGAGCACATAGTCAATTTCGGGATGGACCGACACGTGCCCATGGTGGCCGGTGAGCTGCATCGGCTGCTGAAGGACACTTCGATGGGTGTCATCAGGATGTGGCTGGTGAGATTCGCACTCCAATGGAGCCGAAAACACCGTATGCATGATGGCATGGTGCGCATGGGCCGGATCGCCGTGATTGTGCTCGACCTCCGGATGCACGTGCACCCAGGGCACCATGAGCAGCCAGAGCGAAACCCAGAGGAGAAGGGCTCTGCGAGACCGGGTAGAACGTTCACCCATCGATAGCATAGCGGTAACAGAATAGCACATTCATCCCGATCCGATCTCGTTGTTCTTGGAATAGAGGGTCTATGAGACGATTCGTGACGGGAACCCCGGCTCCAAATGCCGGCTGCGGAAAGCTCCTGAGCAGCAGTGAACCTGGCTGAGTGTGTAGAAGGGCCCCGGTCCAGCCTGACGAACCTCCTGAATGTGATAGAGGATAATTCAGATGCATTCGCAGGTATTTCGATGCCTGGTCTGGTTTCGACCCTAAGAGGAATTGGCGTGAGGCCGGCGGCGATTCTGTTGGTGTTCGTGTTCTGTCAGGTCGTCGGGCCCATGTGTACCGTCCCCTCTGTCGCTCTAGCCGGCGAACCTATGGCGGTCTTGGAAGAGCCGATGGGCTGCCCGATGGCGGGGACGATCATCTGTCCGCCGTCGGCGGTCTCTTCACCGGAGCGCCAGGTGAAAAATGGCGCGGTCGTGGCTGCTGATCAGGTCATGATTCTGCAGAATCCGTCTATTGATCTAACTCTCCTCTCGGTCCCGACACCCTGCTCTCGGAGGAGTGTCTTGTCCATGGTGCCCATCTTCATAGATTCTTCCTCGGTCCTCCGGATCTGATCTCACACCTCCAGTTCGTTCGCTCGCCGCTCGGCCCGGATGCTACCGGAGTCGGATGGGTGTATCTGTACGCCCTTGTCGATGAATCGGGACAGCAGGGCCTCGCCTCGCTGCGCAGCTTCCAGGATTGGCACCTACGTCATTGGTTGCGCGCGGTGGACGGGGCGGCTGAGGTCGCGAGCATCGGCGGATTTGTCCGCTACTACCAGGTCAATTTAGACCCGACCAAGATCCTCGCCTAACGCCTTTCGATTCCTTCGATCGTCGAAACGATTCGACAGAGCAACAACGATGTCGGCGGCCGCGTCGTGGAATTCTCGGGAATCGAATACGTGGTTCGAGGGCTCGGCTACATCAAGCAGACCGAGGACATCGAGAAGATCGCCGTGGGCGTCAATGAAAGCCGACGTTCATCCGCAGTCGGATCTTCCCGGAACAGCGCCGCCCGGTCAGCCGAAGTCCGCAAGGCCTCTATGCGCCGCTCTTGCGATGGGCCTTGCATCCCTTGGCCATCGACATCAACCGCGAGGAGATTGCGCGCTATGGCCTCACGCTGATGGAGGTGGGAAAGATCATCGAGTCGGCCATTGGCGGCGAGAACATCGCGACGACCATCGAGGGGCGCGAACGGTATCCGATCAATGTGCGCTATCTACGGGAGTTTCGGAATGATCCGCTGAAGCTCCAGCGAGTCCTCGTCGATACGCCGACCGGCGTTCAGGTGCCGCTTGCGCAACTCACCACCCTGCGATTCGTAGCCGGTCCTCCACTGATCCGGGATGAAAACGGCATGTTGGCCGGCGATGTCTTTCTGGACATGGCC
>JANRMO010000047.1:0-23333 GCA_040981105.1 Nitrospiraceae bacterium
AGGGCGGCCCCTGGCCAATCCATTGCGTGGCCGGCACAGCCGGATCGCTGCCGCCCCCGTCGTTTCATCCTCCCCTGCAAGCCTTTATCATTTACAAGGCGACCGAACGAGATCGGGAAGCCTATTCGGCTTTTCAAGAGACGCCGCTCGACCAGGAGCTGCGCGCGAACGGGGTGCGGCGACTCTTCATTGGCGGACTCGCCACCGACTATTGTGTCTTGAATACCGTGAAGGACGGATTGAGGCTTGGCTACACCGTCCATCTATTGTTGGACGGGATCTGCGCGGTCAACGCCCGTCCGACAGACGGAAAACAGGCAGAGGACGAGATGATCCGCCTGGGCGCCCACTCGACCAAACTAGAGGATCTGGCGACATGACTCCGCCCACCAGCGTCTTGCTGACCGATCTGTACCAACTGACCATGGTACAGGCCTATGTCGAGCAAGGCATGGTGGAGCCGGCGGTGTTTGAGTTCTTCGTCCGAAAGCTGCCGCCGCGCCGGAATTTCTTGATGGCCGCCGGGCTTGAGACGGTGCTGGAATTCCTGGAGCAGCTCAACTTTACCGTCGACGAGATCGACTGGCTGGCCTCAACCGGTCGGTTCAGCCCACCCTGCCTGGAGTATCTGCGCAACCTGCGCTTCACCGGCAACGTGCAGGCCATGCCGGAAGGCACGGTCTTTTTCCCCCACGAACCGATCTTGCGAGTCGTCGCGCCGCTGCCGCTTGCGCAGATTATCGAAACGCGTGTGATGAACCTTCTGAACTTTCAATGCTTGATCGCTTCCAAGGCGGCGCGCTGTGTCCTGGCGGCAGGAGGAAAGCCGCTGATTGACTTCGGACTGCGGCGCGCGCACGGAGCCGAAGCGGGGCTGTTCGCCGCACGAGCCAGTTACGCCGCCGGCTTTGCGGGCAGCGCCACCGTGCTGGCCGGGCGGCACTACGGCATTCCTCTTTACGGCACAATGGCCCACTCGTTCATCCAGGCCCATAAGGACGAAGCCACGTCCTTCGAACATTTCGCGCTGGCACAACCGGACAATGTCGTGTTGTTGATCGACACCTACGACACGGAGGCGGCGGCCCGGAAAGTCGTGTCGCTCGCGCCGTTGCTCAGAGCGAAAGGCATTGCTGTGAAGGGCGTACGCCTCGACAGCGGGGATCTCGCACAGCATGCGCGCCATGTTCGGAAGATTCTGGATGACGGAAACCTGCGCGAGGCCCGGATCCTCGCGAGCGGGAACCTCGATGAGTATCGGGTGCGGGACCTGGTGGCGAGCGGCGCTCCAATCGATAGCTTTGCCGTGGGGACGGCGATGACGACGTCATCCGACGCCCCCTCGCTGGACTGTGCCTACAAGCTGCAAGAATATGCGGGACGGCCCTGCCGGAAACGGTCCGAAGGAAAAGCCACGTGGCCTGGCCGCAAACAGGTCTATCGTCATTATGGAGATGGGCCGGGCAGCCGGCTGGCCTATGATGTGGTGACGACGCTCGACGATCGGCAGGACGGTCGCCCGCTGTTGCAGGAGGTGATGAAGGGGGGCCGGCGAGTCGTGCCACCGCCATCGATCTCAGCCATCCGTGCAGGCGCCCAGCAGGAACTGGCCTCATTGCCCGAATCGCTTCGAAGCCTCGACGAAGTCCCTCCCTTCGACGTCCGCATTGCCCCGGCGCTCCAGGACCTAGCAAGAGCTGTGGACGCGCAAGCCTGATCACTGACTGAAGGCGTTTTCATCTCCCGTTAGATCTTCACCACCGTCCTGCCCCGATGATGACCCGCCACCATCTTCTCAGAGACCGCCGGCACGTCATCCAAGGACACCGTCGCGGTGACGATCCGATCGAGATGACACGGTCGCAGGTCCGTTGCCAGCCGCTGCCAGATGTGCTGCCGCAGCGGCATCGGGCAATTGGCTGAGGAGATGCCCAACAGACTCACCCCGCGGAGGATAAACGGCATGACGGTCGTGTGCAGCTCGCTCCCGCCCGCCATACCGACGCAGGCGATGTTGCCCCAGAGCGAAACGGTCCGCGTGAGCCAGGCGAGCATCTCACCGCCGACGTTATCGATGGCTCCGCCCCACTGCGCCCTTTCCAGCGGCTGCTGACCCAGAGCCAAGTCCTGACGGAAGAGGACCCGTTGCGCTCCCAGAGATTTCAGATCCTCGACTGTCTCGCGCTTGCCCGTAACGGCAATGACTGCATACCCCCGCCCTGCCAACAGGTCGATAGAAAAATGCCCGACCCCGCCCGTCGCGCCGGTGACGACAATGGGACCTTGATCTGGCCGCTGCCCATTGTCTTCCATCCGCTGGATCGCCAAGGCCGCCGTGAACCCCGCGGTTCCCAGCGCCGTCGCGTCAGAGAGACTCAAGCCTTCCGGCACCGGCACCACCCAGTCGGCGGGAACCCGCACATATTCGGCATAGCCGCCGTCATGGTCCTGGCTCAGCCCGTAGCCGGTGACCAGCACCAGATCGCCGATTTTGAACCGGGCGTCGTCGGACGACTCGACCGTTCCTGCTACATCAACCCCGCCCACCAATGGGAAGCGCCGCAAGATCTTGCCCTTGCCGGTGACGGCCAAGGCATCCTTGTAGTTGACGCTGGAATAGCTGGCGCGAATCAGCACATCACCGGGCGACAGGTCCTCCAGGCGCAAAGTCTCCAGGCAGGCCCGACTCACGCCCTGGTCCTGATGAATCCGCAATGCTCGGAAGCATTCCATGGCTAGTTCCTACGAGCTCGCTGGATGGTAGGACAATCCCGGAAAGGCTGCAAGGACGGGCTTCGCAGGGGAGGACCTCTCGTTCGGCCGTGGTGCAGGAAGGATTCCCTAGGAGTAAAGATCCTGAGGAAGCTTGGCGCACCTCACCCCTCGTGCCCAAGCGCCCGCTCTCAGGTAAACCGATTGTCGGGATCTCCGCTTGTCTACGTCTTCTAGTAGGCCGATTCCGCCGGCGAACGATGGAACTCGGCAATCTTGGGCTCGACGGCCCGCGCGAAGTCGTCGAAGCGGAGCTTCACCGCCCGAGAGTGAAATCCCGCCTGGACCACGATCTCCTCGTCTTCCGTGAGGCACTGGTCCACATAGACGTCGAGTCCGTACAGATTGCCGAACGGCGGCATGCTGCCCGTCTCACAGTCTGGGAAGAGTTCCTTGAATTCGGATTCACTGGCCAATCGCACATAGCGGGCTCCCAACACCTCTTGCAAGCGGGCCAGGTCCACCTGCCAGGTGGAGGGCAGCACCGTCATCAACAGTTTCCCATCGGCGCTTATCATCACGACCTTGGCGAGCATCTTTCCGGGGACGTGCAGCGTATGAGCCACTTCCGGAGCCGTATAGGCTTCGTGGTGGTCAAGCACCTCGTACTGAATGCGTTGCGCGTCCAGGAAGTCTTGGAGCCTCCTCAGTAATAACGGCGGCATAGGACACCTCCTTTCTCGATCTGAAGTTATCGTCATGCGTCAGGCGCCATGCGTGAGAAAGGATCGTCATACGTCATTCGTCAAGCGTGGGATTGTCTATCCGGTTGACGTCCCTTCAGGCTCCACGAATGACGAGTGACGCCTTCCGATACCTCACGGCCAGTAGGACGCCGTCGCCTTGACGTAGCCAAACAGCACGTCCCGTCGCGCCACGATTCCAATGAGTTTCTTTCCATGCACGACCGGCACGCGGATCAAATGCCGCTCCTGCAGCAGCGCGATCAGGTCCATCACGGGCATCTCCTCATGAACGGTGATCACGTTAGGGGTCATCACCTCGCGAGCGGTCACCACCCGTAAATCCTTGCCCTCTTGAAAGGCCCGCAACAGATCGAACTCGCTCACAAGCCCCAACAGCGTCATCTCGTCATCCACCACCGGCACGCTGCCGAACCCGTGCTCGCTCAAGATGTCGGCGACTCGGACGCCACTCGTCTGAGGTCCGATGGTGTACACGGCATCCTGCATTAAACTATGAACGGTCAACGTCTTGGGATCGCACGCCTTCACCATGTACTCCGTCGCTCTCATGGCTCACCTCCCGCGCCTTCGCGCTGCCAATCGATCTGGGCTCGAAATGTCAACTGGACTGTGAATGAGGGCAAAGGATCGTCGAAATCGAAGCCGCCTCGCCGGGAACCGGACGGCGAAGGGAGTCTCATACGCGGGAGCATCTGCCGAGCGGACATCCATGGCCGCCCTCGCTGAACGATCAACCCAGGTAGGAAGCCCGAACAGTTGGAGGAGATCCACCTGCCGAGCCGTCACGACATTATACGAAACGCAAGGAAGATGCCAGGCCTAGGAGTCCGCCAGACCTTGTCGTTCGTAACAAGGTCAAGGAGGTGCTGGCAGAGGCGAGACCGCAGGCCACGAAAACCCGGAAGCGTATTCGCTGGAATAGGTTGAGGATTTTGGGGCCGAGTGCGAAGCAGATGCCGATAGATCGTTCGTCGCAGGCATAAGGTCAAGGATGAACGGACTCCTAGTGTTGTATCCCGTAAATTCCAGTAATAATCCGTTCGCCCTGAGCTGATCGAAGGGCGCCCGATCTCAAGGAGTTCCGTTCATGGTTCGACAGGCTCACCACGAACGAGCTTCTGGAACGCAACGCTAGCAGGTTGCGGAACAATTCGATTTGTGTGCTTCGACAGGGTCAATACGATTGGAAAACACTGGTCTATTCAATGACTGGTCCGTTCATCCTGAGGCTCTCGAAAGACGAGAGGCAGGCCCATCTCCTCATGTCACGTGGCGAAACGGGACAGGATCACCCTGCTGACTGTGCCCAATTGCCACGGAGCCGACGCACCGAGGATGCCGGTGCCCGTCATCCTCGCGACGCCAGATACCCCTGGAGCACATCGCGCCTGGCGACAATCCCGGTCAAGAGACCGTCCCGATTCACAACGGGCACACGGATGACATGGTTGGTTTGGAGCACATAGAGAAGCGTGCGCACATCAGTATGCTCCTCGACGCTCACGACCGTCTTCGTCATGATGTCGCCTGCGGAGAGATCTCCAAGCCGCTTTCCCTGGTCCAACGCCGCCAGCAGATCAAACTCGGTCACGATCCCGGCCAGCCTCTGCCGATCGTCGATGATCGGCACCCCGCCGAACCCCTCGATCATCATCGAGGCAATCACGTCGGCCCTCGTCTGCACATGCGCCGACTGCACCACCCGTTCCATAAGATCCGCGGCCTTGAGCCGGTCGAACGTGGCAGGCTCGACCCCGGATTGATGCGTCTTCTCGTTGATCATGACTCCCGCCTCCTTTCTGTCGCGCCACAGCCGGCATCCCTCATTCCACCGTCTGCCAGGCTCCGTTCCAGGCATAGGCCTTCTGATTCGGATCGCGCAGCGGTCGCTGGGTCAGAATGAACCGACAACCGCTGCGCCGATAGAGGTAGTCGGATTTGTGGGCCATCAACATCGCCAATGACAAAGAGGGTCGTTCGGCCTCCACCGTCACCGGGACGATGATCTGACCATCCGGAGAGCGGCGTATCCCTGCTTCATCCAACGAAGGACGGGGTGTAATGGTCGAGAGCCGCAACACATCGACAAATCGACGATAAACACCTCGTTCCAGTTCATCCAACACAATCGACATGCCTACCCTTCAGTGCATGATGGTCTCGCCCGGCGACGGATGACGCAAGCGAGGTGCCATGGTCCGATGCTCGGAGTCCTTTGTCAGATAACCGGTCATTGGTCGGTACGCCGATACCTGGCGACAATTGCCCCAACCGATCCGCTCGGCATGACGCAAAAGGCGGCAGACGCCGGAAGTTATTTCAAGACCGTCCGTTCACCCGGTTCGATGCACTCACCGCAGGTTTCGGCCGGCTCAGGGCGAACGGATCTGTTCAGAAAAACAGGATATTCCTGCGTTCGTGCTGAGCTTGTCGAAGCACGGTCATGGGGTCTTGAAATGACTTTTGGGTCAATCCGGTCGCTTTCGTCTTCGTTGACGAGGCCGTCGGCCTCGTTGCACCATCTTCTCGACACCACCCTGCCTCAGGCACGTGGGATGCACCCCTCTGCCGAGAGTCCCGAACGGCAAGGGTCGGAATGGCGTTCCGATATCAATTCGAGCGATCGTTCGGTTCATGCCATGTCGCCCTCCACGAGGGGCCGATGAGCCGAGCGAATACATGGGAGGAGCGCGATGAATGTCTTGTGCGCGGTCGATGGGTCTGAGTATTCACATTGGGGTGTGGAGGCCTTGCGGGTGCTGGTGGACCGGCCTCCGGAACGGGTGGTATTGCTGCACACGGTCGAGCCGCGACTCCCGAAATCGTCGGGGTCGCCGAGCCCGGCGCGGGTCGCGCGAGTGATCCGCGCGTTAGATGAACGGGGTACCACCTTGCTCCGCCAGATGGCCCAAGTCGCATCGGTAGCCCTGGGACAGGGCGGAACCAGCGCCAAGACAACGATCGAAACCGCCCTCGCCCATGGACGTCCGGCAACCAGCATCGTGGTTCAAGCAAGACGGCGGCGGGCCACCCTCGTGATTTTGGGCTCACGAGGCTTGAGCGACATCCGCGGTTTCCTCCTGGGCAGCGTGTCGCGTCACGTGCTCGCAGAGGCTCCCTGTTCCGTGCTGATCCTTAAGCGTCCGCTCTCCTCGCTCGACCAGGTCGTGCTCGCCGTGGACGGCTCCAAACACTCCCGACGTGCGTGCGAATTCGCCTGCCAATGGCTGTTTCAAGAATCGATCCATGTGTCGGTGCTGTCCGTCGCGGGCGATGGTTTGACGGAAATGGCCTCGCGCGTCATGCCGGCCTCGCAGATCCAGGACCTCACTCGCCCTCAGATCGACCGTGCTCAGGAGCTGGTCAGCCAGTATCGGGACCAGGTATTGAAAACCGGGTGCAGCGTCACGACCGAGGTGCGCACAGGCCATACGAGCGAGCAGATTCTTCAGCATGCGGAACGCCTGAAAGCCGATCTCATCATCGTCGGTTCGCGTGGGCTCCGGGGGAGTGAACGGCTCGAACTGGGCAGCGTGGCTGAAAGCGTGTTGAAGTACGCACCCTGTTCGGTGCTCGTCGTCAAGCAACGGCAGCCCTCAACGGCTTCATAAAGAGAGGCGGCCTCCGCCGCCTGCGGTAGCGCCGATCCTCTTCCGACCTGCGAATCGGCCGCTTCAGAAACCCCGTGGAATATGAGAAGATATTCAAGGTGGGACTGTTTCGACACTCGGTAGCGCTCCGGAACGGGATTCGACACGGTGAGGCCGCGAACGGTCAGCGGCCGGCTCACGCGCAACTCGGCAGGCGACAGCCGGAGAAGGATCACCGGAGGAATCGCTCCGGCAGCGTTCATGAGGAGCGGCTGCGCCCGATGAGCCGCCGGTTCAACCGAAGGGTGGTATGGAGCGCACCCATGATACCAGCACAGACGATCGTGTGGGGCTGCCTCTGGTTCCTGATTCTTGGCCACAGCGTGGTGCCCCGTCCCGTGTCGGCCATGACTCAGATCCTGCCCGATGCCACGGTGGAGGTGGACCGGCAGACCGTCCTTGAGCTCACCAGCGCGTTCGACCAAGCGCAGGAGGCCATCCGGTCACGCAATCTGGACGAGCTCATGGCGATCTACAGCGAGCGCTATCACCACCATGGATTCACCAAGGCGGACCTCAGAAAGATCTGGGACGAACTCCTGAATGATTACGAGTTCATTGCCAACATCCATACGTTTTCCGCCATTCGAACCTCGGGCGACACTCACAACATGACGGTGGAAATCACCTGTAGCGGCGCTCTCTGGGCCACCAGCAAAAACTCCAAAGAGCGCATCCCGATCGACAGTTGGCATCAGGAGGTGCATCATCTCGCCAAGGAAGATGGAGCATGGCGGATCGTGGGCACGTCCAAAGGCACCTCTGCAAGACCGCGCCTCTTCGGCAGCGCGCCGCATCCGTTGTTCTAAGTGTTTATTTGAGTCCTCCGACTTACGGACGGCTCGCCTCAGCGCAACCGATCCGTCTCGCGATGACGTGCACGGCATCATCAAAGCGACCATCCTGCTTCATCGAGCGGAGGCGGTCGAAGCGCGATCCGCCCGGCCGGATCGCCCAAAAGCCTTTCCCAAAGCATCATTGTCAGCACCGAGCGCGGTCGATTATGATAGGAAGTCGCGAGCAGCGCTTGGCGCCCACGGCGCAATGGCATAGCCGGCCGCGAGGGAAAGACCGCTCAGCATCCAACTCCGCCCGATGCCCATGCCGCTGCGCTCCCGCTCCGCTCTGTCCGATCACCGCGCTGTGCCTCTGCTTATAACGACACATCCTAATTAACAGACCCGGAGACCCCATGCCCGAATGTACGACGCTTGGCGAGGCCTCTCGCCCCACCCCGTCCACGACCGGCCGCCTGCTCCTCGGCGCCTTCATCCTCCTCGCGGTGCTGACGTTTGTCTATTTCGACCTGACCACCTACCTCTCTCTGGATGCGATCAAGACCCATCGAGCCCGGCTGCTCCAGCTCACGGAGACCCATTATCCGATCGCGGTCATCGCGTTTATTGCCACCTACGTGATCCAGACCGCCTGCTCACTGCCGGGAGCCACGATCATGACCCTGCTGGGCGGATTTCTGTTCGGCAGTGTCTCAGGCATGCTCTACGTGAACATCGGGGCCACAACAGGAGCGACCCTGGCATTTCTCGCTGCTCGATATGTGTTGCAGGGATGGGTGCAGCGAAAGTTCGGAGACCGCCTCGCTCCGCTGCAGGACGGCTTTTCCCGCAACGCCTTTTCGTACCTGCTGACCTTGCGGTTGATTCCGCTCTTTCCGTTCTTCGTCGTGAATCTGGTATCCGGACTGACGCGTGTGCGCACCGCCACCTACGTCGGCGCGACCGCACTGGGCATCATTCCCGGCAGCTTCGTCTATACCTATGCCGGAAGCCAGTTGGGCGGCATCACCTCCGTGGCGGAGGTCGCTTCGCCTCGGGTCGCGCTGGCGCTGACGTTTTTGGGTCTGCTGACGTTGAGCTCGGTCGTCTATCGACACCTGAAGGAACGGTAGGCGAACCAAGGTCTGCGCGAGGCGCCACACCATTTGGAGGAGGACCATCGATCGATGCGACTTGCGGCCAAAGTGATGCTGACCGTCGGGCTCCTTGCCGGCCTGATCTATCTGTACTACACGGAGATCAAGCCCACAGTGATCTTCGGCCTACGGTCGGACTATGCGCATGCCATCCCCTTTCAGTCCATTCCGGAAGGACTGACCAGCCTGAAGGCCGAATCCTGCGGGCAATGTCATCGAGAGATCTATGACGAATGGAAAACCAGTATACATGCGCAGGCGTATGTCGATCCCTTCTTTCAGGCCTACTGGAACAAGGACAAGCATGTCTGGGTGTGCCTGAACTGCCACACCCCGCTCGAAAACCAACAGCCCACGCTTATCAAGGAGATTCCCCGCGGTCGAGTGGAGAAGGCCCCGCAAGCACCCAATCCGCACTACGATCCTGAGTACCAGCAAGAGGGCGTGACCTGCGCCGCCTGTCACGTTCGGGACGGCGTCATCCTCGGTCCGTTCGAAGATTCCGCCGCTCCCCACCCGACAAAGTTCGACCCATCCTTCCGGACCACGCAGCTCTGTTATCGCTGCCACAACGTCGTCTCCGGCCCCGCGCAGTTCTATAACATAGGCCCCTGCGGAACCTATGCAGAATATGAAGGGAAATACTGGATGAAGGAGCGGGGGTTCATCTGCCAGAGCTGCCATATGCCGGAGATTGACCGGCCCGTGGCCGAAGGCAGTCCGATCCGGCGTGGGCGACAACACCTCTGGCGGGGCGGGCACGATCCCGATATGGTCAAGCGCGCGGTGGCCGTTGAGGTCGCGGCAAAACCCTCACAGCCGAAGCCGGGTGAGAAAATGGAGGTGACGCTCACCCTCATCAACGCCGGCGCGGGGCATAAGCTCCCGACGGGCGATCCGGATCGGCATTTCACGGTGGAGTTTGAAGTGATCGACCGAAACGGTGCCCTGCTGGAGCGGCAGCAAGACACCATGGGGCGATGGATCATGTGGCAGCCGGCAATCGTGGAATGGTATGACAACCGTCTGCTTCCCTTGGCCAGCCGGGATTATACATTTGCATATCGCCTCCCCAACGAGATTGACGGTCTTCAACTCAAAGCGCGAGTTCGGTACCACATCCAATCCGAACGACAGCATGAGATGCTTATCAAGAAATACGGACTCACGGCCGACGATCCGTATCATTTTACGGTTTACGAGCGGGAGGTTCCCCTCACGGCCGATCTGGCCCGAGCCTTTGACGAGGAACGAGATCCTCGACTGGGATGCGCGATACCACAGAACGGTGCAGAGAAGAATGAAGCTCGCCGCTCAGGTTGAAGGTCGGTCCATCCTGAGGCTGCCCGCTGGCCGATTCCCCGAGAAGAAGAGTCCGGCTGATTGAATTCAACGCCGGAGCAGCTTGAACAGGGAGTCGAGGAGCGACGAATTTCTTCTAAGGAGACCACTCAATACCTGCGAGGCGAGCCGTTGGCGGCGAAGCGCCGCCAACGGCCCAGTCGCATCGTTGTAACGGAAGGAGACCAATCCATGGCACGACTTGCCCGGAGCTTGTTTGCGTGCCTCGTCTCAGTGTTCGTCTGGTTGACCCAAGCCACAGCCTCCGGCGAGGCCGTCCACACCGCCGCCGCCTCGTCGGCCCAGGCAGTCGAGGTCCAACGGATCGAGATCACCATGCAGGAGTATGCCTTCGTGCTCGGAAGGCCGAGCGCGGTCCGCCTCGGTGTGCCGACCGCGATCATCCTGCGGAATCAGGACATCGTCCGGCACGGTTTCACCGCACCGGTGCTCGCGCAATTGGGGCTCAGCGTGGAGGGTGAAGGCGTCTCGGCCTATGGCACGGGCATCGAAGGGGTCTATGTCGATCCGGGCAAGACGCTCGTGATCTATTTCACCCCGGAGCGCGGCGGCAACTATTCGTTTCGCTGCGATCTCCACCAACAGATGAAGGGCGAGTTGTACACGCTGGAACTGCCGTCGGCGTAGCCCGCCACGTTCGTCAGGCGCCATGCGTCAGTCGTCACTCGTAGGCCGCGGGCGAGGCTCTACCGTATCTGCGCTCTGTTGGATCGGGCACACCGCGGTCTGTACTGGATGACACGACGAACCGCGTGGGGTAGACTCAAGTCGGACCCCGGGAGTGATGTCTATGCCTGACAGAAAATACGGCCAACGAGGCTATCGGGAATCCGAACAGGGAGGAAGAGGAAAGCCGGAGGGGCCATCCGGGTCGCACACGCCCGTGTCGCTCCAGAGTCGAACCGTCGTCCGCTGCGCAGACTGCGGTACGCCACTCCCGCCGTTGACCGACGCCGGCGGCCAATGTCCTAAGTGCCAAGCCGAGCTGCATGCCTGCCAGCAGTGCGCTCACTTCGCCCCGGGCCAGCGGTTTGAATGTACGCAGTCCATCCCGGAGCGCATCGCCGACAAGCGCGCTCGCAACGACTGCACCTTCTTCTCCCTGCGCACGACCGTTGAGCGCGAAACCTCGGCGGGATCGGGGCATCCTCAGGATGTTCGACGCGCGTTCGACAATCTCTTCAAAAAGTAGTGCACCAGGCGACCGCTTCTCGCGTACCCGCCCGAAGGCTCGCTCCGACTGCCAACATCCGACTGAACCCTTCGCGCTCTATGAGACTTAACCGTCGGTACTGGGCCATGTGCAACTCTTTCGTTCCTGAATCGTCCAGGATACGGGTGTTGCACTAGAACCTTGAACCCAAACTGACACCTTTCTCTGATCTTTTGCGAAGCGAACCCATTCTCCATTAACGGTGTAAGACCTCACCCGCTGTCGCATCTTGCCTCATTGCCCCACGCTTCTCCTGTAGACGGCTACCCCAACCGATTGCTTGATCCGATGTCCATGCTTCATCCCTCCACAAGCCAACCATGGGGAATCCATGGGGGGGATCTGCCTATGAGCACTGTGGCATTGGGATTGCTCACTGTAGACGTCAGAAGGGAGAATGTTCCATTGTCGAATGTCGTAGGGAGGATCGCCATGAAAGTCACCCTCAGCATTATCAAAGCCGATATCGGTTCTATCGGTGGGCATCTCTGTCCCTCGCGGCAAGTGCTGGAGAGCGTCCGAGATTATATTGCTCAGCATGGCTCCTCGTTGTTGATCGACCATTACGTCAGCAGTACCGGTGACGATATCGCGATCTTGATGAGCCACCGGTATGGCGTGGGGCACGAAGCCGTCCATAAACTGGCGTGGGATGCGTTCCTTGCCGGGACAGCAGTGGCCAAACAGCAGGGGCTGTACGGTGCCGGTCAGGATTTATTGAAAGACGCCTTTTCGGGCAATGTGCGAGGGATGGGACCGGCGGTGGCGGAGATGGAATTCACCGAGCGGCCGAACGAGCCCTTTCTGTTTTTCGCAGCCGACAAGACCGATCCCGGCGCCTTTAATCTACCGCTGTATCTGGCCTTCGCCGACCCCATGAACACTCCCGGTTTGATACTGGCGCCCAACATGGCGCACGGCTTTCGGTTCGTCATCATGGATGTGAATCATACCGAAGGCGATCGAATCATCGAGCTCAATACCCGGAAAGACTTGTACGAAATCGCCGCGCTACTGCGAGACACCGAACGTTACGTGGTGGAATCGGTCTGGTCACTCGCCGGCGGCGAACAAGCAGTGGTAGCCTCCACCTCACGGCTGCATAACATTGCCGGAAAGTACACCGGCAAGGACGACCCGGTGATGCTGGTGCGGGTACAAAAGGATTTTCCAGCGACGGGGGAGGTCTTGGCGCCCTATGCAATCGGTCCTTATGTGGCAGGGGGGATGCGCGGCTCTCATCAGATGCCTTTGATGCCGGTCCCGCTTCACTCGGGCATCAGCTACTTCGATGGTCCTCCGGTGATCACCTGTGCCGCCTTCGCGATGCACGAAGGACGGTTCACCGAACCGACGGACGCTTTCACCCATCCGTTCTGGAACCGAGTACGCGACGCCGTAACCGACAAAGCCATCGACATGCGACGCCAAGGGTTCTTTGGTGCTGCCATGCTCCCCATGGCGGAATTGGAATATACCGGCATCATGGAAAACCTCAAGGCGCTTGAACCGCGATTCCACGTACGCAGCGATTCGTGATCGGACATGATCGGAGCAATCGCAGGGTCAGCAGAACAGCAGCAGAACAGGGTCACGGCAGAACAGAGAACACGAGGATACAGAATAGGGTCAAGTACAGAATAGGGTCAGGTCTTGAATTTTGCAATCGAGAAGCGCCCGACCTTTCCGACGAGAGCACAGCATTACGGTGTGGCAAGCGGTAGACGGTGCCGCCTCGCTCGCTTGACCTCCACGAGCACCACGACTCCGTCCCGGACTTCCTCCTCCAGTTGCGGCATGAATGTTTCGGGTGAGCCGAAGGAATGCCGCGGGACGTCTGCCGGTGAGCGTGCATATTCCGCACAGCGCGAACCGCTCTACACCACACGTCCGATGACGAGCAGTTTGACCGGTAGGCCCAGATTTCGCGCTTCTGTGGCTAGCCGCCGGTCGGCGGTCAGCACCGACGCCGCGGCGGCCTCGGCCGCGGAGAGATGGAGGGCATCGAGCGTACGGAGCGTCCCTTGGAATTGCCCCAACTTGGACTTGGCCAAGCGATAGTCACGCGCCTTCAGAGACAGCACATCGGAGTACCCCTCTTCGCCGTGCGCTTCGAATTGAGCCATCACTCTCACACCGTTCTCGCGAGACAGCGACTTCTTCCGAATCTTTCGGGACACGGCTGAGGCGAATTCGACAGGGGTCGGTTCGCTGATCGTCGGAGCGGCCACACTCCGCAAGGTCCGCTCGGCGACCACGCTCAACGGTTCGGGGCAGTAATAGGCGGCGAGGACGCTGGCGTCCACATAAACGGTCACGCGCGCTCGTCCAGACGCGAGTCGATCACGATACGGCTCAACGCGCGTCCCTTTCGTCTGATCGAACGCCGCAAGGCGACGAGCGACGGGAGGCGACGAGGCCGGCGAGATGGAGGCACCAACCTGGCGACCACTTCGCCACAACGCGCGATGGTGCTCGTTTCGCCGGCCTCGGCACGATCGAGCAGGCTTTTTAAGAGTCGGCGTGTTTCATTCACATTGATCGATCCCATGCATCCACCTATCCTGTATACCGTAAGTGTAGACAATGTATGTAGAAGAAGCCAACCGGTCTTCGGCGCTTGTCTCCAACGACAGACCCAACTGAGCGCTCAGCTATTCCGGCGACTGCCTAGTACCCGTTGCGCTTCTTGCTGCAATGGGTGGACGTAACGAATCATCACAAAGAATGTGGCTTAAAAGTACTGCGTAATACCGAATTGCACCAACCAGTCTGGACTTGGGGACCACAGGTGGGCCACATCGACTCGCAGCAGCGTGTTGGCCAAAAAAGTTGGGATCAGCCGGAACCCGCCGCCGGTGTTCGCCGCTCCTCGCCATGCCTGTGTGTTTCCGTCCTCCAAAAACGATTCAAAGGCGCCAAGGTCGGAGAACAGGACGCCCTGGATCGCCCAACGCGGCGCCAATGCAATGGCATGGCGCACTTCCAGATTCACGTAGGCTTGAGCCCGATTGCGATACAGATTATCCGAGAGGCCGCGAACTCCGGCGATGCTGCCGATCAACAGACTGTGATTCGGATTGCCGGACTTGTTTACGGCTTCCGCAACGCCGTTGATCATAAAGACCGTCTTGGCGCCCAGAGGCACGCCCTGGAGATATTGCAGGCGGATCTCGTGGCGGGCTTGGTTCGGGCCGAGGAAATAGCCTGGGCGTAGTTCTACCGTCACCCGATACCCCTTGGGGACCAGATCGTGCCAATGGTACTTGTCCCAGACGAGTTCCGGGGCAATACCAATATAATAGCCGTTGGGAGGCCCCGAGGTGGTTCGGTCGTCGATGAGTTCTCGGTACAACTCGAACACCACCTCATAGCGAAACGGCGATCCATAGGCATAGGGTCCCTTCACTTCGAGTTCCCCTCCAAAACGACTGCGCGTCCAGGAATTCGTCGAGTCCTCGAACCGGATGCCGTTATTGCGGTAAAAGCCGATCAGTTCCTTGGCGAATCGATCCGGTTGAAATGAATGCTGAGACAACCACATCTCGAGGTTGGGTCCCCGTTGGCTGTAGTTGAATTTCGCTCCCAGTTGTGTGCCGGTTCCGCCTAGGTTGTATTCGACCAGTCCTCCCGTCGCATTCAAATCTTTGAGGGTGCTGCCGCTCGTAAAGCTCAAAATGGGAGACAGCGTGAATTTCTCGTGGGCGTCCACGACCACCCGATCGTCACGAACGGCAACGTCCACGTGATCGAACAGACTCAGGTTCCGGATGCGCCGCTCAAATTCCTTGATCTCCTCCGGGGTGAATCGTCCCGGCACCGGTCGCGGCAACAGCTTCCAGATCGTTTCCTCTTTCGTGCGAACCAGGCCCCGGATCTCCGTACTCTCGATCCAGACGGAATCGGCATCGAGGGCCCGATCTTGGGCGGCAGCGATGCCTATCAGGTTCAGCCAGCAAGAGCACAGCGAAAAAAAGAGCACGGCCGCGGGATAACCACGGCGTCCCCGAATCGCAAGGAATATCCGCATGAGAGCCTCCATGGACAAGACAAGACGGTGCGTCTGGCGACTGTTCGAACGAACAGACCAGTCCTATGGATGGAGACAATCGATGCGGATCAAATACGCAGCGGAAGGAGGAAACAGGGAGGAGGATGGCTGTCGAACTCGATCAGCGAGACGTGAACATCTCGACCACCGGGGAACGTACAGGGCGATAGCGTCAGGAAGCCGGCGTGGGCATCGACGGGCGAATGGAGAGACGTGAACTCAGTTCCCGGCTCGGCCTTTGGTGATGGCACGAGCAGATGCTCGCCGCTGTCCTCGGGTTCTTCCGACTCGGCATCCGCCTCGGCCGAAGCGGCGATATCCGGCCCTTCGAATGCCGCGTCCACGACGAAATCTCCGGTGACGACGCCGGCCAGCAGCACCGCCAGCCAGCCGATCAGCATCCATCGTGGAGTCAACGCGGCACGAGTCATGTGACCTGAATACCATAACCGCTCCGAAGGAACAATGTTCGCCGTCCGGTTCTGTGCTGATTATAGGGGATTCCTTCTGTGATCGGTGATCGTCGCCGCTCGAAGCCGCGACTTACTCGGCAGACTTGGTCTCACGCTCTTGGCTGGTAGTCGCGGGCTTGAGTAAGCCAGCCTCGCTCCCGCAATGCCTGCATGATCGCCTCGGCGGCGGGGCCGGCAGCGGTGACGGTCGTATCGACCGTCACGTCCGGACTGAGCGGCGGTTCATAGTTGACTTGCAATCCCGGCACCGTTGCACTCTTGCCGGAATAGCCGCCCCGGTAGGTGCCCTTCTTGTCCCGTTGCTCGCATACAGCAAGAGGGCACACAATTGCGACCTCCAAAAACTGAGGAATCAACGACCGAGCCAACTCGCGATACACCCGCCGGTGACCGGTCGCATCGAACAGCACCGGCACCCCATGGGCGGCAAGGCGGCTGCCGAAGTAGGCGAGCGCCCGATAAAAGAGATCCCGTTCTTCCAAACTGTAGGTCGGCTCCGGCGTCAGGACTCGACGCAACGCATCGGATTCGAGCACCTCTGCGTTCAGTCCCGCTTCAGCCAGCGCCCGCTTCAACTTGGCTGCGATCGTACTTTTGCCCGATGCAGGTAACCCAGTGAGCCAGACGGCAAAGGGTTGAGACATGGCCACTCCTCGTCCACTTCTTTCAACGCTGTTCATGAACCGGTGCAGAACCCACGCGCGGGTCCCTCCACTCGCCAACGTTACGCAAGTCAGGTGCCACTCCATTCAACCATGATTCCGCACGGACCGACCCCCATGATGACGCCTATCACCCCATAGAGAGTCGGGATCTGGTGCGAAAGGCTACAGTCGAGCAGGAAGAGTCATCCAGAGGAAATCGGCTGCCGGCAGACGCGCCTCACAACTCCTCCGGCCTTATGCTTTCGGCACTTCATCCATATTTCGCCGTCCCCACAGTAGCTTCGGCGCCGTGTGCGTGAAGGCCCGGTCCGCTGGCATTCCCAGTGCAATTGCTCAACATCATAACAAGCATCGGGCGAGGTCACCACATCGTCGTCAGGCAGCCATGTCGCTGAGCGCCGTTCCACACGAGACCTTCGTCATGGACCTTGCCGACCTTGACCCATCCGAGGTGTATCGTCGGCTGGAGTCAGCCTCAGCCGGCCTCACCCCAGACGAGGTGTCGCGTCGACTCCAGCGCGACGGGCCAAACAGCCTTCACGTATTCAGGGAACCACCCTGGGCTCTCCGGCTGCTGCGACAACTCACCCACTTTCTCGCGTTGCTCCTCTGGGTGGCAGCGCTGCTGGCGTTTCTCGCCGACGCCATGCGTCCGGGCGAAGGAATGGCTTCGTTGGGCTGGGCCATTGTCGGCGTCATCCTGCTCAACGCCGGCTTTGCTCTGTGGCAGGAGTACCGGGCCGCGCGAGCCGTCGCGTCGCTCCATCAGCTCCTGCCTTCCACCGCCTGGGTGATTCGAACGAGTCAGCCGCAGCAAGTGCCCCGCGACGAAGTCGTCCCTGGAGATGTCCTCCTGCTGGAAGAGGGTGAGCAGGTGCCGGCCGATGCCAGACTGGTGGAGGTCACGGGATTGCGCGTGGACAATTCCGCGTTGACCGGAGAGGCCACGCCCAAACGCCGCATGGCGGAGGCGTGCAGGACTACCCACCCGCTCGATTGTCCGAACCTCGTCTTTGCTGGCACCGCCGTGATCTCGGGGCACGGCCGCGCGGTCGTGTACGCCACCGGCATGGCGACCGAGTTCGGCAGGATCGCACACCTGGCGACCACGGTCGAACCGGCGCTCAGCCCGTTGCAGAAAGAAATCGTCCGAGTGACGCGGGTCATCGCACTCATTTCGCTGGCGATGGGCCTGCTGGTCTTTGTGCTGGGACTCACGATGAACCTGGGGTTCTGGATCAGCGCGATATTCGGGATCGGCATCATCGCCGCCAACGTCCCGGAAGGGCTGTTGCCGACCGTCACGCTCGCGCTTGCGATGGGCAGCCAGCGCATGGCGAGACGCAACGCCTTGATCAAACATCTACCGTCCGTCGAAACGCTCGGCTGCGCGACGGTGATCTGCACGGACAAGACCGGCACCTTGACCGAGAACCGTATGAGGGTGGAGAGCCTCTACGTCAACGGTCTGGTCATGGAATCTCGGGAAGGACTGCTCGTCGTCAAGGATCACCTCCCCAGCACGGCGGACCCGCGGCAGCTCGGTCCTCTGATCCAGGCCATGGCTCTTTGCCATAACGCCAAGCGCGCCAGACAGCCCGGCGGTCGGACGGTCTGGACGGGCGATCCGACCGAATTGGCGCTCGTCGAGTTTCTGGACGACCATGGCGCGCTGCCTCACCAGCTCCCCGGCCGGATGGGGGAACTGCCGTTCGACGCGGATCGGAAGCGCATGGCCACCCTCCACTGGATCAACGGGCGCCTCACCGCCTATGTCAAAGGCGCGCCGGAATCGGTCCTACCGATCTGTAGCCATGCCGCACAGAACGATGACGGCGTTCCCATGACGCAGGATGAGCTGCGGAAGATCCTGGGCCAAAGCCGGGCCTTCGCCCAACAGGCCTATCGAGTGCTCGCCGTGGCGATGCGAGAGATCGCTCCGGGCGACAAGCGGTTGGATATCGAGACCGTCGAGCAGAATCTGACTTTCTTAGGACTGGTGGCGATGATGGACCCGCCTCATCGCGAGGTGCCGGAGGCGATTGCGAAGTGCTGGCGCGCGGGGGTCCGGGTGATCATGATCACCGGCGACCACCCGCTGACGGCGGAAGCCATCGCGCGGAAAATCGGCCTCGTCCCGTCGTCGCCGGCGCTGCAACCGGATTCCTTCGCTCCGGTTGTGGAAGGAGCGCGGATGGAGGCGATGTCCGATGAGAGCTTGCGCCGCCTGCTGACCCCCGCCGGTCGTGGTCAGCCGGAACCCGTCTTCGCCCGCATGGCGCCGCGACACAAGATGCGCATCGTCGCGACCTTGAAGGAGATGGGCGAAGTCGTGGCTGTGACGGGAGATGGGGTCAACGACGCCCCCGCTCTGAAGAAGGCCGACATCGGCATTGCGATGGGAGTCGCCGGTACGGACGTGGCCAAAGACACGGCCGACATGATTCTCCTCGACGACAACTTTGCCACGATCGTGAACGCGATCGAGGAGGGGCGAACGGTCTATGCCAACATCAGAAAATTTTGCACCTACGTCCTGGCGAGCAACGTCCCGGAAGTCGTGCCATATCTGGGGTATGGCCTCCTCGGTATCCCGCTCGCCATCACCGTGCCGCAGATTCTTGCCGTGGACCTCGGTACCGACATCGTACCGGCGCTTGCGCTGGGGTCTGAGCCTCCGCACCAGAGCGTGATGGATGAACCGCCGCGTCCGCGGACCGAGCGCTTGATGAACGCCGCCCTGCTCCTCCGCGCCTATCTGTTTCTGGGCCTGCTGGAATCCCTGGTGGCGCTCGGCGGCTTTTTCTGGTTTCTTGACCTAGAGGGCTGGTCATGGGGAGACCCGCTGCCCTGGTCCGATCCCTTGTACAAACAGGCGACGGCTGTCACACTGGCGGCCATCGTCATGAGCCAAGTCGCCAATGTCTTTGCCTGTCGATCCGAACAGGTCTCCGCGTTTCGCTTGGGTCTCTGGACCAATCCGCTGCTCTGGCTGGGCATCGCGGTCGAACTGACGCTCCTGGCCTTGATCGTCTACAACCCTTGGGCACAGGCGGTGTTCGCGACACAGGCCATTCCTCTCTGGGTCTGGCCTATCCTCGCCCTTGGAGCATTGAGCCTGTTGCTGGTGGATGAACTGCGCAAGCTGATCAGGCGCAGAGGGTCTCCTGTCGCAACAGCGGACCAGAGACCGTGGCCTCATCATAACAGGCATGACCCTCAGGCATTCGCATGAAAGAGCTCCGCATGGTCGGCCGAATGTTCGTCACGGCGCTGTTCGTCACCGTGATCGGGCTGACGTCGGGTCTGGTCGCGTCATGGAGCGACGACGGCCGCATCCGCACCGGCCGCATGATCTATGAAGAGCATTGTTTTCGTTGTCATGGGTTGAACGGAGAGGGGGACGGGCCGGAGGCCGACTCGCTCGTCGTTCGTCCCGCCGATTTCCACGCTCCGCGTATCCGCGCGAAAACCGACTTTGAACTGTGGATGGCCGCCGCCTACGGGGTCGCCTACACGCCGATGCACGGATGGCTGACGAGTCTCACGGACGAAGAAATCCTGGAATGCCTGCGGTACATTCGCGAGCTCGCTCCGCCGGAGTGAACGCTTAAGTGAAAAGGAGTCCTCCATGGCACCGTCCAGACCTTTCCGGCTTATCGCGGTCATGATCACGCTCTGTCTCGGCCTGTTCGAGGCAGCCCAGCCGGCCATCGTTCAGGCAGACGAAGAGAATCAAGAATCGGACGGCTCCCGGAGTCTCGTGACCGTGCCGCGAGGACAGACGATCGCCCGGGATTACTTCGCCGCCGCCGACCAGGTCGAGATTTACGGGACGATCAACGGCGACGCGCATGTGATCGCCCGCCGCATCATTATAGACGGGACCGTGAACGGCGACCTCCTGGCCGCCGGCGCGATCGTGACGATCTCCGGCAAGGTGACGGCCGACGCGCGGGTGGTGGGAGGCCGGATCTCGATCAGCGGACAGATCGGCCGCAATCTCACCGTGGGAGGCGGGATGATCGAAACCGCCGGCACCGGCCGCGTAGAGGGCGCCATGGTCGCGGGCGGAGGCTCTGTGCATTTGGCCGGGCCGATCGCGAAGAGCCTCACTGTCGGTGGCGGAGAGGTGACGCTTTCGAACGAAATCGGCGGCCACGTGAACGCCGCCGCCGGCTCGCTTCGTGTGACCTCCAACGCCAAGATCGACGGGAACCTGAGCTATATGGGACAGGGATCTCCGACCATCGATGATCCGGCCGCGGTCAAGGGCCGCGTAACCGAGCGATCGTTCCGCACGTTGCGGATACCTCAGCCGGAACAGATCTTGGCGGGGCTCGCCATGGGGAAACTGCTGTTCGCGGGGATCAGCTTCGTTTCGACACTCGTGCTGGGGCTGCTGCTCCTTCATTTCTATCCGATCGCGACGGAATTGACGGTGGCCAACCTCAGCCGGCGGACGCTCGCCTCATTCGGAACGGGCCTGCTCCTCTGCCTCCTCGGCCCCCTCGTCATCCTGCTGCTGACCGCTTCAGTCATGGGGCTCCCTCTTGCCCTGGTCGCGGCGGCCGGCCTGTTTCTGATTTTCTATCTGAGCCGCGTCTTCACGATCACCTGGCTGGGCTGGGGCCTATTGCGCGGCCTCGGGCGTGCTCCGAGCGCCAGAGGCGCGTTCGTGACGGGACTGATCGTCTACTTCCTCATGACGCTCATTCCATTCGTGGGAGGCTTCGTGGCGGCTCTGATGACGGTGATCGGAACGGGAGCCGTGCTGTTGACGAAGGGGCAGATCTACCAGAAAGCCCGATACCATGAACTGATTTAGCCCCTGTGAATCCTAAGGACTTCTTCTGTCGAGGTCGAGGAGAAGGCCCCCAATGCCGACAGACGAGGCGCAGCGCTTGACGATCGAGAAGGGCACCTGCTTCGCGCTGCTCGTCTACGACATCGGCGCCGCCATCAATCTCGACCTCGCCGACCGCCGCGTGACTGCGCTCAAGGAACGGGCTCAGATCCGATACAAACTTCGCGCGCCGCCGCACCTGGAATACCGGCCCGCGCCCTTGCGGATTTTGAAGGAGACCGCCGCGATCACGCTCTCGCACTACGCCACAAGCCCGAGCGTCGAGCTGATGCTCTACGATTTCGGCGCCCTGACGGTCACCTATAAGATTCCGATCGAAGGCCCCTTTACAGGTCTGCTGGGGTTGAGCGAAGCGCTCTACGACAACCCCTCGCTCCTGACCGACTCGCGCCGATGGGTCGATGAGTTGGCTGAGGCGCTTGGAGAGGCCATCGAGAAGCCGGCGTTGGCCGGTGAGGTCGAAGATTACGCGATCTTCCACATCGAAGCCTCCAGTTCCCTGAACACTCCCCTCCTCTGGACAGCCTTTGAACATGAGTTGGCGCAGATCTTGAGGTGCGAACGGACGTCGCTCTCCGAGCAGGAAATCCGCGACGCCATGTCCTACCGCCTCTCCTTCAGCCCCGAGGACATCGCCGTCATCGACTGGAATGCCGCGTTTCTGTTGGGGTCCGATATGGAAGACGTACGGGCGGTGGTCGAGTTTGCCAACGTCGAACTGTTGGAAATGCGCCTGCTCGACCACCAACTGGACCTGGCGCTGGACCAGGCTTATGAGGCGCTGGCCAAGACTCCGTGGAGCCGTCTGCCATGGCCCCGTTCGCTCGAAACCCATTCCACCCGTATCGCGGAAATGCAGGTAGACAGCGCCATTCTCTTCGAGCGCGTCACCAACACGCTCAAGCTGCTGGGGGACCAGTATCTCGCCCGGCTGTATCGTCTCCTCTCACAGCGCTTTCACCTTGAGGATTGGGACGCGAGCATCATCCGCAAGCTCCAAACGTTGGACAGCATTTACGGTAAGATGACCGACCGCGCCGCCAATCTGCGGATGGAATTGCTGGAATGGATCATCGTCATCCTCATCGCCATTTCCATCGTGATTTCGTTCATCCCTATAGGATCGTCGCACTGACCGAAGGGAGACTGACTCGCGTGGATCAGAGTAGGACCATCCTGAAAGTCTTGATCGGCTCGCAGGCTCACGGGTTGGCCGGCCCGGAGAGCGATGCCGACTATCGGAGCGTCTACGTCGTGCCGACGGCCGACCTCTTTCGGGTTGGATTTCGCTACCAGGGCACGCGGATGACGAAGGAAACGGTGGATGAGACGGCATGGGAAATCGGTCTGTTCCTCTCGCTCGCACTCGAATGTTACCCGCTGGTCCTCGAAACCTTTCTCGCCCCGGTCATCGCGGCGGACGAATGGGGACAGGAGTTGCGCGGTCTCCTCCCCTCCGTCTGGTCTCCGCGCCAGGCCTACGAGGCCTTCATGAGCTACGCGGCGAACCAACGCAAGAAATTTCTCGACAAGAAAGACGGGAGGCCCGCCAAGTATGCGGCGGCCTACGTGCGCGTCCTCTATAACCTATGCGAACTCTTCGACCGAGGGACCTTTACGGTGCGGATCGCCGAGACCGA
>JANRMO010000048.1:0-20774 GCA_040981105.1 Nitrospiraceae bacterium
TCAAAGCGATGACCCATACTATTACCGATCCCCCTGGGTCTCCACCGATCAGTATGTGAAGTGCTGCAAGAGTTTTGTGATCATCTTTACCGATGGACAACCAACCCAGGATTTGGCCGTGCCCTCGACCGTATATGACCATGCTCATTCCACCGGGGCACATGCTCTCATCAACGTGAATGGTTCAGGTCACTGTAATACATCAGCCGGATGTACCGTGCCACATTCCTCAGCTCCCCACATTAGCCACGGTGGAGGCCTAACGGACCACAGCGCTGGAGCGACTCAAGTCGATCACCACGACAACTGCTCTTCCTACTACGGGGGGCAGAATGCAGATGCGTGTGTCAGTAACGGCTCCCACTACCTCGACGATGTGGCCTATTGGGCTCACACGACGGATCTACGACCTTGTAACGGTGTGGCCAACGGGACGATTGCAGGCATTAATGAAACGGGAAAATGTTTAGAGGGAAATCAGAATCTGATTGTCTACACATTCTATGCTTTTGGAGCCGGAGCCAACATTCTCATGGATGCCGCGAAATTCGGCGGATTTGAGGATCGAAACAACAACAATGTGTTTGATGCAGGAGTCGATGTCTTCGATCGCGTAAATAATTACACCGGCGCTGCTGGGGCAGACGGGTTGCCAGACACGTACTTCGAGTCCTATAACGCCGACGACATGAGGGACAAGATGGTCGCCACGATCAACAGTATCTTGGCTCGGAGTGCGTCGGGGACATCGGCTTCCGTTCTGGCCAATTCCTCAACCGGTGAAGGATCACTCTATCAAGCCTACTTCTTCCCCAAGTCGATCGAGAATCCCAATGTCACTTGGGTGGGGTACACCCATGGTTTGTGGGTCGATAGTTTCGGGAATGTTCGTGAAGATACGGTCCATGATGGCAAGCTGATCTATAACCAGGATTACATCATCAAGCCCTACTATGACGCGAATAATGGAAAGGTGAAGGCGGATCGTTATGTTGATAGCGACAACGACGGCAAGGCGAATTCGCTGGTGGATACGGTTGATCTTGAGTTGGTGAATAGTATTTGGGAAGCTGGCCGGCGACTGGCGCTGAAAGCTCATACGAGTCGTCGCATCCTTACATGGATCGATAAGAACGGCGATGGCATTGTCGACAGTGGGAAAGATAATGGTATTCACACTGATATCACGGCTGGCGAGGTCATACCCTTTGGGACCAACGCGGCCAATAAAACTGAGCTGAAGAAATACATGAGAGGGGAGAATTCTCCATCGGTCTATACGACCGACAATCTCATCGATTTCATCCTAGGGTGTGATCCTGCGACCTGTGCGGCGCAAGCGAGCCTTCGGGAACGGCGTTTGTCTGTGAAGGACGATTCCAATGCGACCGTGACCAAAGTCTGGAAATATGGAGATCCAATCAACTCGACACCGACGGTGGTGGCGGCGCCGAGAGAGCGATACGATGTGATTTACGGCGATGGGACCTATGTCGAGTTTTTTAAGCAGTATCGAACCAGGCGCCAGATGATCTATGTCGGGGCCAACGACGGGATGCTGCACGCCTTCGATGGCGGTTTCTACCATCGATCGGATGGATCGCATCATGGCTGCTTTACGGCAAATCTTAGCGACATGTGCACCACCCAAACGACCACACCGACGCAACTCGGCGAGGAGAAGTGGGCCTTCATTCCCTATCAACTGTTGCCTCACCTCAAATGGTTGGCGCAGGGAGACTACTCGCATGTCTACTATGTTGATCTGAAGCCGAAAATTACCGACGCCCGTATTTTTGCCGCTGATGCGGACCATCCTCAAGGCTGGGGAACTATCCTCATCGGTGGCTTGCGGATGGGTGGTAGTTGTAACTGTGCGGCCGGGCAAAAGGGGCGGAAGATGAGTGTGACCGAAGATTTTACTGGTTCGGGTACTACGACCAGAGATTTTTACAGCGCCTATTTTGTACTGGATATCACCAATCCGGAAAAGGACCCGAAACTGCTCTGGTCTTTTTCCACGTCGGATCTCGGTATGACCACAAGTTACCCGACCGTGGTCAGAGTAAAACCGAGTGGGGGAAGTAAGACGGACAACACGAATGCCAAATGGTTTGTCGTGTTCGGATCCGGGCCGAACGGCGACCCCTCATCTGGAAAACCGTCTGTTTATGAGGGAGGAGTCAGCCAAAAAGGAAAAATGTGGGCAGTGAATCTGGCCACAGGTCCCACTTCCGGGAACGTGGTGTCTTTTAATGTGAACAGCGCAAATTCATCCCAAAAGGAGTTCTTCGGAGACTTGATCTCGATGGATCGGGATCTCGATTATCGAGGCGATGTTGTATATGGTGGAACGGTCATGGATGACGGATCTGTACCGTGGCGTGGCAAGTTGTACCGATTGACAACAGGAGACATCTCTGCCTCGCCCACTCCCGTGGCATTTGGATTGGCCACAGATCCTACAAAGTGGGGCAAACTGCAGGAGCCGACTGAAGTCATCGATACATTCGTACTCGATGGCGCGACGCCTGTGACAAAGGAGACCGGCCCGATAGTGGCTGCTCCGACGGTCACGCTGGATGATGCGAACAAAGTGTGGGTCTTCTTTGGAACGGGCCGGTATCACAGTGCTTCAGATAAGACCGATACCAGCACCCAGTATTTCTTTGGCATCAAGGATTCTGCCCTCAGTTACGACTGCGCACAGTCCACCACGACCAATTGTCAGGACAATGATCTGGTAAATGTCAGCGGAGCCAGCATCTGTACGACCTGTGCGGCCAACGGCAATGTCACGGGCGTTACAGCGACGATTGGCACCGGATCCGTGACCGTTACCGATTTCGACAATTCCACGTCCAATACGTCATTAGCGCAGTTGGTCAAGAATAAAGACGGCTGGGTGACGACTATGCCGGACAGTCGAGAACGGGTGCTTGTGGCACCGGCGTTGCTGGGCGGTGTTGTCTTCTTTCCGAGCTTCACGCCGGTGAATGATATCTGTGCCGGAATCGGGACTTCACAACTCTATGGGCTGTTCTATAAGACGGGTACGGCTCACAAGGACCCGATTCTCGGGGTGACCACCTCGGCGGGGAATAATTATGCAGATCGGCGTGTCAGTATGGGTGAAGGGATGATGTCTCAGGCTGCGATCCACATCGGAGGACAGGGGAGCGGAGCATCCGGTGCTTCGAGCGGGACCGGGTGTCAGGGGAGAGTCTCCGTCATCATGCAATCCAGCATGGGTGCGCTCAGCGGCCGCTGCACCATGCCGGTGAGTCCCGTGTACAGCCGCTATGTTTCTTGGGTGAACAATCGAGACTAAGATGCCGACTCCGGTCATCTCACGAGGGCGCTGGACTCCAGAGACGGCACCCTCGCGTCAGCCGCAATTCGTCAAACTCCCGGAAGACTCCGGCGGAGCGCAGCCACAATCGGCCTCCCTTGCTCGACGCTTCACTGGTGTCAGTCTCGTGGTCACCAGCGTGATCGGCGCCAGCGCATTTCTCTGGTCCAGTATCAGCTCGCTAGTTACATCCCCAACGGCTGTGCCCGGTGTCATTGCGGACAATCGGTTGCCCGTTATTCGCGTTGGAGAGATTCTTCCTAGTCCTTTGACGCGTGAAAGTCCTGTGTCGCTACGCCTTGAAGTGGACGATCCGGACAATGATGCGGTATCCTTTCGGTATCAGTGGATCATTAACGGCCGTCCCGTGACCGATCAGCGAGGTTCGATACTCGATCCAACCCTGCTGATATCGGGTGATACGGTAGCTGCGGAGGTGATTCCGTCTGATGGAAAGGGGCAGGGACCGCTGCATCGGATCGCTGAGGTCGTGGTTGTCAATACTCCACCCAAAGTGAGTCAAGTGTCTATCCAACCCGATCCTCTCCGGGCCGGCGAGCCGGTCAGGGTTGTTGCTGAAGTGTTCGATCCGGATGGCGACGAAACGCGAGTCCTTTATCGCTGGTGGAAAAATGATGTACTGGTCGGAGAATCCCAAGTTGGCTTGCTATCTCATCTGCCAATCGCTCGCGGTGACAAGATTGTTGTGGAGGTAATTCCTCATGATGCAGAGGGCCCTGGTAAAGCCCTGAAGACGGCTCCAGTGCAAGTCTCAAACGGGCTGCCTCGCATCACCTCTTCACCGTCAGCCATCATCAGCGACGGACGCTATGGGTATGCAATCAGTGCAGCAGATCCAGATGGAGATCCCTTGACCTACGTTTTGACGGTTGGACCACCTAGCATGAGGCTTGACGAACGCTCCGGACAATTGGAGTGGACGCTTCGAGGCGAGGACAAGGGGATTCACCACGTGCGAATTGAAGTGCGTGATGGTCACAACGGGACGGCCTACCAAGAATTTGATGTGACCGTTCCGGCCCTGCCTGCTGATGCAGGCGCGTAGGCCGAGCTACCTTATTTCCTCACTCTTGTGTCGCCTTTTCCTAGCCGACATGGTGTATCTAGGCCAATCTCTTGTGAGAGGTGAAGCTGCTTTGTTAGAATTGCACTACAAGTTCTGAAAGGAGGAGAGTAAGCCCCAGCGTGCGAAAGCTGAAGCTTCGAGACGGTACGAATATCCCTGCCCTGTTCGGTCACCATGATCGACATCTGAAGCTAGTCGAGACGGAATTGGGTGTCCGCATCTCTGCCCGCGGCGATGAGCTTGTAATTACCGGATCGCCTGAAGGGGAACGCAAGGTAGAACAAATCCTCGGTGATCTTGCTGCACTGACCATGGAGGGGTACGATCTTAGGTCGGAGGATGTTAGTTTCGCCCTGTCCGCTCTTCGACAAGGGAGCGACACATCGCTTCGGGAACTCCTCGCCTCGCCCATTGCCGTAGCTACGAACAAACGCGCGATAGTGCCGAAGACGCCGACGCAGAAGGCATACATCGAAGCGATCGAAAAGTTCGATGTTGTGATCGGCATCGGCCCTGCCGGGACGGGGAAAACCTATCTGGCAATGGCGATGGCAGTACAGGCGCTCACACGGAAAGAGATGAGTCGGATCATTCTCGCTCGTCCGGCCGTAGAGGCGGGAGAGAAGCTAGGATTTCTTCCTGGAGATATGTACGCGAAGGTGAATCCCTATCTCCGTCCGCTATACGACGCTCTGTATGACATGATGGATCTTGATCGCGCGAATCGATTGATTGAGCGCGGGGAGATCGAAATTGCTCCGTTGGCGTTCATGCGTGGACGGACATTGAATGATTCCTTCGTGATCCTGGACGAAGCGCAAAATGCAACCGCTGAGCAGATGAAAATGTTTTTGACCCGTTTGGGGAACAATTCCAAAGCCGTTGTGACCGGCGATATCACTCAGGTTGACCTCCCATCAGATCGCGTCTCCGGGCTAATCGAAATCTGCAATATTTTGAGCGATATCGATGGCATTCAATTTGTGTATTTTGACGAGAAGGATGTCGTTCGGCATCGGTTGGTCCAACAAATCATCCGCGCCTATGATCGGCATCAAACCTCAAAGAACCCACAGACCGAGCGGACGTCACATGCATCAGGTTCCAGCTCATCCTCTACCCGCCGAGACTCCGGGACGTTGTCGAACTTTCCTCATCAGGGATCATCGGGGAGCCAATCCCATTAATGCCCGTGATCGTGACATCTCGATTCATTCGGACTCCGATTAGGCGAGCGATGTGGGCGAGGCTTGCCCAGGACATTCTGCGGCAGGTTCGAAGGCCTCGTGCTGAGTTGGGGGTGCATGTTGTGGGAGATCGACGCATGCGTCAGTTGAACAAACGATATCGGAAGCAGGACAAGAGCACGGATGTGTTGGCGTTTCCGATGCAGGAAGGACCAGGACCTCGGACGGACCTGCTCGGGGATGTTGTGATTTCCCTGCCGACGGCGCAGCGTCAGGCCAAGGAGTCCAACCACTCTCTGGATCGAGAGTTGACGGGATTGTTGGTCCACGGAGTCTTGCATCTTTGTGGGTACGACCATGAGCTGGGGGATGCGGAAGCCCGTCGGATGCAGCGGCGCGAGCACGCTATTCTGTGTCGGGTGTCGAGAAGAAACCTCGTTCAGATCGGAGGAAGGTAAGGCTGCGATGGGGTGGTTAGACCGGTTGAGCCAGGGGTTAGCGAAAACCCGCCAGGCCATGCGAGGTTCTTTGGATCGGCTGTTCAGTAGAGGCCCGGATCCGGAGACACTGGAAGAGTTAGAATCCGCCCTGCTCGCCGCTGACTTGGGCGTCCACACCGTCGATCATCTGATGGGACGGCTGCGTCAGGGAGGGACGCGGGGCCGTGGGAGCGGTGAGCACGGGATCCGTGATGTTTTGCACAATGAGATCGTGCAGATATTGGCAGCCTGCCAAGGGGATGACCTGGTGACATTAATAGAGCGGTCTCAACGCCCCTTCGTCCTGCTCACAGTGGGTGTGAACGGCGTCGGCAAGACCACCACTATGGCCAAGATTGCGAATCGACTCAAGGAACATGGTAAGGTTCCTTTATTGGTCGCCGCGGATACCTTTCGTGCAGCCGCTATCGAGCAGTTGCAGGTGTGGGCCCAGCGGATCGGCGTCGAGATTGTGCATCAACGACAAGGGGCTGATCCTGCCGCCGTTGTTTTCGACGGGCTTGCCGCGGCCAAGGCTCGCTCGGTCGATGCGGTGTTGATCGATACGGCGGGACGGCTCCATACAAAGGCTAACCTTATGGATGAATTGCGGAAGGTGCAGCGTGTCGTTTCGCGTGAGATACCTGGGGCTCCCCATGAAGTGCTCCTTGTTTTGGACGCCACGGTCGGCCAGAATGCGGTCTCGCAGGCTCGGCAATTTCAGGCGGCGGTGGGGGTGACGGGTCTGGCGCTGACCAAACTGGATGGGACGGCCCGAGGTGGAATCGTGGTAGCCATCGCCCAAGAATTAAAGATTCCGGTGCGGCTGATCGGCGTCGGTGAGCGAGTCGAGGATCTGCAAGATTTTCGCGCCCAAGAATTCGTGCAAGCGTTATTTGGAGAGGTCACAACTCCGTCAATGTCTTAATCCTGCCTACACGCTAAGCAGTTGGAATGAAAGTCTTTCTTCTCATGCCGTCGAACCTGTGCTAATCTGCCGCTAAACCGAACCAGATTCAGCGCAGGTCCTGCCAGAGGAGGGACACCTCGATGCCAACCATGCTGGTGATCGACGACGATCGGCTGAATTGCGACATGCTGCAGGTCATCTTTGCGCGTCATGGTTTTCAAGTCGTCACGGCGCAGAGCGGTCGCGAAGGGTTAGGACGGTTTCAAACGCTTCAGCCCGACGTGACGTTGCTGGACCTCCGAATGCCCGAGGTGGATGGATTGGCGGTGCTCAAGGAGATACGTGCCCGCGATCCCGTGGCGCCGGTTGTCATGCTCGGGGCTGGTGCGACGGACATTCATGAGAATCTCGCACGAGAGCTCGGTGTAACCGACTTCTTGAGAAAGGGTCTGTCGCTCGACGTCCTGATCCGAACGGTCAACCGGGTCGCTCGACCGGCTTCGCAGACCCAGGAATCGCGGTACTTTTCAACCGTTCCAACAATTGAAGGATCCAAATCCGAACGCATCCTGATCGTTGATGACGAGCCTCTGGTTCGAGACTTGCTCGTGCAGTTCCTGGAGATGCGCGGTTATGCAGTCCGCGGCGCTGCCTCAGGTGAGGAGGGACTCGCGCTGGTTGAAAGAGACCCCCCTGATGTGATTCTGTTAGACATCATCATGCCGGGATTGGACGGCGTGGAATTCATCAAGGCCTTACAGTCGCGTGGATTCGCCGGCGGCATCATTGTCCTGACCGGCAGCCAGAGCGAGGAACTGCTTCGAACCGCATGGGATCTCGGCATTCAGGAAGTACTCTACAAGCCGGTCGATCTCGACCGTCTGTTGATGGCAGTTCAGTTGGTTCTTGTTTGCCGGGAAGGCTGAGGGGCTGTCATAGCCGCCATGTCATCGGGCCATGCGTGGCTCTCCTGTCGATCGCCGCCACGGTGTGGGGCACGCTGCCGTTAGCGACCTCAGCGGTCCATGACAGCGACCTGGCATCGCCTCCCGTAATCCACCAGACATCTTCGTTCACTCCGGGCCAGCCCGTATCCATCACGCAGCATCGTCTCACTGTCGAACTCTTGCCCCAATCGCACCGGTTGAAAGCTACAGATCAGATGATCGTGCAAGTATCCAGTTCGACGATAGACCGGCTCGAATTCGAACTAGCTCCCACCTTGAACGTCACGAGAGTGGTGGCTCGGGAGGATGAGCGCGGACTGCCGGTAAAATTTGCCCATCGTCAGGAACTTTCGCGCGACCTGGCGGGGGAATCCACACAAGTCGTCACCATTGAGTTTCCACAAGCTATCGACAGCCGTACCATCAGCCTCGACTGGGAATATGACGGCGTGATCCATGATCCTCCGAAGGAACCGCGCCATCTTCGGTTCGTGACGCCCAGCGATACATCGGGTTATATCGGGCCGGAGGGGATCTATCTGAGCAGCGAGTCGCGTTGGTATCCCGATCGTACCGGGTCCATCAGCACGTTTGTCGTGCGTGTCACGTTGCCTCGCGGTTGGACTGCGGTCACTCATGGGCGGCGAGTGCCCTCGTCGGATTCGCAGGCCTTGAACGACGAGACGCCGGTCACCGAGTGGGAGGTAACCGAGCCGACGGAAGCATTGACATTGGTGGCTAATCAGTTCGTTCGCACGGCACGTGAATGGAAAGGGGAAAACGGCACTCCGGTTTTGCTCGAAACCTATTTGTTCCCGGAGGAGACGTCGCTGGCGCAGGACTATCTCGATGCGGCCAGTCGGTACCTGGATGTCTATAGTCGCCTCCTGGGGCCATATCCGTTTCCGAAATTTGCCGTCGTGGAAAATTTTTTTCCGGCAGGTCTCGGGATGCCGTCGTTCACCCTCCTCGGCAGCGGGGTCATCAAACGGCGGTACGTACAGCCCTATGCCTTGGGCCATGAAATCGTGCATTCGTGGATCGGAAATTTTGTATTCAATCGACCTGAGACGGGGAATTGGGTCGAGGGACTTACGACCTACCTCGCCAACTACTATTACGAAGAACTCACAGGGACCCCGGAGTCGGCACGCGAACAGCGCCGCCTCATGCTGGCCGGTTACGCAGTTTATGTCCCGCCAGACGATGACTATGCCGTTGCGACGTTCATGCGCAAAGTGGACCAGAAAGACAACGCCATCGGGTACCAAAAGGCGGCCATGGTGTTCCATATGCTGCGGCTGGAGGTGGGGGAGCAACATTTTTGGGAGGGGCTGCGTAAGCTGGTTCGCGAATACGGCGGTCGATACCTGGACTGGCAAGGGATCGAGCAGCTCTATTCCGCATCGACGGGTCGAGACTTGCGGAGGTTTTTCGCCCAGTGGACGGAGCAACCGGGCGCCCCGCGTTTGAATCTGACACAGGCTCTGGTTCTGTCCGATCCAGCCGGTTCGAACGCGTCGTCGCACAGTCCTGATCTTAGACTTGAGCTGACGGTAGTTCAGCAGGGAGCCCCGTACGAGGTGACCCTCCCAGTGGTGGTGGAGGGGGAAGAGGGGAGACGTGAAACTATTTCGGTGAAGCTCGGATCGTCGTCTGATTCTTTCCAGGTTCCACTGTCATTTAAGCCTACCTCGGTCCAGTTGGACCCCGACTATATGGTCTTTCGCCGGATCGACCGGACGCGCTTGCCGCCGATGCTGAACCTGTTTGTGACCGACCGGACGCGTACGATCATCGTCCCTCCGGCCACATCCCGGGAGGAGTCCAGTGTCTATCGGCGGGTGGTGGAACGGTTGATGCCTCAGGAGGGCAGTGATTCGCAGCATGCGACCACGACGGTGCTGCCGCCGGAAGAAGCGGACCTCAGCCGGCCGGGAGGCTCCGTGCTATTCCTCGGTCCAACCCAGCGTGAGGCCTGGCGGCAATCGTCGGACCCCAATTGTGCAAGGCGGGTGCATTTCGCCGAGGGCAAAGTGACCATCGACCAATCGGTGGTCGAGGGCAGCGATCTGGCGGTCCTCGTATCCTGTCCGGTCAAAGGAGCGCCCGATCATGTGGCCACGCTATTTTACGGAATGACGCCGGAGGCTGCAGGGCGTCTCACGCGTCTCTTGTTCTTTTACGGCTGGCAGAGCTACCTTATTTTTCAAGACGGAGCCGTGGTTGCACGAGGTGATTTAGGAGGAGATCGTGAATCTGAACGGCTGTTGGTTCGGTAGAAAAGTCGCAGGGGTGATGGTGTCGGGAGCCTTGTCGGTGTTGCTCGCGCAGATGCTCGCTCATAGCGCGGGTGAAACCCCAGTGTCAGGCGAATCATCTACGGCCCCGGCGAAGGCGCGGGTGGAACGACATCTCTCCAACATTCGGCAACTCACAGTGGGGCGGCAGAATGCGGAAGCGTATTTTTCATTTGAAGGGTCGAAGCTGGTGTTCCAATCCACCAACGATTGGCGAGATGCCAAGGGCGAGATGCTCCCGACAGCCACCACGAAGGCGGAGCGGGGGTTGGGATGCTATCAAATCTATGTGATGGATCTGGATACCGAATCGATCCGGCTGGTCAGTACCGGGGTCGGCGCCACCACCTGCGGGTATTTTTTCCCTGGTGGGCGACGCGTGCTCTATTCGTCAACCCATCATGTAGCGCCCGGCTGTCCGCCCAAGCCGAGTCGCGAAGGCGGCTATCGCTGGGCCTTGGACGACTACGATATCTACTCCGTGAGGTTGGATGGCCAACAGATGCAGCGATTAACCCACACTCCCGGGTACGACGCGGAGGCGACCATTTCTCCGGACGGGAGGACGATCGTCTGGACCTCCTTGCGGGATGGAGACCTGGACATTTATTCGATGAATGCCGACGGAACACGCGTCCGTCGTCTGACCACGGAGTTGGGCTATGACGGCGGACCGTTTTTCTCACCCGATAGCCGGCGGATCGTCTATCGCGCACAACACCCCCAGACCTTGGAAGAGGTGGACGAGTATCAAGCCCTGCTCAAACAGAAACTCGTCAAGCCGAATCGCCTGGAAATTTTCATCATGAATGCCGACGGCAGCGGCCGCCGCCAGGTCACATCTAACGGTGCCTCCAATTTCTCGCCCTATTTTCATCCGGACGGACATCGGATCATTTTTTCGTCGAATGCCCGTCCCGGAGAACGGGCCTTCCACCTATACCTGATCGACGATGACGGCACCCAATTGGAGCAACTCACATTTGAAGGGCAGTTCAACAGTTTTCCGATGTTCTCTCCGGACGGCAAGCGACTCGTCTGGGTCTCGGATCGACATGCCGAACAACCCGGGGAATTCAACGTGTTTCTGGCCGATTGGATTCCATGACCGCGCATGCTGACTCCTCGGACGGATGGTCGACGCGTCTCGGGGTCATGGTCGGACGTCTGCTGATCGGTCTGTCGCTGTTCCTGCTCCTGTATGGACTCTTTCAACTTGACGTTCCGCTTGTACGGTTTATTCGATCGCTGGAACATCCGATCGGGTTTTTCCCCAATCCCTGGCTCTTCTGGATCAACTGGATCGGCAATTGGGTGGGCGACGGGCTCTATCTGGCGTTGTTCAGTGCAGGATTGTTGGTCGGCGGCTGGTGGCTCGGACGGCGAAACCTGATCGCAGCAGGGTGGCAAAGCCTCGTCGCCCACGGTACGGTAGCCCTACTTGTGACGGTGCTGAAGCATGTGGTTGGAAGGCCCAGGCCGAAATTCAGCCATGCTGGCGGCGTTCAACTCTGGCCTTCAATGGACAACGGGTTCGACTCGTTTCCCTCTGGTCACGCCGCGGCGACCTTCGCGGTCGCGGCGGTTTTGGCCAAGCGCTATCCTTCGGCCCGATGGTTCTGGCACGGCATCGCGGTCTTTGTTGCGTTCAGCCGGATATTGAGAGGGTCGCATTTTGTCACGGATGTTATGACCGGAGCCCTGTTGGGGATGGTGGCCGGCTGGGTCGTCAGTCGCCCCTTCAAGGAATGGCGGATCTCTGCCTGGGAAGCCCTATCGGCTGCGGCGGTCTTGGCGCTGGTTGTGTTTGCGCTGTTGTGGACGGGCAGTCACCCGTCGCAGGTTGACTGGGCTATGGCCGACACGTTTGTGGTCGGAACGTGCGTAGCGTTGTGCGGCGCGCTGGCGCGCCTGTGGGTGAAGACACCGGAGAGCAGCGATAGCTGCGTGGACGGCTGGGGTATCAAGAGGGTTCTTTACTCCCATGGTGGGTACGTGGTTGCCATCGGGTTGCTGCTGGCGACCGGATCTTCCGCTGTGATCGGGATCGGAGCGCTCGTCCTATCCGGGCTGTGGCTTAGTCGCCCGCGCCAACAAGACAACGGGCCTGACCTGATGGCGTCCTCTCCCCGCTGGCGGTTCGTGTTTGACGCGGCGTTGGCGGCATCCGTCTTACTCTCGCTCGTCGTCATTAAGGGCCTGCAGGGCCTGATGCCTCCGCAATAGACCAGTCTCTTCGTCCCCTCGTTCAATGGCCCGGCGGCACGCGACGTGGCTCGCTCTCTTGAGGGCGAGGAGGCAGCTTCACCATCGCTTTGTTCGCCAGGAGGCTATACCCACCATGTGCCAATAGCACTTCGTAGGATTCGGTTTCCGGCGGCAGTTTCGATCTCAGCCTGGTGGGGAGCAGGATGATGGTACGGCCTGGCAAGGTCAGGTAGGGCTTCAGTTTGTCCTCTTCTCCTGGGCGAATCACGATGGTCTTGCGGCGGACGTAGAAGATCCACGAGGGTTTGTGCGGTCCATAGGTCACAAAACGGTCGTTCGGTCCGAGGTTCAATCCGGCGATAGTCGCCAACTGTTGCGGAGGACCGAGGAAAAACTGTTGGAAACGGGGACCGGTGACATGAAGCAGGATGAGGATTACCGCTCCGATTGAACAGGCCATCACCCAGAACATCCCCGCTCGGCGGGTTTCCGACCGACCAAAATAGCCGGCCAATGAGGTGCCGAGTAGAAGCACGACGCCGGCCGCGACGGGTCCGAGCCCCGGGGTCGTCATGCCAGCCTGCGGAAATTCCTTTTCAACGTGTGACACAAAGGTTTCATACACATAAGGGGCCGAGGCCAGCCCGATCGCAAGGAGATACCCGATGAAGGTGGTCAGGTGCAGTGCACCTCGGGCGCCCGGGCTCTCTACCTGATCGAGCGAGCGTCGCCACAGCCCGGCCGCCAAGATCGCCGCGGCAGGCAGCACCGGACCGATGTAATGCGGGAGCCGCGTTGCCGAGAGCGAAAAAAAGATCATGATCGACAGGCACCACCAGGTGGCGAAGGACTCCAGAGACGGTGGCGATTCGGAGGCGTCCCCGTTGCCGGCACGATCCGAGTAGGTCCGACGTTGGGTCCACCAGCGCTTCAGGTTCTGGATGAAGGAGAAGACGAACCAGCCCGACCAGGGAAAGAACCCGAGCAGCAACACGGGGAGGTAGAAAAACACGGTTCCACCGTGCCCGCCGATCGGGTTGAGGAATCGGCCAACCGTATCAGCCTGCGCCGAGGTGGTGTAGTTGGAGCCGTGGAGCCAGAGCATGCCGGCATACCAGGGGAATGCCAAACTGGCCGTGAGGATCAATCCGGCAATCGGATGTCCGTGCGCTCGATAGTCCGCCCACCGTCTGGCGGCTGTAAGAAAGGCGCCCGCAGCGACGAGGGGCACCAGCAACCCGACCGGCCCCTTCGTCAGTGTTGCGAAGGCCATACCGATGTAAAAGAGCCAGATGGCCCGCCTGGTCCGTTCCTCGCCATACAGACCCAGCCAGAATCCGAAAAGTGAAAGCGTGGTGAAGAAGATCAGGACGCTGTCCGTCAGCGCCATACGATTGATCGCGACCATTTCAATGTTCAGCGCCAGCATCAGGGCCGCCGCCAGTCCGATCCAACGGTCTTGCGTTCTGGTCACGAAGAGATATTGCAACAGCACAAGCAGCAGTCCGAACAGGGCCGCATGCAATCGTGCGGAAAACTCGTTGACGCCGAAGAGCAGATAGGCCGCGCTCATGAGCCAATAGGTGAATGCCGGTTTGGCGAAGCGAGGCTCGTAATTGAGCGTAGGACTCATCCATTCGCCGGTTTCCACCATCTCCCGAGCGGCCTCCGCGTTGCTGCCTTCGTCTCGGTCGGTGAGCCCCAAGGTTCCGAGCCCTGCGAAGTACAGCAGCCCAGAGATCGCGATCAGGAGGAGCATATGGAACAGGGCGGGTGTTCGGTTCATCGGGAAAGGCTCGGGCTGTTGCATCGGGATCGGGATGGCGGCCGGGCGATCACGTTTTCGAAACCGGAGGGGATATGGATTCGGCCACGGGAGTGCGCGATGGCCGGTGGATGAGCATCAGGTTTCGGAGGTAGACGAAGCTACCGACGCTCTGTCCGGCGATGAAGACCGGATCCTTACGGTAGATGGCATAGGTCAGCGTGATCAGCCCTCCGATGAGGCTCATGTACCAGAATGCGAGCGGAACGCGGCTTTGGGCGCTTCGTTCCGAGGCCAGCCACTGCACGACCCAGCGCATGAAAAAGAGACCTTGGCCGAAAAAGCCGATCCCCAACCAGGTGAGTTCGGTGGTCGACATGGGGAAAGGTCAGGCGCGCGAGGATGAGGCCGGTGAAGAGCGCAATCGATACCGCAGGACACGCCGGTGCATCCAGCGCACGGCAAACAGATCGTAGAGGCCTCGGAACAGGCGATTGCCGACTCCATATTTGGAGAGGCCGTGCGCGCGCGGGTGGTGCCGTACCGGGACTTCGGTCACGGTAAATCCGTACATGAGGGCCAGGGCCGGGAAAAATCGATGCATGCCTTCGAACAACTGAAGCCGTTCGATCACGGCGCGCCGAAAGATCTTCAAGGAGCAACCTGTGTCGTGGATTCGGTCGCCGGTCACCGCGCTCCGCACGGCGTTGGCAATGCGGGAGGAAATCATGCGCACGATGTTGTCGTGGCGATTCGTCCGCCAGCCGCAAACGAGATCATATTGCAGGCTGTGCGGCAGGAGCGTGGTGATATCCTCCGGGTCGTTTTGCAGATCTCCATCCATGGTGATTACGAGCGCGCCGGAAGCGCGCTTGAATCCGGCGTCGAAAGCCGAGGTCTGTCCGTAATTGCGATCGAAATGGAGCACCGCGACCGACTCATACTGTTCCGCTAATCGGTCGAGTAGAGGGGCGGTTCCGTCGGTGCTGCCGTCGTCCACAAACAGGATTTCAAACGGCGCCGTCCGAGAGGCCTCATGGGTCTGAAGCACCTTCAGCAAGTGCTCTGTGAGGGGGACCACATTGTCCCGCTCGTCCTTGACGGGAATGACCACGGAGGCCCACGGGCGGGGCGATTCACTGATGGCGGACAAGGAGCATTCCCGGGTAGGCGGTGAGCCGACGATATCGGTGCATTCTATCGAATGACTTCAGGAGGGTCAAACCATGCGGGTGGTGGAGCGCTTCTGCCGGCCCCTGATGCGCAGGAGGCGAACAGGCGGCTACGGTGTGTGGGAGGCGGCCGTCGTACTGATCGTGAATCGCACGGTCCCGAACATGGTGACGTCATTGATGGCTTCCCCGGCATAGATCTCGACTTTATAACGGCCGGGCTTCCAACCACCGATAGGAGGAAGGAGTTGCAGGTATCCGCTCTCGTCTTCAGAGACAATCTGCATGACGTCCCGGGTCACCACGGTCTTGGGGTCGAGCCCCTCCACCGACTCCGGGAAGCAGAGGCCGAAGACCTTGAAGAACTGATAGTGCTGGTGCAACTGAAAGACGACATACACGGCGGGGGCATCGGGAGGAAACGTCTCGCGTGCATTGATCGGCACGATCTCATGGGTGCGCCGAAATCCAGGTTCTTCCTCGTATCCCTGCGCGGTCTGGATCGAGCGAAACATGCCCTCGGGAGGTGCATCAAAATTGTACGTCCGCGCATCTTCCGGGCGGTTCTGAAATTCCGGGATCGGGACATTCGGGGTCAGTTGCAGATCGTCCGTAAGGCCCTCCGTGGCGGCGCACAGGAAGACCGAGACGGACAGGCCGATCCCCAGCAGCCAGGTTGCCGTTCGGCGGGATGTTCCGCGATGAGGGCTCCGAACCATGCCCCTTGGTACACTGGCCCCGGACCGGTGTCAAGAAAGCCCGTCGAGCAGATCGTCGAAGCATCTCGATTCCGATAAGCCGGTGCGGACGGGGAGGCGAGAGCCATCGGCAAGGTGGGGTGAACGACAGGCAGAAGGGGACGTTGCTGGCCTAAAAATCCATTTGTTACAATGCCTCCCGTCTTGGGGACCTCTCAGGAAGAAAGGCACAAAACCATGCTGCAAGATACCGAAGTTGTCCCACAACCGCTCGGCGAATATCAGCCGGTTGACCAGTGGCAAGCCCATGTCAACGATCTGTTCCATCAACTGCGGGGCGAGCGCGCGACCGAGTATTTTCAGACCTTTACCTCGTCCGATTACCGCCTCGCGCACGCCTTGGCGGCGGACTATGTGGAGCGCGTCAGGTCGAGGGATCGAAAATGGACGGACGAACGGCGATCGGCGCCGCTGGTCGTGCATGAATGGGGTGCCAGCCACGGCAATCTCGCCGCCTGCTTCCTGTCTCACGTCAAGTCGCTGGACCAATCGGGCACGATCTATCCGCGTATTCGGTACGTCTTGGTGGATCTGCGGCCCCAGGCGGTGGCACGCGCGCTGGCGCACCCGGATCTAGCCGGCCACCTCGACCGAGTCGAGACCATCTGCGGGAACGTCGAGGACCTGTCCGCGGTCGAGGCAGGGACGGTCGATCGCATCTTTTGCAACGAACTCTGGAACGAACTGCCCACCAAGCTCATGACCAAGAAGGAGGGCGAGGTCGAAGAGGAACATGTGCGGCCGAACCTCAGCGAGGCGAAGCATCTCGCGATCACCGATTGGTCCGGGTTCATCCGTGCGTTTACGAAGAAAGACGCGGCGGCGCTGTCCGAGTTCCCGCCCTTCTTCGAAGATGTCATTTGGGAGCGCGAATATCGCAAAGTCGAATGGAAGGAGGTGCCCTATCGGAAAACGATCATGGAGTTTCTCAAACAGATCGACGAGCAGGTGCTCGTGCCGGTTAATTTAGGCGCCGTGGCCACGGTGAAAGAAGCGAAGCGCTTGTTGAAGTCCGATGGCCTTGGATTCAGCAGTTTCGATGCCGGGACCGCCGATCTGGCCGTGCTCAATAACCCGGAGAAACCTTGCTCGGGGCAATTCGGCGGCCTCTACAGCGTCATGGTCAACCTGGCGCTGGTCGGGGCGATCGCCAATCATCTGGGTATCCGAGAGGTGCTGGTCGAGCCGCAGCGCGAGTTTGTCGGCAGGAGCCTGGGTGCGAACGTGATCACGCTCACCGATCTCTTGGCGACGCACCCTAAGGCCAAGGATTTGGCGAAGTGGGAACAGGACCGGTTGATCGTGCAGACCATCCGCGCATTGAACGAATCCTACCGCAGTCCCTATCGACGAACGTTGCGCTTTCCGCTGTCGCCCGATTTTCCGCAAGAGGAACGGGAAGCGGTTCAGGGCGCGCTGCTGTCCCTGAAGCAAGATGGTGTGCCGGACACTGTCGCCTATCTGACGGAAGAGGAAATCCTGGCCAGCCTGCGGGACTTGGAAGCGCTGGGGTACGAGCGTGACGAAATCGATATTGTTTGGAGCATCCCTCCGGCCGGCGTAGACTACGCGCATTGGTCATTTTCTTCCTAGTCCACATTTCTTATGACGGGTCACCCGGTGCCTGTTCAGAGCAACGGGTGACCCGCGGCGTATCGGCGGGTGCGGTCGAAGCGTTCATGAATCGGGTGGGTTCGCACCGTTCCGTTCCGGTTCGCCGACGCTTTCCCGGTAAAGCCAACCTTGCCGCCGGAGCCGCCCCCCTTGACTATTTGCGTGAGTTTCTTTAGCCTTCCCGCGCCAAGGGGAGATGTTCCTTGGACGAGGGGATGCTTCATCGAGAAGTCGGCCGAACCTCGTTGTTTGGACGCCTGGTTCGCGGCCGATGACCCGAAACGTCGGGATTCCGAAACAAGACATCTAACAGAGATACGAGAGCCACGCGATGTTCGGTTCATTCGGATGGATGGAATTGCTCCTGATTTTGGTCATCGTGCTGATCATTTTCGGGGCTGGGAAATTGCCGCAGCTAGGCGAGGGACTCGGGAAGGCCATTAAGGGATTTAAGAAGACGGTCCACGAGCCGGATGCCATCGATGTCACACCGGCCGGCGAACCGCCTCCCCCGGCGGCTTCTCCGCAAGTCACCCAGCAGACTCAAGCCGGGGCGCCCGCTGAGTCCGCCACGCAGCATACGGTCAAGCAAGGGTAGGATCCGGATACGCAGACCTCGGGGCGTCGGATAAAAAGGAACAAGGTCTTCCGACATGTTTGGCCTGGGGGCTGGAGAAATTCTCATTATTCTGGTGATTGCGTTCCTGCTGTTCGGTCCGAAGGAGCTGCCTGAAATCGGCCGGCAGGTTGGGAAGGCGGTCAAAGGATTCAAGGAGACTGCGGATGATCTCCGCAAAACGGTCGAGCCGGAAATCAATCTGATTCAGTCAGAAGTGAAGCTCGCCCAGCAAGATATCGAGATGTCGATCAAGGAAGCCGAGCAAGAAATCACCAACGCCACACAGGAACAAGAGCAGAAGACCGAGCCGTCGAAGCACGCTTAAAGGCGTCAAATTCGATGGAAGAAGCAGAGACACACCATTCACCAAGACTCACGATGACCAACGAAGGGGGGTGACGTTGGTTCGTTCGTCGCTGTCACGGTGTATCCTTCCCGTGACCCTGTTCTGCAGCACGAGGCTGAGGCAAGGTCACACAGAGCCTCCGTCCGTACCTTTTCTCAGTTCAGCATGCGCATCGCGTCTCGAAGGAGACGGGAGATCCCGAGAGTGACGAGGTCGTATCAGGCACCAGTGGTGTCTGAGGCATCGGCGAAGAGGATCGGCACCCGCCGTTGTCGACGAGCGCAGAGGTCATATTTCATCTATCATTATCTTCTACAGGAGGAGCGCTATGAGTAAACGTGGCTTGCTCTGGCTGGCGGTAGGGGCACTACTGCTGGGGGGTCCGGTGAACCTCGTCTTCGCTGATCCACCGGTCGCCGACAAGGTGATCGACAAACCGACCAACGTCAAGCCGGTGCCGCGGGCGATGCCCGACTTGATACCCTACTGGAACTTCGATCCCCCCAAGAGCCCCCTGTTCGATCTTAAGAACTTTACAGTCAACGGTGACATGCGAGTCCGGCCTGAAATCCGGACCAATGCCAATTTCGGCGTCTTGCAAGGCGCCACGCCGGGCAGATTTAGCGGTGCCAACGATTGGTACGTGCAACAGTGGATGCGAATGGGATTGAACTATGCGCTCTCACCCGACGTGGACTTCTTCGCACAACCCCAGTGGGCTAAGAATTGGGGTGCAGCGAATAACACCAACGGCTCCGGAGCCGGGTGTCAAGCCGGCGGCAGCATCTGCGCAAACGATCCGTTCAATAACGGGCAGGCGGACAGTTTGTTCCTCCGTCAGGCCTTCATCATGATCCGTAACATAGGTATCCAAGGACTCAGTCTCAAAGCCGGTCGTCAATTGGTCGTGATGGGCGATCACCGGCTGTTCGGCCACTTCGATTGGGCCAATACGGGCTACTCACATGACGGCGTGACGCTTCAGTACCAGCAGCCGACCTGGGAGTTCTGGGGCGGCTGGTTGATCCCGATGGATCAGGATTTCAACGGATTTGGCGCCCAGAGCACCTCCTTCGGTGTGATGCCGCAAGGTTGTCAACCGCCTGGATCGACGGTAGGCTTTAGCTGCGCTGCGAAGGCCGGTGCGCAATCCGATTTGTTCTTTGCAAGGTTGGCATTCAAGCCCTTGCCGGGCCTCGCTATCGAACCCTTGTGGGTCTGGCAACGCAATGGGGCAACGCAGGTAGGGTCAGTGACAAATCCGGTGGCTGCTCCGAATGGTGTGCTTGCAGCCCACGCGAACGGCCAAAGCCGTCAGACGGTCGGGGCTCGGGTGGCGTTTCGCAAGAGCATCGTCGACGTGTCGGGCGAAGGCTACTGGCAATTCGGCCAGATGGATATCGGGCAATCCGGCCAACGAGCCAGTATCAATGCCTATGCCTTTGCGGCGGAAGGCGGGGTGACCTTGCCGATCCCCTGGTCCCCACGAGTCGGCATCGAGTTCAACATGGCCTCCGGCGACGGCGACGCGTTGAATTGTACGGCCTCTAACCCAGCCGGTTGTAACGGCACCGCGAACACGTTCGAGAATCTCTATCCGACAAACCACATCGTGATGGGATATGCTGACGTGATGGCCTGGAGGAACATGGTGGCCTACAGCGCCAGTCTACAGTTCATTCCGTTCAATAATGCAGCCAACCATTTCGAATTCCGCTACTGGAACTTCCGGAGGCAGACGAGCGGAGACTGTTGGTACCGCGCCGCACAGAACTGCTACTTTGCGCCGGCCAATTCCAATACCGCCAACCACCTGACGGATGAAATCGACTTCATCTACACGCTCTTCTTCAAGAACAACAAGGTGGCCTGGCAGATGGGCGCCAGCTATCTGTTTGCGGGCTCCTTCCTCGACAATCAGGCCGGCCCTGGCAATTCAGCGGTCAATCAAACCTGGGCCTATACCCAACTGCATATCAACTTCTAACGCAAGCCCGTCTGCTGGTCCCGCCGGGGAGTTGTCTCCCCGG
>JANRMO010000049.1:0-20719 GCA_040981105.1 Nitrospiraceae bacterium
CCCTCGTTTGGAGTCTGACTGCCGTCCACGGAGTCGGCCTTCAAGCGGGCGGTCGGCTGCAGCAACTACTGACCACCATAAAGATCTTGTCGATTGCCGGTCTGATCCTGGGAGGAATGCTCTTCGGAGAGGGGGACTGGAGTCATCTCCGCAGATCGCCCAACGCACCTGGCACGGACGTCGGCGCGCTCCTCGGCTCGTTCGTCTTTGTCTTTTATACCTATCTGGGATGGAATGTGGCCGGATACATTGCGGGAGAAATCCGCGACCCCATCCGGACGCTGCCGCGCATCATGATCGGTGGGACGCTCTTTGTCGGGGTGGTATACCTTTGCCTCAACCTGCTCTATTTCTTTGCCCTGCCGGTCGATCGACTCGGCGAGGCTCCGTTGTTGCCCGTGGCGGAAAAGTCGGCGGCAGCCCTCCTGGGTCCTACAGGAGCATTTCTCGCAGCACTCTTGCTTTCCATATCCATCGCAGGAGCGGCCAGTGCGATGGTCTGGGCCGGCCCACGCGTCTATTGGGCCATGGCCGTCGATGGTGCGCTGCTCCCCTGGTTTGGCGTGACGCGTCGGGGCACAAGAATTCCTATTCGTTCAATGCTGCTGCAAAGCGCATGGGTCTCCTTCCTCATCCTTTCGAGCACCTTCGAACAACTCGTCGTCTATGGCGGCCTCGTGTTGGCCGGGTTCAGTGCGCTGACGGTCAGCGCGGTCGTGCTGTTGCGCCATCGGCGTCCGGAATTGGCGAGGCCATTCCGAGTACCTCTGTATCCTCTTCTTCCATTCCTCGTGATCCTGGTCTTGGCAGCTCTCCTCGCACACAGTCTCTTCTACCGCCCATGGGAGTCTCTGATGGGCTTGCTAACCGTGATGATGGGTGTGCCTCTGTATTGGCTGATGGGTAGACTCGCGGCGCGTGATCAATCAGCCGGCTCTCATCCATAGTCCAGAAGTCCTAACCAGTATGCTTCACGAGTGGTCATGGGCGCCAGGCGCTCACCCCGCAAGATGAGCATGCGCGATCCTCTGCGCGCTATGACCCGGTCAACGTCGGCGATCTCGAGTACTGCGAGTCCGCCACAAGTACGACGTGGGAGCTTCCTACTCCCTGGTGATTGCTCCGAGCACGCCAAACAGAGTCGTGAGCACGAGGCTCCATCGGATCATAGCTGTTCACTCCGGGAAGAAGCCGCCCTGTAGAGGATCGTCCAGCTACGACCGCCAGACACGCCACATCCGTAAAATTGACACGGCGGGCCGGCGTATCTAACTGGTATCGAGCAACGGCGGGTGGCTGGCGCAGAACCCGCGCTACACGCAACGGTTCGCCCAACAAGGCGACCTCTTGTGTCGAGGCATGTCGAACAAGGCCGTGGCTCATCTGGTGTATCTACATAAGTACACGGTCAGGAATATAGATACCCTGTACATGCAGACCAAGACGTCTCAGGCAGCCCCGCAGGCCATCGGCATCGATGATCTGTCGCACAAGAAAGGTCACGCGTATCGCCTCGTGGCCGGTGATCTCGAGCGAGGCCACCCGATCTGAGTCGGTGGGCAAGGACGAAATAAGGCCGATCTGGACCGATTCTTCTACGAACTGGGCCTCAAGAAGCCGTCTCGGATTCGGCTGGCGGTGCCGGACAAATGGAAAGCGTTCCGCAGCTCGGTCCGAAGGCATGCTCCACAGGCCCATATTCTGTTCGACAGTTCCATATCGTGCGCCATCTCGCCGACCCATGGATCAGGTCCGCCGCACCAAATGCGCGCACGTGGGGCCGAAGGACCGGTTTAGTATCAAGTGTCAACGCTCCACGTTGCACTCCCACCGCACCCATCTCACGCTAGCAGGAGCAACTCAAGTGGCAGCGACTCCGTCCCTTTGAGCTGTTCGCCGCGCTGATCGAACACCACTGGGACCGCATCGTGGCGCCCTGCGAGCCTCGCAACGAAGTCAGGCTCTGCTTTGCGAAAGGGCTGCTCGTACTGCACCTCAAAAGGAGGAGGTCGCTGCGCTCGTCGATCACCCGATCGATGCAGGCAATCTCAACGAAGGGCACCGCGAAACATCGAATGGCCGAGGACCAGCCTCCGTGCTGAGTGAGCCTTCCCGTCAGTGCTCACGGATCAAGCTCCGTTCGATCCCGCTGGAGGAAGCTGGAACTGACTCTGAGGGAGGGGTCTGATCGGCGAGATTTCGGAGTGTGAGTCCGGACAGGGCGCGAGCCGCCGCATCGTCTCGGCATCGAATGACGTCATCGATTGCATCACCTGAGGTCGAGACCTTGGACATCCCCGCTGATTTCTCTCGCAGGATGTCTAAGACGGTCTGAATACCGATCAGCTCGGGCGGCCTTAAGAGGACAAGTGCCTTCGAGTCTTCGAGACGCTCTACCAATCCTGATGACCGTAGTTCATCGATAAGGTCGTCGATGATTGAGAGGGGGACGCCAGCATCAGCCGCCAAGTCATCGAGCGTGGCGGGAGGCTTTCCACCAATCGTTCGAGTCGCCATGGATGCAAGCAGACGAAGGGCCGTTCGTTCGCGAAACGCATGTGTTCCCTGTCTCCACAGGAAATGTAGTTCGTATGCGTGCGGATGCTGGTGAAAATAGGCCACCTGTGCTCCGATAAGGATGATCAACCACCCCACATACAACCACAACAGAAACAGGATCATGATTGCAAAACTGGAATAAATGACGCTGTACTTGGAAGAGTCAGCAACGAACGCTGCAAATCCCTCGCCCGCCACTCCCCACAAGAGTGCGGCCGTCGCGCCTCCTACACAGGCCGACCACACCCGTACCTCGGTATGCGGTATGAACTTGTAGAAGAATGTAAAGACACTCCACAGGATCAGGAAGGGTAGGTACTCGGCGATCCACACGAAGATAAACCCCAATGGTTGAAGGTCTAGAATCCGCTGAACGAGTGCATGATTTTGAATGGAGGCCAACAAACCGAAGGCCGTGACAATTAATACGGGTCCCACCAGTACGACACTGAGGTAGTCTGCGAACTTTCTTGTCAAGGAGCGTCCATGACGCACATTCCAAATCGCGTTGAACGTCTGTTCAATCTTGTCAATCAAGGAATAGGTCGTATAGAACAAGCCCGCGACCCCAACGATACCAAGCACGCCGACTTTGAGATTGCTTACAAACCCCACGACTCGGGAGGTAATTTCTTGTCCGCTCGGTCCGAGCGGCTCAAGGGCCTGACTCAATAAAGGTTCAATTTGCTGATGAACACCAAATGCTTTCAACACCGAGACCGTCACGGCAAGGAACGGAACCAACGATAAGAGCGTGGTATAGACCAGACCCGCGGCTCTCGCATCCAACAACCGGCGACGAAATTCCCAGGTCACGGCGCTCAGGAGGCGAAGCGCCGACACGCCAATCCGTTGCCACTTGGGCAATTGGGTCACATCCAGGATCCATAGGTCATGCGAGAAGAAGTGTTCGACGTGTTGGAGATTCATGAGGGAGCCATCTTAAGATCGTCAGGCGTACTTTGTTGAATAATCAAGGAAACTCTGGACTCTACGGAGGAGAATACCATTCCTCATCATGACAAGTCTGCGTCCTCTACGATCAGACGACCCGCAAGCTGTCGTGCCACGCCCCTCCAAAGAAGAATAGTATCGACATCGGGCCGGTGGATAAAGTGGCGCATGTATGCAGAAATTCCATTCGATCTCCTTTGATACCGATGATACCGAGCCGCGTTGGCAAAACTGTTGTCCACCTTAGCCTATTGGTCACACGCGTGACCCGGAGGTGCGCTATGCGCTCCATACCTTCCGTATTTGCTCTGGTTATCACGGCAACGCTCACTATACCGGCGTTCGCCGATGAGCCGCGCCCCGCCGACCCCTTGGGTATGTGGGAGTGCCCCCAAACAGGATCGGCGACACTTTACACAAATCGAGAGCGAGAGGGGTGTCGAAAGCTTGATCTAAAACCACTTTCAATCGTGCCTCCCATGCCAGATTTTCCTGCCCCTTCTTTCCAGCCGAGCGTGCAGGCTCCCGACATCGATCACGCGCCGCAACCGTCCCAGCCAACTCCGGCGCACAGTCGAAACGTGCCTGATTGGGCCAAAGGTTGGTATGCGAATAATACGTCGGACGCGTCTGTCCAAACAGAAGTCTGTTCCTTGTATTCTGAATGGCTGCAACTCGTCCAGCGGACTCGAGGGGGCTTCTTCTTTGGAAACGATCCGTCGTACGGCACGGATCCATCTGGACGAAACTACCTACCGACGAACCCATTTTGGGACAACGCGAGATATTTCGCATTAGCAAGAATCTTCGGAGCCGGGTTCGTGCCGATCGGCTGCTTTTGATCGGATTAGGTACAACACCTAATATATGCTGGGCAACATACCGCAACACCCTTGGTGGCCGACCAAGGGCATTCGACCGTCTACGTTCTGAGAGCGTCAATGTTGTCAAGCCACGCGAGGCTATGCTAGCCTCGCGCCACATCTGTTCTCATTATTCCGACGTCGAATCCAGGAATCCGGTCGGCTTCGGCAGCGCACAAAAAGGACAGGGCTCGTGCGACATTTTCTCGTGAACCTGCTTCGCCGGTATATCCACCGGGACCCGCTTCCTCTCCTGATCAGGCAAGGACTCATTGTTGGAAAACGCTTCGTGATGCTGGAGGATGTGATCATCGATCCGAGCCACTGTTGGCTCATCACGATTGGCGACGATGTCACATTCGCTCCCAGGGTTCATATTTTGGCGCACGATGCCAGCACGAAACGTCATCTCAACTACACGCGCCTGGGTAAAGTGGCGATCGGTAACCGCGTATTCGTTGGAGCCTCGGCTTTGATTTTGCCGGGCGTAACCATCGGCTCAGATGTGATCATTGGTGCTGGCAGCGTCGTCACGGCTGACGTGTCACCCGGTGCAGTCGTTGCAGGAAATCCGGCGCGTGTGATCTGTTCCCTCGAAGATTTTCTCGCTCGACGCAAATCGGAAATGGAGACAGTTCCGCTGTTCGGTGAGGAGTTTACCCTTCGAGGACATGTTTCGGACTCGATGAAGGCGGACATGGTCAAGCTAATGAAAGGCCGGTATGCCTACGTAAGTTAGCTCATGACCCTCGGGCGGTTCACGACACCGCCCGTCATGATTACGTATACCTTCAACTCACATAACCCACAGGTCCTTATCTCCAGGAACACGATCGGATTACCGACCCTCCTGACATGAACTACAGCTTGCCCTACTGCGATGGGTATCAACGATGATCTCTGAGGTTGCTGGGAAGTACCGCGAGAGAGCTTGCTACAAGACAATTCCTAAATCCACAGGTTGATCCCGGCTATTGTTGCTGGCATGGAATGTACTTACTCTACGCAAACACTCCACCTCCCTGCCTTCGACAAGACTGGCCCCCGGCTCGATCGTCACTCTAACACTTGCAGCCTCCTACTGAGTCAAGGGATCCGATAATGGATGGAAGGGATCTTCGAATGGCCGCTGACGGCATTCGCCAGTGTCATGCGCACACAGCATGTCACCTACCTCGTCGGCGCGGTCTGCAATCTGGTTCGCCTGACTCACCTGAGGCCGTGGCCGACATCGGCATAAGATGACGATCGCCGTCACTGCAAGAGCTCGGCACGCAAGATCCAAGCGGGTCGGACGACGCCCCCATGTGCGTGAATCCATGAGCCAGATCCTGATCATGATGAGGTCCGCGTCCGAAGAAGTACGATTTCAACAACTTACTAGACCGCTGGCAAGAGGATGCATGAATGAGCCGACCGCCTTCGTATGCTTTGCGTGCCTGCTTCACGCGATCATTCTTACGACGGTCTTATGGATGTTCCTTGCGTCGCTATCAAGTACAACGACAGTTTGTGCATTAGGTCACACGAGGTCGCGAAGATCAACAAGATAGCTTGTGACAGTTGTGATTTCCGACCGGCCCGAGCTGGTTGCTTGCAGCGATTATTGAGAGCAGCGAGCTAGGCGAACAAGTGCGCGTTCTTCGTTCACTTCGAAGATCGGAAAATTGGATGCTAGAGTAGATCCTTGGTCATCTGAACAACCTCTTCCAGAGAAGTCGCAACATGTACCGATTCGGGATCGAGGTTGTGAGACAGACTTGCACTGACCCTAAGGTGGATGTGAGGGATCGCTCCTCGGAGCCGTTGCCCAGACCATACTCCGTGTCAGAGCTAGAATGGCTCTCGGATCCGATTCCTCCACGGTTTGCGTGTAGATGCAGAGTGGTATATCCAAGGGTTGGTTGCAATCTCTCGATCGCAACCAACCAATTGCGGTAGCGAACCGGATCGAAGAAGTCTATACAGCTGCAGCCACCCATGGCAGGGAGATATTCATCGGCGTATTCCTCTCGCCCTGTGCGAGGTACTTCCAGACAAACCCTATCAGTCGCTTTCGTTCCTCATGCCCGATCGCCAGAGACTGCACACCGAATCGCTTCCCGCTCACCCATGCCACCCGGACTTCCTCGATAAGAATCGGCATTTCTCCATCCGGGAGGCAAATGCAAAGCGTCAGCAATGCGCCGGGTTGAACCTCTCGACTTCCCTCAATTCCGAATCCCTCGGTGGACAGATCGATTATGGCGCCCTCCCCGACAACGACTCGTTCCTCGGACACACCGGAATAGGTGAGATAACAAGGATCAGCGACACGCTGACCGCGACGCTGCTCGGGCATGGCTTGAACCTGGTAGGGGTCACCTTCCGACTGTTGCGAGCATTCTGGCTTCATCATTGTCATCCTCCTTGTCCTCCACTTACTGGTCCCACTCTCCAATGCTCAGTAAAGCTTATGTGACCAGCAGAAGAGCGCTACCCTCCAGAAGGACCGGAACGCTCCACTATTTAGTAGGAGTATCCGAGGAAGAACTGATCCCTATCGGAGGGGGTAAGCCTGAAGGATGTGTCGCAAGAAGCAAAGCTGGTAGCCTCCAGCAGGGAGAAAGGCTCTCGTCTGGAACCGGCAACCTCTCTAACCGATGTTCCTCCGTTGAGTGACCTGGCGGCGAAGCATGCTGATCAGTCGTTCATCGCTGGTACAAGCCCCAGTTGTGCTGCAAGTCGACTACATTCGGGAGATTCGATCCCAAAACGGCCTCCGCTCGCCCATCGGACAATAGCATGCTCCAAAGTCATGACTAGTTTCTTCTGGGGAAGATCTATCTGAAGGGTCACCTGATGTCCTCGTTCTACCGGACAACTTCCTTGTATTCCGCATCCTTCGAGCGAGACATCGACCAGCACCCCCTCGCCACGTACATATCTGCTCCCAATCTTGCCGGTGTACCGGAGCCGATACTGAACTGGATACCGAAGATTGCGACGTTTCTCCGCTCCAATCGAAATGATGTTCTGCTTTGAGGCCTGAGCCGTGGCTTTTCTCGGCATGTTCTTCTCCCTCATGTGGGTGCTTGCCCATCAGTCTGTGTCGATCGTGACACCCGCGCCTCTGTTCGAGTCTAACGGCAATCTGTCATCCTCAGACAAATTGTCCACTGGTAATTCCATACTCGAACAACCTGGAAAGTGTAGCAAATGGCATAACCATGGCTTCGAGATCAATCGCCCGCTTCAGCCGACACCGTGAACTGGAAGCTGATGATGGGCAGCTTGCCGCCTCCTCAAGGCAGGCTATAATTGTATGAACCAGCTGGAACTTATCCACAAGTGGTTGGGTTGATCACCCGTCAGCAACGAGTCTGAAGTGGGAGTTATGAGAATCCGGCATGCGGCCATAATCACTGCTCTCTCTGCGGCTTGGATCATCTCGGGCTATACAGGCTCGGCGGAGGTTGTCGAGGGAAGTGCCGTCCGAACAAGCAAAGTCCTACGACTTACAGGAGTTCAACACCAGATCTATGCTATCCCCAAATACGTGTTAGCCGGATTTGACCGAAGCAGCAGCAGGAGTTTGGCCACGAAACGTCAGGCCGTCGTGCGGCGGGCGCTGGTACAGGCCTTCGATGCCAATCAGATCGAGCGCCGCGTGACAGCCAAGGTGTCGAAGGATCTACCCAAAGAAACGGCGGACAAAATAGTAGCGTGGCTTCAGACAGACCTTGGGAAAAAGATCAGCGCGCTTGAGGAGCGGGGATGGGCCTCGGCGATGAAACAGATTGAACAGGTTGTGGCACAGCTCGAAAAGATCGACCTGGACAAACTGGAGGGGAATTCGCCCCAGGCGGCTCGGCTCAAACTGGTCCGGCGTCTCGACTATTCGACCAACGCGACGGAGACGCTGGTCGATCTGTCCGAGGCTTCGGCCTTTGGAGCCGCAACGGTTTTGGACGCCTCTCGGCCGGTCGACCAACGATTGGGAATCGATCGCCTTCGTGTGCAGATTGATCAAGACCGCCCGAAGCTTCGGAGGCAATCACAACGGATCACCGTCGCGACGTTCCTGCTGACCTATCAAACCCTGACCGACGCGGAGATGGAGCGCTATGCCGAATTCCTGGATTCGGATTCCGGGCGTGAATACCTGGCGACAGCCCACGACGCACTCAAGGACGCTCTCTACGAGGCCAGCGAGATCATGAATCGGAACCTTTCCAGACTCTTGACGCGTCCAGAAGAATGAGCGCTCTCTCGTCATGAACTCCTGCACAACCCCGCAACCTCCTCGGAATCGATCATATCGAGTGTGATGTTTCCATAAGGGACCAGCCCCTGACGTGCTCGCGTCGTTGATCCCATGCAACAATCTGCTCTGCACCTCGTTGGAGACGTTACCCGGATGTGTCAGAAAATGGTCGTACTGGAAAAATGAAAATCACGGATCCTCATGGCGGGCACGAGCATTTTGCCTGTCTCCGCCGTAACGGCTTCCGCAGGGTGAGTGCACTCCTCGAGATTTGAGAACGCCCGTACGGGACTGTCGTGGAAGCGGAAGTTGTGAATCGCACCTGCAATCTGTCCATTTTCGATCAAGAATGTCCCGTCCCGAGTCATACCCGTCAAGGTGAGGTCCGTGAGGTTAACGACGCGGAGATACCAGAGGTTACTGACCAAGATACCCCGTTCGGTCGTCGCAATCAGATCGTCACCGATTCCATCGCCCGAGAGACAGGGCGCCTCCGGTAAACTGATGGGGGGTACGGCTTTTGTGTGGGCTGTGAACCGATCGTAGCCGATCTGCCTCAGCTTGCCGTCTTGAATCCACAGTGCCTCGCGGGTTGGCACAGCATCCGAGTCAAAGCTCATCCCCAACAAATCCGGGTGCAGTGGCAAATTGTGCAGATTCAATCGAGGATCGATCAGCGGGTGTCCCAGCTTTCCGCTGAATGGGCTGGTGCCTTTCTCATATGACTTGGCATCCAGCAGCCAAATCATCCAACTCAGCAAGCCGGCCACGGCCGCGGGCTCAAGCACAACGGTATATCGGCCGGGGGCGAGCGCCCTGGGACTTCCGGCACATTTGACTCTTCTGACGGCGAGGCGCGTCCGTTCTTCGATGGCAAGCTGGTCACAGGATCGATGAGCATTAGACGCACACGCGCTGGCATCGCCATCCATGACGGTGACGCTGAAACGGGCCTCCGTCCGCGGCTCGTATGCGCGTAGCCCCTGACTCGTCGAGATAGCCGCAATTCCATCACTGGTTGCCACCATACCCGCAGCCTTCAGACCTTCTCCTTGGCAGATCTCGATTATCCTTCGCCCGTCTGTCAGACGACGCGCCGGTCCAGCGGAAGAAGTTTCCGCCCGCCAACTCGGCACCGCCAGATAGGTTTGTACAGGAAGCGAAGGAAGATACTCGGGATCCTCCGGGGTCACCCTGGCGATGCGTTCCGCCCGTTTGAGGGCATCCTGGACCGCGCCCGCGGTGAGTTCGGTCGTGCTCGCCGTTCCCCGCCGGCACCCGAACGCCACCGTGACCGTCAAGGTGACTCGCCGCGCACTGACATTCTGAATGACCTGATTGTTGGCGAAGCGGGTCGTCCCGCCGATCGAATCCCAGAGGGACATCACCGTATCGTCTCCCGACGAATGCTTCAGCACCAGGTCGGTGAGAAACTCAAACTCCTGCCGACTCGTGAGGCCTGTACTCATGACGTCTTGTCTCCAGCCCCACGGATCACGCTCACGCTCCGAAACCGAGCGGGCGAGGCAGCATGCGTCATCCATCCGGATTGCCCCGGCTGACCTTTGCCGCAGGTGATGAACCCGTATCGTCGGCGGAATCGTTCATTCGCCACACCGTCGCAACGATGCCAAAATTCAGGGGTGATGTCGTGATACACCACATCGCGCAGCATATGGGTTCGCTTCCCGTTTTCGATCAGCCAAAATGCATCCCCGCCGAACTGGAAATTGTAGCGGCGCTGGTCGATGCTGTAGGAGCCATGGCCTTCGATGTAGATGCCGCGCTGGACGTCCGCCAGCAAATCATCGAGCGAGGCACGGCCGGGAAGCAGCCCGACATTGGCGATCCGCACAATCGGGACGCTGGCCCAGCTATCAGCCCGGTTTGAGCCACGAGATCGGCAGTCCCCGATCTTCGGCGCAACCTCACGGTTGGTGCAATAGCCCACGAACAGACCCTCCCGCACGATGTCCCACCGTTGACAGGCGACCCCATCATCGTCGTAACCGGTCGCCGCCAGCGTTTCCGGCTCGGTATTGTCCGCCACGAGCGTGACGTGCCGGGATCCGTAGCGAAAGGTTCCCAGCTTGTCGGTGGTCAAGAAGCTTGTGCCCGCATAATTGGCCTCGTAGCCGAGCACCCGGTCTAATTCGCTGGGATGACCGCAGGATTCGTGAATGGTCAGCGACAGATGTTCAGGGTCGAGCACCAGGTCATACGTGCCTGCTTGGACCGTCGGAGCCTTTACCTTTTCAACAGCCTCGGCAGCCACCCGCGGGGCTTCGGCGACGAGATCGGCCTGATTGATCGACTCATAGCCGGTCCTAAGATGGGGCGTATTGTAGCTCCGGGAAGCGAATCGACCGTCATGAATGGCGATCGCCTCCAACCCTCCCTGCACGGCCAATAAATCAAAATGAATCCGCGAACCTTCCGTCGAGACGAACAACTTCATGTCCTGCCGCACCCACAACTGCGTGCGACATCTCACAATCCCAGGTTGTCGGTGCAGCGACTCCATCACCTCCATCAGCGTCGCCGCTTTCTGCTCAAGTGAAACTGAAAACGGATCGATGGTGCGCGCTGTCACGATGGCATCACGATGAATCGGTTCCTCTGCCAGTTTCGCAGGCTCTCTGGTCAAACTAGCCGACTCCTTGGCAATGTCGATCGCAAGTTCCGCTACCCGTGGAACCTCTTCGAGCGAACGGATGGCGCTAGCGGCGAACCCCCAAGCACCCTGATAGAGCACCCGAACGCCGAAGCCGCCGTCGCGGCTATCGCGAACCTCGGCAAGCCGTCGATCTTCGCCCCGGATTGTCTCCGTCCGACTCTCCACGATGCGAATGTCCCCGTACTCGGCCCCGGCGGCTCGAACACGTGCAAGCGCCAACTCGGCCAATTCATCCCAATTCGGCTGCCCCATACACCGCTCCCATTACACTCTCATCGAGCTCATCTCATCCGTTGCGCCGTGGAAACCAGGGAATGAAGGCACTGGTGGTGAGCTGATAGTGTCGATATTCGTCGCCCCGCGAGCGCAGCGCCTGCGCCTCAGCATGAGGCACGCCGGTCACCTTGAGCAAGGCCCATCCCATGGCGGCGGGTCCGATCCAGGTCAGCCATCCATTGGGGAGGCCGACGGCCATAACTACGTAACTCCACCAGTGCACCCATTCAAAAAAGTAGTTGGGATGTCTCGAATAGTACCACAGACCAATCCGGCAAACGTGCGATCGATTCCATGGCTGTCGCCTAAAATCGGCCAACTGCGCGTCCGCGACGGTTTCTCCGATCACCCCAACCAGCCATAGGCCGACACCAGCATACTCCCACAGGCTGAAGGTCGGCTGAGGATTCTGCATGACCACAAGGAATGGCAGCGAGAACCATGGCACAGCCGCAGCTTGGAACTGAAAATAGAGAAACATGTTCCGTTCACTATCGGCTCCCCATCGCTGTCTCAACCGTACATACCGCGGATCTTCGGGCTGCCGCAGCACCCGCGTGAACAGGATAGCCAGTCCCAGGCGCAGGCCGTAGCCAGCGGCCAAGAGCGCCAGTAACAGCCTGCGCTCCGGCGCTCCCGACACATGCACCGCATACCACAGGACGACCCCGGAGAGCGTCACGCACCACCCCACATCCGCGATCGACGCATTCCGCACGATCCGTTGCAGCCACCAGAGCAGCGTCATGACGACGACGGAGGCTACGTAGGCCCAAAGGATGAGGGTCAGCGGATCCGTGGGCATCAGCTTGCCTCATTGTCGGGGCGCCAGAGATCCTTGGTCGGGATCCCCCGCTGTTTTTGCAGCCAGGCTTGAAACCCAGGGAGCTCGAACGACAGACAACGCTGGACCTTGTCACAATTCAACGAGAGGTCCGGCGAGCGCCGAGGCCCGACATAGTCGCGAAGCGTACCTGGCATGATCGAAGCCTCAAGTCCCGGGTAGAGCGATGCGATAAGCTGACCAAGCTCCCATCGCGACAATCGTTCTCGGCCAGCCAGGTGATACAGCCCCCCAGGAGCCGTGCGGATCAGCTCCCAGATAGCCCGCGCCGTCACGGTGGCGGGAATGGGACAACGATATTCATCCGTAAACAGTGTGAGAGACCGTCGCGTGCGCCAGGCCAGGACCAGTTCCTCCACGAAGCTTCGATCACCGGTCGGTGACAGTCCGGCATTGAGGGAGGTGCGCAGAACGAGGTGCTGCTTGTGCGCGAGAACCGACCGCTCAGCGGCGACTTTGGTTTTTCCATAGACCGTCTGGGGACTTACCGGATCGGTTTCCCGATAGGACCCCTGGTTCCCGTCGAACACATGATCGGTGGACAGGAATACCAAGCGGGCGCCAGCGGCGGACGTCAGATCCGACAGGTGATTGGTGGCCTCGACGTTCACCCGTCTGGCCAGTTCCGGATCCCGGTCACAAGCGAGGGCCTTGCTGATGGCGCCGCAATGGACGATTGCTTCTGGCTGGAGCCGTTGCCACATTTCATTCACGGCGGACCGGTCCGTGAGATCCAGCTCGTGTCTCGTGAGACCGACGACCTGCCAGTCGGGCATCCATCGGACCGCACTTCCAACCAGATAGCTCCCAATCAGGCCGCCCGCCCCCGTCACCACCACAGTCCGGGTACGAATGTGCGATGTGATGCCCATGAACCGGCCTTGGCTCGACTCTGTGGTCGTGTTAATTGCGGTCTCGCCTGTCGGCATTGTAGAGAAATGACGACCAGAGCAGGTGTCACCTTTCAGCGGATCGGCGAACGGCACGATCAGACCTGGACGGCGGGAAGGAGAAAACACTTACCTGGCGGGTATCCCCGCTGACGGGCCAGAGGATGGTTCAGATCGCGTGACGCGAAAGGTGCCGCCCTTCTCGGTCGGGGATAGGTCGCGGCCGATTCGGGTATACCACCAACGTCCATCTCCTTCCGACAAATCCGGTGTGAGAATGACCTCAAATCCTCCCTCCCGGTCATTCTCCGCTTGATGCCACCGCCCTCGCCAGTGATGATCATCCAAGCTGTCAGTGATCAATCGTCCCCCCTTGTACGGATAGGTCCCGACCCCGCTACGATCGATTTCCAGGGGAACGACGGCCGTTCCTTCCTCATACTCCCACGAGCCGGCGAGAGCGGTGAACGCCCCCTCCTCGTCCGTGACAGAAGCGGCCGGAGGCAGCACCGCCTGCTGCGGCATCTGTGAACATCCGTCGATCGCTGCGCCGATCAACGACAGCACCGCACCCAGAATCCAGAGTCGGGATCTGCCTCGGCTATCCATCAATCCTCTCACGCAAGTCTCCTGTATTTTAATCTCGCTTCGCCGTCATCGTCGCACGCCTCACCACCACCTCTTTCCGCCTATTTACCCTGACGATGTATGACCTGCAATAGAAAGACGCCTCTCTGAGAAACCCCGATCCCCTAACAAGGAAAGCTCCTCTCATCCGTTCTCACAGGCTGGCAGGATTGGAGGCCTGACCTGACCTGCGAGTATCTGGTTCGAACCTGTAAGGATCACCGAACGAGAGGAATGACTGATTGGTCCGTTCTGGCGAGCCTGCTCAGAGGACGCGTCTGCGTCAGCGGACTATCGTGATTCGGTCACACGATGCCTTCGAGCGGCAGCCGACGGACCTCTCTTTCTAATTTCGCCGCGCTGATCGCGTCGAGATCATAGGCGATATACATCTTGTCGAGATAGGCTTCTCCGGGAAAGGGACGCCCGCACTTCACACCTCGCCACTGATCAATCTTGACGGTCTCGCTCCCCTCATTGAACTCATCGATGGCCAGAAGCTCTCCGGCGAATCGGTGACTGACGAAGCTCTCGATGACATCGTCGAAATAGAGTGGAACCTGCCTGAGCATCCGCTTATGAGGGTGAGTAAGAACTGTGAGGGCATGGGTAGTGGAAGAATAGAGGTCGAGATCGAACGAGATAAACCCAATGGGGCAAGTCTGAATGCTCTCGACAAATTCTCGCGCCGTCTCCTCTACATCACCCAAAATCAACTGGGTCCTGGCCTGTAGCTGAGGACGGAGGCGACTCACATCCATCGGAAAATCGCCCGGCTTCCAATAGTCCGGATGGTCCCGATAATCGTTGATCATGTTGGGTAGCCCGCTCCCGCGGTCGAATCCGTAGACCTTGATCCCAACGCCCGTTTCCCTCTCTATGACTTCGGCCTCGGACTGAAGAGCAAGGAGACCCTGTCCCCCTGCAACCCCGAATTCCAACGCGCAGATCTCAGGAACCTGTTGGTACCGAGCCAGAACCGCCCCGTTGAGCAGCCCTAAGAGATAACCGGGCCGAGACGAAATGCCCCAGAGTTCCCTTGTCCTGACCGAGACGGGTATCTGCTTGAGCAGTACCTTGGTCAGGTAGCGAAAGGGCGACTCCATGGATATCCGATTGAGCCACGACGGGATCGGTAGTTTCGTAAGCGATGCCAACATCACCTAACCTCCTGATTGCGTAATCTCTTCGCGTTCCCGCGGCGTCACGATACCTTGTTCGGTCGTTTCCACCGTTTTGATGGTCTGTACCGTCCGGGCCGACTTCAGTGGGCAGGGGAGATCATCGCCGCAGAGAATGTGCGATCCTCTACTACACCGGCATTGGAGATGTCTAGCCTCGGGTCAGCTTGCGGTATCGAATCCGATGGGGTTGATCGGCTTCCTTGCCAAGGCGCTTCTTTCGGTCCGCTTCGTAGTCGCTATAGTTCCCTTCGAACCAGACGACGCGGCTCTCGCCTTCAAACGCCAGGATATGGGTGGCGAGGCGATCCAGGAACCAGCGGTCGTGGCTGCTGATCACGGCGCAGCCGGCAAAACCGTCCAATCCCTCTTCCAACGCGCGCAGCGTGTTCACATCGAGATCGTTGGTCGGTTCGTCGAGAATGATAAGGTTGGCGCCTTCTTTCAGCATGCGGGCCAGATGCACCCGGTTGCGCTCACCGCCCGAGAGGTCCTTGACCTTCTTTTGCTGGTCCGTCCCGGCGAAGTTGAAGCGGGCACAATAGCCCCGTGCATTGACCTCGGCCTTGCCCAGCTTAATCGTCTCTTGCCCGTCGGAAATGACTTCGTACACGGTCTTGGTTCCGTCGAGGCTCCGATCTTGGTCCACGTAGCCGAGCTTGACCGTGTCACCGATCTTGATCGTCCCTGTGTCCGGCTTCTCTTTGCCGATGATCATGCGGAGCATCGTGGTCTTGCCCGCTCCATTCGGGCCGATTACGCCGACGACGCCGCCTTTGGGAAGGCTGAAGGTTACATTCTCATAGAGCAGCCTGTCCCCGTAGGCCTTGCTGATACCCGTGGCCTCGACCACGACGTCGCCGAGTCTCGGGCCGGGCGGAATGTAGATTTCCAGATCCTCCGCCCGCTCGTCCTGCTTCTGATTGACGAGTTCTTCGTAGCGGTTCAGACGGGCCTTGCCCTTCGATTGGCGGGCCTTCGGCGACATCCGAATCCATTCCAATTCGTGCTCCAGGGTCTTGCGGCGTTTAGACTCGGCCTTCTCTTCCTTCTCCAGCCGTTCCCGCTTTTGTTCAAGCCAGGACGTGTAGTTGCCTTGGAACGGAATACCGTGGCCACGGTCGAGTTCGAGAATCCAGCCCGCGACATTATCCAGGAAGTAGCGATCGTGCGTCACGGCGATAACTGTGCCCTTGTATTGCTGGAGGTGCTGTTCAAGCCACTGCACCGATTCCGCATCCAAATGGTTGGTCGGCTCATCCAGCAACAGAATGTCCGGCTCCTGGATGAGCAGGCGACAGAGCGCCACCCGGCGCTTCTCACCACCCGACAGCTCGCCGACCTTCTGATCCGCCGGCGGACAGCGGAGTGCGTCCATCGCGACCTCCAGCTCGTTTTCTAATTCCCAGCCGTTGGCCGCTTCGATCTTCTCCTGCAACTGGGCTTGCTTATCGAGCAGCTTTTCCATCTCGTCCGGCGAGGCGTCTCCCATCTTATTGCTGATGGCCTCATACTCATGGAGCAGCGCCACCAATTCGGCCTTGCCCTCTTCAACCACTTCCTTGACCGTTTTCTTGGGATCGAGTTGCGGTTCCTGTTCGAGCAGTCCGACCGTATATCCCTTCGACCGGGTCACTTCGCCGGTGTAGTTCTGATCCATCCCCGCAATGATCTTGAGCAGACTGCTCTTGCCGGCACCGTTCAATCCCAGTACACCGATCTTGGCGCCGTAATAAAAGCCCAAATAAATATCCCGCAGGACCTGCCTCTTCGGCGGATAGACCTTGCCGACTCCGACCAAAGAGAAGATCACCTGTTTATCATTTGTGCCCATGGTTCCTCAGTTGTGGCAGCAATGGGAAAAGAAGGAAGCCCTCACAATAACAAAAGCCGCGGATGTTTCACAATAAGTCGAGAAGGAAAGATCGTGTCGACTTGGCGGTGCGAATCAGTTCCCGAACTCGACTAATCTCACTTTCATTTCGTCGGTAATTTCCTGAAGACAACTGAAGCGAGAAAACGGGTAGCGGTTGATGGGGATCGCGCAAACTTAGCCCGCGGCCGCACCGGATTCCAGCGTCGGTCCTGCACCCCACACTTCGTGTGGGCCGGCGGCTCACGCTGAACGCCTCACCAAGCAACGCACATGGTCTCCAGATGTTCGGGACCGCTCAACCGATGGTCGCCGGTTTTGAGCAACAGTTCAATCGGAAATCCGGATTGCGTTGCAAGACCTCGTCGACGAAGCTCTCACTGCCGGTCGGTACGATGACCGTGTGTTGCGGTCCGTGGAGGATCGTTGGCTTGAGCCGCCGGAGCTTTACGAACGTCTCTGCCCACCACCGGTTGCTCTCCAACCCATTTCCCGGAGAGCGGCCAGTCCTTGTGCAGCGGATCGTCGTCCCAGCCCGCATCGTTTATGACGGTTCGTGGGCAAACCGCCAAGTCGACTGCGAGACGGGCGTGCGGAGACCCGAGCGGCTGAGGCGTACTGGAACCAGTACGTTGAGGCCGTGAGGGGCGAGCCCGTCCAGCCGGTCGATTGCGACCACTCTCGTCGTTCGGAGGTGATGGTGTTGGCGCGCTCACCCATCATGTTGAAAGCCGGTGCGGTCAAGTCGATCGCTCATCGATCCAGGAATATCCTATGCAGATAGGTTCCGATTCGTCTCACAACCGGCTCCGGGATCTCATGACCGCCGCGGAATGAGATCCACTCCACGGGAAGGCCAGCCATGGTAAGGCCGTCGCGCAGCTCTTCGGCGAATGGATGGGCCAAGAGATCGTCGTGCAGGCCGTGGCTCTGGAACACAGGCAGCCCGCGGCGCGCCGGCATGAGCGGCTCCCATTCCTGCCGGCACAGGAGCGTACCCGACAGCATGAGCAGCCCCGCGAAGGGCCGGCGCGTCCGTAATACCGTGTCGCAGGCCAGCATCGCCCCCTGTGAAAACCCGCCGATCACCGTCCGCAACGGATCTGCCCCGAGCTTCCGTTCAGCTTCCTCCAACAACGCCAAAACCTGTTCACGAGCCGGGGCCAGGCCCTTTGGGACCTCCATTCTCGGGTCACGAAGTCGACCGGCTGCTCGGTCCTGAGCGATCCTGTTCATGTCGATGATCCACCAGGCACGAGCATCGCCAAATCCGAAGTTCAACGAGAGCGGCCCCTCGGGGAAAAGAAATCTGGTGCCGGTCGGCGCCTCCACCGCGTCGGCTAAGGACACCAGATCGTCCCCGGGCGCACCGAACCCGTGGAGCAGAATCACGAACGGACCGTTGCCTGCCCCCTTTCCATCCGTACCGCCGGTGAGATGGATCGTCAGTCCTGCCAACTGTTGGCGATGCATCATTTCAGAGCCTAACACTCCGCCCCGTGACCGGTCCATGAGGTTGGTCACAGAGAGAGGTACGTTCGGGCGTTCGCCAGAGCGACTGTGCGACTACGACGAGCAACTCACGACGAGATGCTTCCCCCAGTGGGGTGGCGGGAGCGCGTAGGACTCCATCCCAGAATGGTCATCGAAAGGATGATGGAGCAGTGTCAGCAGGCGATCGATCTCGGCATACTCCTTCTGTTGCGCTTTCTCGATCGCCGCCTGCGCCAGATAATTTCGCAGGATGTACTTCGGATTCACGCGCTGCATCCGGCAGCGGCGATCCTCGTCCCGGCTCGCTTCTTCGCGCAACCGGGTCCGGTACCGGTCTGCCCAGCGGTCGAATCCCTGCCGATCCAGGAACTGATCGCGTATCGCCTCGTTGCGGCCGTCGTCGCTCAACGAGAACTCACACAGCGAACGAAACAGCCTCGTGTAGTCGGTACGGCTTGCCGCCATCATGCTCAACAGATCGGAGACGAGCACCGCGTCGTCGGCTCGTTCCTGCACCAGACCCAGCTTGCGGCGCATGCGCATCAGCCACGCCCGGTCGAAGACGAGCGTATAGCTGGCGAGTGCCGGCTTCAGAGCGTCCTTTGGCGCAAGCGGTAACAGCGCCTGCGCGAGGCAACTGAGATTCCACAACCCGATATATGGCTGCTGGTCGAACGCATAGCGCCCATTGTGGTCCGAGTGGTTGCAGATAAATCCCGGCTCATAGTCGTCCATGAAGCCGTAGGGACCGTAGTCGAGTGTGATGCCGAGAATGGACATATTGTCGGTGTTCATTACGCCGTGCGCCCACCCAATCGCCTGCCATTGCGCGATCAGCTCCGCCGTCCGCACGACGACCTCCTCGAAGAATTCGGCATACCTCTCGGAGCGGGACATCAAATGAGGATAGAAGTGCTCGATCACATAATCGGCCAGGATCCTAAGCTGGTCATACTGTTGGCGATAGTAAAAGACCTCGAACGTGCCGAACCGGACATGGGACGGGGCCATGCGCAGCAGCATGGCGCCGGTTTCGATCTGTTCGCGGTAGACACGGTCGTCGCTGCCGACGATCGAGAAGGCGCGCGTGGTGGGAATGCCCAGTCCCTGCATCGCTTCGCAGCAGAGGTACTCGCGGATGGTCGAACGCAGGACGGCCCGCCCGTCCCCGTCGCGGGAAAACGGCGTCAACCCCGCCCCTTTGAGCTGCAAGTCCCACCGCGTGCCGGAGTCGCTCACCGCTTCGCCCAGGAGAATCGCCCGCCCATCGCCGAGTTGCGGGACATATACCCCGAACTGATGGCCGGCGTACAACATCGCGAGCGGTTCCATGCCCGGCACGAGCAGGCTTCCGCCGAAGACGCCGGCAAACTCTGGTCTAGTCGCTTGCTCGGGATCGAGATCGATCAGCTCGGCTGCCGCAGGATTAAAGCTGATGAGGTGGGGTGTCGTGGCAAACGGCGTTGGATTAAGTTTGGCATAGAAGGCTTCCGGCAGCCGCGCATAGGTGTTGTCGAAACGGAGGGCTTCGAGTGTACGGAAATTCGCCATGGTGTCGTTCGATCAAACAGGACTGCGTTCGACGTTGCGTCAAATCGGTATGAGCTTTCGAAGTCTTGAGTAACCGGCCGGAGGAATGGTCAACGATCCGATCTTCCCCCCTGCGGACTACGGCTACGAGATCGTTGTACCACGCCGCGCCATCATCCAACCAGGTGCGAGGGGTCTCGATTGCGACCAGGCCGCCATCCTGTCCAAGGAATCGAAGATCTCGCGCTTGGCATCGTAGACTCAGATATCGCCGGTGGCAATCGAACAGACCCAGCCGTGCAGATGCAGGAAGGCCTTGCACAGTCCGGCAGCAACGGTCCGTAAGTCTGAGCAGGTGATAGCCAGGGCTCGGGCATGCTGATGCTTAGCCAGTTGCTTGAATAGCCTCTGCTTCTGCTGAAAAATCTCGATTTGAAATCGGATACGCCCCGGATGCGTTTTCCAATCGCTCCTCCGCGCTTTGTCGCTCCCGAAACCTGGCCGGGCGGCCCTCACCCTCATTAACACGGTTGGTTGCGCCGGAAGGGCCGTCGATCGGACGGGCTTGCCGCCCGGTAGTGTAATCCCAAAATGATAATGTCCGCTTTCACCAAGATAGAAATGTCCTCTTCATTGATAGACTCCCGGCCCTCAGAAGGAGGGCGGGATGGTCGGAGAGGACAGGGTGACGATGAGCGGCAAAGA
>JANRMO010000050.1:0-20080 GCA_040981105.1 Nitrospiraceae bacterium
AGCATCCAAGGTCGCGCTGGTCGCCGCGATGCGCAAGCTGCTGACCATTCTCAATGCGATGGTACATCATGGGACTCCATGGCAACCGGCCGCTGCACGGAGAGCTTGACATTCAAGACAGTTGCTCAGTCCTTCGCGGCTGTGCTTGCCCGTCTCGCGACGCAACTCCGCCATTTCGCGACGAACCGTCATGAATAATGCGGGCTGGATGCCGAAGGTCCGACCTGGGTTGCGAAGTTCTTAGGTGGAGGCGATCCGGGAACAGAAGCACGGCTCCGGCAGGATGCCTTCATGACGGTGCGTGAGGTCTGTCGAGTCCTTGGAGCAGTTGCTGACTAACCGGATCGGCAGTCTCGCACGAGCTGAACCTGCTGAAGCACATGAACAGATTCCCGGTCCTTTTCTGGTTTTCCCGCGAGCATCCTGCGCTCCGCTGGAAGGCGCCCAACGTGCGGCAGCATCGCGATGAACAGGAAGACGCCTAAGTGAAGACGCCTAAGTGAAGACGCAAGAGCACTGAAAGACTCCCGGTACTTTTCTGACTTGTAGTGCAAATTGTTCCTACGGTCGGCAGGCTGTTTAGAAGTCATTTCAAAACCTTCCGAAGCGTGATCAGGGCACAGGCCAGATGAAAGAAGCCCCCATAAGTGTCCATCAGGCGATCATACCGGACGGTCAGTCGCCGGAAGTTGCCCAGCCAGCCGATCGTGCGCTCCACGATCCAGCGGCGCCGGTAGCGGCGCAACTTGCGCCCGTCCTGAGGGGTGGCCCGCTGGTTATTGGCCCTGGCCGGAATGATCGGCTCAATCCCGCGACGGACCAACAGGGCCCGGGCGGCATTGCTGTCATATCCCCGGTCCGCAATCAGCCGCTCCGGCCGCTTGCGGGGCCGCCCCGGCCGATGCGGGCGTGTCACGGCGATCGTGTCGAGCGTCGCGTCGAGGAGCCGGCCCTCCGCCGGGGACGCCGAATCCAGGTATGCTCCCAACGGAGTACCCGCGCCATCGACCAATACCATCCATTTTGTGCCCTTGCCGCGCTTGGTCGGCCCGACGTTGGCGCCCCCGTTTTCGCCGGCGCGAAGCTCCCATCGAGGAAGCACTCGTTCCAGCGCAGTTTCTGCGCGTCATTCAAGTGGGCCAGCAAGGCCCGCCACAGCGTCAGCAAGACCCCGCTGGCTTCCCACTGCCGCAGCCGTCGCCAACAGGTGCTCGGGCTGCCATACCGCTTGGGCAGTTCGCTCCACGGTGCGCCGGTCCACAGAATCCAGAGTATCCCTTCGAAGCAGCGCCGAGCGTCGGCAGGCGGTCGGCCGCCCTTCGGTCGGCGCGGGGCCGGGGGTAAATGGGGACGAATCTGGTCCCATTGCGCATCGGTCAGCTGGCGCCACGCCATGTGTCCTCCTTTCCTTGAAGGCCGTCATGGCGCGGATTCTACTCCTTTTCCGAGGTTTTGAAATAACTTCTAGAAGGTTTTTCATCTGGCTGGCCGAGAGGTAGCCTACCACGTCACTCCAGGATATGTGTCCCAGGATTCAAAGGGAAGCAATGAGGGCATATTCTACATTTTCTGCTTACCCCTGGTCGCCCCGTGCGCTTACTCAACAATCTGGAAGCGCTACTCGCTTAAATCACATTCAGGAAGTCTTGGAGTTTCACCAGTCCGTACTGGAACGGTAGAAGCCGATGCATTCCTTCATTCATTGGGGAACGGAGCACATGATTCCCGCTGAACAGTGACAGACCCCATCAGGCCTTGCTCGCCCGCACCGGCTTATAGGTTTGGCGGGCCTTCCGCAATTCCTCGATGTGCCGCCGCAGAGCGGGGCCGAATTGGGAACGGAGAACCGTTCTGCGCATCGACGCGATAGCGTTCTCCACCTTGTCGATCCGGTTTCTGAGTTGCTCGACCAATTCCTTCCCTGAGCGGGTCAACCATCCAAGGGGCGCCTGTGCATATTCGAGATCCTGAATCGAATAACGCACCGACTCGACCTCCTCCAAACAGCGAAACTGGGCGCGAAGGAGATCGCGCGACGTCAAGCCGGCAGCGCTCCACCGCTTCGGATCTGATCTTCCCCACAAGGCCAACCGCTCAAACAAGAGCGCCCCCATCGTAAACGTAAACGTGGCGTGGAGAATGCCGCGGATCGGGCGAAGGCTGCGCCGCCAGGGAGAATAGAACAGTTCTTGATTGTGGTCTCCCTTATAGAAGACATACTTCCGGAGCAACAGGTTCAGGTGGTGATGGCTGTTCTCATGGATGAGGTCGTCGATGAGGTCCAGTTGATCCCGCTCGAACAAGTTAATGAAGGACAGGCCCGGCCTGTGACGGTAGCTGAAGCTCACGACGCCGCTCGCCTGCAGTGGCACTACTCTCATGGTAAACAGCGACAACAGATCGAGCCCCTCCGGCCAGGCTTCCGCGATCGCGTCAATGGCCCGGTGGAGGCGAGCGATCAAGGTCGTCGGAGAAGGCCGCACATCGAGAGGCCTCCGCTGCCGGTCATACACCAACGTCGGCCCGAGGGTGAGCCCATGTCTCCAACAGGCATCGGCCGCTCTTACATACACCGGCGGATGGTACGTGCATTGCCACCTCGGCTCATCCTCGGAGACGAGGATCACGGACCGCTTGCGACCGACTTTGAGAGCTATCTCACCGGTCGAAATCTCGAATCGCGGGGAAGAGCGTCTGCCGCTCGCCCGCATGGGAACTACCGGAGGCATGGACACGAAGGCGCCATCGAGACCGACCGAAAGCGTCCTCGATGCTTGGGCGCGTTCCAAGTCAACATCGAGATCGCCCGGGACGATCCACCGCTTCCGCTTCCCATATCGCAACCATCGACAGGGTAAGCCAGGCACGAGAGTCAGAGATTCCTGTATCAACTCCCGGCTCAGACGTTCGCACAGCTTGGCCAAGCGCGGAACAAGACGCGAGGGCTCAGGCCTTCGGTTCGGAAAGAGCTCGTCCAGGTACGTATGTTCATAGAACCGTTCCAGACACTCGGCGAGAAACTGCTCGGCGAACTCCGCTCGATCGGGCTCGCGCTGGAGTTGCGACAGGACGTCGATGAAATACAGCAGGTCGTTCAAGCCCTCGACCCATCCGACGACTTTCCATGAATCCAAGGCCTCAGGGCTCAGCACGTCTCCAAGCAAGCGAAAATAGGAGAGCGGCAGATCGAATCGATCGACGGCTTCGGGATACTGTTGCTCCAGGTCATCACAAAGCTCTCGCAGGAGTGTCTTGATCGACCGGCGAAACGAGTGCTTCAGGCGGGTGAGCCAGGCTATGTGGAAGGGATCGAGCGGCACAGGGATCCAATTCGATGCGACCACCACTGATGGTCGAGGCGCACTCTATCGCAGAGAGGATCAGAGGGGCAAATTTATGAAGATTTGGGAAGAAGGAGTTGAGAGGGCAATTGGAATCACTGATTCTCTTATCGCCACCTGCCGTCTTGGTGAGAGCGACTCTTTGAGAGCCACCTCCAGGACGGCAGGACCTCGCACCGGCTTCAAGCCGTCATCGCCACAGCCGGGGACGTCGGATCAGCTTCGGGCTGCTTTTCGGGGGCATCCACAACCACCAGCCTCGGCGCTTGCGAGGCCTGAGCCGCCCGATGCTTCAGAATCAACGGGTCCACAATGTTGCCGCAGGCCACGCATCGCCAAGTCTTGATCCACATGGGCCCCAGGCTTTCCTTGACATCGAGCAGGTGATCTTCAACCATCAGCCCGTGACAACGTGTGCACTTCATGTTCGCCTCCTTTGTTTGTCCGGTTTCGGTCATTCTGTTTGCGCGTCTCACGGGGCTGTCATCGCAACGCAGATGCCATGAATGCGGCCGCCATCAGCTCAAAATTCGACTGTTTCGCAGACGATCACAAATCATTAGAATTGGCGAGGTTATGAGAAAGGCGGACGATGCCTGTCCGACCGGCCTCGCGGGGCTCCCATCGATCGGGAGGGGGTGCCGGCCTCGATCAATCCCTCGAAAGGTTGGGCACGAGGAGGATCATGTCGCTGTCTGCGGCGGAAATTGGCGCTGTCCTGTCCGAAATTCGGCCGGCTCTTCTTGGCGGATGGGTTCAGAAAATCTACCAACCCACAGACACCGCCATCACCCTGGAAGTTCGCGTACCGGGCAAGACCGTCGCCTTGCATCTCTCCGTCTTCCCAGGCGCGACACGGCTGCACCTGCTGTCGGCCCACTTGCCGAACCCCGAGCGCCCCCCGTCCTTCTGTCAACTGCTTCGCGCCCACCTGCTCGGAGCGCGGGTCGAAGAACTCCAGCAATGGCAAGGGGACCGGATCGTCGAGATCAGGCTGCAAACCAAGGAGGGGACTCGAACACTGGCGGCGGAACTTACAGGACGGAGCGCGAACCTATTCTATGTCGATGCGACCGGTCACGTGCGTGCGGCCCTCCGGCCGGCGCCGGAACGGACCGGTAAACCCTGGCTCGCTGGAATCGGCCAGCCCGGGACAGATCCGCCGCAGACCACGCGACAGCGGTTCACGCCGTCATCGGCCTCTGCGGACGATCCGGACTATCCGGTGTCGCAAGCGATTGAGCAGCATTACGCGCAAGAGGAATCGGAGGCGCAGGCCCGGCGTCTTGAACAAGAACGGTTGCAGAGCTTGACCCGCCAGTTGAAACGTCTTACCCGGCGCATCCTCGGCATGGAGGAAGACCTTGACAAGGCTCGGCGTTATGAATCCTACGGACGTTACGGCGAGTTGCTGAAAGCCCACCTCGCCCAGGTGCAGAAAGGACAGGACCGGGTGACCGTAGAAGATTACTTTGATCCCGAGCTGACGCCAATCACGATCCCGTTGGATCCGGCCAAGACTCCCACGGCTAACATGCACGACTATTTTCAGAAACATCGGAAGTTTCTTGCCGCCGAGACCGAGATCCGTCCGAGGCTGGAGGCGGCGGAACGAGAGCAGACACAACTCCGGGAAGAGATCGACCGGATTCGCCGCGGCGAGTGGCGCCCACCGGCCGGCAAGGAACCGACCACGAACCGGCGTCGCAGCCAGCTAGGCGATCGTCAGGGCCGACCGGGTCACGCGCCTCCCCGCCGAGGCCCGTTCCGCCGGTTCACGTCCGTCGATGGACATCCGATTTATGTCGGACGGAACGCCCAGGAGAACGAAGAACTCACCCACCGGTTTGCGCAGGGGGACGATCTCTGGCTCCACGCCCGTGGTGTTCCCGGCTCCCATGTCGTCGTGCGCCTTCCGAAAGGCCTTGAGCCCCCCCTCGAAACACTCAGGGACGCCGCCACGCTCGCGATTCTCTACAGTGATTTCAAGAAGAGCGGCAAGGGCGATGTGATCTACACCAGGAAGAAGTGGGTGAAGAAGGCGAAAGGAAGAGCCGCCGGCACGGTGACGGTCACTCAGGAACGAACGATCTTCCTCCAATTGGATAAGACAAGATTGGACCGGCTGAAAAATACCGCGGGCTTATTGCATCGGGATCATGAGATCAACTGAGTTCACAATAAGAACCTACCATCATGAAAGAGGTGATAAAGGGGTGATAGTCGGTAGGCTGTATGTAGGCCATGGGAAGAGCAAGAAGAACTGTCAGAGGAGAGTGACAAAGTAAATTAAGAGGGCCTGCGGGTTCGAAGCCTCTTAGCGACAAGTGAGGCATGTATGCCGGGCGCCAGCACAGTGAGAAAGGCGGAAAGAGTTTGACCAGATTGGGGAGGATTGTATCATTGACTCTGAGCGCGCTGAGATCTGAATCGGCTTACTATATCGTCGAATATCGTCTAGGCACCGGTCCCATGTCAGGCGGGAAGGGAGCGGAACAGCCAGTTGTTTACGCAGCCCCCTCCAATTCCTATCTCCGACTTTCAGGTCCTCTTTGAGTCTGCACCGGGACTTTATCTCGTGCTGACGCCCGAGTTGACCATTGTGGCGGCCAGTGATGCCTATCTGCGGGCCACAATGACCAAGCGGGAGGCGATACTGGGACGTTACCTCTTCGATGTCTTCCCCGATAATCCAAACGATCCGGGTGCAACCGGCGTGTCGAACCTGCGGACCTCGCTGGAACGAGCCTTACAGAACCGGGCACCGGATGCCATGGCCGTGCAAAAGTACGACATTCGGCGCCCGGATTCAGAGGGAGGAGGATTCGAGGAACGGTACTGGAGCCCGGTCAATTCACCGGTCTTCGGTAAACAGGGAGAGGTCGCTTATCTCATCCATCGTGTTGAGGACGTCACAGAGTTTATCCGGGCCAAGCGTGCGGGAAGCGTGCAAGACCGGATGACTAAAGAATTGCGAGCGCGTGCGGCCGAAATGGAAGTGGAAATCATTCACCGAGCCCAGCAACTTCAGGAGGTCAACACTCGACTCCGAGGAGAACTGGAAGCCCGCAAACAGGCGGAGAACGAACTGGAACGGTTCTTCTCGCTCTCGCTGGACATGCTCTGTATCGCCACCTCGGACGGTTATTTCAAGCGTGTCAATCCAGCCTTCACACGTACGCTGGGGTGGAGCGTCGAGGAAATGCTGGCACGACCATTCCTCGACTTTGTCCATCCTGATGATCGCTCCACTACGGTCCGCGAGGTCGAAAAGCAGGTCATGTCCGGGGAGTTGGTGCTTCAATTCGAAAACCGGTATCGCCATAAGGATGGCTCGTGGCGCCTGCTGTCCTGGAAGTCGGTGCCCCAGCCGGACGGGCTCATGTATGCCGTGGCGCGCGACGTCACTGAGCGCAAGCAGGCGGAAGAGTCGCTCCGGCGCGCCTACGATGAGTTGGAGATGCGGGTGCAAGAACGCACGGCGGAGATCACGGCGAAAAGCCGGGATCTGGAAACGCTCCTGTATGTCACGTCGCATGATCTACGGGAGCCACTTCGGTCCATTGAGAATTTCTCGCGCATGGTGCATGACCGCTATGGCGAGAAATTGGAAGAAAAAGGACAGGACTTCTTGAGCCGGGTGATTCGTGCTGCCCGGCGCATGGATCGTCTGCTTGCCGACATCTTGGCGCTTTCGCGGGCGCAACGCATGGAGATCCCGGATGACGACATCGATGGGGAAACGATCGTGCAGGAGGCCCTCACACGACTGGAAGATGTGGTCAGCAAGACAGGAGCCCACGTGCGGATTGCCCGAACACTCCCACGCCTTCGGGTGAACAAGACCTGGGCTACCCAGGCTGTATATAACCTGCTCGCCAACGCGCTCAAATTTACATGCCACGGAGAACCAGCAGACATTGAGGTCCTTCCCTATCATTCCAAGGAGAGCAATGCGGCGTTGGGCCTTGCCGTATGCGACCGTGGGCCGGGAGTGGCCCCCGAGCATGCCGAACGGATTTTTCAGCTCTTCCAGCGGGCCGTGGGACGGGAAGTCGACGGGACAGGAGCCGGCTTGGCTATTGTGCGGCAAGTGGCCGAACGCCATGGCGGACGGGCCTGGGTTCAGCCTCGAGTCGGAGGTGGCTCGGAATTCATCCTCACGTTCGGAACCACTCCTGCGATGGAAAGGAGCCCAGCATGAAAACGCGCCCCATCGAGATCTTGCTCGTGGAGGACAATGAAGACGACATCGTCTTGATCCAAGAGGTCTTCGGCGATGCGAGCCTGGTGAATGTCATGAAAACCGTTCGCGATGGGGAGGAAGCCTTGGCCTACCTGCGGGGCGAAGGGCCCTATCGAGATGCCCTGGTGCCGGGGTTGATTCTGCTCGACATCAACATGCCGAGAAAAAACGGATTTGAGGTGTTGAAGGAGATGAAGAGCGATCCTCGCTTACGCGCCCTTCCTGTGGTCATGCTAACCACGAGCGACCGCGAGGAGGATGTGCTCCGATCCTATGCGGATGGAGCCTGCTCCTACATCCGAAAGCCCCTGGATCTTCAGCATTTCTCCAAGGTCGTCGGGCAGTTTGAGTTGTACTGGACCCTTGTGTCACGACTTCCGGTTTCTGCGTAGGAGCACCTGATGCGCGTGTTGCTCATCGAAGACAACGAAGACGACGTCTATCTCATTCGTGAGATACTGGCGGATCGCAAAGAGGCCCGATTCGACGTCGAATCGGTCGATCGCCTTGACCAGGGCCTGAAACACTTGGTGGAAGGTAGAATCGATATCGTCTTGTTGGACCTTTCTCTCCCGGACAGTCACGGGCTCGGGACTTTTGAGAAGACCCATGCTGCGGGAAAGGATCTTCCGATCATTGTGCTGACGGGTCTCGATGACGAAGGTGTGGCGATGCAGGCAATGCGGGCGGGCGCACAGGACTATCTCGTGAAAAATAGAATGGACGGCGATCTGCTCGTCCGGGCGATCCGCTACGCCGTGGAACGCAAAGGTACGGAAGCCGCCCTCCGGAAGAGCGAAGCGCAATTCCGACAGGCGTAGAAGATGGAAAGCGTCGGGCGCCTGGCTGGCGGCATTGCGCACGACTTCAACAATCTCCTGACCGTCATTAACGGTTACACCGAAATGATCCTGCCAGAGATGGAGTTTGGGACCATCGGTCGTAAATGGGTGGAAGAGGTGAAGGAAGCCGGCCATCGGGCCGCAACGTTGACTCGCCAATTGCTGGCCTTCAGTCGCCAACAGGTGCTCGAACCGCAGGTGCTGGATGTGAACGCGGCTACCCAAAATATCGCGAAGTTCCTTCGTCGACTGATCGGCGAAGACATCAACTTGGTTCTCTGTCTCGGTGCGGAGGTGAGCAAAGTGCACATGGACCCGGGGCAGCTCGATCAAGTCATCATGAATCTGGGCGTGAACGCGCGGGACGCCATGGCCGAGGGCGGAGAATTGACCATCGAAACCCGTGATGTCGTGCGGAAAGAACCTGCTGGAGGCGCCGGGAACAGGCTCCCACCCGGACGGTATGTGGTCTTAACCGTTCGGGATACCGGTTGCGGGATGACCGAGGAGGTCCAGACCCGCATTTTCGAGCCGTTCTTCACCACGAAAGAACCGGGCAAGGGGACAGGATTAGGCCTCGCCACAGTCTATGGAATCGTGAACCAGAGCGGCGGCCACATCGAGGTGCTCAGCAAGAGCGGCCAGGGAACCACGCTCAACATTTACCTTCCCGGAGTCGAGGACGAGGTTAGTGGGCTACGTGAGCCGGCTCCGCTGCGACCTGAGCACTTACGGGGCACTGAGACCATCCTTCTCGTCGAAGATGACGAAATGGTCCGTAAACTCGCCCAGACGATTCTCGAAGGACAGGGCTATACAGTCCTCGAAGCCCGTAACGCCAACGAAGCGCTGCATATCGGACAAGAGCACGCAGGGCCCATTCATCTGCTGCTGACGGATACGATCATGCCCGGGCTGAACGGGCCGGAGTTGGCGGAACGTTTCCTGGCAGGGCGTCCGGGAACGAACGTCCTGTTCACGTCGGGCTATACAGACCGAACACGCGCGTACACGGGGCGGTCCCAGTTTGAGCGGTGTTTTCTTCAGAAGCCGTTTACTGCGGCGACCCTGACACGCAAGATCCGGGAGATTCTGGATTCACAACAGAAGCCGGTCGCGGCCAACTCTCGGAGCAAGGCGGCCTAATCGCGTATTCGGCCCCCTGCAGGAAGCGATGATGCCAATAGGTCGGTGATCTCGCAGTCGACACACATCAAAGGACAGCGATATGGCTAAAATTCTATCTGTCGACGATGACGCCCACGTGCGTGAATTACTGCATGCCGTGATCCAACGAAAAGGCCATCAGGTCGTCTCGGCTGACAACGGTCAGCATGGGATACAGGTCTTTCGCCGCGAACAACCAGACATCACGATCTTGGACATGGACATGCCGGATATGAACGGCATCTCGGTCCTCAAGGCGATCCGATCGGTCGATCCCCAGGCAGCCGTGATTGTGCTCACCGGTACCGGGACGCACGTCTTGGAGAAGCAAGCGGCCGACTTGGGTGTCAGGCATTTCTTGGCAAAGGGATTTTCCCTCCACGAACTTGGAGCGGCCATTGATCAAGTGATGAAAGAACGTGGGCTGTCCGTTCCGGTTGCCCCACAATTGCGGTGGAAAATGAAGGCAAGACAGTAGAGCGCAGTGGTGGGCTGGATCGACGAAGCGCCGAAACTCCTCGATATATTGACGAGCTGTTACCTGTTGTTGGGTATCGAGACGAAGGCCGTAAGTCCATTAAACAAGGACGGGCTTGAATACCGGCAGTGTGGTGCACAGTGTTCCGTTCATCACTCGTCAGATTAGAGAGAGCAGCTCCTAGCCGGTTCCAGACGTCATGTCGCCGGGGCAGCTCCTCACCCGCCGCAGCCATATCTTCTTGACCGGCAAGGACGAGTCACGGCCACCGCCTGCAAGTGTTATTGCAATGCGTCCGGGGGAGTCTTGAGGAACTTCGCGAACCGGGTCTTGTCGATCGCCTTCTCATGGGCCTCTTCCGGGCTGATCCATTTCCTGTTCAGGAGGTCCTGAATCGCGTCATCCAACGTTTGCATGCCGACGTTCCTCCCGGTCTGCATGACCGAGGCGATCTGAAAGGTTTTGGCGTCCCGGATCAGGTTCGCGACCGCGGGCGTGCACACCAGGATTTCCAGCGCCGCGCAGCGTCCCTTTTGATCAATCCGCTTGAACAGGTTTTGAGCGACCACCACCCGCAGCGCCGTCGAGAGCGTGTTGCGGATCTGGGCCTGCTCTTGATGGGGAAACACTTCGATCACCCGGTCGACGGTTTTCGCCGCGCTTTCCGTGTGGAGCGTGCCGAACACCAGATGCCCGGTCGAGGCTGCCTCGACCGCTAACCGGATCGTTTCCAAATCCCGCATTTCTCCCACCAGGATGATGTCCGGGTCCTCCCGCAGCGCTCCCCGCAGCGCGGCCGCAAACGATTGGGTATGGACGCCTACCTCCCGATGATTGACGATGCAGCCGTGGCTCTGGTGGACGAACTCGATCGGGTCCTCGATAGTGAGAATGTGATCCCGCCGATGCTTGTTGGCATGGTCGATCATCGCGGCGAGCGTCGTGGATTTGCCGCTGCCCGTCGGCCCCGTCACCAGCACCAACCCTTTCTTGAGCATCGCCGCGCGGGTCAGGATTGGCGGCAGGCCCAGTTCGTCGGCTGTGAGTACCTGACTGGGGATCTTACGAAAGACCGCTGCGCACCCGTACTTCTGATTGAATAGATTGGCCCGGAAACGCGCCAGTCCCGGGATTTCATAACCGAAATCGACGTCTCCCGTTTCCTCGAATTGTGCTCGCTTGGGAGCGGGCGTGATCTCGTATAGAAGTTCACGCAGAGCACCATCCTCCAGCGCGCCCTGCCCGTCGATCCGTTCGAGTTCTCCATGGAGTCGCATCGAGGGGCGTTGGCCGGCGATCAGGTGGAGATCCGATCCTCCGCGATCGGCGAGCATCCGGAACAGGTCATCAATTTTGGCCATGTGAACTCCTTCGGGTTATCACGGACGCGGATCCGACAGTTTCCGGATCAACAGCAGCCAGGGATCAGGCGAGGTCCGTTCACTCTTCAGCCTGAGCAATCGGTGCCACGCCATGATGCGCGTTCGGCATCATCTGGTCCGATGCCGGCTGTACGCTCGACAAAGCCTGAATGAAACGAGTCAATCGAAGCTGGTCATGTGCCTCCATCTTGATCAATTCAATACCGAACTTTCCGGGCACGGCCCAGCGGACGGGAGCCAAATCGACCCGGAGTGGGGCCCAGGAATCCGGGAGAAGGATCCGAACTTCCAGGTACAGTCCCGTCACCACCATCACGTCGCTTTCAACAGCACACCCCTTGACGGACAAGTCCGTCATCCGCCCGGCCCCGACCACTCCATCCCCCGCGAACACCAGGGGACAAATGATCTGAAACCGAGGATACCGACGGTGCTCGACGCTCATACTGTGTCACCTCCTGGGTGTGGTTCCTGTGACTGGTCCGGAACGCCGACCGTGCATGACGGCGGGACGTCCCCCAAAATCTTGCGGATCTTGCGCAGCAGCGCCACCGTCGTGAAGGGCTTCTGAAGGAAATTGACTCCCTCGGTCATCACTCCATGGCGGAAGACCGCATCGTCCGTATAGCCGGACATGTACAAGACTCTGAGGTCCGGCAGAGCCGATGACAACTCCTTCGCGAGTTCTCGCCCTCCCATCTGCGGCATGACCACATCGGTCAAGAGCACATGAATCGGTCCCACATGGTGCCGGGCCTGTAGGATGGCCTCAAACCCATGCGGCGCCTGCAAGACCCCGTAGCCGTGCACCCGCAAGGTATCGCAGACCAGCGCCCGGACCGCCGGTTCATCCTCGACCACCAGAATCGTCTCTGTTCCTCGCAGGTCATCCGTCTCCGAGGCGCGGTCGGATTCGTCCATCGGAGCCTTGGTCGCAGGCAGGTACACCTGAAAGGTCGTCCCTCGCCCCGGTTCGCTGTTCACCAGGATGGTGCCGCCGCTTTGCTTCACGATGCCATAGACGGTAGCCAGGCCCAGGCCCGTTCCTTTTCCTTTGGGTTTGGTGGTGAAGAAGGGCTCAAAGATGCGGCTCAAGACCGCGGCATCCATCCCCATCCCCGAATCGCTCACGGTCATCCGAATATACGGCCCCTCGTGCCGTTCCCCCTCCGGCGATTCGAAACCAGGAGCCAGGTCCACATTCTCAGTCTGGACGGTTAAGCGGCCGCCTTCCGGCATGGCATCGCGCGCGTTCACCGCCAAATTAATCACCACTTGCTCCAGTTGAACAGGATCCGCCTTGATCCTGTTCAGCGCCGGGTCCAGCAGGACGTAGAGTTCGATGTCCTCGCCGAGAAGCGGCTTCAACATGTCCTGTAACCGCGTGATGACGACATTCAGATCGACAACCTTCGGCTGAAGCATCTGCCGTCGGCTGAAGGCCAACAGTTGCGAGGTCAACCCGGCGGCACGGCTCCCCGCTTGCTGAATCTGTTCAAGGCTTCTGATCTGATCATCGCCCAGGCGCACGGTATCCATCAGCAAGAGCGCGCTGTGCCCGTTGATCACCGTCAACATGTTGTTGAAATCGTGCGCGACCCCTCCGGCAAGCTGTCCGATGGCCTCCATTTTGTGGCTGTGATTCAACCGTTGTTCGAGCTGTTTTTGCCTGGTGACGTCCCTCACGACAACCTGGCTGACCACCGCCTTCTCGAACGGCAGGGCGGAGGCGGCCACTTCGACATCGACGCTCGCCCCATCCAGACGGATGAGCCGATGCCCTAGAGGGGACAGGGCCTCGTGCGAGCGAATCGCTTGGCTGATCGTGTTCAGCCTGTCCGGATCATGATCAGGGTCGAAGAAATCCAGAGGAGACCGGTTAATGACCTGATCGGGACTTACCGCGCCCAAGAGTCTGAACCCCGTCTGGTTCACGAAGATGATGCGCATGCCGCGTACGATCAGAATCGCGTCCGGCGAGACCTCGACCAGCCGGCGATACCGCTCCTCGCTCTCCTTCAAGGCGTCTTCTGCGGCCTTTCTCGGAGTGATGTCCTGCATCTGGACGACATAATAGATCGGCCGTTCCTCGCTGTCCTGAACCAGAGAAGCATTGATCAGGACCCACACGTGATGTCCATGCTTGTGAACGAACCGTTTTTCCACCGGATCGGCCTGGATGGAACCGGCCAGAGCACGGCAGAGGCTTGACCATTCGAAAGCCCTGTCGTCCGGATCCATGAGAGTCTGAATCGTCGCATCGCGCAGTTCTGATTCCGCATACCCCACCAGATGACACAGCGCCTGATTCACGCGCAGGCAGCGTCCCTCCAACGAGACCAGGGCCATACCGATCGGCGCGTTCTCGAACGCGCACCGGAATTGCTCCGTCGTCAGGCGGAGGGCCTGCTCCGATTCCTTCCGATCGGTGATATCGATGGCGATGCCGCCGAGCAGGCGCCGCCCCGTTGAGTCCTTCAATGGAAACTTGAAGACCATGAAAGCACGGACCTGCCCGTCGGGCATGGGGACGCTCTCTTCGATTTCGATCGCCCGGTCATACTTCAGCACGTGCCGGTCATTGTCTTTTAGGCGTCGCGCAACGGGCTCGGGCCACAACTGCAAGTCCTTCTTGCCTTCCCACTCCGTTTTGGACAAGGCAAAATATCGCTCGAACGTCTTGTTGACATAGAGCATGCGTCCGGTGGCGTCCTTGATGAACGCCACCGATGGGCTATTATCCATGAATGCATGAAACCGCTGTTCGCTCTCTCGTAACGCCTCCTCAACGCGCCGCCTCTCCTGCATTTCTCGCAGCAACCGTTGTTTATCTTGGTTCAACTGGCGGGCGGAGTGATTGGAAACGCCGTAATAGATCCCCAGAATCATGAGGATAGGGATCTGGAGCAACTGGCTTTCATTCAAGGACCCGTGTTCGCTGAGATCAAGATAGAGGACTCCGCCGTACGCCAGGCACAGCACGACTGTCAGAGCCATAAGTTGGCTGAGCGTCGGGACCAAAGCGGCAATGAGCAGAATGAGAAAATAGGCCACATAGAAATTCGAGTTCGCCGCACCCGACGCATAGATCATCGCGGTGGTGATGGCCGTGTCGCCCAGGACTAGACTGCCCGTGAACCACCGACTGAACCAGAATCGTTCTGGAATCGCGGCCAGGCAGACGATGCTCAGGAGCAGGCCCGCGATGGCCAGATGAGCCACCTCTTCTGCGATGATGGCTGTCCGGCTGAAGATCAACTGATAGCTGAGCACGATCACTACGAGCGCGTGCAGTAACACCAACTGTCGACGGTTGGGCGATTTGGTGGCGATCACCTCTTCTGGCACCATCCCAGAAGCGGGTTCATCCGAGACGGGCGATGGCAGTCCCTCCGCATTGACCGGAGGCCTGGTGAACAAATCCCGAAACCAGCTCATGCGCATGGAGATGACCAGCCGATCCCGTGGAGGGCGCGGTCCAGCGTGTTCAAGAACTCATCGGGGTCAACGGGGGTGAAGAAATAGGCCGTCGCGCCTGGCCCGCCGGGCGGGCAGATCAGGCAGGAGGAGATCACCAGGATTGGAACGTGCCGCAACGCCGGAGCCGACCGCAGCCGAGCCAAACCGAGATCGCTGCCGCAGGAGGCGACCATAATGATCGCAGCCGGCGGGTCCCCGCCCCCGAACGCAAGCGCTTCGCCGGAAGGCTCGATCTCGACCGGCAGAACGGCCCGTTGCTGGAGACAGCTCACCAGATCCGCGATCCTCTCGAGATCCCTATTGATCAGTACAATTCGTTGGCTCATGAGGGCTCACCGGTTCCCCTGTTTGCTCCCGCCGAAAGCGAGCGCGGCACCTCTTTGAACACGCTGCGAAGCGCTTCTCCCAGGTTGTGCAGCGAGAACCCTTTTTGGATGAAGTGCTGCACCCCGAGCTCTCGGGCTTGCCTCTCGAGGGCGTCGGTCCCGGCTCCGGTCAAAATGATCACCGGCTCCGCCGGGTGGGCCTCCCGGATCTTCCGGAGGACGTCGATGCCGCTCATATCCGGAAGCTGAAGATCCAGAATCACCAGATGCGGGGCTTTGCGCTGATATAACGCCACGGCCTCCGTTCCCGTCGATGCCGGGATGACATCGTGTCGGAGGCGCTGCAGAATCGTTCCCAATAAATCCAACATCATCGGTTCGTCGTCGACGACGAGTATGGTGGCCATATCCGTTTCCTTTTCCTGGTGTGTGCGAGGTACGTGAAGGCTATCGCCTCGTTCAGCGGTGGCTTCAGACGGCATGTCTCAGCAATACACTCTAATGGATAGCAAATTGTAGTAACGGCGCAAGAGGGATATGGCCCTTCTCTGTTGCCTCTACGACGGAGAGAGGACAATGACCCTAGGAAGATCTCTGGCTGACGAAGAAGGTGGCGGCTTGAGACCGGCGCTTGACCTGAAGCTTCTTGTAAATGCGATAGAGGTAGTTCCCGACCGTCTTGCTGCTGAGTCCGAGCGAGCGCCCAATCTCCTTATTGGTGCGACCCAGCGCGACAAGCCCCAGGACCTTTTGTTCCTGAGCGCTCAACCGGTCCAGAGACTGTTCCTCCTTTACTGATAGAGCCAGGTCCCGCATATGTGAAAGGACCAGTTCCGTCACGGAGGGATGGAGCACCGATTGGCCGGCGGCCACACGCTTGATGGCATGGACCAGTTCGCTCGGCTCGATATCTTTCAGCAGATAGCCGGCGGCGCCCCCGAATACCGCCCCGACGATCGCTTCTTCATCGGAGTAGGAGGTCAAGAAGAGGACCCTGGCCTTCGGGTCGATCGACCGCATTTCGCGGCAGGCCGCGACTCCGCTCCCGTCCCCAAGGCGGACGTCCATCAAGACGACGTCTGGCCGGGTTCGGCGAAACTCTTCAATTGCCGTCTTCTCGCTGTGCGCCTCGCCCACGATGTGAAGATCGTCCCTTCGCCCGAGCGCAGACCGCAGGCCCATCAGCACGAGCTTATGGTCGTCGACAAGAAGCAGCCGTATCGGGCGGGCGCCTGTCATGATGCCGAGGCCTCCGTGCACGGAACCCTGAGAAACACCCGGCAGCCCCCCGATGGTTTGGCGAGCAGCTCGACTTTGCTGCCGAGTTCCTCCGCCCGCACGGCCATATTGCGGAGGCCGTGACCACGATGGTCGTGCGATTCGGTATGGAACCCCGTCCCGTCGTCATCCACCGTCAGATGGATCTCCCCATCGCCTTCGGAAAGAGACACCAGACACCGACGCCCGCCGGAGTGGCGGACGGCGTTGCTGATCGCTTCCCTGGCGATATGGATCAGATGTTGGACCTGGGAGGGCGAGAGCCGCTCGTCCAGGTTCGGCGTACAGGCCACCTCGATCGAGCATCGCCGGCCTTGGGAGAACTCCTCGGCCAAACGGCGAAGTTGTCCTGCGATCGGTCCTCCGACTCCGGCGAGACGCCCGGCCGGCTCGATATACCCGCGCACTTCGTGAATCACTTGCTTGAGGTGCTGGATTTGGCGCGCGAGTATCTTTCCCGCTTCGCCCCGGCGCGCCTTCATCAGCTCCCGACACTCGCTCAGCCCGAGGCCGATCGAGAACAAGGACTGGATGGTGCTGTCATGAAGATCCCGCGAGAGCTGTTCCCTCTTTCTTACCAACCGCACCAGACGGCGTTGCATGGCACGAAGGGTTTCCTCGGTTTCCTTGCGATTCGTCACGTCAACAAAGACGCCGACGAATCGGCCTGTCCGATCTCCGCTCTCATCACGGACAAACCGCCCAAACGGCGCCAGCCACCGGATGTGGGCGTTATCGGCGCGCCTGATACGATGTTCTTCCGTAAACAGGATGTCATCCCGCTCCGCTTGCCGGATCGCAGCCAACACGCGTTCCCGATCGTCTGGATGAATCCGCGATTCCCACAGATCATAATGGGCGGAGTGGTTCTGCGGATCATACCCGAGCATCAGGCAAGTCTCCTGATTCCAGACCGCAAGCCCGGTGGTCATATTGAAATCCCACATGCCCATGCCGGAGGCGGCAATCACGAGCCTCAGCCGTTCTTCACTCTGCCGCAACGCCTCTTCGACCATTTTGCGCGACGTCACATCCTGAACGGTTCCCATCATCCGGAGAGGCTGGCCTTGTTCGTCGCGTTCTTGCACTTTGCCGCGCGCATTGACCCATATCCGCTTCCCGGTCTTCGTCACGGCCCGGTATTCCACGTCATAGAACGCCGTGATGCCAGCCAGGTGATTGGTGAGAGCAGCCTCGACGAGGGGGCGGTCCTCCGGACAAATCGTTTGCTGCCAGGCGGACACGTGGTCCGGCAGTTCCGCCAGCCGATAGCCATGGATCGAGGCCCATCCTCGATCCATCACGACACCGCCGGTTTGGACGTTCCAATCCCAGAGCCCCTGCTTGGAATTCTCCAGGGACAGTTGCAGGCGGCGTTGGCTTTCACGAAGCGCGTGCTCCGCGTGCTTGCTCGCTGTAATGTCCTGAATTTGCGCGATAAAGAAGAACGGGCTCCCATCCCGATCGCGCACCAGCGACACGGACAACAGGACCCACACGAGGCGACCGGTTTGGTGGACATAGCGCTTTTCCATCTGATAAGTCCGGATCTCCCCTGAGAGCATCCGCGCCACCAAATCCAGATCGGCCTCCAGGTCGTCCGGATGGGTAATGTCTTGAAAGGTCAGTTGAAGCATTTCATGCCGGGAATAGCCCACCAAGTCGCACAAGGCTTGATTCACCTGAAGCCACCGGCCGTCCGGCGACACCAATGCCTTACCGATCGCGGCACATTCAAAGGCGTTGGTGAACATCTCCGTTCTCAGACGCAACGCTTCCTCGACCCCTTTCCGGTCCGTAATATCTTCCGAAATTCCAAGCAAAAATCTCGGCTCACCCGTTTCATCCAAGATCGGGACTTTCTTGGTGTGCAGAATGCGCTCGCCACGAAACCGGGTTTGAATGCGCTCCTCGGCGATGTCGCAGAGCTGCTTGTCCCGGAGCACAGCCCGATCATGAGCGACGAAATGTTCCGCCTGCCACTTCGGGAAGTGGTCGAAGTCGGTGGTGCCGATGAGCCGCTCGCGCGAATACCCGACAAGCTGTTCGCCCGCGCGATTAAGCAAGACGAAACGAAGGTCGTTCGCATCTTTGATAAAGATCATATCGGGGACATTGTCGATAATGGCCGAGAGCAGCGCTTCGCGCTCGGCCACGCGGCGACGCTCGCTGATATCGCGCATGGCGATGGAGAGCAGGGGTTCATCGGCCGCCCTCAGCAACCTGACGGTCGCCTCGACCGGGATCTCGCGCCCGTCTGCCCGTCGAAGCCAGATGTCCCGCCTCTCTCCGGAACCAAATGACTCACCCTCCGCCATCGCCTTGCAATCGGCGAGGAAGACATCACGTTGATCCTCCCGGACCAGTCTGTCGGCCGGCATCCCGACCAATTCGCGGAGGCCGGACCCGATCAACTGCTCGGTCTGCGCACTCGCGAACACGATACGCCCTTCTCGATCCACCACCACGATCGCATCCGGGGCGCACTCCAGAAGTCTTCTGAACTTCTCTTCCGACCGCTCCAACTCCTGGGTTCTGGACGTGACCAGTGCTTCCAGCCTGCGGGCCGCCGTGCTCCGTTCCTCGGCGACCTGCCCAAGGGCGGCCCGGTCCCGGATCGTTCGCCTGACGAGCCCAAGGCAGATCCCGACCAGGACGACCGTAAGAGAACGGTTGAAAAGAGCCTGGCTCTCCGAACCACCGGGAGAAAGCCACCACCCCACAAGGGTCAGGGCCATCGCCGTGAGCCCGATGGCCATCGCAAACCGCTGAGATCCGAGCCACACCGTCAGCAGGAGCGGAATGGGATACAACATGCTGACGGCGTAGCCGAGCGGCGTCAAACTGTCCCAGACAAAGATCCCGGCGACGGCCAGCGAGACCCCGGCCGCGCCGATCATATTCAAGGGCATCAACTTCACGAGCGTCCCGCCGAACAACGACCAACTATGCCGGACCTTTGCCAACCGCGATGAGTCTAAGTATCAATGGATAAAAAGGATTGATCTACAAGATTGCTGATTTTCGCCATAGGTCCAACCGGCTCCATCCGTCCGCTGTCAGTGTCCAGATGACAGGCCCCCCGTCGAGGCAATTGGCTCGCCGCTGCACCTTAGCCCACATTATTCATGACGGTTCGTGACGAAACCGCCAAGACGCCAGGCGTTGGACCCATTGCATGGAGAACAGCAATGGGTACCCCCACGCGGAGGCGCTGGCGGCTGAGGCGTACTTGAAACAGTACGTTGAGGCCGCGAGCGGCGAGCCTGCCCGCCAGCATGCCGCCAAGCCGCATGCTGGCTTGTCACAGCCGGGGCACCCGTTGCTCTTTGATCGCAACGGGTCGCACGGCGGTTGCAGTAGAAGCGGTCATGAATAATGTGGGTTAGGGCGAAGATACGAGGGATGCCGCAAGAGGTGGAACGAAGGAAAGACGAACGGCAAGACAGGCAAGCATGCTCATGCGCACATGGCATGCGCAAAGCATGGAGCTCAGAAATAAAGGCGATCTACGGACGATCAACCATAGAGACCTGCTTC
>JANRMO010000051.1:0-19420 GCA_040981105.1 Nitrospiraceae bacterium
ATGCGGTCACGATGGTGCGGGAAACGCCGTCAGGAGGGGTGGTCTCCTATTCCTACAAAGCAGACCGGGGCGGCCATCTGATGTCGCCGTATCGGCGGGAAGCCGACGCGCTCATGATGCGGAAGTGTCCAACCGGCTATCGCATCGTGCGGGAAGGGGAGGCGCGCGGCTATTCGAGCGTCTCCGGCATCAGGGAAGGCACCGAGGACGAAGGCATCGGACGGAAATGGGGCGTTCAGTTCGAATGCAAGGCATCGCAGGGTCAAGGAGGACAGTCCATTGACGGGCGTGGCGGGCGGTAGCAGGGCCATCCCTTATGAATGTAAAGAGGTCGTTCGTCTGTTCTTAACCAAGGAGGACACTCATGAAGCTGAGCGCGCGCAACCAATTTCAAGGCACGGTGACCAAGATCACGGAAGGCCAGGCGATGGCCGAGGTGGTGGTGAAGGTCGGCACGCTCGAGTTCATTGCCGCTATTACGGAAGGGTCGGTCAAAAATATGGGGCTCAAGGTCAACGATCAAGTGACCGTCGCGATCAAGGCAACCGAGGTGATGATCGGCAAGTAGGGCCTCCGTTGACATTTGCGGATTCGCCTTCCTACCATGGCCCGCCCGTGCCATCGGTCGGCCGATGGAGGTTCCCACACTCGTGAATTGGACGGCCATTCGTCTCACGCTGGAACTGGCGCTGTTGACCGCCGCGATCCTGTTGGTCGTCGGACTTCCGATCGCCTACTGGCTGACCTATTCGCGCCGGCGCTGGAAATTCCTGGTCGAGTCGGTCGTGGCGCTCCCGCTGGTGTTGCCGCCGACCGTCCTGGGATTCTACATCCTGGTCGCCATCGGTCCCCACAGCCCGCTGGGCCGCTGGTACACGGAACTGGTCGGACATCCCTTGCCGTTCACGTTTGAAGGACTCTTGTTCGCCTCGGTCCTGTACAGCCTACCCTTTGCCGTGCAGCCCTTTGCCTCGGGGTTTGAACAGGTGGATCGGCGCTTGATCGAGGCCTCCTGGACCTTGGGGCTGTCCAAACTGGCCACGCTTTTCAAGCTGATCATTCCGCTCTCGACTGCCGGACTCGTCACCGGGTTTGTCCTCAGCTTCGCCCATACGCTCGGCGAGTTCGGCGTGGTGCTGATGGTGGGCGGCAATATCGAGGGGATCACGCGTACGGTCTCCATCGAGATCTACGACGACGTGCAATCCTTGAACTACGCGGCGGCGGCGAAGACGGCGGCGCTGCTGCTGGGGATCTCGTATCTCGTCCTGCTCGGCGTGTACGGCCTCAATCGCAAAATGTGGGCGGCATGGCCGCAGAAATAAGCCTCGATTTCCGCAAGATCTTTCCCAACAAACTGACGGTGGAGGCTCGGCTTCAGATTCCGTTGCACCCTCCCTCGGTCGTGATCCTGTTTGGTCCGTCCGGGTCGGGAAAGACCACATTGCTGAGATGTCTGGCCGGATTGGAACGGCCGGACGACGGGACGATTCAATTCGACGGCGAACGGTGGCTTGACCTCCGAGAGGGCATTGTCCGTTCGCCCCAGGCCCGCGCCCTCGGTTATATGTCGCAGGACTATGCCTTGTTTCCCCATTGCACGGTGGCCGGGAATCTGGCCTTCGGCCTCCGCGCGCTTTCGAGAGCCGAGCGACGGCAACGAATCGGGGAAACGCTCCGCTTGTTGCATATCGAGGATCTGGCCGATCGGCGTCCGGCCCAACTGTCCGGCGGGCAACAGCAGCGGGTCGCACTGGCCAGGGCCATCGTGCGGCGGCCACGGCTTCTCTTGCTGGATGAGCCGCTCTCGGCGCTGGATGCGCCGACGCGCGCCCGTTTGTGCGGCGAGCTGCGCGGGCTGCTCAAGCGATTGGCTATTCCGGCGGTGGTCGTGACCCATGATTGGGCCGAAGCGCTTTCCCTGGGGGATACGATGGTGGTGATGAACCACGGCCGTGTGGTGCAAAGCGGGACGCCGCAGGAGGTGTTCACCCGTCCATTGGATGCCGAGGTCGCGCGGGTGGTGGGGGTCGACACCGTGTTGCCGGGGCGGGTGGTCGAGGAGGCTGAGGGCCTCGTCACCGTGGAGGTGGATGGATTACGGCTGGCGGCGATCGGGTCGGAAGGTCTCGCGCAGGATGTATTCGTCTGCATCCGCGCGGAAGATGTAGTGTTGGAGCCGGCTCAGTCGGGCGTCACGAGCGCGCGCAACCACCTGCTCGGCCGCGTCACGGATATTCAATCGATCGGGGCCTTGGCCAAGGTGCGTATCGATTGTGGGTTTCACCTTACAGCCTTAGTCACCCGCTCGGCGCTGCTGGATCTTGGGCTGCAGCCGGGGGTTTCCGTCAAGGCCGCCGTCAAGGCGGGCGCCGTCCATCTGATCTCCCGCTGATGGCTTCGCGGACCGGCTCCGTCGGAATCAAGGCGCATGCAACCCATCGCGACGATGATCGTGCGATCTTTTTCAGCGGCGCCTGCACGCTTGCTGATCATCTTCAGGACTGCCTCACGCACGACAACCAAGCTCCCGTTTGTTCCAGACTTCCTCTCTCGTTCCAGAGTCCAATTCCATTTCCGGAACGTCATGTGATCCTTGGAGCGGCCTTTTGGGCCAGGAAGACTTGCGGCCGTTCACCCTGGGGGAGGCTCACTCGCATCTAAAGACCGGCTCTTCCGGAACTCGTGTGGGTAAAGTTGATGGCTCCGGCTGACGTTGGACCCGTTGCATCCAGAAAGGCAACGGGTTCCCCGACACTCCGGGTTGCGTCATGATGCGTTGGCGTCAGGAGGCCGTTCCTGGTCGTCCTGTCGGCCACCGCGACTGTGAGGCGACGCCGGAGCGTCAAGCCGTCGCGGTGGCACCAGGATCAACCTGCATTCGCCCCGTTCCCGCCATGACGCGAACCCTCTGTGTCCGCCCTTCCAGCCGGGGCTGGCACGATGGCACCTCGTCCGATGGCCCGCACAATTTCCGGAAAAGCCCTTGGGCTGCTCTGCAGGCATTGGGGTGGCTTCAGGGTCGGCATGGGGGTGACGCTGCCTTCGCTGAAGAAGCGGGGCCCCACCGGGGGTTTGTCGAGCAGGAAAGCCGAAAGTGACCAAGGCACCACGGCCGCAGACCGTGGCCGTAGGAATTTCGGAAGGGTTTCCGCTCGGCAAGCCCCGGTAGGGTCGCTCTGAGAGGCGCGGCAGCACAAGCCCCATGCCGACACTCAACTTGAGTCACCCACACAAAATCCTGAAGAGCCTAAAGACTTATCGTCTCGGTGCTTGGACCATATCTTAAACGCTTGAGTCAGTAATTCTTGGGCTTCCTCCTCTCGGTGCGCTTTTTTGAGGACAAAGGCCAAGGCTTCTAAGTTGGCGGCTACATCCAAGTGTCCGGGGCCAAACACCTTTTCATTGATCTTCAGTGAAAGCCGGAGCTGGTGTTCTGCCTCGGCATAGCGGCGCTGCACGGCATAGAGGCCTCCTAGTTTGCTCAGAAGCACCGCGATGTGAGAATGGTCCCGGCCCAGGGCGTTCGATGTGATCTCTAGTGATGTCTTCAGCAGGCGTTCGGCTTCGGAATAGTTGCCACGTCTTGCGAAGGCTGATGCCCTCGCGGTGAGGGCCATTGCGGCCCTTGGAGGGTTCTCTTCGCGATCCGGTCCGCTGATCGTCAGGATGGGCTGCGAGCCCTCACTGGGTCCTTGTTGCCATCTGGTCTCCAAGCTCAGGGCGCAAACCGGCTCGGAGATCACGCTCAAGATCGCCGCAGACGTTCGAGCAAGAATACCCGGGCATGTGCTCATATGACGCCCTCCTCGGCTACTCTCAGGTACTATTCATCTAGCTCAACCCTCCCTTCTCACTCGCCGAGCAAGCTCTATCCCTTGCTCTATGATCCATTCGATGACACAGGGTCAAAGCCATATTTGAGGAGGAGTTTTTGTATGCGGGGACTCGCCATGAAATCGGCAAACTCTTTTGCGGCGCCCAAGGATGCCGGCCGACAGGTCCATACCACCGCTTCTCCGAACCGGACCGTCGTATGATTTCCGGCCGGAGCCTCATCAATGATGCGCACCTGCCCGTTGTTGATCGCATCGACGCGGTAGACGATCCCCACGTCCGCCTTCCCCATATGGACCAGATTGACGAGATCCTCGTTCTGTCGCGCATAAAGAAGGGTGAAGCGGCTCTTATATGCAGGATCGAGCGTGGTCAGGGCTCGGGCTGTGACCGCTCCCAATGAGGAGGTCTGAGGATCACCGAGGGCGATCCGGGTCGCTCGATTCGGCAACGCATCGTGCAAGGAGACCGCAATGGCGCGGGAGGCCGCCGACATCACCAGAACGAGAGAGGTCTGCGCGTAGACGCGCGGCGCGCCGTTGAGCGTCAGCCCCTTTGCGTGCAACTTCTCGACTTCCTCCACCGCCGCAGGGAGAAACACATCGATGGGCGCTCCCTGTTCAATTTGCCGGCGCATCGCTTGGGATGGACCGTACAGGACATGCACCGTCGCTCCATATTCTTTCTCGAACATCGGCACGATTTCCTGAAACGCCGCCTTCAAACTGGGCGCGGCCCCCACCGTCAGGGTCTCGGCTCGAACAGGTTCCCCCGTCGCCACAATGCCTCCAAGCCCGCTGACCGCCATCGCCATGCAGAATGCCCGAATTCCCGTCATGGTGCTCCTTTTCTTGACCCTGTTCACGAAGAGGTCCGATGAGGTGATGTCCATGTGCGCGGCTTGAACAGCAAAATCAATACCCACGATCGTCCTCATGGGATGAACCGGGGCAAACCGGTCCAACCATCGCATCTCCAACGGGTTCGCGACAGGCGATTGCACGACCGCCTCACCCGCGCGAGCCGCCGAATCGTGTGATTCCGCACGACGCGCTCTGTGATCAAATGCACCATGCGGAGTTTGTGCCGTCCGGTCCGAACCGCGTCGGAGCCGCCGATGTCTTGTCCGAATAAGGATGACGTACCTCCTGCCATTCCCAACCCATAGGTTGAGCGAATCAGACGATCAGGTATGGGCCTTGCTGTACGTACTGGCAATGGTCTCGGCTCGCGGCCAGGGCGGTCCTTCCTAAACCAGCGGGATCTGTGTGAGGGACCATCCGACCGCATGGGCAGACTTCGCGGATGAACCAGGCATGAACGAGATCGTCCTCATTGCCCTGCGCAGGCCTTACACCTTCGTCGTCATGTCCATCCTGATCGTGTTGTTGGGGGGCCTGACGGTGCTCCACATGCCGACGGACGTCTTCCCAAACATCACGATTCCCGTCACCTCGGTGGTCTGGATTTACTCAGGCCTGCTGCCGCAGCAGGTGGAAGGACGCATCACCTATCTGTTCGAACGGTTCCTGACCTCGACGGTGGAAGGCATCAAATACATCCATAGCCACTCCTACTATGGCAGCAGCATCACCAATATTTTCCTCCAGGACGGAGTCGACGTGGGCCGGGCCGAAGCGGACATCGTGGGCATCGCGCAGAATGTCGTCAAGGCGCTGCCGCCCGATATTTCGCCGCCCATGGTCATGCGTCTCGCGCCATCCTCGATCCCGGTGGCCATGCTCGAAATCAGCTCCGACAACATGACGCCCGCGGAACTCTATAACCTCGCCTACATGCGCATCCGCCCCCTGCTCGTGACGGTGCCGGGGATCGTCCTGCCGCACCCCTACGGGGGGCAAGACATGCAGGTCATGGTCAATCTCGACCAGCAGAAAATGCTCGCCCGTCACCTGACGCCGTCGGACATTCACGATGTTCTCATGAAGCAGTACCTCGTGCTGCCGTCCGGCGACATCAAAATCAAGCAGACCGACTGGATCGTGCTGACGAACGCCTCGCCGTTGAAGATTGATGATTTCGCCAATATCCCGATCAAGCGGGAAGGCAATGCGTTCGTCTATCTGCGCGACGTCGCCACCGTGCGCCTCATGGGCCGGGTGCAACAGAACGCGGTGCTGGTGAAGGGCAAGCAGACCGTCATCATCGTCGCGATGAAGAGCACGGAGGCCTCGACCCTCGACGTGGTCGATGGGATCAAGAAGATGATCCCGCGCGCCGAGCAAGTCTCTCCGGAGGGCGTGAAGATCAGGCTCCTCGACGACGCCTCGACCTTCGTGAAGGATTCGATCTCGGACGTCGTGCATGAAATGGCGACCGCCGGCGCGCTGGTCGGCCTCATCGTGCTGTTGCTGCTCGGCTCCTGGCGAGCCACGGTCATCGTCTGGACCTCGATCCCGTTGTCCATTCTGACCGCCATCATCGGCCTGCACTGGCTCGGAGAGACGATCAACGTCATGACCTTGGGCGGGTTGGCGCTGGCCGTCGGCATTCTGGTCGACGACGCGACCGTGATGATCGAGAATATCGATCGCCACCTCGAGATGGGCAAGCCGCTCGAGCAAGCCATCATCGACGCCGCCAATCAAATCGTCGTCCCGACGCTCGTCGCCACCCTGTGCATCGCGATCGTCTGGCTTCCCCTCTTCCAGCTCGGCGGCGTCGCCGGTTACCTGTTCAAGCCCATGGCGGAGGCGGTCATCATCGCGATGCTCGCCTCCTTCATCCTGTCGCGCACGCTGGTGCCCACCATGGCGAAATATCTGATGAAGGGCCACCATGTCGCAGCCGCCTGAACAGCACGGGCGATCGGATGTCGAACCGTCGCGCAACCTCTTCGTCCGTTTTCAGAAGGCGTTCGAGCGCCGCTTCGATCGGTTCCGCGAGCGCTACGGCGCGTTGCTCGAACAGGTGATCGCCCATCGCCGCGCCTTCGTCACGATCGCGCTGGCTATCGCGGCCGGCTCCCTGTCCCTCTTCTTCTTCCTCGGGCGCGATTACTTCCCCGAGATCCGGTCGGGGGTGATTCAGATGCATATGCGGGCGCCGCTCGGGACGCGCATCGAGGTGTCGGGACGCATCGCCACGCTCGTCTCCAACAGCATCGAGGAGTTGCTGCCGGGCCGGGTCGAAAACATCGTCAGTAATTGCGGCCTGCCGGTCGGACCGCACAACCTGGCCTTCATTCCGACGCCGACGATCGGCTCTCAGGACTGTGATCTGACGATCCTGTTGAAAGATGAAAAAGCGCCGGTGTGGGACTACCGCCGCATCCTCCGCAAGGGCTTGAAGGAGCGCTATCCGGGCACCGAGTTCACGTTCCAGCCGTCGGATCTGACCGCAAAAATTCTCAACTTCGGCGCGCCGGCGCCGATTGACGTGCAGGTCAACGGCCCGGACATGTACTCCAACTATGAGTTCGCCAGAAAATTGGCGGGCAAGTTTCGCGAGATCCCCGGCGCCGCGGACGTGGTGATTCAGCAGACGATGCGCACGCCGACCCTCATGGTCGAAGGCGACCGCACGTTCGGGCTCGGGGTCAACAGGACCCTGAAGAACATGGCCGACAATCTGCTCATGACGACCGCCGGGAGTCAGCAGGTCGACCAGATTTACTGGCTCGATCCGAGCACCGGCATGTCGTATCTGATCAATGTCTATACGCCGCAGCCGCAGATCAACAGCGTCAACAGCATCAAGACCGTCCCGGTCGATGCCTCGGGGAATGCTTCGAACGATCATGATGTGCAACTGCTCGGCAATTTAGCCGACCTGTCGGCGGAGGGCACGCCGGGCGTGATCACGCACGGGAACATCATGCCCCTGTTCGACATCTACGTCTCCGCCGAAGGGCGTGATCTCGGCGGCGTGCTGGCAGATGTCGAGAGGATTGCCCACAGCATGGAGCACGAGAAGCCCCTCAGCGCCGAGGTCGAAATCCATGGCCAGGCCGCGCTGATGTACGAGGCCTATGCCGAGCTGATCTTCGGGCTGCTCGCCGCGATCGTGCTGGTCTATCTGCTGATCGTCGTCAACTTCCAATCCTGGCTTGACCCCTTCATCATCATTACGGCGTTGCCCGGTGCCTTGGCGGGCATCGCGTGGGCGTTGTTTCTGACCCATACGCGGCTGTCGGAGCCCGCGCTGACGGGGGCGATCATGACCATGGGCACGGGGACCGCCAATTCGATCCTCGTCGTGTCCTATGCGCGCGAGCGGCTCCAGGAGCACGGCGACGCGCTCTTGGCCGCGATCGAAGCCGGGAAGACCCGCTTTCGTCCGGTGCTCATGACGGCCTCGGCCATGATCATCGGGATGGTCCCCATGGCGACGGGCTATTCCCAGAATGCGCCGCTGGGCCGCGCCGTCATCGGCGGCTTGCTCGTGGCCACGGTCTTCACCCTGTTTTTCGTGCCCTGCGTGTACGCGATGGTCTACAGCCGGCGAATGGCTCGGCAAAAGGGACAGGCTTCATGATGAAGACATTCGGTGGAAGAAGCGTGGCGCTTTTCGCGGTCCTCCTGTTTGCGCTCTATGTCGGCTACCGGATTCATGAGAGCAGGAGCGATGCCGCGCTGCTGCGCGAGAAGACGCTCGAAGAGGCCGTCCCCACCGTGGCCGTCGTCTTTCCAAAGCCGGTGCCGGCGACCGAGACCATTACGCTTCCCGGCAATATCGTGGGCTGGTACGAGGCGCCGATGTACGCGCGAGTCACGGGCTATGTGAAGATGTGGTACAAGGACTACGGAGACCAGGTCAAGACAGGCGACATCCTCGCCGAAATCAACGCGCCGGATCTCGACGCCGAATATGCGCAGGCCAAGGCGGATCTGGAGACGGAACGGGCCAGGTATAAGCTTGCCGAGGTGACCGCGAAGCGCTGGGCCGCGCTCCGCCCGAATCATGCCGTCTCCGAACAGTCGATCACGGTGAAGGAACAGGAGTTGAAAGCCGAAGCGGCAAAGGTCAAGGCCGCGGAACAAAAGGTCAGGAACATCGAAGCGTTCATCAGGTTCAAAACGATCGTCGCGCCCTTTGACGGCGTGGTGACCCAACGCAACATCAACGTCGGCGACTTGGTCAGCAAGGAGGGCAATCTCAGCACCCCCAATGCGAAAAGCAACCTCTTTACCGTGGCCGACGTCCATATCTTGCGTCTCTTCGTCAACGTGCCGGAATCGTTCGGGCCCTTCCTCCAGCCGGGCCTGACGGCCGACGTGACCGTGCCGCAACTGCCCAATCGTCATTTCACCGCGAAATTCCTGACGGTTTCGAAGGGATTCGATGTGAGCACGCGCACCGCGGTGACGGTCTTTACGATCGACAACGAGGACCGGGCGCTCTGGCCGGGCTCCTACGCCGAGGTCCATCTCACGGCTCCGGTCAATCGAGAAGCCTTCACGATGCCCTCCACCGCGTTGGTGTTCCAAGAACACGGCACGCAAGCGGCCGTCGTGACGGAGGACGACCGAGTCCACTTGAAACCCATCACGGTGAGCAAACTCATGGATCAAGTTGTCGAAGTGGCGGAGGGACTTTCCGAAAGCGACCGCATCATCAACAATCCCAGCGCCGCATTGCTCGAGGGCGACCAGGTGCGCGTCGTGACTCCGGCGCCGGGGTATGATCTGGTCAATACCGAGTCCTCGGCGTCAAAAGACAACTCAAACCCACATGAGCAATCCCGGACAAAGGCACCATCGGCACCACCATCGCCAGTTTCGCCATGATCATCGGCTTGCGTAGGCGCGTGAAATCAGACGTGTCATCCATGGTTCGCGCCACTCGGCGATGCAGCGGCTTGGTCCTGTTGGTGCTCAATCTATCCGCTTGCCAAAGCGACTGGCTGCCGCACGCCGATCTGGCGCCCGATTATCAGCCGCCCCAATACGTCGTGCCCGCCTCATGGCACGGCGCCAGTCCCTTCGTCGAAGCGAAGCCGTCGGACGGCGAATTGCGTCCGGATTGGTGGGAGCTGTATGACGATCCGGTCCTGAACAGGCTCGAGGAACAGGCCATGGCGGCCAATCCGGATCTGCAGGCCGCCGCCGAGCGGTTCGTCCAGGCCCGGGATGTGATGATGAAGGTCCGCTCGCAGCGGATCCCGCAAATCGGCATTGGATTTGACGCCTCGGACAATCGGATATCTGACAATCGTCTGTTTCGAGCCCCCGACATTTCACTTGAGCAATCGAGCGTTGTGGCGGGGGGGCTCGCGTCCTGGGAGCCGGATTTCTGGTCGGCGATTCGCAATGCGACGCGCGTGGAAACCTACCGCGCCGAAGAACGCGCCGCCGAGTGGGGCCTCGCTCGACTCAGTCTCCAGGCGGAAATCGGGGCGAACTATTTCACCCTGCGCGGCTACGACGCGCAAATTGCCATCTATTCCCAATCGATCGCGCTCTATAAGCAGTCGCTCGAACTCGTCAGGGCGCAGTTCGCCGGCGCGATCGCGTCGGCCCTGGACGTCGCCCGGGTCGAATCGCTGTTGTTCAGCACGGAGACGCAATTGGCGCGGGTTCAAGGACAGCGCCAGGTGACGGAACAGGCGATCGCCGTCCTGGTCAATATGGCGCCGGCCAGTTTCACGATCAAGCCGGTCGATGACCTTCGCGTCGCGAATTTCACGATTCCCCAAACGATCCCATCCACCTTGTTGGAGCGTCGGCCCGACGTGGCGGGGATGGAGCGCCGGATGGCGCAGGCAAACCGCGCCATCGGCATCGCCCGCGCCGCTTTTTTCCCCGATGTAAGGTTCCGTGTCGGCGGCGGATTTGAAGATGCCGGCATCAATTTGATCTCGCTGGCGAATAGTTTTTGGTCCTATGGCGCCACCGTTGCGCTGCCGGTCTTCCAGGGTGGGTATCGCCGCGCCCAATTGCAGCAGGCCTGGTCGGCCTATCGCGAGACGGAAGACCGATACCGTTCGACGGTGCTCAATGCGTTCCGCGAGGTCGAGAACAATTTGAGCCTGACCAACCGGCTGACCGTCGCCGCCAATCGACAAGACGCCGCTGTCGGCGCCACGCTGAAGACGCAAAATCTCACCACGGAGCTCTATCAGGGCGGGCTGGCTTCCAGCCTGGAGCTTATTTACGCGCAGGTCGCCACCCTCACGGCGCGCATCGACGCCGTGCAGATCAAGGCCGAGTTGCTGAGGGCCTCGGTGGCGCTGATCCGCGCGCTCGGCGGAGGCTGGAACCGAGAGCAATTGCCGACCGATGAGCAGATTCAGCCCTTCGGGACGTTCCAGTATGTCGATCTCGACAAACCGCCGCCTGCCGGTGGCATCGATGTCAACGCGGCCAATAATTGGGCGAACAATGATCTGACCAAACCTGCCGTTCCTTGAGCGTCCCGGCAGATCCCTGCGGGCGCCGGCATCCGAGGATGTCGGTCATCGCATCACCACCTTGCCGCTCTTGTTCCAGTACCATTGAATGGAAAAATTGGGATAGATCGCGTCCAGCGTATTCTGTCCGGCCGCCGTAAAGAGGACGCCGACGGCTCCCACCCAGGCGTCGGAGAAGCGCCATTGAATGGCCGGTTCGACTCCGATCACGGTTGATCCGTTCTGTGGGCCCCGATTGATCGATTGTCCGTCCAGCCGCCAGGTCAACGTGTGGAAGGTGACGAATTCGAGGTTGTAGGCCAGGCCCCGCTTGTCGTCCAGGAAATGCTCGAACACCAGCCTGGTATTGACGATATCGCCGGTATAGGTGGTCTGGCCTCCGTCGCTGCCGGGCGCGGCATAGGTATAGAACACCCCGCCGCTGATTCGGAACGGCCGGAGGTTCTTTCTGAACGTGAGGCCTTCCGTGACCCCGTACTCTCCGAATCTGGTGGCCGGCAGACGGCCCAGCGGCGGAAAGCCTCCAGGCGGCCGCTCGGTGCCCGCCCACCGGCTGGTCGGGAGCACGACCTGCGTGTACAGCGTCATGGACGGCCTGGCGCTGTCGGGATCCTGGACCAGTGGTCGATATTTGAGGATCAAGGAAAGGTCTCCCATCCCGGTATCGGTCGTCCAATCGCCGGCCGAGTCCTTGGCCCAAAAACTGATGAGGGAGGTGGCGACGCCAAGCTCAAGGTGGTTCGTCAAACCGTAGGTGACGGTGACGAGCGGGGAGACCGAATAGAGGCTGACGGGGCTGTCGCGACGATCGGCGGCGAAGGAAAGCTGGTTTCCATAACTATGCTCGCTGATCTGCGAGAACACGAATGGCCGGACCGAAAGCTGACCTTGGGGGTGGATGTCGACGGATTGCATAAGAAGCGGACCTTCGGAAAAAGGATTCCAGCTCTTCCGGTATGCCTGAATTTCGGCATCGGTCGGGACCCATTGCCAGGCCAGAAGGGGCTCTGTCGGGAGCAGGCCTGTGGTCAGGAAGAGAAGGAAGCAGGCAAGGAAACGGTTTGATGACATAGGTAGTCGTGATCGGTGGAGAGTGGACATGGCTTGTTGAGAGGGGCGACTATATTTAAAGTTGAGTTTATTTGTCAAGAACAATTACAAGGATGGTTTACGATGAACTTTTCTCCTGGCATGGTGGCGATGTCGATCAGCAGGAAGGCTGAAAAACCGGCGATGGCCGATCCGAATCCGGGGGAACCGTCATGGGGAGGAAGGAGAAGGGATCGGGAAGTCAGCGGCGGAAGCCTTTGGCCCAGTCATAACCGTGGACGATAACCCAAACCAGGACGCAGGGAACCAGAAAGGCGAACAAGCCGCCGACCAAGAGGAGAAGGTCCTGCAACCAGGTCCTGGGGACCTGTGCGTGCCAGAGCGACAGAGCGATGAGGAACCAGACGGTCGCGGAGGTGGTTCCCAGGGCCGCGGCAAAAATGCGTCTTCCCGCATGGGATGGTCTGGCGAGGCTGACTTCTGACATGGCTGGGAGGCGGGTCATCATGGTGCCGATCTCTTATCGGTTGCCGTCCGGTCTTCTGAATAGGGCGGCCGGCATGGCGGCATAGCCTGATGGGTGCCGTCTTAGGATCGGTCGCCGAAGGGTTTTGGAAAGTGTAGCACTTGAGAGGAAACGGGCTTGACAGCGGCTGCCAAGAGATGTAACCATTGGATACACATGAAGCCGGATGAACTTAAACGTCGCCGCCTGGCTCTCGGGCTGACACAAGAGGAGTTGGCCAGGGAGTTACGGACAACCAGGATGACCGTGACCCGTTATGAAGGAGGAACGCGGCGCATTCCCGGTGTCGTGGATGTGCTGCTGAAAAAACTGGCTGAGAAGCGTGTGCTGCCGATGGCGGGAGTCGTGGCGGCGGGGCATCCGATCGAACCAATTGCCCAATCGGACTTCGTGGAGGTTCCTCAGTCGATGGTGGAGGCAGGCGGCACGATGGTCCTGAGGATTAAGGGGGAATCGATGCGCGAGGAGGGCATCCTGCCCGGAGATTACGTGGTGGTCAGGAAACAACACACGGCCCGGAACGGGCAGACCGTGATCGCGCTGCTCAATCGGGAGGCCACGATCAAAACGTTCGTTCGAAAGGGGGAGCATATCGAACTCCATCCTGCCAACTCTGCTATGCGACCAATTCCCGTTCATCTAACCGACGAATTTCAGATCGAAGGAGTAGTTGTCGGCGTCATTCGTCATTGTGAATAGTCTCGCGCGATTGCACGGCAAAGGAGGATGTGATGATGGCGAATCAAGGTTTCAATCAGCAGGTGATGAACCTGCAACGATCCATCCGGTCGCTTGAGGCCCATCTCCGGTTTTTAGAGCGGCAGGTACAGGTTAAACAAAAGATTGAAAAGCGAGCCGATTCCTGGTGGCGGGGGTTTTGGCAAAATGGGGGTGCAACAAGTGGCACGATGTCTCCCAAGAGTCCCATTCGCCCGAACCGCAGAAAAGATGCGGCATTGGTGTCATAGACAATCGAGGATGACTCGCTCAACAGAAGGGCAGTATGGCCGGGGGTTCAAGCGAGTAAGCGAAAGAACGGATCCCTGAAGGTGTTTCTCCGTGACGATATGACCCAAAAGAGCCACGGGTTCAAGTAGCTTGGTAGAGAGGGGTTCTGCCCGACGAGCCGCCGGTTCACACAAAGGAATTGAAGCAATAGCCCGGAGAATAAAATCCTGGAGGTGCTTCTCCAGCCGCGTCAACTACGATAGAGCGATGAAGAGCGGCTGGCTCAACCGAAGGTTGGTATGGTGGCGGTGACCCGGATCGAACGGGTGACCCGCGGCTTATGAGTCCGCTGCTCTACCAACTGAGCTACACCGCCACGCAAGCACTGGAAGGGAATCGAAACAGAATTCGAACAAGCGAAACACAACTATAGCATGTCGCCGCTGCGTCGGACAATCAGGGTTCTTGCTCGCAGCGGTTCAGATCGGGTAATGCGACGGGTCCGTCACATGCGCATGGTAGTCGTTCCCAAGGCAGCGAGTTTCAGATCTGTCAGTCGATCGTCCAGGATTGCGCTGCTGCGAACTTTTTCGCTGTGATCTCAGGCTTCCTCGGGAAGACGGTTAGCGGAGAAACTGCCGGCTTCGCACATGGTAATGTAATTCACCCTCGGCGATGAAGCGACCAAGGACCAGCGTGGGCTTCATGGTCAGGCTGACGAGACGCAATATGGATATTCGGCCTTGGAGCCTCCCGCCATCCACATCGCGGTTGAGGCCGGCTTCTAATTGCTGCCGTGCCTCCTCCAGTTTATCCGCCAGGGGAAGGGTCGCGCTTTGCTCCAGCCAACGGCGGAACTCTTCATGCAACAGTGATTCCGCGAAATCGGTCAGCATGGAGCGATTCTTGATCTGGTAATCGAAATGAGTGAAACGGACGGTTTGGGTCTCCGGCTCGTATCGTGGCTCGCCTTGCATCAGGAGCGTGATCGGCGCAAGGCCGGCCAGGTCCAGGGTCATCTCAAGCGCGGCCTTGTCACCCGCCGGATGGAAATGCACCTGTCGAATGGTGATCGTGCCAGGCTCCGTTCCATAGGTTTGTCCCACGAGCCGTTGAGCCAGTTGTTGGTTGGCCTCTTCGTATGGAAGCGGGACGTCGAGTGAGACATGGAATCCATCCGGGGGAGGCGTGGTCTTAAGGAGTGGAAGCGGGACTGCGGTGGAAGTCGCGACCTGCCCGTTCGTTAAGCGGGGAAGCACCATGAATCCGATCGCCGCCTTCAACAGGCTGTCCTGTCCTTCAATGGACCCGGCTCTGGTTTCTCGTGGGTCGAGGAGCAGCGTCTGATGTTGCCGCTCATCGACCGCCACGGGCCGTTGCAGGGAGGTCCAGGCCCTCTGGACCGGTTCCTTGAATTGGAATTGGCGTTGAATATGCGTGTTGAGGATCGGAAGCGCCTGCTGGAGGTCGGCGCGCAGGAGATAGGCGACCGTGGGAGTCAGGTCCGCCCGGTCCAGTTCGCGAAGGCAGGCTCCAACGGCCTGCACGGAGGTCACCTTGCTGGAGGCCTGCACATTGTATTGCGGTCCCAATGATAGGACGGACGTAATACGCGCGACGACCCTGCCTGGCGCTCGGCCCGCCGCACGGCGTCCGCAGGAAGCGACGGTCTTGCTTTCCGGTGATGTGGCGGTATCGGCCGTGAAGGTGATCGTCAGGCTGAAGTCGACGTGGTTTCCTCTGACGGTCCATTCCGCCCGTTCCCGCTTCCACGCATATTTGATAAAGCCGGCTCCTTGGGCCAGAGCCGTCCAGCGGTCGCCGGTCCGTTGGCGCCACGCCGCGTCCAACTCATCCAATGCCGGTTTGAGGAGGGCCAGCGGGGCAGCGGCATGCACCATGATCGCCGACGGTCCTGTCTGCTGTGAATCAGACGAGGCCGGACCAGGCTGTTTGGCATGGACGCCGGCCGTCCACAGAAGCAGGGCGAAGACGAACGGGAGGAACCGAGTTGTCCGCATTGGGGAAACACCTGAGCGCATGTCCGCACGGACCGAGGAGCGACGGCCACACTGTACCATGTTCCGCCCGCGTCCGCATGAGGAGACGTGGAGCATCCCTCCGGCACCGGCGCTAGGTTTTTCCCGACCGTGTCGGGTATAATTCCACGATTTTGATCCCAACGAAGGAGCCTGGAATGGCCGAAAAGGACGACAAGAAACGCGCGCTGGATCTGGCCCTGTCTCAAATCGAAAAACAGTACGGCAAGGGAGCGGTGATGAAGCTCGGCACCGCGGAGGTGGTCGTCGACGCCCCGGTCGTGTCCTCCGGCTCGCTGTCGTTGGATATTGCGTTGGGGATCGGTGGCTTGCCCCGAGGCCGGGTCATCGAGATCTTCGGCCCTGAATCCTCGGGCAAAACGACCCTGTCGCTGCATGTGATCGCCGAAGCGCAGAAAGCCGGCGGCATCGCCGCGTTTATCGACGCCGAGCATGCGCTGGATCTCGGCTACGCGCGCAAATTGGGAGTCAACACGGACGATCTGCTGGTTTCGCAGCCCGATACCGGGGAGCAGGCGCTGGAAATTGCGGAAACGTTGGTCCGCAGCGGGGCCGTGGATCTGCTGGTGATCGACTCCGTGGCGGCCCTGGTGCCGCGCGCGGAAATCGAAGGGGAAATGGGTGACGCCCACATGGGCTTGCAGGCGCGGCTGATGTCGCAGGCCCTGCGGAAATTGACCGCGGCGATCTCCAAATCCCAGACGATGGTCATTTTCATCAACCAGATTCGTATGAAGCTGGGAGTGATGTTCGGCAATCCGGAGACGACCACCGGCGGGAACGCCCTCAAATTCTATTCCTCCGTTCGGCTCGACATCCGAAGGATTGAATCGATCAAGGAAGGCACCGACGTGACCGGCAGCCGCGTCCGGGTCAAGGTGGTGAAGAACAAGATGGCGCCCCCGTTCAAACAGGCGGAATTCGACATCATGTTTGCGGAAGGCATCTCGAAAATGGGCGAACTGGTCGATCTCGGCGTCGAGAAGCGGGTTTTGGAGAAGTCCGGCGCCTGGTATTCCTATAAGGGCGAGCGGTTGGGCCAGGGAAGGGAGCAGGTCCGGGATTTCCTAAAGAACAATCCGGCCATCGCCCGCGATATCGAGCATCGAATTCGAGAATCCTCGGGAGTCGGAGCCAAGGCGTCCGACAAGCGGTCCGACAAGGACGACAAACACGAGAAGAAGGCCGACGCGAAGGGCGAGGAGAAAGAGAGGCGGTCGCACGCGGTGCGGGGGTGACGCTCGTCCGGCATTGCGCGATCTGGCAGCGCCACAGTGGCCGTGATGCCATGAAGGACTCGTCCTCCCGGCGGCGCGTGATCTCCCCCCGGCGGGACCCCATTCAACTGGCATTCAAGTATCTGTCACTGCGTGATCGGACTGCCGCGCAACTTACTCGCTATCTGCAACGGCAGCGAGTGCCGAAGAAAATCGTTCGGGAGGCCGTCGCACGTTGCATCGAGCTCGGCTATCTGAATGATCGTTCCTTCGCCTTTCGATGGGCCGAGTCTCGGGTGCAGCGGCGCCCCATGGCCAAGCCAGCCCTCGAAGCCGAATTGTTGGCCAAGGGCTTTGATGAACCCTTGGTCGCCGAGACGCTGGCGCGTTTGTATGGGCGCGATACCGAACGGAGATTCGCGGGAGAGATCATTAGGCAACAGCAAAAAGGGGGACGGGCCGTCTCGCCGGCCAGGCTTGCCTCACTCCTGCGGCAACGCGGGTTTGGCGAAGAGGTGATCGCAGAAGCGATCGGGATGGAACATCGCGACGACGGGGATGCCCACGGCGAGTAGCCGGACTTACGGAAGGATGGTTTCATGAATCACACGACAGAAGCCCTCCGCCAGGCGTTTCTCCGCTATTTTGAGCGGCAGGGCCATCAGGCGGTGGCCAGCTCGCCCCTGATTCCTCAGGCGGACCCGACCCTGTTGTTTACGAACGCCGGGATGAACCAATTCAAGCGGGTGTTCCTCGGCGAGGAGAGCCGGGCCTACAAGCGGGCCGTCACGGTGCAGAAGTGCGTGCGGGCCGGAGGAAAGCACAACGATCTGGAGAACGTCGGCTACACGGCGCGGCACCATACCTTTTTCGAGATGCTCGGCAACTTCTCGTTCGGGGACTACTTCAAGGCCGAGGCCATTGAGTTCGGATGGGAGTTCCTGACCAAGGAGGTCGGGTTGGCCAAGGATCGCCTCTGGGTCACGGTCTATAAGGATGACGACGACGCGGCAAGCCTATGGAAAAGGATCGGCATGCCGGACCAACGCATCATGCGGTTCGGCGAGAAGGATAATTTCTGGCAGATGGGGGACACGGGTCCCTGCGGCCCCTGCTCCGAGATTCACTTCGACCAGGGAACGGCGGTGCCGGGTGACGACCGGCCGAACGGCGACGGCGATCGCGTGATCGAGATCTGGAACCTCGTGTTCATGCAGTTCAACCAAAACGACAGGGGCGAACGGCAGCCGCTTCCCAGGCCGAGCATCGATACGGGCATGGGACTGGAACGCCTGGCCGCGGTCGTCCAGGGGAAACACAGCAACTACGACGGCGATGTCTTTGCGCCGATTCTTCACGCCATCGGGACCAGGACCGGGCAACGGTACGGCGCGAACCTTTCGAGTGATCGGTCCATGCGCGTGATCGCGGACCATCTGCGGGCCATCGCGTTTCTGGTGGCCGACGGCATTCTGCCGTCGAACGAAGGGCGCGGGTATGTGTTGCGCCGGATTCTCCGGCGCGCGGCGCGCCACGGTCGCCTGCTGGGCGTCTCGGAACCGTTCCTGTACGACCTGACCGGCTCGGTGGCGCTCTCCATGGGATCGTTCTATCCGGAGCTGCGCGCCGCGGCTGATACGATCACGGAGGTGACGCAAGGGGAAGAAGAGCGGTTCATCGCCACATTGGACCAGGGTCTGCCCATCCTCAACGACATGGTGGCGAAGGCCAAAGCCGCCGGCCAGCCGGTGCTGGCCGGTCCGGAGGTCTTCAAACTTTATGATACCTACGGCTTTCCGATGGATTTGATCGCGGAAGCCTGTCGCGAGCAGGGCCTGGCCGTCGATCAAGAGGGGTTCGACCGGGCCATTGATGAACAGAGGGCGAGGGCGCGGAAATCCGCCTCGTTCGAGTCGGAGGCCGTGAGCCCGATGTTGGCGGAGCTGTCGGCACGGGTGCCGGCCACGCAATTCGTCGGGTACGAACGGTTGCAGAGCGAAAGCGTGCTCCAGGCCATCTTGAAGGGCGACCGGCTTGTCAAGGAAGCAACGGCCGGTGACGAGATCGAGTGCGTCCTAGATGTCACGCCCTTTTATGCGGAAGGCGGCGGGCAGGTCGGGGATCAAGGGGTGCTGGTGGGGCCGGAAGGCCGGATTGAGATCACGGAAACCGTCAAGCCGCTTCCCACGATGTTTGTGCACAAGGGGAGGGTCCAGAGCGGTCTTGTGCGCGAAGGGGATCGGCTCCAGGCCCAGGTGCGGGCCAACACGAGACAGGACGCGGCTCGCAACCATACGGCGACGCACCTCGTGCATGCCGCCCTCCGCGATCTTCTGGGCCCGCATGTCAAACAATATGGATCGCTGGTCGCGCCGAATCGGCTGCGATTCGACTTCGCGCATTTCAAGGC
>JANRMO010000052.1:0-19332 GCA_040981105.1 Nitrospiraceae bacterium
CGTCACCTCGATGGACGGCGGCATCCGAGCCTGGCGGGAAGCCGGATACCCGTTGGAGTCTGGGACTGAGACGAAGTGATCGACCTGTCCCGCCGAGACCTGCTCGGTCGTCTCGGGTTCGGCGCCGGACTCTATGCCGCCATCGCCATGGCGCCCCGTTCGTTGCTCGGAACCCTGCTCTTCGAGCCGACGGCCCCGCTGGTCGAGCCCAAGCCGCTTCCTCAAAACCCCTTCGTCAGTGGGTCTCGATCGCTCGTGGCCATCGTGCACGGCCACGATCCGCTCACCATGCTGACCGCCGGTTTAGAACAGTTGGGAGGATGGGGCCGGTTGCCGGTGCAAGGCAAGCGCGTGCTGATCAAGCCCAATGTCGTAAACGACCGGCCGCCGCCGTCCACAACCAACCCGCTGGTCGTCGAAGCCGTCATTCAATCGGTCCGATCCGCCGGGGCGGCGGAGGTCATCGTGGCGGACAGTTCCGGACTCATCCGCTTTCCGACCAAAACCAATCTCGAGGCCACCGGCATGAGGGCCGCCGCAGCACGGCAGGGCGCGACGGTCCTCGCCTTGGAGGATCTGGACTGGGTCGCAGTGGAACCGCCGTCCGCGACGGTGCTTCGCCGATACTTTGTTTCGAAGCCGCTCTACGAGGCCGATCTGGTTATCAACGTTCCCGTGATCAAGACCCATCGGTTTGCCCATTACTCGTGCAGCCTGAAAAATTGGGTCGGGATCGTGCATCCACGCAATCGCCCGTCGGTGACCTTTCTCTCCGGCCACTGGCATGAACGGATCGCCGAGCTCAACCTGGCCGTGCATCCGCATCTCACGGTTGCCGATGGGACCAAGGTGATGATCGAAGGGGGACCGACAAGCGGCACATCGGCACAGGCAGATTTGCTGTTGATCAGCGGGGATCGCGTGGCCCTCGACGTGGTGGCGCTGGCACTGCTCCGGTCCTACGGGCGATGGCCGAAGATCATGGAGGGGAGTCCGTGGGAGCAACGACAGATCAAACGGGCCATCGAGTTAGGCCTCGGGGCGATCGGACCGGAGCACCTCACGTTGTCCCCGGTCTCGACCGAGGGGGAGAGCGATGCATTCGCCCGACTCGTCGAGGGATTACGGAAGGATGTCGGAACGGAACCAACCTAAACGATAGGTCGGCCTACTTGTTGACTCGATCGAATTCTTTGATCACCTGATCCGTGAGGTCGATCGTGTCCTTGTTGTAGATCACGATCTTGATGGTCTGCTCGCTGCCCTTGTCCACCACCAAAGCAAAGCCGCTCTTCTCCGCCACCGTCTGGGTCGCCGAGCTGATCTTCTTCATATACTCGTCTACTAACCCCTTCTGCTTGGCGGCCAACTCCTGATTGAATTCTTGCAGCCGTTTCTGATACTCACCGATCTTTGTGCGGAACTTTTCCTGCTTTTCCTTTTTCACGGCATCGCTCAAGGTGCTTTCCTGCTCCTTGAGCTGTTTCTCCATGCTTTTCAAATCCTCCTCATCCTGCGACAGGAGTTTTTGACGAGCCTGGGCGTATTCCTTGAGCGTATCGAGCGCGCGACGCCCGGCCTTGGTCTTCTCCAGCACGGTTTGGGGATCGACCACACCCATTTTGAAGTCCGCGGCGACAACCGGCTCAGCCGCAAGCCCTGCCACCCCGCACAGAATCAGGATCAATGCCAAGCGTGCAATCCGATCCAGCCAGTTCATGCGCACATGCTCCTTTGTCAATGAGTTGAAGCGCGAGGCTTTCACACACAACACCTCCGGCCAGAATAGCGTTCGATTTTGGCCACTGTCAAGCCGGTGACGGAGGGACCCGCAGGGACGGGGTGGATTAGACGAAGTACCGGCTGGTATCGAATTGATAGGCGGCGTTGTCGACGAGTTGAACGATACTGAACCGGTATTCACCATCGTCCGTCTTCTCCGCCAAATCCACTTCGGGACCGGCCTCGACGGGATCGCCGTTGCGGTCCGCAACCATCCGCACGACCGGCCGTTCGGCATTATCCTTGTCTTGGGCCGGTCGTACGACTACGGCTAGCTCGTTGCTGTCCAACAGGACCAAGCTGCCGATCGGCACGATCCCGACACAATTCACGAAGAGCTTCAGCAGCACCGGATCGAACGACTGGCCGCTCTTGGAAAACATGAACTGGAGCACCTTGGCGGGGGTCAACGGTTCGCGCCGATACACGCGGGAGGACGTCATCGCGTCGTAACAATCGGCGATGGTCACGATCCGACTGGCCACCGACTGTTTCCAGTTGACGGCCAGCTTCGGATAGCCGGAAAAGTCGTAATTCATATGGTGTTCGAAGGAGGCGCCGGCCATGCGATCCGGCACGTGATGAATCCCCCTCAATTGGATCAAGGTCAGCACCCCCTCGGTGGGATGCGTGCGCATGACGGACCATTCCTCCTTGGTGAATTCGCCAGGCTTGTTCAAAACGTCGAGCGAAATGGCGCATTTCCCCACATCGTGAAACAAGGCGGCCAATCCGAGATCCGCCAAGTCGACCTTCGAGTAGCCGGCCCGATTGCCCAGCGCCATGGAGAGGAGCGCGACATTCACGGAGTGGTTGTGCGTGTACTCATCGTGGCATCGAAGCGTGGTGAGTCCCAAGAGGGTCGCCGGGTCCTGCGAAAGAAGATCCACGATATTTTGGATCGCACGCTTCGCCTGCTTGAATCCGACCGCGCCGCCGTCACGGGCCTGCTGCATCAGATTACCCACGGCTCCGGCGGCCGACATGTAGGAGCTCTTCGCCGCGGCCTTTTGCTGACTGATTCCGGCCGGATTGAGAAATTTGGGATCCTCCAGCTCGATACCCTTGACGCCTTGCCCCTCCAGTTCCTGGCGCAGATCCTGGAGGGACTTCAAGGCGGGATCACCGGTGACAAAAACGTGCGCGAACGCTCGAATGTCCTTGGACTCCACCCCGTTCGAGAATGAAATCCCACCGACCTTCCAGGCGTTCAAACTGTCGATGACACTCGAAAAGACGGCCATTTGTTGGGCGCTGACTTTCAGATGTTGGTCGCCGATGAACAGAAAGTCATTCTGGAGGCGAAGCACTACCGCCGCACTGTGAGCCAACGTCTTGATCAGCGTGAGCATGCCTTCCACCGGCTTGTCGAGCGCGGCATTTGTCCGACCATGAATACGGGCGGTCTTGATGAGCGCGTTCAACTGGGTGACCAACTGGATTCCCAGCATCAGGATCTGTTGGTCCAGAATATCGCCGGCCTCCGAACCCCTGGCGATTTTCTGCGTCAGCGACTTTTCATGGGTCAGGAACGGCTGGCCGCCCGCTTCGGAGCTCTCTCTCTGAGGTGGGGAAGTCGTGGGATCAGGCATTGGTCATACCGTTCCGACGGTTGCGCTTCAGGCGGCTGAGGATTTCGATTTCTGTTGTTTCGCGGCCAGCACCAGGGCGTTACTGCAAGCCTGGCGCACGCTGCCGCCGCCTTTGGCTTGGCCCAACTCGAGCGCCTGCATGGCCGCCGGCGTCGCGAGTTTACCCAGCGCCTCGGCGGCCAACAGCGCAAGATCCTCTTTCTTCTTCCGGTTGGTCCAGGACCATTCCGTGAGTAGTTCGCGCCAATAGGGAACCGCCTCGTCACCGCTGGTCTGGCGGACGGCTTGATAGATCGCCCGCTTCTCAGCCTGACTACGGTCGGCAAACTGCTCGGCGGATAGGATCGGAGACCAGGTGGAGAAGGGAACCGTGTAGGGACCGTCGTTCAACAGCTTGAGTGCGGCCATACGAACCGTTTCGTCGGGATCGCCGACCGAACCGACAAATCTGATCCCGGACCCGTTGGGACGGAGGTGACCCAACAGACGAATGACCTCCTTGCGGATATGAGGATCGGGATACCGGACGATCTTTTCGACATGCTCGGCATGGCGGGGATTATTCCATCGATGCAGGATCGAGAGCAGGTGGCGTACGTAGCCCGGCCGTCGATCAGTCAGGCCGCGCAAAACCGGCTCGGGAGTCTCCCTTGCGAGCGTGACCAGCGCATCAACCACAACGGCTTGATGGCCGGGAAACTGAAGATTGGACAGTAATCCGCAGAGACCGGGCGCCGCAGCGGGCGGCATCTGGAGCAGAACCGACGGAAAGTCAACTGTGTTCACGTCCGCCGAACGGTTCAGACAGGTTTCAATCTTCTTTAATTGATCGGGAGAACCCAGGTCCGAAAGGATTTGTGCGATGCGCTGTTGCTGTGCATCCGTCAGGTCGGGGCGGACGCCTTTCGACTCATGTAGGAAACCGAGCACCCTCGTGACGACCGTCCAATTCCCTTGTTCCAGCAGCGACGCCATAACGCTTCCGAACACATCCAGGCAGCGCGACAGCACCCGCTCCGATTGTTCCGAAACAAAGATCGCCGAAAGGACCTCGACCAGATAGGCGACGCTGTCCCGTCGGGTTTCCGCCAGAATCTCCGCCTGCAAGGCGACCATTTCCGCTTCTGTGTTTTCGAATCCGACCAGACCCGATTGAAATCGCGCCCGTTGCGAGGCGCCGGTGCCGCCGGCCCCTGTCTGGGACTTGGACAGCCGGGACGTTTCCTGGTCGATGATTTCCCGAAGCCGGCCGGGAGGGGCGCTCATGCTCCCCGCGACCTGCGGACTGAGGATATCGAGGGTCCCTGCCACCTTGGCGATTTCCTCCGCCGTCACGATGGTGATGGTCGCCAGATTTTTCGCCCAGAGCCTAGTCACGATGTCATCGTCGTCTTCGTCTCCCTCCTGTCCGGTACCTCCCCACAAGGCCCCCAGGAAAAACTCCAGGTCCTCCCGCGAGATCCCAGCCGTGATCACCAATTCCCGGATGCCGTCCGCATAGAGTTTGAATGCAAAATTCTCGCTGGTCCCCTCGGCTTCCGGTTGATAGACCGATTGGTCCTTAAAGTAGAGCTCGGACCGCTGGATCACGAATCCCAACAGTTGGTGAGTCGCCAAATGGGATTCAATATCCCGGTACAACTGGTCGAAGAACTTCCGCGCGACGGGATTCGTCGGGCCGTAGGTGCGATAGGACTTCGAGGTTTTATCGAGCAGTCGAAGGAGGTGCTTGACGGCCGCCACTTCGGGATCGACCGCTTCCGGCTCTTTCCCTTCGAGGAGGGAAGAGGCTCGGCTGCGACCCTCCGATTTGGGCTGATCCATAGGCTAGTGGTACCGTGGACCCTCCGGTTCGTCAAGACATTCCACGCTCTGCGCGGATGAGGGATTGCCACCTTGATCGCATCGGGCTCAGACGAAGGGATTCCTCCGGTTGTTCCTTCCGACCGGGCCACGTACAATGCGCCAAGTTCCGGCATTTCTGCATCCGAGGCCGACCACAATCCCGAACCAACTCCAAATGACGCCGCCGCCACTCATCATCTGCTTCGGCGACAGCCTGACGGCGGGCTTCCAAACTCCCACGCCCCAACACCCCTCGGGACGCGAAACGCCCTATGGAGACATGCTCCAGGCACGACTCGAAGATCGAGCCATCGTCCGAGTCAGCGGCATCTGCGGTGAATTGACGGGCGAGATGGTCCTACGCTTCCGGCGGGACGTGCTGGCGCACCATCCGGCCCATGTCATCATCCTGGGTGGCACGAACGATCTCGGTTGGAATGCGCATCCGCAGGAGATCATGCGCAACTTGGTCAAAATGTACGAACAAGGCTTGGCCGGCGGCGCCACACCGGTCCCGGTGACGATTCCGTCCATTCGCGTGGAGGACGCCGGTGGCTCGCCCGAGGCCGCAGATTGGGTTCAGGACCACCTGTCCCGGCGGCGGCAGATCAACGGCTCGATCCTGGACTATGCCTCACGCAAAGGCCTGCCCCTGATCGACCTCTTCACGGCCACCGCCGATCCCGCGACCCAACAACTGGCGGAGGTCTTCTCCAACGACGGGCTGCATCTGACGACCGCCGGCTACCGGCTCATGGCCGACCTGGTCTATGACCAGGTGTCTGCCGACGCTCGCTTGCGCGGCGGTGCTTCTGAGGCTGAGGCATGATTGCAGATGTGACCGATTGGGATTTCGATCGAATTGTCGGCGCCTCGACGATCCCGGTGCTGGTGGAATTCTGGCAGCCCGGTTGCGGCCACTGCCGGGCCTTGCTTGCGGAATTGGAAAGGCTGCAGTCGGAATTGGAAGGCCGGATCATGATCCTCAAGATGAACGTGCGCGACAACCATCAGATTCCGGCCGAACTGGAGATCACCGGCTTGCCCGTGCTCGCGCTGTACGAGGAGGGGGAATTTCAGCGCTTTATCGGAGGGCTGGGGAGGAAAGAGGACATCAAGAAGCAGTTGTCGATGGGCGCCGGCTAAAGGATGCGCCAGCTCCGACCTTCCTTCTGAATCATCCGGTCCGCTTCGACCGGTCCCCAGGTCCCGGCCGGATATTCCGGAAGCCACCGGAGCCCCTGTTGGCTCCAGCCCTCCAGAATGTCCGTGATCCAGGCCCAAGAAGCCTCGACCGCGTCCCGCCGCATGAAGCGCGATGCATCGCCCGCCATGACATCCAGCAACAGCCTCTCGTAGGCCTCGGGGGAAGGTTTACCGAAGACGTCGGCATACTTGAAGCTCATCTCGACCGGATGGGTTTCGGTCCTCGTGCCGGGCACTCGCGAGACGATGCGCAGTGACAGTCCCTCCTCCGGCTGAATACGGAGGGCCAGCACATTCGGCGGCTGAGGGTTCTCGGGATTGGCATTGAACAGGATCTGAGGGATGTCTTTGAACTGCACGGCCACTTCGCTGGCCCGTTTCGGGAGCGCCTTGCCGGTGCGCAGATAGAAGGGCACCCGGGACCAGCGCCAGTTTTCCACGAAACACTTCACGGCCACATAGGTCTCGGTCGTCGAACCGGGGTTCACCCCAGCTTCGCGGCGATAGCCAGGCACCTGCTCCTTGTGCCCTCGGCCTTCCGCATATTGCGCCCGAACGGTGAAGGACTCGACATCCTTCCCGCGGATCGGCCTGAGGCAGCGCAGCACCTCCATCTTGGCGTTGCGGACCACGTCGGGGTCCAGCGAGTAGGGCGGTTCCATGGCCACCAGACAGAGGAGTTGCAGCAGATGGTTCTGGATCATGTCGCGCAACGCGCCCGCTTCCTCGTAGTAGGTCGCCCTCGTGCCCACGCCTTCTGTCTCGCTCACGGTGATTTGCACGTGATCGATATATTTGTGGTTCCAGACCGGCTCGAACAGGCTGTTTCCGAACCGAACGACCATGAGATTCTGAACGGTTTCCTTCCCGAGATAGTGATCGATGCGAAATATCTGCGACTCGTCGAACACCCGTCCCGTCACCGCGTTGATCTGTTTGGCCGACTGGAGATCGCGGCCTACGGGTTTCTCCACGATGATCCGTGCGTAGGGCACGGTCGGCCCGGGGCGCACAGCGAGTCCGGACTGTTCCAGCCCTTCACAGACGGTCGTAAAGGAACTGGGAGGAATGCTGAGGTAGAAGATTCGGTGGCCGGGGAGCCCGAGCCGCCGTTCGATCTCCTCCGCCCGCCGTTTGATCTGTTGGAACGTGACGGGATCGTCCGTATCGCCCGATTGATAGAAGAGATGACCGGCAAAGTCCCGCCACTTCTCGTCAACCAAAGCCTGACGGGAGAAGCGCGCAATCCCTTCGCGCGCCACTTCTCGAAATTCCTCATCGGTCATCTGCTTCCGCCCCAACCCTAGAACGGCGTACGTCGCGGGGAGCAAGCCATCCAGCATGAGATTGTAGATGGCGGGGATTAGTCTCCGCCGGGCGAGGTCGCCCGAGCCGCCGAAGATCACCATCGTACAGGGCTCGACGGGGGACGATTCATTGGTCATGGCCTCGATATGAACACGTTCGGCGTCAGGCATGGGACTTGGCTCCTGGAGGAAAAGAGATTAACGGCGGACGGCATGCCCCCCGAACGCGTTGCGCAGCGCCGCGAGCATTTTTTCTGCGAAGGACTGTTCCTGACGGGATCGGAATCGGGTGTACAGCGCCATGGTCAAGGTCGGCACCGGCACATCCTTATCGATGGCCTCCTGAATCATCCAACGCCCCTCTCCCGAATCCTGGACGAAGCCCTTGAGTTTATCGAGCTTGGGATCGTCCTTCAGCGCGGTCGCAGCCAGTTCCAATAGCCAAGACCGTACCACGCTTCCCTGCATCCAAAGATCGGCGATGCGACCTAAGTCCAGTTCGTACCCACTCTTGGCCATCAACTCAAACCCTTCCGCATAGCCCTGCATCATGCTGTACTCAATGCCGTTATGCACCATCTTCACATAGTGCCCCGCGCCGGGCCCGCCCACATGCGCCCAACCGTTCGGCGGCGCCAAGGTGGTGAGCACCGGTGCCAGTCGCTCGACCGCGGCCCGGTCCCCGCCGACCATCAGGCAATAGCCGTTGGCAAGACCCCAAACGCCGCCGCTGGTTCCGGCATCAATATAATGCAAACCTTTAGCTTTCAACGAAGCATGGCGCCGCACATCGTCGTGAAAGCGGGTGTTCCCGCCGTCCACGATCGTGTCGCCCGCGGCCAGCAAGCTGGCCGTCTGTTGAATCGTCTCCTCCGTGGGAGGACCGGAGGGCACCATGATCCAGACCGTTCGCGGAGCCGCCAGCTTTGAAGTTAAATCGGCGAGAGACGTCGCGCCGACACAGCCCTGTTGCTCGGCCTGTTTGATCAAATCCGTGGCGCGGTCGTACACCACCACGCGGTGCTGGTCCCGGCGCAGTCGCCGGACCATGTTCATACCCATTTTTCCGAGCCCGATGAATCCGATCTCCATAAATGCCTCTCCTCTCGCTGGACTCAGACCAGGAACCAAACATCAAGAGTCAAACGGCAAGTGTCCGACGTTACACTCAACCTCCGGAGGAGGCCCGTCAAGCGTCACCCGTCAATCGCAAGACAGCCAAGGGACTCCTTCCAGCATACGCTTCCGCTTGTCTGTTGACGACTGACGGATGACGTGTGACGACCGCACGGCTAGTCGATGCGGGCCGGCAACGGAATATCCTTGAACAGGAGATCCGCCAATTGCCTCCCGAGAGCGAGCTTTCCCGCCACCGTCGCCTCCACTTGGAAGCGCTCGACGAGCCCGCCGATCGCCGGGTCGCGGGAGGACAGGAACCGAATCAGGTCGGCGGGCGCCGTCGGCCAGAACCCCCGTAAACGGAAAAACGCCTCCAGGTACCGGTCGCCGAACAAAGCGAGAAGATACAGGGCGGTCGGGGGCTTGCGCTGCAAATCCTCGGCTTTACCTAAGAGGTGCAGGCACTCGGTCTTCAAACGGATCTGCTCGAAGAGGGCCACGCGCTCCGGGCCCTGCCGGAACCGTCCGGCGGCACGCTCGACCAGTTGACCGCCGATCCCGTCGTGTTCAAATAGGACCCGAGCCTTGCGCAACAGCGAAGCCAGACGCGGCGAATGATCGATCTCTTCCTCCATCAACTGCTGCCCCCGGTACCGGATATCGACGATACGATCCGCGACCCGGATCAATTCGTCCCGATCCGCCTCACCCTTGACGACCGCAATCAAGTCCAGATCGCTGTGGGGCGTCAACATGCGCCGCGCCGCCGATCCGGTCAACAGCACGGCGATCAGGTCGCCGCCACGTTTGCCCTTCACATGCCGCAGGGCATGGGACAGGATTTCGTCGAACCCCGGCGGTTCGACAGCTTCAGGCGGGTCCGGCAAATCCGGCACCGCCAGAAGCTCGGCGTTCAACTCCTGACGGGTCGGGGCCGTGATCTCCGCGCTCCCGGATACCCCCGGTTTCACATCCTCATGCATAGTTTCGGTGGACTCGCCGGTCAGGCGCCGGTCGCTCCTCGAATCTGAGAGGGAAGATCGGTCAACCACTGGTCGAACGGCCGGTCGGCGTCCACGATGATCTCCAATTTTCCCGAGGTCAGTTTTCTCACCAAACCGGGACTCTCGGCGGACAAGGGAATTTCGATCCACTCGCGATCCAACCCGAGTTGATCCGTCAGCTCCAGAATTTGGCTGATCTGCTGAAACGACACCGTCTCGATCGGCATCCGGCCTCCGTAGTTTCTCCCGGCATTCTAAAGATGGGATCGAAAGTGTGTCAACGAACGCACTGCGAAACAGACGCTGCGATGATCGTCATGCGTCATTCGCCATGTATCAACCAGCGAATGGCGTGCGGATGGTATGCCGTCTCGCTGTTGCTTCACGCTTGACGCTTCACGATTGTCGAATGACGGTTGACGGCTTCGCGCTACGGTGCCAGCACAGACGCGAACACTTCCGCGGCACGGTCGATGTCATCGGCCGACACATCCAGATGGGTGACGGCGCGATACGTGGTCGGCCCCACGGCATTGATCAGCACGCCGCGCTCTCTCAACGCCGCGATGACCTCGCTGGCTGCCCGGGACTGTTGCGGGATCTCGAACAGGACGATGTTGGTCTCGATGCGCCCCAAATCCACCTTGACGGCCGGCAACAACCGGAGCGCGCGGGCGAGGCGCTTGGCGTTGTCGTGATCCTCCTTGAGGCGGGCGAGATGGTGGTCCAGCGCATAGAGGCCGGCTGCGGCCAACACTCCCGACTGTCGCATGGCGCCGCCGTACATGCGCCGGTAGCGCCTCAGCCGCACATATACCTCTTCATGATTGGTGACGACCAGCGATCCGGCCGGTGCCCCAAGACCTTTGGAAAGACAAAACGACACGGTGTCGAAGTACTGGGCATAGGCGGCCGCGTAAATCCCGGTCGCCGCCACCGCGTTAAAGAGCCGGGCCCCGTCGAGGTGCATCGGGATCTGCTGCGCACGGGCTAGGGCATGAATCCGCTCGATGGTCGTCAGCGAATAGATCGAGCCGCCGCCCGCGTTATGCGTGTTCTCCAGGCAGATCAATCCGGTCGGCAACGTATGGGGGTCCTTCGGCCTGATGGCCGCCTGAACCTGCTCCGGCGCCAGCAAGCCGCGCTCGGTCGGAATCGTGAACAACTGCACCCCGGAGAGGGCGGCAGCGGCGCCTTGTTCGTATCGGACGATGTGGGATCGACTGTCGAGGATCACCTCATCGCCCGGCTTGGTCAGGACGCGCACGCTCAATTGGTTCGCCATCGTTCCGGAGGGGACGAAGAGCGCGAAGGATTTTCCCAGCAGCGCCGCCGCCTTTTCTTGAAGCGTATTGACGGTCGGATCTTCCCCATACACGTCGTCGCCCACCTGGGCCTGCGCCATCGCCTCCCGCATGGCGGCCGTCGGTTTCGTCACCGTATCGCTGCGAAGGTCGATGGTCGTCACGACGGCCTGTCCTGGCCAAGCTGCGACCGGTCCTGAAATCGGTAGGCCTGACGATTCACCACGGGGAAGATCGTGAAGATCGGCGTGTTGTAGGGAATCACGGCGGACTCCACGCCGGGTAGCAGTCCCAGATGGAGATTCACGAAGTTGTAGCTCAACCCGTCCTGCCAGGGCTCTCGAAACGACTGGGCGTAGGATTCCACCTTATCGGAGGCATAGGTGCGCGTCATCAGGCCTGCCGCGCCCTGGATTCCGTACTCGGTCAGATCCGGCGCGCCTTGGATCAAGAGCGACACCACCGAGGCGTCGAACCAAACCTTGAACTTGCAACTCACTTGGATGAACGGCCCCAGCGAGCCGACATGATCGAGCACGCTGATGGGGTAGGCGAGCTCCGCCGGCACATCGGGTGGGGAGTCGTTCGGCACAAAACGAAACTCCGGTTCTTTGATGCCGGAGACGGAGACGAACCGGAGATTCGGATCATCCAAGGCCACATCCAACATCTGCCCATCGTGATAACTACAGAGCTTCCCCATTTCGTACCGGAGCGGGTAGGAGTAGCCGAGCTTCGCGTAAAAGATCCGTACACCGCCGTCCAACGGCTCGTCCGGCGTCCGGCTGATCTTCAGGTCGAAGGGGAGCAGCAAGTGAAAGGCGTTGGTGCGCGCGCTCATGAACGGCGCGCAGGCGCCCGGGAATTCCTTCTGGATGGCCGGATTGTCGGGATCGAACTTCTTGGGGGATCCGCCGAAGTGCTGCGCGGTCTTGGCCTCCTGCGGCATCCGATACTTGGCCTGATAATAGGCCGCAGCGCGTCTCTGGGCCAGGTCGAGGTAATACTCCGGCGCATCGGTCTCGACGATCAACACCTGCTGCTTCAAATCATGCGCGCGGGGGACGCGCATCGCTTGCGTATAGATGTCGATCTCGGCGGTCGTCCGTTGGATGTCCTGCGTCAACTGCCGGGCTAGTCCAGGCTCCCAGAACCGTGTCTGGGGAAGCAGGTCGCCGGCCTTTTGCAGACACTCGAGCTTATGCGCGTAGCGCTTCGGCTCCGCCGCAAAGGCATCGGCCGTGGCCATATAGAGATTGAACAGCTCTTCCGGCAGCAGGCCCAGCCGCCCGAGGTCCTGCTCCCGCACGAAGGCGAGGGCCAACGGCCCGAAGGCCTCTTCCCGGCGGATGCAGAGGGTCATCAGGTAGTTGTAATGGGCGCGCGCGTCTTCCGGCGTCATCGACTGAGGTGCTCCGGTTGAGGCATTCTAAGAGAACCCTGCGGACGTGGACAAGCCCTTCCAGTCACGAGCCGTGAAGTGAAGCGAAGGACGGTCAGGCGTGAACCATCACGAAGAAGCCGGCGTGCCGGACAACATCCGGACCTCCCGTTGCGGGAAGGGGATGTCGATCTCGGCGGCGCGAAACCGTTCGATGATCGCCTGGTTGAGTTCGGCTTGCACCGGGCCGACCTGCGGGACGGGCACCCAAGGCTTGACTGCGATCGTAACGGACGAGTCGCCGAAGCCGGCAATGCCGATGATCGGGGCCGGATCTTTCAGCACATGCGGATGTCGGGCCGTCAGCTCCCGCACAACATCGAGCGCCTTGGCCATATCCGTCTTGTAGGAGACGCCGACCGAGAGATCCAGTTGGCGGATCGTCCCGAAGTTGTGGAGGATCTCCCCCACGATCTTGCGGTTGGGGATGACGACACGCGACCGATCGGGATGAACCAGAATGGTCGAGAAGATGCTGATCGTCACAACATCCCCGTGCACACCCAGCAACGAGATATGTTCGCCGACGCGATAGGGTTTCGTAAAGATGATCGAGAGCCCGGCAACGACATTGCTCAGCACACCCTGGAGTGCAATGCCGATCCCCAAACCGGCCACGCCGAGACCGGCGAGCAGCGGCGCAATCTGCACTCCGAGTTGGTCCAGGACGGCCAAAATGGCCAGCATGAACACGAGCCCCTGGACCACCTGAGACAATAACCGCCGAACGGGCGGCTCCAGATCCTGACGCTCAAGGGACTTCAGCGTGAAGTTTCCGACCCGCCGCGCCACCATGGCCCCCACGACAAGAATCGCCAAGGCTCCCAGCACGCGAAAGCCGTACCGCACCAAATAATCTTGAATCAGATCCATGGTCTGCATGAATGCGCCTCCATTACCGCCCAAACAGATCCTTGAGCAGCTCCTTCCCCTGTTTCTTCAGATCCTCCGGCTTGGTCGTGCCCTGTATCAATCCTTCGACCGCCTCCTCAACCTTCTTCTCGACCTTCTGCTTCACCTGTTCTTGCACTTTGCCGCCCAGCGCCTTCGCATCCAATTGATAGCTCGGGGCCTGCACGGTGCCGGTGATCTTGAGCGGCAGCGCGAGGCGTCCGTCCTTCAGGGCCAGCTTGACGACCGGCGTGGAGCGGGCAATCTTCTGACTGACCGCCTCCGACAGGTTGAGGTTCAGCGTCAGATTCAGCGACTGGTCGAAGCCGACCGTGCCGGCGCCGGTCGCCCGAAAATCATGACTGTCCATGAGCATCCGTTGGACGGTGATGAGGCCGCTCTTGACCGCCAGGTCCGTCTCAATGGTCGAAAACAGGGTCGCGTTGAGGTTCTCCGGCGAAATCCCGGCGACCTTCAGCAGCGTGGACACCTCCTGCATCAGATTGATCCCTTCGATCCTGCCGTCTCGCAGCGCCACACGAGCGGTACCGGCCAGCGCAGAGGCCAGGTCGGGCGCAGCGAAGCCTTGGCCTCGCAGATCGAGCGCGGCGCCCGCAGTCCCGCTCACGGTCACCCTATCGTTCCCCAGCGCTTCGAGCGCGGGTCCGAGTTGCAGTCCCTGCACCGTCGCCTTACCCGTGAACGGCGGAGCCGGAGATTCGATCGTCAAACCGGCCTGGGTCTTGACCTGACCGTTGAACAACTGAAACGAAAGATTGGACAGCCGCGCGTCCTGCCCCTTCATCTCGGCCGAGATGACCAAGTCTTTGATCTCAACCGGTTTCTTGAGCGGGAGGGCAATCGGTACATCGGCCGTGCTGATTCTGGCCGAGGTGCCGTTCACCGAAGCACGGCCTCCCAAGAGCGAGCCTCGTACATCGACCACCGACTCTCCCATCGCCACAGCCAAGCTCAGGTTCGAGACTTCCGCCAACTCAAGCGGGGGCGAACCTTCCTTCGGCGGATAGGCGGCCTTCACCGAAGCCTTGAGGTCCTTCACCTGCATCGGCTTGGTCAAGGGTAAGGCCACCGGGAGGTCCGAGGACGAAATCAAGGGCGAAGCCAACCGAGCCTCGAGCAGCCCGCCGACCGCCCGGCCTTCGATGTTCAACGCCACCTTGCCCACCCCCAGGTCGAAGCGGAACTGTTGCAGATCCATTGTCTCCACGAGAGGACCGAAGGACCCGTCAAGCGTCACCGGCAACTTGAATGGTTGCAGGGTCGCAGCGAGATGAAGGGAAGGGGAGTCGCCGAGGTGAACGGACTCCAACAGGAATTCCAAGCGGTCGATCACATATTCCGTCGGCTTGGGCGTGGATTGGTCATGATAGGTCAGCTTGCCATCGACTATCGTCACGCGATCCACGGACAGCAAGGCCAGCGCCTGCAGCGGCCCGCCGGATGGGGCGACAGGGACTTCAGGCTTCGGCGCTTCCGGCTTGGCCGGCCCCTTCGGTCCAATGGTCGACACGTTCAGGAGCCCCTGCTTGTTCTTGAGGATCGTGATCACCGGATCACGCAGCGTGATCTCCTCCACGACGACCTTGCCGGAAAACAGGGGCATCAGCTTGATCCCCACTTCCAACGCGGTCAGTGAGGCGAAGGGATCGGAGGAGAAGGCGGGATCGTCCATCACCATGAAGCCGGCCACACGGGCGCCGAGGCGAGGCCAGATGGTCAGACGGATATCCTTGAGCGAGATGTTGCGTCCGAGCGCCTCTTCGATCAGCGGCCGATACTGGTCCTGGTACTTGTTGAGATCGATCAGAAACGGCAGGGCGAGCACCAGCACAATCAACAGGACCAGGCCCAGCACGACTCCCAGGAAGAGTTTCATCATCGTCACCTCATGTGCGAAGGAGAGTATCGAAACAGGCAGGATGGGTCAATTACGACAGGATAGATTCGGCAACAGGGTGCGAGAAACCTCCCGCACCCCGGCTGAGCGGATCAACTCATCTTGTGCGTCCGACATGCGTAGTTTCGCCGTTCCCATTCTTCATTTCCGATTCTTCCGTTCCCAGGCATCCTCTCCAGCGACTACCGGGCGCTGATGCGCAGGCCGCCCGACTGGAAATGATTCGGTAACGGCATGATGCAATTCGGGTTGAAGCCCGCGGTTTTCAACGTATCGATGCTGCCCAGGACCTTTTCATTTTTCAAGTCGATCACCGTGATGGACCCGTCGCTCATGCCTTCCAGGTTGAGCAGGCTGTTTTGAACGAAGAGGTATCGTTCATCGGGCGACAGCACCGTATGGTGGGCGCCCGCCGCAGCAGGGATGGCCTTGAGAAACTTCGGGTGCGTCGGGTCCGAGTTGTCATACACGTTGACGAATCCCGGCTTCGCCGTCGTGACGAACAATCGGTCTCCCTTCGCGTTATACAGCATCTCCAGCGGCATCCCCTGGTCGCGCGGACCAAAGTCGTCCACCTGATGGAAGCTGAACGTCTTGGTGGTCGGGTCCCAGACACCGGCCCACAACGTCGCCTCCAGCATATTGGTAATGTGCACCACGGGCGGATCGGCATTCGGCGAGAACATGATCTCGACGGGGGCCGATTTAGCAGGGGCGGGTTTTGACCCCAGCTTGTGGGTGGACAGCACCTTGCCGCTCGCAGCCTCCAACACCGTGACCGAATCGCCTTGCTCCGACATGTCCGGCTTGACCGTGCTCGTGATCAGCAGCCGGTCGATGCCGTTGTGAATGGCGATCCCATGCGGATAGAGGATATAGGCGTCGGCCGGCTGAGCCGCGCTGACCGTCTTGATCGGTCGATCGTTCACCGCATCGCCCATGATCACCGCACTCGACCCCATGCAGGTGAGGTACCAAGTCCGATTATCCTCCGACACGACGAGATCCTCGCCGACCTTGCAGTCAGGGACGTCGATGGCGCGTAGCCTGTACGGAAACTTCGTAAGGTCCATGACGTGCAGTATGCTTTTCCCCAAGGCCGTAACGTAGGCCTTGGTTTTGTCGCGATTGAAAAAGATGTGATGGGCGACGAGATCGGACGGCAGCGGGATCTCCATCAGGATTTTCCCGAAATCCGACGAATCGGGATCGATATCCATGATCGCGATTCCCTCGCGCCTGACCGGCTGATTCGGTTTACTCTCATAGTTCAGGAGGGCCAATAGTTCGGACCAAGCTGGAGCGGCAGACGAGAGGAGCAGCACCACGGTCAGGGTGAGGAGCCGGAGCGGAGTCATGGGAGCCTCCTTTCGGTGGGGTCGCAGGGGTTGAACCCTACTCCTTTCCCGGTGGCGCACGCAACCGCGATTTCTCATGAGGTTGGTCGGCTCCAGGGACCGGTTCCGGTTCTCTTTTCCGATCCCAATGCGGCGGTCGACAGGCAAGACTTCTCGCGTGGAGTGTCTTATAATTCGCCCTCGCGTTTTCCACGGCCTCGAACTCATGAACCATCCGAGGAGCCATATGAAACCACTGCATGTCGGCTCGGTCATCACCCTGGTCCTTCTTCTGTGCGGGTGCGCGGCGACAAAACAGGCTCGCACCGTCGAAAAACTGGGTTTTCTGAAGGATCTGTATCCGATCATGACGAAGGGCGACGAGAGTGCGGGCGAGTCGCTGTTGATCTACAAGAACCCCAAGGTAGCCCTCATTCCGCCCAGCACGTATACGAAGATCTTGCTGGATCCTGTGCTGATCTTCCGCGGTCCGGAATCGAAGATGCGCGGGATCTCCCAGGCTCAGGCGCAACTCATGGCCGATACGTTTTATGCATTGATCTACCAGGAACTCTCCAAAGACTATGAGATGGTGGATAAGCCCGGCCCGAGCACGCTGCGGGCCCAGGTCGCGATGACCCATCTCGAAGAATCCTGGCCCATGCTGGACGTCGTGTCGGCGGTCCCTGCACCGATGAATGCCTTTGCGGCTGGGTCGCTGCTCAAGACCATCGCCACAGGCAAACCCGCTTTCACCGGCGAGGCGGTGATCGAAGCCAAGATCAGCGACGCCGCAACTGGTGAAATCCTGAGGGCGGGGGTGGACCGCCGGGTAGGGAAGAAGAAGCTCGATGCGGAGTCGTTCAACTCTTGGTCCGACGTGTTCGAGTCGTTACGATACTGGGCGGAAAACGGCAGATATCAAATGTGCAAGGCACGGAAACATACGGACTGTCCCAAGCCCCACGCGTAGTAGTTTGAAAATCTCTTCGAGTACGCGCGACCGGAACCGGGGCGATCACGAACGATATCAGAATCGCTTGACGAATGCGGCGTGACGCCTGCCGCTTCATCTATCGGCACTCAGCTCCCAGCACTCAGCACCTCTGTGTCCGACAGTGTGACCCCGGATGTCCCAACGGCCCGAACAGAAGACGAGCCCACCCATCGTAAGCCACTGATAAAATAGACGATCCCAGGCTCTCCCCTGGTCGCTTCGCTGTGACCTCGGATGTCACAGGCCAGCATTACAATGAGGCTGAATGAGACAATCAGATGGGAGGATGCCATGGTGTCATTCTGTCTCGCAGTCCTATTCATCCTACTCGGCTCCGCTGCGTCGCAGGCCGAGGAGCTCGGCAATCTAAGCCCAAATCCTTTCGCCTTGGACTCGACCAGCAATCCATTCGGCAAAGGCAGTCCCTTCGCCCCGAACGGTATCAACAATCCCTTCAGCCCCTACGGCAGCCCCTTCAGTAACCAATCGGCGACCAATTCCTTCGCGACCGATGCCCCGCGCTTGTACGACCAACAGGGCCACTACCGCGGCAAGCTCAGCGCCAACCCCTATGATCCCGATTCGACGAGCAATCATTTCGGTCGTTACGGTTCGGCCTTCTCGCCGGATTCCCTCAACAACCAGTTCGGCGCAGGGAGCCCATACCGCTACGATTCACCGAACAATCCGTTCGGCACCGGTTGGCGCATCGAAACAGGACGTTAACGTGAAGTCAGTCCTCGGCACTCAGTCCTCAGTCCACAGAACTCAGAAGGGGAGGCAGACCATGAAACGCTTCATCCTGGGCTGTTAGGTCGGCGGACTCTTGATGGGAGGCATCAATTCCTTGGCGGAGACGGGCAGCGTGGGCCGTTCGCCCAAGCAACAGCAATTCGACTATTTTCGACAACGGCACCAGCAGCTCGACATCCAGCGCATGAGACATCTCATCGACCAGCAGGAATTTGATCGGAGGAATGGCAAGAGGCCTTGTTCGGTCCACAACCCAGCGCGAATAACAGTCTTCTCTGAACACTCAACACTGAGCACTCAGCACTGTGGGTGCGCATGGCCGAGGTTGCCATGATCTGGAATGAAGAAGTCCGGATTCGATGCAGCTTTCGCTTCAAATGTCCGAAGCTCTGGGATCGCCTCCAGCCGACGGAAGTAGAGGGGGTCCGACATTGCGCGGAATGCCGGCGTGACGTGCATTTAGCCTTGACCGAGGACACCTTCCGACGGCACAGCGAAGAAGGCCGCTGCATCGCCGTGCCGGTCTTACGGAATTATCCGGAGGACGATCCGAACGAGCCGGTCTATTGGGTCGGGGAGGTCGTCAACCCATAAAATCCTCATGGAATCCCGCTCTAGCGAGTGTGAAGCCAAGGAGGGGAAACGAATGCCAACGCATTGGAGTAGAGGGGCTAGCCCACATTTTTCATGACGGTTCCCACTAAGACGCCAGGCGTGTGACCCCGTGGCATGGAAACAGAAAACGGGGCCACCCCGGGTGGGGGAGCACCCCGCACCCAAAAAATTAGTGTAGCGGAGGGGGCCCACCGGCCAGCGGTGGACGTGTACCCCAAGCC
>JANRMO010000053.1:0-18885 GCA_040981105.1 Nitrospiraceae bacterium
CGAAAGAAGATCCGTATTTCGCTTGATGCTTTTCCTGCCGGTTGACGTTCGGCGCTTGATGCGGGGCGCTTAATCCAGAGCCAACGTCAAGCACTTGGCCGAGCCGCCCGATTTGAGGAACTCATGAAGGGGCGTGGGATGGGTGAGGTAGCCCCGTTCGCGGAGTAACCGCTCCGTGGTCTCGCAACCGGTCGGCAGGACCACGTGCTTACCGACACAGACGGCATTGCAGGCGAACTGGAGCGCGTCGGATTCCGGCACGACCAATCGCCTGACGGCGGGAATCCGCTCCGCAATGGCGGCTTGCGCGTAGGGATCGAACGCCGGCGGATAGTACAGCAACTCCCCTCCGCTGAGCGGGCAGAAGCAGGTGTCCAAATGGTAGAAGCGGCTGTCAACAAGCTCAACCGGAATGATCTCCCGGTGGAAGATCTCGCCGAGCACCGGATAAGCCCTGATGTCCGACCGTTGCCGATAGCCCCCGAACCAGGTATCGGGAAATCCGAGGAGATCTCCAGCGCCCTCAAAAAATAGCCCGCGCTCAAGCAACACGACATCATACCCCTGCGCATGGAACCAGCGCTCGAAATGAATCTCCTCTCGTTGCCGCTCAGGATGACGAAATCGGCTGACGACGGCGCGCCGTCCCTGTACGACACCGGCATTGGCCGTGAACACGAGATCGGGCAAGCCCGGCACGGGATCCAGGCGTTCGAGAATCGCGCCCGCGTCCTGCTCCAGCACTCGGACCAACCCGTTCCACTGGTCCCGCGCGCAATCGGGATGGACCTCGTTCTTACGGCGCATCCAAGGATTGATTTCGTAGTCGATCGAGAAATAATCCGGGGCGCAGACAAGAAACCGGCTCACGGCTGCCACCCCAACTCTCGCGCCAGCTCCTTTAAGAACGAGGCGGCGTCCATGACCAGCCCGACGGCCTGAAAGCTGCCGCGATCGGCCAACTTGGTCGGCACGGATGGATTGACGTCCACACAGACGGTCGGCACCGTCGCCGGCAACAGATTGCCGGTCGCCACGGCATGCAAGGTGGAGGCGACCAGGAGAGCCAGGGCGACATCGGGAAGGGCGGCCCGCATGGCGGCCTGCGCCTGCATGGAATCGGTGACAACTCCCGGCAGCGGCCCGTCGTCTCTGATGGTGCCGGCCATGACCATCTGCACACCTTGCCTCACGCAGGCGGCCATGATGCCGCTCGTGATCAGGCCTTGGCGCACCGCGCCTTCGATGCTGCCGATGGCGCGGATGCGGTTGATCGTGCGCAGGTGATGCTCATGCCCGTGCGGCATCGTACGACCGGCCGTCAACCCATAGCCGAGCGAGGTGCCGAACAGCGCCGCCTCCATGTCATGAGCGGCCAGAGCGTTGCCGCAAAACAACACCTGCACGAAACCCGATTCGACCAGCCAGGTCAGCGCGTCCCTCCCACCCGCATGGACAATGGCCGGTCCGCCGGCCAGCAGGATCTTGCTGGCTCGATGCCCCTGACGGAACGAGGTACGGAGCGCCTGCATTCGTTTGGCGATATCCGCGATCAGCGGCGTATGCGGACGCTCGGAGGACACCTGCGCCTCCATGAAGCCGAACACGTCCCGCCCTGCCGGCCGGCTCAGCGGCTGAACCCTCACGCCCGACCGGCCCACGACGACGAGCTCGCCTTTCCGAATGTCCGCCATCGGGACAATGCCGGCGCGGCGCTTGGCCGGATCGATTCGAATCGCCGTATCCATTTCAATCGGCTCGACGGGCACCCAATGGCCGTTCAGCCGTACCTGGGTCGGAAGGTGGCTCGTCGCGTAAAACCGGTCAGGCAGGACTCCGTCCGCCGGGGCCGGCTCGAGTTCACAGTCACGATCCGACTCGGGGGCGGCGCCATGCGGCTGGATGGCGGTCAGGATTTCGGCCAACAGCTCTTCCGATGGAGCCTGGACGAGAATGCTGGCTCTGGAGGGCTGCTCCCGCGTCACGCCGATCTGCACTTCCTGCAGATCAAAGCCTCCGCCCATCATCAGGATGGTATCCAGGACCTTGGCCAGCAGCAGAGAATCGATGATGTGTCCCTGGAGGGTGACCAGTTCACTGTAGGGGAGCTGGGACATACGACACCGCGAAGAAGTCTACTCCATCATAATACCACGCGGGCCGCTGACTACCGGAGCGGCGGAGCCGTCCCTCTCGATCGCCGACGGCCGAACCGGCGCGACCCTCAACGCTCCTGGTCGCTCTTCATCAGTTCTCGAAGCACATTGGTGGCGTAAGCGCCGGGAGGGAGCGTAAAGGAGAGGACGAGAGTTCGATCCCGACACTCCCAATCCAACCCAGCCAACGGCACCCGCAGCGCTCGTCGTTCTCCACGAAACCCACAGGCCTTGGCGGCGGCCGTCAAAGCCTCCCTGGTCGTACCGAATTCGGCCACCGCGTCCTGCTCGATCTCTCCGGCTTCGTTCGTCGCCCAGGAAGCGCGCGATCCGAAGAGAGGGCCGGTCGGGCTGATCTCAAACACATCGGCCCGTGGCTGCTCCTGGGCCGGATCTTCCACCGGAAAGCACGCGCCGTTCACGACCTTGATGGCCCAGTCGCCCGAGAGCATCCGATCGATCCGATCGATCCGCGCAGCGAGAATGCGATTGAACAGGTGCGCCTGATAGGCATGCAGGTACCAGAGCCGCTTGCTCCGCGACAACTTATGGCGTCGAGCCTCATCGATCAATAATTCGGCGCCGAGCAAGTAGTTGTCCCCCTTGCGCCCCTGACGCTGCGGGCCGAAGTAATGCGGCACCCCGCGACGGACCAGTGCAGCCAGCACTGCCGGTACCCGTTCACCGGCGTCCGGCGACACCTGACGTATCACCAATCGAAACTCGTTCCCCGCGTGGTGACCGGTTCGCAGACGATTGCGATGGCGCCCCAGCACCTCGACGGCCAGAATCCGGTCATCCGTACGCAGGCGAGCGAGCGCCTCCGGCTTCACGCCTTGCAAGGAGACCATCTGAGTCGTCACGGCGTTCGCGTCTTTGAGCCCGGCCACCCCGATTGCACGCGCCTTGATCCCCAAGACCGAACTCAGATGCAGGACCAATTGAGGCGTCCCAATTCCTCGCTTGGTCATTCGCAGATACAGATGCTCTCCCTCTCCGCAGGGAAGGTACAGCGGCCGCTCCGTCACATGAAAATCTTCGGGCGTGGATCGGATCGTCCCTCCGATGCCGGGAACCGACGCGGTCAGATACGGCCATGGCGTCGTCGCCATCGGTCTCGGCCGACTTCCTCGTCCGCCCCTCGTGGACGATGGTCCTGCAACCGTCATTGGGTCATTTTCCTCGCCGTCCTTCCAGCCCATGTTATACTGATCCCACCTGTGAGCCACTCTTGCACGTCCATACCCTCATCGTCGAGTTCCTCCGGTCGGAACCGGCCGCCTCGCAGGATCGGGCCGCCAATTCCGCCCTGGACGGCGGTGTGCCTTCTCCTCTTTGCTTGCAATGGGACCATTCCTCATCCCCCCGCCCAGGCGGCGCTGGTCGATCCGTATTCTGAGATTACCGCACACGTTCGTCGGCAAGTCGCGAAGGATAAGCGGGAATTCACGATCGCCGACACCTGCACCCAGTGGTTCTATCGGCAACTGCGACCTGGTCACACTCCTCCCCGACCGGGCGCTGAACCGATCGCTTGGCGGCCGCCTGAAAACAGACTGCGGCTCAATCAGGCTGTCGCCGAGAGTGAGCCGGCCTCTCCCGATTGCGCAACGCTCTATCCAGAGGGGTTGCAGGAGGCGCGGCAAGCCTTCGGCTTTTCTCAGACGGCGCTCTCGATCAGTTTGACGTTTTATGAATTCGCACTCGTCGCCGACCGGGATGACGACGGACATTACAGCCAACCCGAGCTCGAGGATTTTCTCCGGGCGCTCGACCTGCAGGAATCGGCCCCCGGCTCCGAAGCGGCCCATGGCCAGACCCTGACACGCACCTTCGACCGGATCTACCTCAATCGCTCACTCGACCTGGTCGTCACGGGCATGGGACACCTGTACGACTCCGGCTATCGCCTGACCCCCGCAGACCGAAACGAGCTCGACCAGGTCACGAGATGAATCTCCGGTGGCAGGAATGGCAAGATCTCTCCCGCATGTTCACCGGTCACGTGCTGACCGCCCCGCTCCATCACCTGTTCAACCGGGTGCCGCATTGGGAGTATGGGCTGGCGCGACCTCAACTGACCAGGCTTCATTGCTCGCACGCACGCTTGGCCGGACGCCGCGCCGTACACCTGACTGATCTCCATCTCGATCGCTACCAGGTCCGGCATGACAAGGTCCTCCGGATCGTGGCGGACCTCAAGCCCGACTGGATCTTCATCACCGGAGATCTCCTCAATGTCCGCAGCGGGCTCCCGGCTCTCTTTCATTTCCTGTCCGGTCTCCGATGGATCGCGCCTCTCTATATGACCCTCGGGAACCATGACCACTATAGCGGTGTCCCGGTGGACGAGTTTGCCTCGCTGGCCGACCGGCACAAAATCACGTTGCTGGTCAATCAAAGCACGACCTTGACGATCAACGGCGGTGAGTTGACCATTATCGGCGTCGATGATCCGTCGCTCCACCGCGCGCGTCTCGACCAGGTGCCGCCCCCCGATCCGAACCGGTTCACCCTGCTCTTGGCCCATGCGCCGAACATCCTGCAACTCCTCGGCGACGAGCACCACCTCGATCTCATCCTCACCGGCCATAGTCATGGCGGCCAATGGAGGCCGCCGTATCTCCGACCCTTCTGGCTGCCGCCGGGCTGCGCGGGCAAGCTGGGAGGACTCTATGAAGTGGGCCGGCATCGGCTGTATGTGAATCGCGGGCTCGGTTGGTCCGCCCTGCCCCTCCGGTGGAATTGCCCACCGGAGGTGTTGTTGATCGAATGGGGAGCGTAGGTCATTTGTCACTGTTCAATCGTGGTTCGTCAATCGTCAATCGGGGAATCGACTCCCGAGACCGACGGTTGTTCAATAACGATAGACGCTTCTTCAGGCCATTCCGCTCAACTTATTCGCTCCCAGGCTTCCCGCGCACGGCTGCGGACCGTCTGGTCCCAATCATCCTTCATCATGACCGCCAGTTTCTCCTTTGCCTGAATCGCCCGCATCCGTCCTAACCCCAGGGCGGCACAACTGCGGACATAGGCATGATCATCGTCCAAGGCCGCCAGCAACGCCGGCACGCTTGCCGGATCATTCAGGGCGCCCAGGTGGCTGGCCGCCATGCCGCGAAGGCGATGTTGTTTGTCACCCACGGCCTGCTTCAGCGTGGTGGAAAAGATGTCCGTTAACTCACCGGCCACCTCTTCAATGCCCCGACGCTGATAGCCGTTGATCTCCACCAGTTGAAAAGCCAAGTCTCGACGTTTCTCCCAGACGCGCGTGCCCTTGAATGCCGCCAACAAGCGGGCCCGCTGCTCACGTTGCGCACGCCGCTTGCGGAAGGGACGGACTAAGAGCCACCCGCCGGTGGCCACCACACAGGCCAAGGCCAGGGCCGGCACGACCTGCTCGACGACATAGTCTTGAACATCGGGCGGAGTCCGCTTCCAGATCCACACCGCCGTCACCACCAAACCGATGAGCAGGAACACCAGGGTCAGCCGGACTTCACCCTGTTCGTGACGGTGGAGCATGCGGCACTATAAAAAGCGCGTCTTTGGCCCGTCAACCACGGGACGGTGGAATCGCCCTTCCTCCCTCCCGGCCGGCTTGACACGGTGTTTCGGTCCTTCTACGATCCGGCGCCGATCGCCATGCTGACAACGAAGTTGCCGGACCTGAAAGACGATCCCCACCTGAAGGTGATCCGCCCCCTGGTGGAAGCCTATCTGGCCTTCTCGCGCACCGACAACCGGCACATCCGCGCGATGAAGCTCACGTCCGCGCAATTCGACGTCATCGCGACGTTGGGCGATACAGACGGCCTCACTTGTTCTGGACTGTCGCAGGCCACGCTCGTGACCAAGGGAACCTTGACCGGCGTCTTGGATCGCCTGGCGGCAAAGGGATTGATCCGGCGAGATCCGGACTCGCAAGACCGACGAGCCGTGCGTATCAGGCTCACGGAGAAGGGCGATGCTTTGTTTCGGAAGACCTATGGCGCGCATATCACCTACTTGCGTCCGTTCTTTGAGCGGGCGCTCAACAAGCAACAAGCCGCCCAAGCGGCTGATTTGCTGACCCGCATCCGGAATAGTTTCACCCAGACCCGCTGACGATGCGACTGACGGTCTTAGGATCGGGCACCAACGTACATCCTCGGCGGGCCGCTGCGGGCTATCTCGTCGAAACAGATCGGCCCTTCGTCATCGATTTCGGACCGCGCACCCTTTCAAACCTGCTGAAGACGGGGCTGGACCGTCACCGGATCACCCATCTGCTGTTTTCGCATTTCCACGCCGACCATTTTTCGGACTTCATCACCTTCTATTTCGATGCGGTGATTCATGCGAAGCTTGTTCGCCCGCGACCCGATCTGACGTTGATCGGCCCGCGCGGCAGCCGCCGGATCTTTCAGACCATCATCCGGACTTTTCCCTCCTTCCGAGATGCTCCGTTTCGGGTTCGCATTCAGGAGGTCGCGGACGAGACCTTTACCATCGGGCAGACCCGCATCACGGCCAGAACCGTACGCCACACGCCGCGCCTGCACTGTCTCGGCTACCGCCTGGAGCACCGGGGTCGATCATGGGCCTACTCGGGTGATTCGCAATACTGCCCGGCCCTTCTGTCCCTCTGCGAGGGCAGCGACCTCGCAGTGCTGGACTGTTCTTACCCGGCCAACCGACCAGGCCCCGCGCACATGCACGCGGGAGAGTGCGGCCGCGTGGCCCGCGAAGCGGGCGTGACGCGGCTGGTGTTATCCCACTTCTATCAATTGGCGGAGCGGTACGACGTCAAGACACAGGCAGGAAAGCAGTTTCGAGGAAGGATCACCCGAGCACGCGATCTGCTGCAGATCGCGTGGTGACATTAGTCCGCGGTTTTGGCGTCCGTTTCGAGAATAGCCATGAACCGAGCCAGCCGGGCCTTTCTCAGCGGCTCTTCCATCTTGCTGTAGATCGCCACCAGATTCTTGATCGTCCGGATGAGGATCGCCCGAATGGAACTCGGCTGTAGGTAGCGGTCGTCGAAGCCATACCCCGCTTCGGTCAAAAATCGGATGCAGTTTTTTTCCGTCAGCAGGGCGCCGGAGTTGAAACAATCGATGAAAATCTTATACCGATCCGAGTCGAACTTGACGAGGAAGTGCCCCGGCATGCCGATACCGCACACGGGCAAACCCAATCGTTGACCGATCAAGAGATAGATGGTGGACAGGCTGATCGGAATGCCGGTTCGGCGGTCGAGCACCTTATTGATATAGCTGTTGTCGGCCTCGTAGTAATTCTTCGTGTTGCCGGAATAGCCCAACTCGGCAAATAGGTAGCGGCCGAGCGCCTTGACGGTCTCTTCTCCGCTCGATCGTGGACCGATATAGCCGCGGACCTCCGCCGCCATGTGATCCAGTTGCCTGGTAAAATAGCCGACATCCAAATTGGGGTAGGCGTACCGCGCGATGAGAAAGACGCCCGCTTCCAAGTTCATCTGGTGATCGGGCATCACGGCCAGATCTTTCAGCTCCTGCTCCAGCTTTCCGCCGCGAATCTCTTCCAGGATGACGGCAATGCGCTGGATCATTTCCGGTTCTTCTCGCTCCGCCTCTTGAAGCAGCGGCACCGCGCTGGTGCCCATATCCACAAGCTTGCCGGTGATTGTCCTGACAATCCGCTCGTCGTCATCGCTCAAGAGACGAATCATCGCCCTGATTTGGCTCTCACTCGTCGGCATCGTCCCTACTCTCTCCGCTCCGGTCGAACTGACGATCCAGGTCATCCCATCGCCCGTCGAAACGCTTTGGCGCCGCCATAGAGACAGAGGGCGTCGAACACCGCCATGCCCGCGGCCACCACCCCGATCTTCGGCAGAGCCTCGCTCCATCCCGACAGGATCAGCGGGCGCACCGCATCGATCGCCCAGGTCATCGGATTGAACTGCGCCAGAAAACCCATCCATGACGGCATCGCGGTCAGCGGCACCAGCGCTGAACTCAAAAAGATCATCGGCAAGGACAAGAATCCCAGGACAGAGAAGAAATCCCCGTGGCTTTTGACCGAAAAGGCCATCGCCATCGAAATCGCCGTCAGGCCCACGCCGAAGGCCATGCCGATCAGGAGAATCATCGCCACGCCGGGTAGGCCCGTTGCCGGACGAACGCCGAAGAGCCAGGCGACGCCCAAAATCACCAGCACCTGCATCGAGGTGATCCCCATGACGAACAGGAACCGGCTCACGATGACCGAGGTTCGATGGATCGGAGTGGACATCAACCGTTCCAAGAATCCGTTCTCCTTGTCGAACAGCAAGTCCACGCCGCCGGCCAGTCCGTTGTTCAGAACGGTCATCACCACCACGCCTGCGGCCAAAAAGCTGATGTAGTTGGGCGCCTGAACGACCTGCGTATCGGCCGCACGCTGGAACAGATTCCCGAAGAAAATGAGCCAGAACAGCATGGGCTGGACCAACGTGAACAGCATGCTGAATTTTTCGCGGCTGAGCCGCCGAACCCACCGCATGGTGAGGGCGCTGACTTCTTGCCAATACTCGGACATCGTTACGCTCCGCTTCCGAAGATGAGAGATGAAGAATGATGAATGAGGAAGGGCTCCGTTCGAACTTGTAGGCCTAGCATCTCCATTTCACATTTCACCTTCTTCATTCCGAATTCCACATCCCACATGGCTCATTCCCCATTCTCCGTCGGAAACTCATCCCGAATCGGACGCCCGGTGTGGGCGATGAAGACATCGTCCAGCCGCGGCCTATGATAGTCGATCCGTTCCAATTGGCAATACGTCCGATTGGCTACATCCAAAATGGCCGGGAGGGACTTCTCGGGAGAGTCGACCCTGATGTCCAGACCCAGCGGTTTCATCATCACGGCCCGAACGGAGGGGAGACCGCGCACGGCCGCCGCCAAGGCGTCGAGGGCCTCCCCGTTCTTAATGGTCAGAGAGACTAGATCGCCGCCCAGCCCGAGCTTCAGCTCGGTGGGAGATCCCAGCGCCTTGATCGTCCCCCGATCGATAATGGCCAGTCGGTCGCAGAGTTGATCGGCCTCATCCAAATAATTCGTCGTCATCACGACCGTCAGGCCCTGGTTCCGGAGCATCCGTACATAGTCCCAAATCCGCAACCGGCTCGGCACGTCCAGTCCCAAGGTTGGCTCGTCGAGAAAGAGAATCTTGGGGTTGGGCAACAGGCCGCAGGCGATGTCCAATTTGCGTTTCATGCCTCCGGAATAGGTCTTGGCCGGCCGGTCCGCATGGCCTTCCAAATCAACCAGCTTCAGGAGTTCGGCGATCCGGCGACGCGCCTCTTCCTTCTGGAGGTGATAGAGCGATGCGAGCAGTTCGAGATGCTCGCGGCCGGTCAGAAACCGATCGATCGCGCGCTCCTGCGGCACGTAGCCGATCATGCGTCGGACGCGGTCGGCCTCCTGCACAACATCGAGGCCTAGAATCGACACGCGTCCCGCCGTCGGCCGGAGGAGCGTGATCATCACGCGGAGCGTCGTACTCTTGCCGGCGCCGTTGGGCCCCAGGAGTCCGAAGATCTCTCCTTCATGAACTTGAAAGGACAGGTCGTGGACGGCCTGAAACTTGTCGTAGCTCTTGCCGAGATGGGCGACGTCGATCGCCACGGTTCGTTCACTCATGCTCATCCCCAACCTTTCACCCCATGTTGCTCATGCAGTTTGAACTGGATGAGATCCAGTAATCGACGGGTCTGCTGGCGCAGGCTCTCGGATTCAAGCAGCAGTTGCTTTTCAAGCGGGGTGCAATCCAAATACGCGGACACCCGCTGAACCAGGCTCTCGTCGCTCACCCCCTGGCGAAGAAATTCTTTCCACACGTGGCTGTTTTCCCGCTCTCCGATATACCGTTCCAGATCCCGTTCCAACTTGGTCCGAAGCGCCGGTTCGATGGTGCGATCATCGGCGAGGGGACGGAGCGCAATCCGAGCCCGTCGGTAGGGTCGGTCGTACAACTCCTCCTGAATTTCGTACCGTTCCATACCCTGGAGCAAAATGTTCGACCGGCCGTCCGGCAACGGTTGCACGGTCATCAGCCGGCCGACGCAACCCACCGAAAAGATCGGAGGATTGCCGTAGTAGTCCGATTCCCATCCGTCTTTCAGCAGCGCCATCCCGATCTGCCGGCCCTCGCGGGCCGCGTCCTGGACCATCTCGCGATACCGAGGCTCGAACACATGCAAAGGGAGGTACGTCCGAGGGAAAAAGACCACGGTGGGAAGAGGAAAAATCGGAATTATTTCAGGAGTTTGAACCTCCTCATCGGGTCCGTCCCGTGAAGGCTCGGATGCATGATGGCCAGACTCCTTCAGCATGGGCCACGATAGCCGATGGAGTCTATGATGTCAACGCTCGAACGCCCCCGTCGCCGCAAATCAACCCTCCTTGGTTCGCAGACAATACGTCTATTTCCCCATGCGCCGGAGATGGTATATAGCCGTCATGTGGAATCGAATCGAGAGAACCAAGCGCGCCTCTTCCTCCGTGGCGCGCAGCCTGCCTTCATGGTCGGCTCTGATCTGGCTTGCGGCAAATCTTGTCGTTCCGGCTGCACCGGCCTTTTCCTCATCAAGTTCTTCCTCTAGCGCTGAGCACCGATCGCGGCCTGAGCCGGCCACCGCCAAGAGCTCCTCGTTTCAACAGGCGTTGCCGGGCTACCGGTACCTCTTTCCACGAGACCACGGCTCCCACCCGGCCTTTCAAACCGAATGGTGGTATTACACCGGACACCTTCAAACCGCAGATGGTCGTCAATTCGGGTACGAACTGACGTTTTTCCGGCGCGGCGTGAACCGACCGGAGAAGGCAGGTGAGGGTTCGAACACCGCCAAGAAACCTTCTCGCTGGCGTATTTATGATCTGTACTTGGCGCACTTCGCGCTGACCGACCTGACGAAGGAACAGTTTCACTATGCAGAAAAGATCAGCCGAGAAGGGCTCGGAAAAGCCGGGGCCGACCAAGACCGGTTACGGGTCTGGATCGACCGGTGGAGCGCGGTGAGCCCGATGAAATCGGATGGATTCGCGGCAGGATCGGCGAACGGATTGTCGAAGGAATCCGATGCCCCGGACGGGACCCACCACCTCACAGCGGCAACGGAGACCTATGGCATCGAACTGGCTTTGTCGCCGGCCAAGCCGCCCGTCATTCACGGCTCGCAGGGGATCAGCCGAAAGGGCGACAAGCCGGGGGAAGCCTCTCATTATTATTCGCTGACCAGACTTTCCACCAAAGGTGCCGTGACGATCGATGGGGAACGCATCCCGGTGACGGGACAGAGCTGGATGGATCACGAGTTCGGCTCCAGCGAGTTGGGCTCCGAACTCGTCGGATGGGATTGGTTCAGTCTTCAACTCGATACGGGCGACGACCTCATGTGGTACAGGCTTCGCCGGCAGGACGGTCGCGCCGATCCGGCCTCAAGCGGCACGTGGGTCCCCGCCGATGGACAATCGATCCCATTGACGACGGAATCCATCAGGCTCGACGAACTGGAGCAGTGGACCAGCCCGCAGAGCGGCGCCCATTACCCGAGCCGCTGGCGCCTCTCCAGCAAGCCATTGGATCTCGTCGTGAACATCGATCCGCTGTTGAGCAATCAGGAATTGATCACCGCGCGCAGCACCCGCGTCACCTATTGGGAAGGCGCGGTGCATGTCATCGGAACTCTGCGAGGCAAGCCGGTCGCCGGGCAGGGCTACGTGGAACTCACCGGCTATGCCAAACGGGACGAGCCGGCCATGATGCCATGAGCCGATCCACCTTCCTGCCTTGACTCCGATCGAAGCACCCCGCTAGGGTGCCGTTCGTATCTCCAAAAAACACGATGCTGTTCCGTTCGATTCAGATCTGTCTGCTCCTGTCTACACTATTGCCGGCGCCTGGCTGCAACCGGCCGAGCGAATCCGTGGTCTCCATCGCGATCCACCCCACCAAGCCCTCGACCCTCTACGTGGCCACCAACGATGCCGTGCTCAAGAGCCGTGACGGCGGCGCCACCTGGTCCAAGATGCCAACCTTCAGCGCCAGGCGTGTGACCACGGTGAGTATCGACCCGCTGTTCCCCGCCACCGTGTATGCCGGCACCATGGGCGATGCGGTGTACAAGAGCCCGGACGGCGGACAACATTGGCTACCGCACAACGTGGGCCTGAAGGAACATGTTTCCTACGTGAATCAGTTCGTCTTTCATCCGGAGGACAGCCAGACGATCTTTGCAGCCACCACGGTGGGGGCCTTCGCGACGCGGGATGGAGGCCGCAGTTGGACCGAGCAGATGGCGGGCATGACCGAAGTGCATATTGTCGTGACGCTCGCCATCAATCCTCTGAATCCGCAGATTCTGTACGCCGGTACGACCGGCGGAACCTATAAGAGCGTCGATGGGGCCGCCACATGGAAAAAAGTCAACAACGGCTTGATCCCCGAACGGATTCTCGAAGCCTCGCTGTCGTTGGGCGTCAATCTCCTGGCCGTCGATCCCCAGGCGCCCGATACGGTCTACGCCGCCACGACCAAAGGCCTGTTCAAGACCACGGACGGCGCCCAGAGCTGGATGCGGATCGGGGAATCGCTACCGGATCAATTCATGAGCTGGGTCGCCGTCGATCCCTTCTCCCCGCACACGCTCTACATCGCGGGCCGAGAGGGGGTGCATAGGAGCACCGACGGAGGAGCGACGTGGCATGCGGTCAATCACGGGCTCACCACGTTGAACGTGCGCTGCCTTCTCTTCAGCCCGCATGAGGCACGGACCCTCTACGCCGGCACCAATGGAAGCGGGCTCTACCGTTCCACCGACGGAGGAGACAACTGGACGGCGCTTCCGCTGACGCCGGCGGCGGCCGAGTCGGGCCCGCAGGCGGCACCGGGATGAGCGCCGAGCCGTCGATGAGCCATCTCTACCTGATCCGGCATGGCGAGACGGATTGGAACGTGGCCGGCCGTATCATGGGAACGCAACCGGTGCCGCTGAACGCCAATGGCCGGCGGCAGGCGGCGGACCTGGCGGCCGTCCTCGCCGAGCTGCATAAGAAGCAACGGCTCGCGGCGCTCTATGCAAGCCCGCTCTTGCGTACCGTGCAGACAGCCGAACTCCTCGCCTCCTCCTGTGCCGTGACAGTGACGACGGATGAGCGGCTCAAGGAAATCGGCGTGGGAGACTGGGAGGGACGATACTGGCGCGACCTGGATCACGAGCCGATCCGCCTGCATTGGTACAGCCGTCCGCATGACACACGGTTTCCGAACGGCGAATCGTTAGGGGACGTGCAGACCCGGGCGGTGACGGCCGTGGCCGAAGCCCTCGATCGCCATCGCGGCGGCGCCATCGCCTTGGTGTCGCATGGCGACGTGCTGCGGGCGATTCTCGCTCACTTCCTGGGCACCGAGCTCGAACCCATGCGCCGCCTGCGGTTCGACCATGCCTCGCTGACGGCGCTCCACCTCACGGGCGCCGCCTGGGTGGTCACCTGCGTGAACTATCGGCCGGCTGCGAGCGATCTGCTCTGATCGCCGATGGGGGACAGCCACCGGCGGGAAGGGTGGCCGTCCCTACGAGCTTCGGTCGCAGCCGTTGCGCCGCTACTGTTCACAGATCAGTAACTGGAGCCGGCTCCCTGGGCGGCATTCTTGCCGTGATGATACTGGCCGCGATAGCCGTTCAGCGCGTCGGTCAAGGCTTTCCATTCCTGTTCCGTGAGCGTGTCCTTCATCTCAAAACGGAGCTTCAAGATCCGTGTGGCATGCTGCATCCGTTGGTTGTTGATGTCGTCCAGAATCTTGGTGAACTCCTCCGGCGTTGCGTCATAGCGGGCGTTCACGGCATAGAGTTGCTGATGGCCGGCCCGGCTCTGCTCGGTGGAGGACGTCACTTCCTTCATGATCTCTTGCGCGAGGCTCTTCACGCGTGCCGCCTTGGCCGGGTCCCCGATCGTTTTATCGATCAACGCTGCGACTTCCTGCTTGCCCTTCTCCAGCGACGTGTGTCCGGCTGGTCCCATCGCACCCGCTCCATACGGCATCCCCCCGTGCGGCGAGCGTCCGTGATGCGACCCGCAGGCCGCAGTACCCATCGCCATCCCGACCGCCACGACTCCCACCAACATCGTCCGCGCCGACTTCATCATTGCCGCATCCCTCCCGAGTTTGTTATTCATGCTTCGCACCGTTGCTTGTTGCCGTCGATGATCCACCGCTGAGACATCGCCCCATGGCCGCTCCACCAGCCGACCAGCCGTCCGCTCCGGATCCCGTCCGCGAGCTTCGTGAGACGTTCCGCCGTCACCTGGAAACGTTCTATGCCACGCTGAAGCTGGCCCCACCTTACCATAGCGTGGAGCAGGGTATTCTCCACCTGACCAAAATTCTTCATGCGCTGCCGGTCGAGGAGCGACGTCGGATCGCGAACGATCCCGCCGCCCAGTGGACCTATTTCCAGGAGGCCTTCGTGGCGTCGGGGTTGAATCTGAAACATCGCGGAATTCTGGCCGGCATGGCGCGCCGGCGCGAGAGCCTCGATCTGCCGGCTGAGTATCATGGCCTGCTGGACACGTTTCTGATGTAGCCCCGTCGGGCGTCAACCGTCAACCGTCATTCGCGCAGCAATCAAGCTGATCGATGCTGAGCCACCGTGAACTGGGTCGCCACTCCACATTCGCCGCGCCTGATTCGACTGACGTTTGACGAATGACGATTGACGAAGACCGCCGTCACGCACGCAACGGTTCCGATCGCCTCACGTCACCGTTCGGCACCCTCGCCCTGTCGTCCGTTGCCGGTGCCCGCAGCGCCTGGCGCAGTTCCTCCCATACCTGCATCAATCTCGTATTTTCCAATCGATAGGCCAACGACACGGTCACTAATCCAAACGCGAACACCAGCGCGCCGAGTCCTGCCACGCCGACTCCCATGACGATTCCGGACAGTGACGTGAATCCTCCCTGGAGCAGATAGGAGATCAGGAACCAAGCCGTACCCAACCCGACCAACGCGAACCAGAGCAGGGTGACGATGGCCGAGGACCAGGGAATCCGCTTCGTGCAGACCAGATGCAGGCCCTCCGCCCCCGGCGCAATGTCGATCGAGCCCTTCATCGGCCAGGCGGTCCGAAATCGCGAGGCGAAGCGCCGGCAGTCCGGTTGCAGCATCATCCGGCGTTCGTTGGGAAACAGGCGCGCGGCTCCGTGCGGCAACGGGAGCACTCCGGACGGATGAAACCGCGCGGTCAGCTCCTCTGATGAGGGCACGGCCACCGGCTGCGCGACCGCTGCGACGCGGCACCCATAGCGGGTGGCGTCGCTCCGACCCTGCGCAAAATACCACCAATCGAGCACGACAAACCCCACCACCAGCACGAACATGAACAGACCCGCGGCGATCATGCCGCGCACGATAGCATAGCCGTGCGCGTCCGGAAAATGGGGCGGTCAGATGTCCGTCGTCCGAGCCAGCTCCAATCCGCAAGACGCAACTGCGTGAAATGTGACGCCGGGAGTTGACTCACGTAGCAGAGTTGGCTACAGTAGCCCCGCTTGGTTTGGCGGGTGTGTTTCAACAACCAGCTCCAGTGGGTTCCCGCCGTCAGTTGTCTCTAGATCTCCAAGTTCAACGCGCGGTGAGAGAGTTCGTGCTCGGCGTATGCCGGGGGCGCTACTGTGAGCCAGAGAGGGTGTGAATGGATCTGAAGAAGGTTGAACGCGTCTACACCAGCTATGCAGGCGTCTATGACCGGGTCTTTGGAAAGGTGTTCCACGAAGGCCGCGAGTCGGCCATCAGAAACCTGGCCTTACGGGAAAACGAACGAGTATTGGAAGTCGGCGTCGGGACCGGCTTGGCGCTACCGATGTATCCGCGACATTGCCGGATCGTCGGCATCGATCTGTCGGAAGGAATGCTCGCTAAGGCCCGTGAGCGAGCGATCGTATTTGGAATGGACCATGTCGAGCTGCATCGAATGGATGCGGGCGCGATGGAGTTTTCGGACAATACCTTCGATACGGTCGTTGCGGCCTATGTCGTTACCGCCGTGCCGGATTACCGCAGCGTCGTGAACGAAATGATCCGGGTCTGCCGGCCGGGCGGGCGCATCATCATGCTCAATCACTTCCGAAACGGGAATAAGATCATCGCCGCGATGGAGAAAGTCATCTCACCCCTGACGAAGCATCTCGGCTGGCGGACCGACCTCTCTCTCCATACCGTGCTCGAAGGCACCACTCTTCAGGTTTCCCGCAAGCAGGCCGTCAACCCGCTCCGCTTCTGGCACCTCGTCGAGTGCGTGAACGCCAAACCGGTCTCCGTCAATGGGAGCGCCGTCAACGGGCACCATCTGAACGGCTCCCTCAATGGAAACGGCCGCCACAAACTGGCCGTCTCCGCTTCCGCCGCGTCAGTCTAGCCGGTCACTCCTCGCCTCCCGTTCCGTTCCTTCTCCCGTCTCCATTCCGCTTTCCTCTGCCGGTGGTACGCAGGATCGGACGTTCGTCCGGAATAAGCGTTTGGCCGGCAATGCTCTCGCCCGGAAAATGGTTGGTCAGAATCTCGGCTACCGCCGAGAGTAAGTGTCTTCCCGCGTCCCGCTCGGAGTCCTGGGCCCGCAACATTACGCCAAAGGATCGGCCGTCGAGCGGACCATAGGCCTGCACCTCCAGAGAATCGCGGGACAGGGTAGTCCGCGAGGGGCTGATCCGGAGCTCTCCGGCCCATAGGACATGGGGCCCCGTTCCCTTCCCCAGACCATTTCCATTTGCGCGAGACCGGGGTTTCCATACGCAAGGCATGCCCGCCCGATCGAGCTGATCCAACAGCCAAGCCACGCTGGGAGCATCCGCATCCCTGGCCTGGAACAGCCACTGCGTGGCTTCCTGCTTTTCGGGCAACGTGTCGGGGTAGGCCACCTCCTCCAACTCGGCCGATTCGCAGATTACATAGATTTCCCCGTACTGATCGAACCAGAACCGCAGGCGCCCCTGTTGGATCTCAGCCTGCAAGGCGTCGATCGCCGCGCTGTTGGCCCCTTCCTGCTCGAAGATCGAAAAATCCGTCACGCCCAACATGCGGAACCGCGCGAGGCGCAGCAGGCGCCGGCGGTGGGATGCCTCTTGGACTTCGATATAGTAGCGAATCACAATGGTGACCACGGTGTCGGCGAGAACCTCGCAGCAGTCGTTCTCGTCGAACACCTGACGGCGGGAGACGTGCACGTCCGTCACTTGCCCGCCGCGAAAGCCGCGGGTGTGACGGAGCAGCCAGGCCACGTCCTCGATCGACTGAATGCGATGCGCCATGGGCAAATTGTAGCGCGGTGGGAGAGGGAAAGACTACCACGAGAGAGAAAATGGTGCTTCCGGCTATGGGGTGGACCGGTCGCTGAACGCGGCTACGGAAGCGGGGACACGCCGGGTTGCGTCATGATGCGTTGGTGTGGAATTACGAGTCCGAGTCGTACGATTGGCCGCTGCGACAGGCAAGACCGGAGCAGGCTACCGGTTCAGATGGTTCAGCTCGTTCAATTTCGCACGGAAGTAGTCTGCGCTGTTGACGATGCGGCCATCGGGAAATTTGATGCGATAGGGCTCACCGCTGATGGACGAACCGGAGGCACAACAGGCGATGAACTCCTCCGCAGTTTTCACGCGCGATCCGGCCGCCGTGAGTTTGCGTTTCAGATGGTCTATCGCCTTGTCTGCGTCATAGTTCCGGCCATTGCGGATGAAGACGGCGCCGGAAATGTCTTTCAGGGAAGCGAGCAACGCCTCGATCTTCTGCCGCTCGCTCAGTTCGATGGCCCCGGCAACTGATCCGAGCGAGATCAGACATGCAAGCACGGCGGTGGTGCAGATTCGTAACCACCTTACCACGACTTACTCATTAGACCGGGCATGCTTGGTCACGGAAGAGCGTTCCATTACGTTTATCCATATGGTCTGACCGGTTCAGTCATCATAACCCCAAGTGTGATGGCAAGACCTTACCCCCCAAAATGCTCATGCGTGGCAACCGGCACTTCTACATCAACCGTTGACAACCGCCTCCCACGCCTCCTCCAATCCATCGGCACGTGCCTGCACAACCCATGCTCCTCATAAGTCAATACTCATGTCTGACCCCAATAGATGACCCCAATAGAACTGATGACCCCAGTAGAACAAGCGTTAGGCCAGAGTGTCTACTTTAGCGAGTCAAGTCCCGCGTCGGCTGGAGCGAATTGTTAGGCCAACTACTGTAACCACTCATGGTCTATAACCCAAAGATGGTGGGCCTTCAGGATACTGAGGAAGGCCGTCTGTGATTTTTAGCCACGGCTGCTTTGACGACACCCAAAAATGCATGTCAGGTTCGAATAGTGATGGATCGTCAAGACTGCCGGCTGTTAAGCCAATGACCCCAGCAGAAACACGTCGTGAAAAAATGCTTGAACCACAATGCAAACAAAAACCACGCTCAAGAGCTTCTGAGGAATTAAATGTGCCGACCGGGCCAGATATAACAACATGCTCAATGCGCATGAGCACACGCGCGTTAAAAGCAGCGCCAACAACCTTTTGGCATTCTCGACAGTGGCACACCCTCTGATTCACGGGATCTGCTGTCGTTTCATAGCGAACGGCGCCGCAAAGGCAACCACCGTGGAATATAGCCATTCGAGTAACTCCTTCGGGAGTGGCCTCACGACCCAGTTCAGCGGGCGGCAACAGGCGCC
>JANRMO010000054.1:0-17935 GCA_040981105.1 Nitrospiraceae bacterium
CCGTCAATGCACGGGAGGCCTTGGTGAGCGTTCCATCCAGCTCGCCGGTCATACAGCGCCCTCCGGCTTGTCCAACGCGAGGCGTGAAAATGCTGACATTATCCATGAATCGGAGTGGACCTTCTCCCATGGTTCGTACGGTCCCGTCCGGCTGAACAGCTTGGTAGGTCGCGGCCAATTCCAGGTCGATGCGCGCCATGAACTGATCCGTCGAACCGGTCTTATCTTTGCCGACGAACTCCTTGTTCACCAGCCGCAGCAGGACCTGATAGTCGGCAGGGAGTTGTGGCGATGCGGCGGCCTCGGAGGCGGGGACGACGCGTATGTCCCTGAACCTTGTTCGTCCTGCGTCTTGAATGCTATTCGTCAGCACCTCTCCAATCGCAGCCTCCCACTGCTGGTTACCGCAGATCGGCATGCTGAAGACCGCATTCTCCAACTGTTGATCCAGGACGACTCGCACGGACATCGGGGCGACCGGTCCGCTCACCGGATCATGGCTGAACCGCGGCACGTTGAATTTGTCGCAGCCGGACGTCATCAACCCAGCCGCCAATGCCGCTGTGAGGATCAGAATCGGTTTGATCGAACGCATGGTCGAGGTACGGTACAAGATCGAGGGGCCCGGTGCAACAGGGTGTGACCGAGAACACCAAGCCTCCGCTTGACTCCGCGATGAAAGAGCGAGGATCATAGCGCCCGGCAGGTGCGGGTTCGGTGCCCCGAACTCCCAAAGGAGGTGTCGCAATGCGCAGCATGCAAGGGGCGGCGCTCATCACGGTCTTCCTGATCGTCGCCTGTACCACCAAACCGGTCTCTCGACTGGATGCCTATGTAGGGCCGGGACCGCAAGGGACGGAAGCCCTTTCCGAAGAATTGACGAAACGCTCGGGCGCTCCCTTTGAGGCCGTGTTGTTGGTGGTCAATGACACCTCTGATCAGGATTCGGCACCGGCCTTGACTGAACAGGGGATGGCGTTCTTGACGGACCAGGTAACGCAACGAGTGGAAGACGGCCTGCCCATTCAAATCGTCAAACGATTGACCCCTTCTCGCATTGTCAATGGGCAGACGCCCCCCGAGGTGGCGCGTATCGGACGGGAACAGAGGCTTCCCCACATGCTCTTGGCGGTCTTTGCCAATGTCGAATCCGAAGTACCGGTGAGTCTTCCACTCACCGGCGATCTGGAGCAGGGCGGAGGCCGTCCTGCAGTCCAAGGCTTCGAAATGCGGACGAATGCGCTGGCTGAGCTGGCCCTGATTGAATCTGAGACGGGGCAGGTGTTGGCCCGCTCAGATGGCCGAGCCTGGACCAGATTGAATCGGCTCTATGTGCCGGTCCAGTCAAATGCCTACCCGGTGATCCATCGGTCGCTGCGCCCGGCTCCGATCTTTCCCAAGGAAGAGAACGCCAAGGATATCACCCGAAGCCTTGCCGGCGATGAGGCGTTGGAGCAGGCCGTCATGCATCTGCAGGAGATCTGGTCCAGACAGGCTCGACCTTGAAACGAGAAAACGATCAGGCTTCCGGTTCGCCATGGTTGACCGTTCGAGGTGGATTGGACTATTGCCTGTGGTTCGATTTCTATGATATCAGGTCACGGAGGTGTTCATGGTTAAGGCGCATATACTGTGGCTGCTTGCCGCGAGCGTTCTGTTGTCTGCCTGCGAATCGACGAGGTGGGTCCATCCGACCAAGAAGGAAGAACAATTGACCTACGACTGGAACGCCTGCGAGCGAGAGCTGCAGAATATGGCGGCCACCAACCCGGGCGTGGCCTCCATGCATACCAACCAAACGATTCAGAAGCAGCGAATCAGTGCCTGTCTGCAGAAAAAGGGCTGGAGGGAGGTCGAGATCAAGTAGCGACCGTCAGCCGCTTCATTCCCCAGCCTCTTTCCACATTCCGGTTCTCTCGGTCTTAGGTCCTCAACCCACCCTTCTGCACCAGGTGCGCCTGCAACTCCGCGTAGCTCTGTGTGACTGCGAACTGTGGGAACTCCTTGGTGATTTTTTCAGGCGGGCGAAAAAACAAGCCGACATTCGCTTCCCCAAGCATCGGCGTATCGTTATAGGCATCGCCGGCCGCCATCACAAAAAAATTCAAGGCCTTGAGGGCGCGCACCGATTGGCGCTTTTGATCAGGCAGGCGCAGGCGATAATTCGTGATGCGATTTGTCGCATCGAGCTCGAGTTGATTGCAAAAGAGCGTCGGATAGTCGAGTTGCCGCATGAGCGGGAGCGCAAATTGGTAGAACGTATCGGACAGGATGATGAACTGGCACCGTTCGCGCAGCCAGTCGAGAAAGGCCGGCGCGCCTTCCAGCGGGGTCATCGTGCCGATCACCTCTTGGATATCCGTCAGGGTGAGCCGATGAGCGTCCAGAATGCTGAGCCGGCGTTTCATCAGGGCGTCATAGTCAGGCATCTCGCGGGTCGTGATCTTGAGCTCCTCGATGCCGGTCTTGACGGCCACATTGATCCAAATTTCCGGGACCAGGACGCCTTCCAGATCCAAACAGATCATCACGGGGTTCTGCATCAGCTTCCCTTTCGTGGCCTGTGAGAGTGGTCGCGACTCGCTTCATGAGCGCCCGCGCGGGCGCTCATCATAAGTGAGGCTTCACGGCAGGGTCAAGAAACGGCTGGATCATCGTGACGCTCGTCCGGTGACCTAGCAAGCCGTTGAATGGGCTAGTGATCAGGACCGGACGGGCCTTCGAAAGAGGTGGAAGCGAGAGGGGCGGCACGGCTTGCCCTGCTTGTCGGATTTACACATAATCCCGGAGAGAGGATCGTGGTGATGGCGCTGACCGGCCACCAAATCGGCGTGCTGCGTTCGTACATGCGGGACCTGGTCGATCAGGCGGCCCAGGAAGATGCGGCTACGCGATCGTTCGGCTTTCGCGCCGATCCCTACCGTCCGGATCAGGCCATTTCCGATTTGCTGGCCGTTCTGGACGACCGAATCGAATCCGAAGGGCTGCAAGTCGGGCTCGAGGAGGAGTTCCTCCATCAGATGTGGACCCTGTGCAACGAGGCGCAGCCATTCCTCAGGGAGCAAGTCTGGCTGCAGGCGAATCTCGGCCAGGCCGGCTCCGTGGGGGCGAGCGAGTCCGACGTTTCCCGCGCACGAGTCAGGGAATTGACCTATCATGCGCTCCTGGTGTTCCTGCAACGGTGATGATGGGGTTCCGTACGGGAAGGTGGAATCGACCATTCCTGACATGCCGGCGTGGGCATACGACCGGTTGGCCGTGGCGGCCTTGATCGGCCTGGGAGGGTCCGGGGCTGTCGCAAGGAATGCTTGGCGATCGGGGATCGGGTAGATGGGCTTTGACTCCTGCGTTACCGCTTATCACCTCCGACCGAGTCACACCTTGCCTGCCAGCCAATAGACGGCGTAGCCCATGACTTCGTTGATCAGAAACTCTGCGGACGCCAGGCCGCCGAGTTGCGGGATGGCGTCGAAGGGCGTGAGGGTATCCGGCAGATCCTCCGGCCGATCCTTCGAGAGGTAGCCGCAGGGATAGGCCGTAGTCTGAAGACCCTGTTTTCGGAACAGCGCGACGGCTCGGGGGATATGACCGGCTGAGGTGACGAGAAGCACCGACCCGGTGCCGATGAGGGCCCGCGCCTCGACGGCATTCTCGTAGGTGGTGCGCGATTTGGTTTCGGCAATGATCGCGTCGCGCGGCACTCCCAAGCGGGTCGCCCATTGGGCCATCACGATGGATTCAACCGGGCCGCGGCCGAACACTCTGGCGTCTCCGCCGGTGAGGACCAGCTTCGGCGCGAAATGTCGCAGAAAAAGGTCCGCACCGCAGGTCGTGCGCTCCATGCTGAACTCGCTGAGGGTATCTTCGGGGCGAAGGGTGCCCTTGGCCTTGACCCCTCCGCCGAGCACGACGATGGCGTCGTATCGACGAGAGGAGGATTCATCGAACGGAGGAGCCAAGGTTTCCCACCAGGCGAGGAGGGAACTCGACACGAGGGGAACGCTGAGCGGCAGCAGAGTGAAACACGCCGCCAGGCCAAACAGGCGGAGCTTATTGTGCCGGCGGAACGAATAGGGTAACAGCAGGATCAATGTCATCCAGCCGAGCGAAAAAGCCAGCCAGGTCACGGGGTAAAGCAAGAATTTGACGAACTTATAGAGTCCGTAGAGCAGCGGGGAGAGCTCCATGCAGCAACCTCCTTAATTAGGCGCAGAAGGGCAGCTTAGCGAGTCTGTGAACGGGCGACAAGAGAAACGCCGAAGAAGGGATGGGCTATGAGCACGACCGGACGGTATTGGCTGATGAAATCGGAGCCCTCGGCCTTTTCGATCGATGATCTGGCCGCCTCACCAGGGCAACAAACTTGCTGGGACGGTGTGCGCAATTATCAGGCGCGCAACTACATGCGGGCCATGCAGGTCGGGGACCAGATTCTGTTTTATCACAGCAACGCGGCTCCACCGGCTGTCGTCGGTATCGCCGAAGTCGTGCGCACGGCCTATCCCGACGACAGCGCCTTCGACAAGAAAGACCCCCATTACGATCCGAAGAGCGATCCCTCCAAGCCGGTGTGGGACATGGTGGACATCAAGTTCGTCAAGAAATTTCCATGGGCTCTCGCCCTGGACCTGCTGAAGAACCAGGTGTCGCTCAAGCGAATGGAATTGCTCAGAAAGGGGTCGAGGCTCTCGGTTCAACCGGTGAGACCGGACGAGTGGAAAGCGATTGTGAACCTTGCCGGCAATCGTTCGCGTCGAGGCGCAGGGCCATGAAAGGCTCTGACAGGCAAGGCCGGAGGCAGAGAACCCTGCGGCTGGTACAGATCAGGTACTGGCCTTGCCGTTGTCGAGGTGACGATGTTGCCAATCCAACCAGGCATGGCCCAACTCATGGGCCAGGATGTAGCGCCGGCGCGTGACGGGCAACCGCTTCCTGATATAGATCGTCTTCGTATCGCTATCCCAGATCCCGTCGGCGTCCTTGTCGCGGGCATCCATTTCGGTGTCCGTGACTTGCTTGACCAGGATCCGATATCCGAACGGCAAGACCACCCGAACCGGGATTCGTAGCATGAGGCCAATTCTCCAGATTCCATTGACGTTGTGCGAGTGTCGGAACGAAGGCTGCGCCCGCTGTCCTATCGAGGTCCTCTTTGGGCAATCAAAGCCTAACATATTCGACCGGTGGCCAGCCTTAGGCAAAAAAGAACGGCTTATCAATATGTTATCGGTTTCAGTCGGAGCGAGTCCCATAGGTTCCTCTCGGAGCGACGGACTCCCAAGGATCGATCCACGTTCCCGAGTTTTCTGAGGCCGGTGACTCAGCTCCAGCGATCCTGAGATCCAGCGGCGGGCGCATCGTGGTTCCAGCGATCAAACCGCTCCATAGTCGTACGAGTCGACTGCGGCTGTGAGTGTCGCAGGAGTGGCGCCTGCGCGTTGAGCGGCAAAGACTTTTCCTTTTATGCCGGCACGTTATGGCACGTTATAATGAGGCGAATGGAGAGATGAATCGATGCGCACGGTGTTGGTCATCGGTGCCGGGAAGATCGGCGGACTAATCGCCTGTTTGCTCGCGAAGAGCGGGGACTATGCCGTGCATCTGGCTGATCTCGACATCGAAGTCCCCCTCCGGCTCGGGAAGGATCTGGATCTTCTCCATTTCACTCCCTGTCGCCTCGATGTGAACGACCGAGCCGCTCTGCTCCAGTATCTCACCCGGCATGCACCGGTCGCTGTGATCTCCAGCCTCCCCTATTACTGCAACTTGGCGGTCGCCCAAGCGGCTCAGGAAGCTGGCGTCCATTATTTCGACCTCACCGAGGATGTCGGTGTCACCGACCAGATCAAGATTTTGAGCCGGGACGCGGCCACGGCTTTTGTGCCCCAGTGCGGACTGGCTCCTGGGTTCATCAGCATCGTGGCCCATGAGTTGATGACGCATTTTGAGTCGCTGGAGACGGTCAAGATGCGGGTCGGCGCGCTGCCGGTTCATCCAAGCAATGCCTTGAAGTACTCGCTCACCTGGTCCACCGACGGCCTCATCAACGAGTACGGCAACATTTGCTATGGCATCGAAGAGGGGGAGAAGATCCCCTTGCAGCCGCTGGAAGGGTACGAAACGATCGAGGTGGACGGACTGCTCTACGAGGCCTTCAACACATCCGGAGGATTGGGGACGTTGGCCGATACCTATGTGGGCAAGGTCCGGACCCTCAACTACAAGACCCTTCGCTATCCCGGCCACTGCGAGAAGATCCATCTCCTGATGAAGGACCTCAAATTGAACGAGGACCGCGAGACCTTGAAACGGATTCTGGAACGAGCCGTTCCCCGGACCCTGCAGGACGTGGTGCTGATTTATGTGGCGGTCACCGGTCAGCAACAGGGAGGCCTGTTCGAAGAAACCTATGTGAAGAAGGTCTATCCCCAGACGATAGCCGGACGACTTTGGTCGGCCATTCAGGTGACAACCGCCTCGGCGCTCTGCGCGGTGGTGGACCTCGTGTTGCAACAGCCAGAGGCCTACAGAGGATTTATCACCGAAGAATCCTTTCCACTCCAGGGTTTTTTAGAGAACCGGTTCGGGCTCTATTATCGATAGGTGTCGAGGGCACTCCGAGGAATCAGGGTACAACGGTAAACGATCATGGTCGATACCGCGCACATTCTAAGCGAATTGGGCCTACCGCCGGTGAATCCGGGAGCCACGATCGGAGTCTGGTCGTCGGCGCTGGATCAGGCTCACACGTTCGAGTCGGTCAATCCAGCGACGGGCCTGGCGCTCGCGAAGATCGCTCGCGCGTCGGTCCGGGATTATGAGCAGGTGGTGACTGCGGCTCAGCAGGCCTTCCGTACCTGGCGGCTGGTGCCCGCGCCGAGGCGAGGCGAGGTCATCAGGCTGATCGGCCAGGCCTTGCGGGAGAAGAAGGATCTGCTGGGCACGCTGCTCTCGCTCGAGGTCGGCAAGATCAAAGCCGAAGGGGAGGGAGAAGTGCAGGAGATGATCGATATGGCCGATTTCGCGGTCGGCCAATCTCGGATGCTCTATGGGTTGACCATGCAGTCCGAGCGGCCCGCGCACCGCATGTACGAGCAGTGGCACCCGCTTGGAGCGGTCGGGGTGATCACCGCCTTCAATTTTCCCGTCGCCGTCTGGGCCTGGAACGCCTTTATCGCGGCGGTGGCGGGCGACACGATTGTCTGGAAGCCCTCGCCCAAGGCGCCGTTATGCGCGCTCGCGATCCAGCAGATTTGCCGGGCTGTGTTGCAAGAGCAGGGGCATCCCGATGTCTTCGGCCTGGTGATCTCGAATGACGTGAGCCTCGCGGAGGCAATGGTGGAGGACCCGCGGCTTCCGTTGATCTCCTTCACCGGCTCGGTTCCGGTCGGGCGTCGAGTCGCCGAACTGGTCGGGAAGCGACTGGGCCGCACGCTGCTGGAACTCAGCGGCAACAACGCGATCATCGTGGATGAACAGGCGGATCTCGAACTTGCCACCCGGGCGATCGTCTTCGGCGCGGTCGGCACGGCAGGTCAGCGCTGCACAACCACGCGCCGTCTAATCGTGCACGAGTCCGTGCGAGATGCGCTCGTGAGCCGATTGCTCGCCGGCTATAAGCAAGTGAGGATCGGCGATCCGTTGGAGCCGGGGGTTCTCATGGGGCCGCTGATCGATCGGGCCGCCGTGGAACGGTACCGGGCGACCTTGGAGGAAGTACGGCGCGAAGGCGGAGAGGTCCTTATCGGCGGGGCGGTGCTGGACCGGCCCGGATTCTATGTCGAGCCGACGATCGTTTCGGCCCACAACCGGTGGAAGGCGGTCCAGCGGGAAACCTTCGCACCGATACTCTACCTCATGACCTATAAGACAATGGATGAAGCGATCGCCATGCACAACGACGTGCCGCAGGGCCTCTCCTCGGCCATTTTCACCGACAGCGTTCGGAAAGCCGAGCGGTTTTTGTCCGCGGCCGGGAGCGATTGCGGCATTGCCAATGTGAACATCGGCACGTCCGGCGCGGAGATCGGCGGCGCTTTCGGCGGGGAAAAGGAGACGGGCGGAGGGCGTGAGGCCGGCTCGGATTCCTGGAAGGCCTACATGCGACGTCAGACGAATACGATCAATTGGAGTCCCGACTTGCCGCTCGCCCAGGGAATTCGGTTCGGTTCCTTATCCTGATCTCGCGGAAAGGAGGTTCGTCATGTTCAACGGGGCGAAGCTCGATGCTGTCCTGCATCCGATGATTCATCAGTACCTGGCTCGTAACCAAGCGGCCCATACGGTCAAACAGGCGTTGGATGAGTCGGGGATTGGATTCTTTCCAGTGATCGATCACCTTGCGATTCGAACGACGGATATCGATCGACGGGCCAAGCCGTTCATCGACTTGGGGTACGTGTATTCCGAGACATTGGAATACAGCGACTGGTGGGCGAAGGTCTATCGCTTGCCCGGCTATCCCGCGCTGTTCGTCGATCAGGGCTATGACGACGAACGGGGCAAGACCAGCGTCATCCCCCGATGGGTCGCCAAGTTTGGCGACGGCGGGTTTCACCATGCGGCGGTTCGCGTCGAAAACATCGAGGTCGGCATGGCCAAGCTGAAGGCCAAGGGCGTACGCTTTGCCGGAGACATCATCGGCGAGCCCGGCAGCAGGCTTCGGCAAATTTTCACCGTTCCGGAATCGGTCGAAGGGGAGCCTTTTTCCGTTTTGGAGTTGACCGAGCGCCATGCCGGTTATCAGGGATTTTCACCGCCTCAAGCCGACGGCTTGATGCGTTCGACGGTGCTGCAACGATAACGAGCCGCCGCCGCTCCGCTGTGTCTGAGAGCCGCGGTCAACTGGCCTGCTTGGCCTCCGGAGAGTGGGAATTGGTCGGCTTCGCTTCCTTGGGCTGGGTCGGAGATGCATAGGCCGTGTACATCTTGGACAGGATCGCCTGGCCTTCGGCCGACTGGGCGAAGGCCGTGAAGGAATCCACCAAGGGGGGCGCGCCATTTCTTGAAAGAAACAGTACCGGCCGTCGCAGTTTGTACCGCCCTTCCTTCACCGTCGGCTCTCCCGGCTCGATCTGGTCGATCGTCAGAATCCTGATCGGAATTCCCAGTCCCTGCGCGTCCAGCGCCGCCTTCAGCGAGATATAGCTCACTGCATTGTCCTTGCCCGAGACGCTGGCAAGCGTTTTCTGATCGGATCGAACCGGTTTGGCGGACTCCGGAAGTTTTCCAACGATCCCCAGCGATTCCTCGAATCCGCTGTCGATATTCTGGTCGGGTGTCCGGCGAATTAACTCCACCTGCGCGTCGGATCCTTCGAACGAGGACCAGCGTTGAATGGTTCCCGTGAAGAGGGAGCGCACCTGCTCGCTCGTGACCTCGGACAACGGATTCGTGAAATTGACGATGACGGCGATGCCGTCCCAGGCGACCTGCGCCGCGCGCAACTCTGGATCGCGATGGCCTGTGATGACAAGATCGGCCTCCCCGTTCTTGACCATCGCGATCGTGTCCAGCACCCGGTCCCATTCAAGGTCGATGACCGTTCCGGGATGCCGGTGCTCATAGGCGCGCGCGAGTTCTTGAATGACAGGTTGCTCCGGACCCTGCCCCACGACAAGAATGCGGTGTGACTCAGCCGCCAGGCCGATCATGTCCCTGCCCGGGAACGAAAAAGCGGACAGGATTCCCAATACGATCGGTAACCACAGTCCAGGCTTCGCATCGATCCTGGAGATAGAGCTTAATCGTTGTGTTGCCATGGTTGGTTGTTCCCTCCTCGCGGTCGTCTCGGAAGCAGCCATCCTGCTTGCCAACGCTCTGATTAGGTGAGGGGCATCTCCTTCATTCTATCCTTAAATTGAGAGAGAGTGGATTCAGGTGGAGACCTATTCCAACCGGCGGTAAGCCTGGACACTCTAGCGGCTGACTCAATCACCAGATCCGCGGCCCTCGTAGCAGCTCTCGTACGAGTTCTAGAACCTCCGTTAAAGAATGCGGCGATGAGAGAGGGGCGGATTGTGAGGATTAGCCCCGTTTTGCAACAGACTGTTGCATCGTGCAACAGCGGCACCGTGCTCATCGGATTCGTAACCGCTGAGAATATCGAGAGGCACCGTCGTTGCTCTTCATCACCGGAATGGTCTGGAGTGACTCGTGCCTCCACATGGGGAGGAGGTGCTGTATGGCAGTCGAATCTTGTCGTAAGGATGGCATGCTCCGCGGCGCTGCTCCCTCCAAGCCCGAGGCGAGTGGGCTCAGTTCCCGATCCCTGCTGGTATTAGAGAACCTGATCGGCAGGTATCGGCCGAGGGATTTTGCTGTGCGCTGTTGGGATGGACGGATCTGGGAACAGGAAGCCGGGCAGCCTCGACGGTTCACGCTCGTGCTGAAACATCCGGGCGCGCTCCGAGCCCTTTGCCTCCGCCCCAATCAGTTGGCGGTCGCTGAAGCGTTTGTCAATGACGACATCGATGTGGAGGGCGACATGGAGGCCGCGACGATGCTGGGGTGGTTCCTGGCCCGCCGGCGCTGGACGATTCGAGAACTGGCGCGGTACGGTTGGTGGCTGTGGCGGCTTCCGGCGAGCGGATCGGCGTGTCGTAGAAGAGCTCCCGTCGCCTTACGTGGCGCGCAGCATTCGATCGGACGGGACACGAAGGCGGTCTCGTATCATTACGATACATCCAATGATTTCTATCGGCTATGGCTGGATCGCCGCATGGTCTACTCCTGCGCCTACTTCATGCGATCGGACGACGATTTGGATGCGGCGCAAGAGCGAAAACTCGACTATGTTTGCCGCAAGCTTCGCCTCCAGCCGGGGGAACGACTGCTGGATATCGGATGCGGATGGGGAGGGCTGGTCCTGCATGCAGCCCGACGGTACGGGGTCGAAGCGTCCGGCATCACCTTGAGCGAGCGACAGGCGGAGGTTGCCCGGGAGCGCATCAGAGAACAGGGGCTGGCGCATCGCTGTCGTGTCGAGGTGCGTGACTATCGAGACCTCCCGGATGACCAGCCGTTCGATAAAGCGGTCAGTATCGGAATGGTCGAACATGTCGGCGAGCGAAAACTCCCGGTATATTTCGCGTCGGTCTGGCGGGTGCTGCGTGCCGGCGGCGTGTTTCTGAATCACGGGATCGGATGTCGAGAGGGCGACGTCGGAGACATGGGGGCGTTCATGGAACGCTATGTCTTTCCGGACAGCCAGCTTGTTCCTCTGCATGTCATGGTTCGCGAGGCGGAACGGAGCGGCTTTCATGTCCGGGATGTGGAGAGTCTCCGCGAGCATTACGCTCTGACTCTCCGGCATTGGGTGCGGCGACTGGAAGCGGCCCATGACCGGATCGTCACCTTAGTTGGGGAGGGGACCTATCGGGTCTGGCGCCTCTATATGGCGGCATGCGCCCAGGGATTCCAAACTGGGTGGTACGATGTCTACCAAACCCTTCTGTCCAAACCTCGGGAAGGTCAGAGCGATATGCCTTTGACCAGGACCGACTGGTATCGAGCCGAACAGGCAGGAGCGTAGGCAGCACCCAGTCGCACCGGCCGTCAGCTTCTTGACCCCTGCCAGGCGAACGCCTATAAAGCATGGACTGTCGTCGGACAAGAGAAGGGGGTGTATCGATGCGCACAGGTCCTCGTGGTCATACGGGCAATTTCGTCCTGGTGCTGGCCTTCGCCGTAGGCGTCGGAATAGCCGCGCTGGTCGGCGTGGCCGCAGTGGCACATGAGTTGGGAGAGGGCGGCTGGCCCCTCGTGACTCTCGACAGCATCACTGTGCTGGATATCGGCCCCTTGCCGAATGCCGCGCCGATCCCGAGCGGCAATCTCAACTATAAAAGCAAGGTCGAACTGGGCCGACAACTCTATTTCGACGGCCGCTTGTCCAAGAACGGCGCGATCCCCTGTGCCTTCTGCCATATTCCCGGTGTGGGATTCGCCGATCCTCGCCAAACCTCGATCGGCATCGACGGTAAGATCGGCGGGCGCCAGGCTCCCACGGTTCTCAATACCGGCTTCAATCCGGTTCAGTTCTGGGACGGCCGGGCCGGTTCGCTTGAGGAGCAGGCCATCGGTCCCATCCACAATCCGGTCGAAATGGGGGAGACCCACGAGAACGTCGTGGCGAAGCTGAACAAGATCCAAGGGTATCGCAACCAGTTCCGGGCGGTCTTCGGCACCGAGGTCAGTTTGCAGGGGATTGCGGATGCGATTGCGGCGTTCGAGCGGACGATCATCTCCACGAATTCGGCTTTCGATAAGTATGTGAAGGGCGACCGGAGCGCGATGAACGAGGCCGCGGTTCGGGGTATGGGCCTCTTCAAAGGCAAGGCGCGCTGCATCCTGTGCCATAACGGGCCGAACTTCACCGATAACCAGTTTCACAACCTGGGCGTGCCTCAGGTGGGGCCGCTCAAGGAAGACCTTGGCCGCTACGACGTGACGGGCCTCGACAGCGACAAGGGAGCCTTTAAGACGCCCACGTTGCGCAGCATCACGGAGACCGCGCCCTACATGCACGACGGCGCCTTCAAGACGTTGGAAGAGGTGCTGGATTTTCTCGATCAGGGAGGGGGCGCCAACTCCAACCTCGATCCCTACATGAAGCCACTGGGCCTGTCGCCTGAAGAGAAAAGCGATTTGCTTGCCTTCTTGCAGGCCTTGACCGGCGCGCCGGTCAAGATGGATCTGCCGAAGCTGCCGAGAAAGTAGAGTCCTTCATAGCGGCGAAGGTGCTGCTCGCGGCGCCTCCGCCGCTCCTCCGCTCGTCCGTTTCTCGAATGGTTTCATTGAAACACAAGCGAGCGATGGCGTCAGTCCGACTGCGTGCCAGTTGCGAGCATCGGATTGTGGCCGGCCATCTCTGGATCTACGAGGGGGACATCGACTCCGTCGCGGGAGAACCGAAGGCCGGCGATGTGGTGGAGGTGACCACACATGATGGCCGCCGGTGCGGTCTGGGACTTTACAGTCCCCAGTCGAAAATTCGGGTGCGGCTCCTGACGTCCGCTCACGAAACCATCGATGCATCGTTCTGGGATCGACGGATCGGCGAAGCGGTCGCGCGTCGCACCTCGGTCATCTCCGGCACCACCGCGTACCGGCTCGTTCATTCCGAGGGCGATGGACTGCCGGGATTGATCGTCGATCGCTACGGGCCGGTGTTGGTCATGCAGACCTTGACGGTCGGGATGGATCGTTGGCGCGACGAGTTGGCAGAGGCTCTACTTCGGCATACGGACGCGGAGTCTATCTATCTGCGGAACGATGCCCCGGCGCGTGTTCACGAAGGGCTGCCATCGGAACGGGGGTTTCTCCGCGGCGAGGGACCGCTTCGAGTGGAAATCGCGGAAGGGCCGGCGCGCTTCCTCGTCGATATCGAGCGAGGCCAGAAGACCGGCTGGTTCTGCGACCAGCGCGACAATCGGTTGGCCGTGGCCGCCTCGGCAAAGGACCGGGATGTCCTAGACGCCTTCTGCCATACCGGCGCCTTTGGTACCCAGTCGGCCCTGGGAGGCGCCCGTTCCGTCTCGGGATTGGATGTGAGCCGCTCCGCGGTAGAAATGGCGAGGATGCATGCCGACCTGAATGGTGTGGCGCAGATTTGTGAGTATCGCCAAGCTGATGCGCAGGAGTCGTTGAAACGGCTCGGGCGGTCGCGGCGGCGGTTCGATCTTGTGATTCTGGACCCACCGGCTTTTGCCAAGTCTCGATCCGTCCGGGGACGGGCCGTCGAAGGGTATCGGCACATCAATATGATGGCGTTGAACCTGATCCGTTCCGGCGGGCTCTTGGTCACCTGTTCCTGCTCGCATCACGTGGGTGAAGACGATCTCTCCGCTGCGGTCGAAGCAGCCGCCCGGCAAGCCAGGAGACGAATCGAGATCGTCGAACGGCGCGGGGCGGGTCCCGACCATCCGGTGCGCGCGGCCATGCCTGAAACCCGTTACCTGAAGTGCCTGATCGCCAAGGTCAAGTAGCTCGGCCACCTTCCACTCTACGACCAACCGCCAATCGCTTCCGACGGCCAGCGCGTTCGCCAGCCCCGCATTCGGAGCCTTCATGAAATACACGTATTTATGCTAGTGACCTTGTTGACCAAATGCAACGTCAAGCGTATCCTGTCTCCGCGACGAGGTGAATCGCCGCTCACGAAGCCAACAAGGAGGTTGCCATGGCACGACGCGCCGTTCTCATTGGAATCAACAAGTATCGGGTACCCGGCTCCGATTTACGCGGGTGCGTGAACGATGTCCGCAACCTGCAAGGAGTCTTGACCAGGTACTATGGGTTTGTCGCAAAAGACATCGTGCTGTTGACCGACTACGACGCCACAAAGAGCGCCATGGAAAAAGCCATCGGGAAGTTGATCTCGGGCGCGAAGAAGGGCGATGTCCTCCTGCTGCATTACTCGGGGCACGGATCCAACTCGCCGGATGACAACGGTGACGAAGCGGACAAGCGGGATGAAATCCTCTGTCCGACCGACTTGGATTGGAAGGACCCCTTCCGCGACGACTGGTTGAGGAAGACATTCAACAAGCTACGGGCCGGTGTGGCCCTCACCGTCATCATGGACTGTTGCCACTCGGGGACCAACACCCGAGCCATTCAACCGCCGGATGCGCCGATCAAGGAGCGCTATCTGCCGAACCCGTTGGACCTGTTGGCGACGGAATCCGGACGGAAACTCCGCGGTGCAGTCAAAGGCGAACTCCGGTCATCGTCCCGTGCCGCACGCAAGAAGAGCGATGTGGTGCATGCGAACATCGGCGAATTGCTGATCACCGGCTGCCGGGACACGCAAACCTCTGCCGATGCCTTCATCAACGGGACCTACAACGGCGCGCTCACCTATTATCTGGTTGAGAGCATCAAGGAGGCGAACGGCAAGCTCAGCTATCGCGAGCTGCACAAGCGGACGCTGGCCAAGCTCAAAGGGGAATATGATCAGGTCCCGCAGCTCGAAGGAAACAAGGCCAAGTTCGATCGCCTGTTCCTGTCGCCGGAAGGTTGAAGGGGTGCGGATGCCCTGCCGTTTGGGTGAGACACGCAAGGCGAATAGGATGGCCCGATCATCAATCACAAGGTTGGTCAAGGTAGGGATGCCCGATGAATAAGAGGCGAGGGCGATCTTCTCGGTCGAGAGTCGGCGCGAAAGTCCGGAAGGCAAGTGGCGCGGCCGCGCCGCGTGAGTTGGTCGGCTACGCGCTGGCGGATGAGGCGGTCGAGCGCGCCCTGTCGACCGGTGAGTATCGCGGCGCGCTGGAAGAATATTTCGGCGAGGAGAACTATCAGGAGCTTCGCGATCTGGCTCGCCAGGCCTCCGCACGGTCGGTGCGCGGAGGACCGCGCGTGCTCATCTTGCCGGGAGTCATGGGGTCCAAGCTCGGTCGGAAGCGCCTGCTGCTCGACGACGTGATTTGGATCGATCCGATCGGCATCCTTGCCGGCGAGTTGAACGAGCTGATCTTGGGCAAGGGCAAAGACGACGTTGTCCCGCTCGGCGTGCTCTTGTTCGCCTACCTGATGATCAAGCTCTCGTTGCGAGCGGCGGGATTTGACGCGGACTTTCATCCCTACGATTGGCGACGCGATCTGCCTTCGCTGGGAGCGCAGTTGGCCAAGCGGATTAAGGACGAACAGAAACCGGTCCATCTCGTGGCCCACAGCATGGGCGGTCTCGTCGCGCGAGCCGCGCTCAAGGCCGGGGCGGCCGACGTCGAGCGCGTGATCATGCTCGGCACGCCAAATTATGGATCGTTCGCCATCCCGCAAGCCCTCCGCGGCACCTATGATGTGGTCAAGAAAGTGGCGGCGGTTGACCTCACACACAGCTCGGAAGAACTGGCCTCGGAGGTCTTCTCGACGTTTCCCGGCCTGTACCAGATGATGCCGTGGAAGGAAAAATTCAGCGCGATCAATCTCTACGACGAGAAGGTTTGGCCGACCGCCGGTCCGCGCCCACGCGCAGAACTGCTGCGCGCCGTCGAGCCGGTGCATGCCAAGCTGGCTCCGGGCGACAAGCGGTTCGTGCTCATTGCGGGAGTGAACCAAGACACGATCACCGGCATGCGGATCGAAAATGGAGACTTCGCCTATGAAGTCACGAAAGCCGGGGACGGCACCGTTCCGCTGGACTTCGCCAAACTCGAAGAGGTGCCGACGTACTATGTCGAGGAAAGTCACGGCAGCCTTCCGAACAACGGCATCGTGCGCGATGCCGTGGCCTCGCTTCTCAACGGGGCCGCGCCACAGCGGGTGATGACGCAATGGAGCCCGCCGCGAGGAGCGGCCGTCCGGATGCTCCACGGTCAAGACCTGCGGCAGCGCGTCTTTGAAGGACGGCGCGGCAAGCAATTGACCGCACGGGACATGCGGATGGTCTTGGAGGAAGTGGCTGCTCCGCCGGTGCCGATCGGCCAGCGAAGCGCCAAGACTCCGGCGGTCGCCGAGGGGACGGCGCGCTTCGAACACCTCGTGGTGGGGCGTCGGTACCAGCGAGAGCTCGATGTCACGCTCGTGAAGGGCAACATCGCGGATGTGGACACGCGGGCCTGCGTGCTCGGCATTTTCCAGGAGGTAACTCCGACCGGGGCCGCGCGAGCCTTGGACGACCGCTTGGGCGGCATGATTCGAGAGTTTACGGAACGGCGCATGTTTACCGGAATCGTCGGGGAGACGTTCCTGATGCCGGTCAATCGATCGAGCTTGCGAACGGAAATGATCATGCTGGCCGGTATGGGAACCTTCGACCGCTTCACGCCGGACATGCAGGAACTGGTGTCCGAGAACGTCCTGCGGGTCTTCCTGCGCGCGCGGGTAGAGGAGTTCGCGACCGTGATTCTGGGCGGCAGCACGGGATCGAGCGTCGCCGCCGTCGTCAAGCAGATGTTCACCGGCTTCCTTAAAGCCCTCCAGGATGCCGATCGCGGACAGCGGTTCCGCCGCATCATTCTCTGCGAACGGGACGATGCGCGGTATGAAGAACTGAAGCGGAGCGTATACGACCTGGCCAGCACGCCGCTATTCCAGGGGGCCGAGCTGACGATCAACGAAGAGGTCTTCCCTCCGTTGGATGTATCGGCTCTTGATGGAGCGCGCGCCCTCGCCTCCGGCCGGGGAGAGGACCCCATCTATTTGTTCGTGCGTCAACTGCCCAGCGCGCCCGACTCAACGGTGTTCCAAGCCGCCCTGCTGACCGCTGGCGGACGTGCCGCCATCATTACGGAGGACGCGACTCCGCCGAAGGCTGAGTTGGAAGCCCACCTCGCCTTGACGGGCGGCGGACGACTGAAAATCGCGAGCGATGAGGAGCTGGCCTCCTACGGCAAAAAGCTGGGACAACTGGTGCTCCATCCCAAGATTCAGGAGGTGTTGGCGAGTCCCGGTCTGGAAGATCGCCATCTCGTCGTGGTGCATGACCTCGCCGCTTCCCGCATTCCCTGGGAGACGCTGATGATCGACGGAAGACGTTCGGCTCTCACGCAGGGGCTCAGCCGTCGCTATCTCGCCTCGAACCTGTCGGTGGCCAAATGGCGGGAGGAACAGCGGCAAGACGCGACCTTGCGCGTGCTCTTGGTGGTCAATCCCACGCAGGACCTGACCGGGGCGGCGGCAGAAGGCGATCTGGTCGAGAGCGTGCTGAAAGACCAACGAGGGGTAGAGTTGACGGTCGTGAAGGAGCAGCAGGCGACCAGAAGCCGCCTGCTCGCGGAACTGAAAGGTGGTCGGTACGATGTCGTCCACTATGCGGGGCATGCGTACTATGATCGAGCGAACCCGGGCCAGAGCGGGATTGTATGCCATGGCGATGAAATCCTGACCGGGCCGGATCTGATGTCGCTTCCCACGCTGCCGAGCATGGCATTTTTCAACGCCTGTGAAGCGGGCCGTGTGCGGGTGTGGCGGCCAAAGCTGCAGCGAG
>JANRMO010000055.1:0-15952 GCA_040981105.1 Nitrospiraceae bacterium
CCCAGCAGACGCAGGATAAGAAATTGGCCGAGCGCTTTGCCAAGATCGCCAAGGATCTGGCGGACAATGAAACGAAGATTTCGGCCGAGCTGCTTGCCGCTCAAGGGAAGCCGGTCGATATCGGCGGGTATTATCATCCGAACGACGAGAAGGCGTCGAAGGCGATGCGTCCCAGCGCCACCTTGAACGCGATCGTGGACGCGATCGCGTAAAGGACGGCCGGCGCCTTTGATGCGCACAAAAAATCTCACGAATCGAGCTGATGGTCGGGACCTGTCCCGGCCGTCAGGCGCTGGATTTCACGTCCACGGCGAACCATGACCACCGAAACTTTCGATACCCAGAACGTAATCGACCAGGAAGAGGTGCTTCGCCCGCGCATGGTCACGGTGGAGATCGCGGGGAAACGGTACGAAGTGCCAGAGGGCATTACGGTCATCAAGGCGCTCTGGTACACCGGACAGGATGTGGTCCGCGGCGTCGGCTGTCTCGGCGGATTCTGCGGCGCCTGCGCGACCTATTATCGGGTGAAGGACGATCCCAAGGTGAAAACCTGCCTAGCTTGTCAGACGGCGGTGCAGGACGGCATGTCCTTCACGATGATGCCGCCCTTTCCGGCCAGGAAGGCCGTCTACCAGATCCAGGAGCTGAAAGACCCCAAACAGGACCTATTCGATCTCTATCCGGAAGCCCCGCTCTGCCGGAATTGCAACGCTTGCACGGAAGCCTGCCCTCAGAAAATCAACGTGCGGGAAGGGGTCTGGAAGGCCGCATTCGGCGATTTCAAAGGGGTCGCCGACATGTTCATGGATTGCGTCATGTGCGGGCTGTGCGCGCCGGTCTGTATCGCGGACATCGCGCCGAACCTCGTGGCCCTCTACGCCAGCCGGGCGCAAGGCGCCCATTTCACCGAGAAACCGCAAGGCCTGGCGCACCGCATCCAGGAGATCAAGGAAGGCCAGTACGACGACGAGTGGAACCGCGTCCTCGCGATGAGCCAGAAGGAACTGACGGAGCTCTGCGCGACGCTGAAGTGACAGCCTCGTTCGTGCCCCATCACTCGCTCATGATCAAGCCGGAGGCCGGTCTTTGCGGGTGCGCTCCTGACGAACGACCATTGACGATTGGCGGCGACTGACACCATGGACATTCACGTTTTACAACAGGTCGTGCATAAGACGAGAGACGCTCGTCGCAAACAGACCCTCCCCAAGCTGTCGCTCGCCGAACGCGACACCCTGATCAAGAAGTATCATCCGGATTTTCGTGAGCACGCCTACCGGACGATTCGATTCGGACCGAACGCCGGCGACAAGACCGTCGTCGAGCTGGCCGCCTTGCTCGAAGGGATGAGCCAGGTGCCCGACGATTTAGACCTGACGCCCTCCTATGTGACCGACGTGCTGGTGGTCGGCGGCGGGGGAGCCGGGTGCGCGGCCGCGCTGCATGCCCATGCGGCCGGGGCCAAGGTGATCCTGGCGACGAAGCTGCGACTCGGCGATTCGAACAGCGTCATGGCCCAGGGCGGCATGCAGATTTCCGTGGCCCCTGAAGATTCGCCGGTGACGCACTTCCTCGACACCCTCAAGGGCGGGCTGATGCACAACGACCATCAGTTGCTCAAGGTGATGGTCGAGGAGGGCCCCGCCATCGCCGACTGGCTGATCAAGCTGGGCGTGCTGTTCGACCGGGACCAGGACGGGAATCTGCACGTCAAGAAGGGCGGCGGCAGCTCCAAGCCCCGCCTGCTGACCTGCTCCGACTACACCGGCCTTGAAATCATGCGGGTGCTCAAGGACGAGGTGCTGAATCAGAAGATTCAGTTGCTGGAGTTTTGCGCCGCGGTCGAATTGCTGAGCGACGATCAGGGCCGTTGCACGGGCGCGGTATTCAAGGACCTCGACAACGGGCGGTTCGTCGTGGTGTCGGCCAAGGCGGTGATTCTCGCCACCGGCGGCATCGGCCGGCTGCACATCCAAGGGTTTCCGACGAGCAATCATTTCGGCGCGACGGGAGACGGCTTGTGCCTGGCCTATCGGATGGGCGCGAAGCTCGTCCACATCGACACCTTCCAGTACCATCCCTCCGGCGCCGTCTATCCCGAACAGCTCATCGGCGCGCTGGTCACGGAAGGGATCCGCTCGGAGGGCGGCCACCTTGTCAATGCCAAAGGCGATCGATTCGTCAACGAACTCGACACGCGAGATGTAGTCTCGTCTTCGATCATCAGGGAATGCGAGGAGGGACGGGGCATCAGGACCATGGCCGGGCGAGTCGGGGTATGGCTCGACACGCCGCTGCTGGACGTGGAACATGGGCCTGGGACGGTGCAGAAGCATTTTCCCGCCATGGTCAGGCAGTTCGAACGGTTCGGCATCGATATCAGCAAGGACCCCGTGTTGATCTATCCGACGCTGCACTATCAAAACGGAGGCGTGAAGATCGATACCAATGCCGAAACGGGGATCGCCAATCTTTTTGTTGCTGGCGAAGCCTCTGGCGGACTGCACGGGCGCAATCGACTGATGGGCAATTCCTTGCTGGATCTGATGGTTTTCGGAAAACGATCCGGGCTGACCGCGGCTGCACGCGCACAATCGATGTCGTATGGGAAGCTCACCTTGCATCATGTGCGGCGCTTCCGCGACGAGGCGAGGAAACACGGGGTGCCGTCGAGCGAGGTTGTGTCCCCCATGATTCTGCCCGCATACGCGAGGAAAGTCGTCTAGGCGAGGCTCAGTCTCCAGCCCTCCCGACTCTGTCCTGAAGCGGGAGAAGATAGAAGGAGCGACATGAACGTTCACGAGTTTCAAGCCAAGCAGTTGTTCGCACAATTCGGGGTGCCGGTCTTGCGCGGCAAGGAAGTCAAAACTCCGAAGGCTGCAAGTCAGTGGGCCGCCAAACTCAACACCCCGGTCTATGTCGTGAAGGCGCAGATCCATGCAGGCGGGCGAGGCAAAGCCGGCGGCGTCAAATTGGTGAAGGAGCAGAGCCAGGTCCCCGAGATCGCGAAGGAACTGTTGGGCAAGGTCTTGGTCACGCACCAGACGGGGCCGAAGGGCCGCAAGGTCAGGCGCTTGCTGGTCGAGGAAGGAGCCAATATCGCCAAGGAATTGTATCTCAGCCTTCTGGTCGATCGCGACACGGGCTGGGTAGTCTTTATCGCCAGCACGGAAGGCGGGATGGAGATCGAGGAGGTAGCTGCCAAGACGCCCGAGAAGATCATCAAGGAGGCGATCGATCCGGCCGTCGGTTATCAAGGGTACAACGGCCGCAACATCGCCTTTGCGTTGGGGCTCCAGCAGATCGAGCCGGCCGTCATCAATCCCTTCGTCCAGATGCTGGGGAATCTCTACCGGCTGTTCATGGAGAAGAATTGCGCCCTGGTGGAGATCAACCCGCTGGTCATCACGAAGGAAAAGACGCTCATCGCGCTGGACGGCAAGGTGTCCTTTGACGACAACGGGCTCTTCAAGCATGCGGACGTGCAGAAGATGCGCGATTTGCACGAGGAGGAGCCGCTGGAGATCGAAGCCGGGAAGAACAACCTCAACTACGTCAAGCTGGACGGGAATATCGGCTGCATGGTGAACGGAGCCGGCCTGGCCATGGCGACGATGGACGTCATCAAGCTGGCGGGCAGCGAACCGGCCAATTTTTTGGATGTCGGCGGCGGGGCCACGAAAGAGACCGTGGCGGCGGGGTTCCGCATCCTGCTCAAGGACAAGAATGTGAAGGGCATCTTCATCAACATCTTCGGCGGAATCGTCCGCTGCGAGCGGATTGCGCATGGGGTGATCGAAGCGGCCAAAGAGGTCAAGCTCAAGGTGCCCCTGGTGGTGAGATTGCAAGGAACCAATGCGGAAGAAGGCCGCAAGCTGTTGGTGGAGTCCGGTCTGAAGCTGGACGTGGCGGACGATTTGTGGGAGGCGGCGCAGAAGATCGTGGGGATGACCGGAAAGGCGGCGTAGGGGACGGCGTAAGCCGCCGCTCGCTTTCACACCTCTCGGAGCGACCCTTCCGGGCTCGTCCGAGCGGAAGCCTTCCGAAATTCCCTCGCGGACTCGGTCAGTTTCCGCTTTCCTTCTCGGCCGAGCCTCGGTGGGTCCCCGCTCCTCCGGCAAAGTCGCTCGCGGTAGCCTGCGCCGTCCCGCCAGGAAAGTGGGATAGGGGAAAAGGTACAAGGACTGCAGAGCCCGAGCATCTGCGGAGGTAGCGACTGCAGGTCAGGCCATGCCGAGGTTGAAAATGGTAACGGCTTCGCAGTGGTATAGCGAATTCTACAAGGCCTATTACAAGGATGGAAAAATCCAGGCTTTAGAAAACAAGACAAAGCTCACGGATTCTCAGTGGACTGACGGCTTCCGGGAGTTCTTGAGAAGACTTGCCGGGAGTCTTGGGTATGAAGTCGTTACAGAGCATAAGGCTCATGGTGGCCAGCGATTTGACCAAACATGGTCTAAGCCCGGTGAGACAATAGCGATCGAATACGAGAATGATTACACCACGATACTTTCGGAAGTAAAAAAGCTTTGCTCCACTAATAGCCGCTTGAGAGTCCTAATTACTTACTGCCCTGAAAGAAACTTCCTTTCCGAGATCTTGAACATTGCGCAACACACCATTGCTCCAGAAATTGATAAGAGGTTGGGAGACTTTAGCGGTGAATTTCTGCTGATAGCGGGAGGCTACGAGTGGAATGACTGGTCGGCAATTCGAATGGTTTTGAAGGCGCAGCTAGACCCCATTCGTCTTTAGGGATAAGAGGGATAAATGAGCATTCTCGTCAACAAGAATACGCGGGTGGTGGTGCAGGGGATCACGGGCAAGGAAGGCTCGTTCCACGCGACGCAGTGCAAGGCCTACGGCACGCAGGTAGTCGCCGGTGTGACGCCGGGAAAGGCCGGCCAGCAGGTCGAGGGGATTCCGGTCTTCAACACGGTACGCGAAGCCGTCAAACATACCCAGTGCGACACCTCGCTGATTTTCGTGCCTCCGCCGTTTGCGGCCGATGCGATACTGGAGGCAGCCGATGCCGGGATCAAGCTCATCATCTGCATCACTGAAGGCATCCCGGTGAATGACATGGTGCGGGCGAAACGGGCCTTGCGGGGCCGCGATGTCCGGCTGATCGGTCCCAACTGCCCTGGCATCATCACGGTGGATGAGGCCAAGATCGGCATCATGCCGGGGTTCATCCATAAGCGAGGCGTGGTCGGGGTGGTCTCGCGCAGCGGCACCCTCACCTATGAGGCGGTGCACCAACTCTCCACGCTCGGGCTCGGCGAAACCACCTGCGTCGGCATCGGCGGAGACCCGGTCAACGGCACCAGTTTCGTCGATGTGCTACCGCTGTTCGAAAGCGATTCCGAGACACAGGCGATCGTCATGATCGGCGAGATCGGCGGGGATGCCGAGGAAAAGGCGGCTGAGTTCATCAAGAAAAACGTGAAGAAGCCGGTGGTCAGCTTCATTGCCGGCATCACGGCGCCGCCGGGCCGCCGCATGGGCCATGCCGGGGCGATCATCAGCGGAGGCAAGGGGACGGCCTCCGAAAAGATGAAAGCGCTTGAAGCAGCCGGCGTGCGGGTGGTGAAGAATCCAGCCGAAATCGGCGCCACCGTGAAAACCGCGCTCGGGCGGTGAGTCCTTCCGATACCGGAACCCGGCAACCGGCAAGAAAGGGCGTGTGCGTCCGACGTGATCCGGACCGGATTCTATCCGCCACGCCCGGCAAAGCTTTTTCTTCCCATTCTCCTTCGATTCGTGTTAGGTTCCAACTTCAAGGAGTCTGATCATCTTCCGACACATCTCTGATCCGTCTTCCTGATCCTGTCCGTCCGCGTCACCGTCGTTTCAAAACCGCTCCCATACCGTGAGCGGCGTTCACTGAAAGAAGGGGCGTCACCGCGTGTTAATCTTTCTCGTCCACGTTCGCGACCCGCAATTCTATGCCTTGCCGGCCAAAACCCGAGCCAAAAACGGGCGGCTGCGGGTGATGGGATTCCCTCCGATCGGAATCATGTCGCTCTCGGCGGTGCTGAAGCAGGCCGGCCATGACTGCGTGATGTTCGATCAGGCCAACCCGGAGACGCCGAACGAGGTCATCATCGAGGCCATCAACCACCGCCAACCCGTGCTGGTCGGACTGAGCTTCCTGAGCACGACCAGCTACCCCTATGCAAAGATTCTGGCCCGGCAAATCCGTGCGGCCAACAGCCGGGTGAAGCTGGCGTTCGGCGGAGTCTTTGCGAGCTTGAACGCGTCGCTGGTGAAACTGCAATGTCCGGAGGTGGATTTTGTCTGCCGCGGCGACGGGGAGCAGCTCATTCTCGACTTGATTGAACGGCTCGATGATCCGGTAGAGGTGGCCGGGGTGACCTGGGCGAAAGACGGCAAGGTCGTCCAGAATCCGAATCGCGTCATGGAGCGGAACCTGGACCAGTGGCCGTTTCCGGACCGGGAGAGCCTGGACCTCGACTTTGTCGAATCAATGCCGTTGGATGTACCCGCCGTGCTGTCCATGGAGCGGTTCACGACCATGCAAACCTCACGGGGCTGTCCCTGGCCCTGCGTATTCTGCGACATCCCGATTTTCAACGAGGGGAAGTGGCGGGCCAGAAGCCCGCAGCATGTGGTGGCCGAGTTGAAGCACCTGGAAGAACTGGGTTACGGCTCCGTCTATTTCGTGGACGACCACTTCCTGCTGCAACCCAAGCGGATCGACGCCATTTGTCACGGCATCGGTCAAGAACGGCTGGCGATCCAGTGGGGCATTGAGGGTCGCGTGGATTCGGTGGCGCAGCATCTCTTTCCGGCGATGGCTAAAGCCCACTGCCGGACGGTCATGTTCGGCATCGAGAGCGGAAGTCAAAAAATCCTCGATCGCTTGCAGAAGGAGCAGACACTGGACGAAGTCAAGACGGCGGTCAAGAACGCCAAGCGGGCCGGCATCGAAATCGTGCACGGCTTCTTTACGGTCGGGAACCCCGATGAGACGGTCGAGGACATGCAGGCGACCTTCGACTTCGCCTCCAAACTGCCGCTGGACACGTTCGGCTTCAATCGGCTCTGCGTCTATCGCGGTACGCCCTTGTGGCAGGAATATGTGAAACGGGGGTTGGTCAATGAGGCGACCGACTGGTACAAGTACTTCAAGTGCTCGGAGATCGATCCGACCTGTTTGCCCGGCGAGGTGATCAACCGGGTGCGCCAAGAGGGCCTGCGGCGGCTGTTCCTCTACAAGATCTTCCACTACCCCGTCCAAACCTACAGGCTCCTCCGCCGGTTCCTGCGGTTCATGCCGGTGCGCGACGTGGCCTATCTGATCATGAAGCCCTTCTTGGGACAGAAAAAGGGCGCCACCAAGGCGGAAGTCCTCTCGCGCGCGGTCGAGCATGCCGACATGAAAGACGCCGCGGCGCAGCTCACGCAACTGACGGACGACATGCTGCACAAGGTCCTGACGGAATCGAGGGCCGAGCGCCTCCGGATTCAACAGGAGGCGGGAAGTTCCAGAGAGTTGCCGATGGTGCCCGCTCCGTAGTCGTCTCTTCTACGCCTGCCAGCCCCTCTTAGACCGAGACTCCCCAAAGCCGCTTCGCGACCAACCCAATGCCGTAGGTGGCGGAGACCGCCACAATGACGATGATCAGGTTGAGCGCGATCCGTTTGCGGAGATTCATGCCGGAGAGAAAGGCGAGCACCGTGGATACCGATACGCTCATGACGCCCGCCGCCACGATCGACGGCCAGGCCGACTGGGCGCCGAAGGCGACCGGCAGCACCGGTACCAGCGCGCCGAGGAAATAGGCTCCTCCCACGAACAGGGCCGATTGGAAGGGCTGTTCCGCCATTTCGGCCTGCTCGGATGTTTCCCCCAAGAACAGGCGCTTGCCCGACTCGGTCCGCCGGACCTCCTGTTCGGAATTCAGCGCGCCAAAGGCCCCGGCTCCCATCGAAATAGCCCCTGCGACAGCGGTGGTGGCGGCGGCCATCAGGACCGTCACCGCGTCGCCGAACGCGCCGAAGAAGCCGCTGACCGCGCCCAGGATTTCCACCAACCCGTCGTTCAAGCCCAGGAAGATATTGCGGATCTTCTCGGCATTGATCTTCCGCTCGGTTAATCTCGTGACCAGCGCGTCCTCGTGCTTGAACTCGTCCTGCAGGATGTTCTGGAGGGCGGCGCCCAAAGGCTGGCCCTGGTAACTTCTCCAGAGCGACAGATATTTGCGCACGCCATAGACTTCGATCGCTTCCAGGACAAGATGCACCGCCGTCGCGCCGAACAGCCGGCACAACCAGGTGATGAACCAGAGCTTGAGTCGCCGGCCTGGATCGAGCCGGTCGAGCTTCAGGTTGAAGAACTTCTGCCAGAAGGCCAGGTGGTGGGCTTCGACCGCGATCAATTCATCCAACGTCCGCCGCATCTCCGCATCCCGCGGAAACACCTCCCGCAACGATTTGTACAGCGACAGGTCGAACAGCTCATCCAAGACAAGCGTCCGCGCTAATTGAGGGTCGTATGTCGGAGTGGAGGCCATGAGGGAAGTGGAGTGAGCCTAGGCCCCTGCCGCCATGCTTGTCAACGACAGCTATTGCATAGAAGCCATGAGTCTCAGGGACGAGGTTCTGTACTCTGCACGATGTCCGCCTACAAGTGAAAGAACGACAGCCTCAAGGAATGGTCCTTGCTCGTTAGGTGAAGGCCATTATGATACAGTCAGCGCATTGAGACAGTCATGCAAAGGGTAAGGCCATGAATAATGAGGGTGAGACCATGAATAATTCTGTTCCCTGCCCGATTTGTAGATTTCAATGCAGGGATGTTCGACAAGTTGCAGGTAAGGATGTCATGGAGTGTGACTGCCCACGATGTGGCGATTATTCAATCGCCGGTGAGGCTGCAAGTCACCTCCAGACTCCTGGCATGAGCATGCAGGATAGGGCCAAGATGGCTGCCTATCTGAGGGAAAGGACATTGCGCGGTGACCCGCGCATTAGAATTTTTAGTCAGCTACCGGCAAACAAGAAATTCGATACACCTGTAACTACAGCGGAAGAGATCATTAGACAGGGTTTTCCTCTTTCAATCAGTGAGAGACTTGATCGTGCCCGAGGTATAACCAGAAGGTGTGGAAATAGGAAGAGGGCGGTGGCAACCTTTCGGGTGATCAAACCCACCGGGCCGAGGCCCGGCCAAGAAAGGAGACACCGCCGTGAAGGAGCAGAGCACAGGGACCGACGTCGAGTCAAGGAGTCTATGGGACCATCTGGAGGAATTTGTGCGCGGCCACATCCAGCAGTTCGTCCAACGGCTGTTAGTGGAAGACGTCACGATGCGACTTGGCCGGGCGAAGTCGGCGCGGCGGACTCACGTGGATGCGCCGGACGGGTATCGCAACGGGTATGGCAAGCCGCGGAAGGTGACGCTCACCTGCGGCACGATCACCCTGCAGCGGCCGAGGGTGCGGAGGCTCGCGGAGCGCTTCGTCAGTCGGATCCTGCCGCTCTTCAAGCGACACACGAAGCAGGTGGGCGAGCTGCTGCCCCAGTTGTATCTGCACGGCTTGGCCCTCGGGGATTTCGAGTTGGCGTTGCGTGGGCTAATGGGCGAGAGCGCCCCCTTGTCCCCCGCCTCGCTCCAACGACTCAAGGCGCAGTGGAAGGTCGAGTATGAAGCCTGGACGCGGCGACGACTCGATGACCTGGAGGTCGTGTACGTGTGGGCGGATGGGTTGTATGTGAAGGCGGGGCTGGAGGCGAGCAAGGCGGCGCTGCTGATCCTGATCGGAGCGCTGACGGATGGCCGCAAAGTCGTCTTGGCCGTGGAGAGCGGGCAACGCGAATCGAAGGAGTCATGGGGCGCGGTGTTGCGGGATCTGCGGATGCGGGGGCTGAAACCATGGCGCTGCACCATTGCCGATGGCCATTTGGGGATTTGGGCGGCGCTGGCGGAGCAACAGCCCACGGCCGCCGAACAGCGGTGTTGGAACCATCGGCTTGTCAATGTGTTGGATGCCATCCCGAAGCCCCACCAGGCCGAGGCAAGCACCTGGCTCAAGACCCTGCCGTATGCGGAGACGCAGGCAGCCTGTGAGCGGTTACGCGATCAATTTAGCCGCCGGTACCGCGCGCTGGCCCCGAAGGCGGTCGAACGGCTCCATCATGATTGGGAGCGGCTCATCACCTTTTACCAGTTCCCCAAGGAACACTGGCGCCATCTGCGCACGACGAACGTGGTCGAGTCTCCCTTCGCCGCGGTGCGGCTTCGGACCGCGGCCGGCAAGCGGTTTAAACGCATCGAGTCAGCGACGGCGTTGATCTGGAAAGTCTTACAAGTCGCGGAACAGACGTTCCGACGCCTGAATGCGCCGGAGCTGCTACCGACTGTATATGCCGGCACTCGCTATGTCGATGGAGTGAAGCAGGCCACTGTCGCCCACGAGGATGTCGCCGCCTGATTCCATTTACACACCTATTGACAAGACCTCTCGTGCCCTAAAAAACCTCCATAGACTTTCAGAACACCCAGGGGACGAGGTCTGCCTGGACCTTGAGCAGGATGGTCCTGTGCTATTTGCGGAACATAAGGACGCTTTCAATTTTATTATGGAGACGTTGAAGGAGGCCGGTTGGGTGAGAACCGGCCCAATATTGAAGGAGATGGGTCTCGTACTGACAGCAAAGGGGTTAGAGCGAATTGCTGAATTGGAACGTACCATAGCGGGGGAGAAATCCAAGCAAACTTTTGTGGCGATGTGGTTTGACAGTAGTCTCGACAAGGCTTGGGAGAATGGTTTTGCGAGCGCCTGCGATGTCGTTGGGTACAAGGCGTTGCGGATGGACTTGAAAGAGCACAACCAAAAGATCTGCGATGCGATCATAGCAGAAATCAGAAAGAGCCGATTCTTGATAGCCGATTTCACTGGCCATCGGGGAGGAGTCTATTTTGAGGCAGGGTATGCTCTTGGCTTAGGTATCCCTGTGATCTGGACATGTCGTGAAGATGAGTTAGAGAGCACTCATTTTGATACGAGACAGTACAATCACATTGTTTGGAAGGATGAAGGAGATCTATTTGTGAAGCTCAAACGACGAATCGAAGCGACTATCCCAATGTGATTCAGACCCTCTGAAATGTGTTGCTCATGGTTATAAGAAATAGACCAAGGCCACCTTCCAGCAGTGGCCTTGGCGTACACACTCACTTTCTTGGCTGTCAAGCGGTGGACGGCACGAGGGTCGAGCGAAGGTCCGCCGGAGCGGCGGGGACCCGCCCGGCGTCTGAGGAGGGAAACAACTAACCTGAAAAAGAAAAGGCCGCCGGAGACGGCGGCCTTCCAGTTTTATCGCTCTTTCTGGCTGGGGCAGGGGCGGATACCCTCAATCGCGCGCGTTCACTGAGTGCCGCTGGGCTATATTGTTTCTCCTCTTCGAGCGGCGGTTCGGTCTGCCTTCAACTGCGCGCATGGAACGAGCACCCTTCTGAGGAGTGCGGGTTCTGCGAGCACAGAAGGCAGACCGACCGCCGCGCTCGCCCATTCACCGTGTGGGTTCTGCGAGCACGGGAAGCACCCGTGCTCTCTCCAAACCCTTACGTGCCCATCTCCCACGACGCCAAATACTTCTCCTGCTCTTTCGTCAGCTTGTCGATCGCCATGCCCATGCCGGCGAGCTTCAGACGGGCGATCTCCTTATCGATGACGGTCGGCACCGGATAGACCTTCTTCTCCAGCATCTTATGGTTCTTCACGATATACTCGGCGCCAAGCGCTTGGTTGGCGAAGCTCATGTCCATGACACTGGAAGGATGGCCTTCCGCGGTGGCGAGGTTCACCAGCCGCCCTTCGCCCAGCAGGCTCACGCGGCGGCCGCCGTTGAGCGTGTACTCGTCCACGCCTGGACGAATCTGCCGCTTCTTCTTGCTCAGCTTCTCCAACGCCGGGATATCGAGCTCGACATTGAAATGACCGGAGTTGCAGACGATGGCCCCGTCCTTCATAACGGCAAAGTGTTCCTTGCGGATCACTTTCAGGTTGCCGGTGACGGTGATGAAGAAATCCCCGATCGGCGCGGCCTTTTCCATCGGCATGACCCGGTAGCCGTCCATCACCGCTTCGAGTCCCTTCATCGGATCGATTTCGGTCACGATCACGTCCGCGCCCATTCCCTTGGCCCGCATAGCGATGCCGCGCCCGCACCAGCCGTAGCCGGCCACGACGACGGTGGACCCGCACACGAGGCGGTTGGTGGCGCGCACGATGCCATCCAAGGTGCTTTGTCCGGTGCCGTACCGGTTGTCGAACATGTGCTTGGTATCGGCGTCGTTCACCGAGATGACCGGGAAGCGCAGCACTTTTTTCTCCGCCATGCTCCGCAGCCGGATGACACCCGTGGTCGTTTCCTCGGTGCCTCCGATGACGTGTTTGAGCAGTTCCTTTCGCTTCGAATGGAGATGGGAGACCACGTCGGCCCCGTCGTCCATCGAGACGTGCGGCTTATGACCGATGGCCGATTCGATGTGGTCATAGTAGGTCTTGTTGTCCTCGCCTTTGATCGCGAAGACCGGAATGCCTTCATGCTTCACCAGGGCCGCGGCCACGTCGTCCTGTGTGCTGAGGGGATTCGAGGCGCAGAGCCGGACATCGGCCCCTCCGGCCTTGAGCGTCTTGGCCAAGTTGGCGGTTTCCGTGGTGACGTGCAGGCAGGCGGTGATCCGGATGCCCTGAAGCGGCTTTTCCCGTTGGAATCGCTGCTTGATCAGGCGCAGGACCGGCATCGTGCGCTCCGCCCATTCGATTTTGAGATTGCCCTGGTCTGCTAGTCCGAGATCCTTCACGTCGTAATCCACGGGTCCTCCTTCTAGATGGTCGATTCTATCGATGGTCGATTCTGGTCAAGAAAAAGGGGACGGATCGCGACATCCGTCCCCTTCACTCATGGCCGGTGTGGGGGAATTACAGTCCGACTTCTTTGCGTAATACCTTCGCCTTGTCCGTCTTCTCCCAGGTAAACTCCGGTTCGTTCCGGCCGAAGTGGCCGTAGGCGGCGGTCTTCCGGTAGATGGGACGGCGAAGCTTCAGATGGTCGATGATGCCGCGGGGCGTCATCGGGAAATGCTTGCGCACGACTTTTTCAAGGTTATCCGTCTGCACCTTCTCCGTGCCCTTGGTATCGATCAGGACGGAGACCGGGTCGGCCACGCCGATGGCATAGGCAAGCTGGACTTCGCAACGGTCGGCGAGCCCGGCCGCCACGATATTCTTGGCGATATATCGCGCCATATAGGAGGCGGAGCGATCGACCTTCGTCGGATCCTTGCCGGAGAAGGCCCCGCCCCCGTGGCTCCCGTGGCCCCCGTAGGTGTCCACGATGATCTTGCGTCCGGTCAACCCGGTATCCCCCATCGGGCCGCCGACGACGAACCGGCCGGTCGGATTGATGTAGTGCTTCACGCTGGTGGGATCGTAGAGCCCTTTGGGCATGACGGGCCGGATGACTTTATCCATGATCTCCCGTTCGATCACCTTGTTGGAGATCTCCGGGCTGTGCTGCGTGGATACCACGATGGTATCGATCCGCACGGGTTTCCCGTTCCGGTATTCGATGGTCACCTGGGATTTGCCGTCCGGCCGCACCCATCCCAGAATGTTCTTCTTCCGGACTTCGGCCAGGCGGCGCGTCAGGCGGTGGGCCAGCACGATCGGCATCGGCATCAGCTCGGCGGTTTCATTGGTGGCATAGCCGAACATCAGGCCCTGGTCCCCAGCGCCCCCGGAATCCACGCCCATGGCGATGTCGGAAGATTGGTTGTGGATGGAGGTCAGGACCGAGCAGGTCTGGTAATCGAACCCCCAGGTGGCGTCCCCGTACCCGACGTTCTTGATCACTTCGCGGACGATGTCGGGAATTTCGACATAGGCTTTGGTGGAAATCTCACCGGCCACGAAGGCAATGCCGGTGGTCAGGATGGTTTCACAGGCAACGCGGGAATGTTTATCCTGGGCGAGCAGCGCGTCGAGAATGCCGTCGGAGATTTGGTCGGCGATCTTGTCCGGGTGGCCTTCGGTGACGGATTCGGAGGTGAACAGATAGTTATTGCGCATCGAAACCTCTTGCTAGGGGTTCTCAGTTGAGGTCAGTCGGGACTACAGTCTCTTCCCACGGGCACGCACGTATGAGTGGTACCCCAGCCGTAGGGCAATGTCAAATGGAAAGGCTCATTTCTTTGGTAGGGGCTGGAGCGAGGTCCCGGTGCGGGTCCTTTGCTTGACAGTGATTTTATGCGGTTTGTAAGATGGTCAACCGATTGAGACACTCGCCGAGAACTAGGAAACCGCACGCTTCTCGAATACTCCCAGCACCTGGGTCGGATCAAGGATGCCGGTCGGTATTTCAACGGGTTCCAGGCAACGGTCAGGGTGTCTCCGAACCCTCGATTAACACGGGTCTTTTTTGATTATGGACGGAGAGCCGGAACTCGCCCTTCAACAACCGCCCGCGCCGAAACCCCGCGCCTCTGCCCAAGGGTTCGGGTGGGACGAGGTGTCCCGTGAGGTCGTGGAGTTTTTCGCGTCGATCAAGCTGGCCATGTTCCTGTTCTTGATCTTGGCGGTCACGGCCACCATCGGCACCGTCATTCAACAGAATGAGCGCCCCGAAACCTACATCAAGGAATATGGCGAACAGGCCTACCGTTGGTTCACGCGTCTCGGTCTGACCGATGTCTACCACACCTGGTGGTTTACCAGCCTGCTCGGCCTGCTCTGCGTCAATTCGCTGACCTGTTTCTACAAGCGATTCCCCGCCGTTTGGCGCTCGATGCAGCAGGACAAGGTGAACGTCTCGCTGCCGTTCATCAAGAATATGAAACATTCCGCCGAGATCTCGGCGGCGGGGACGAAGGAGTATATCGGCGAGCGGCTCGTCCGGTTTTTGGCGGAAAAAGGCTATCGGGTGCTGGCCAAGAACGAAGCCTCAGGCGTGTCGCTCTACGCCACGAAGGGCATCATGGGGCGCGTGGGGGCGCACATGGCCCATCTCAGCGCGACGGTGATCGTGCTGGGCGGGTTGATCGGGAGTCTCTGGGGGTTCCAGGACTTCGGCGTCTGCATGGAAGGGCAGACCTACCATATCCCCCGTGGGAACTTCGACCTGCACGTCGATAAATTCTGGATCGACTACTACGAGAACGGGGCCGTCAAGTCGTACAATAGTACGTTAACGGTGATCGACCAGGGCAGCCCGGCGCTCACGAAAACCATCACGGTGAACGACCCGCTCGTCTATAAGAACATCTGGTTCTATCAGTCGAGCTATGGCGACGCCTGGGATCGCATCGAGGTGGCGCGCCTCAACATCAAGGACAAGGAAACCGACAAGGTCCTTGCGACAGTCGATCTGGAATGGCAAAAGGAGAAGGTGATCGAGAATCTCGGCCTTAAGCTCACGGCCACCGATTTCGTAGCGGACTTTGCCTTCAATTCATCCGAGAAAAAGGTCTATTCCAAGACGGTGGAACATGCCAATCCTGCCCTGCGATTGGCAATGAATGAGCGCGGAACGTTGGAGGCGACCCCCTGGGTGTTCTATCATTATCCGGACTTGTTTGAGATCCAAGGGTCGAAATACAGTTTCGAGCTGGTCGGCTATCGACCAAAGAAGTTCACGGGATTGCAGATCACGCGCGATCCGGGCGTGAACATCGTCTGGATCGGCTCGACCATGATCGTGGTAGGAATCACGCTGTCGTCGTTCATCTATCACCGGCGCCTGTGGGCGAAGATCGTGCCGCAGCACGACGGCGTCGTGCTGCACATCGGCGGAAACACGCACAAGAATCAGATCGATTTTCAGCGGGAATTCAAGCGCCTGATCCAGCACGTGGAAACCAAATCGGGCTAAGCTTCCACGAGGATCAGCGAGCCATAGAGTTCTAGGAGGGTCCATC
>JANRMO010000056.1:0-15585 GCA_040981105.1 Nitrospiraceae bacterium
CGTCTCCGAACAGGACGCAGGTGTTACGGTCGGTCCAATCGGTGATGGCGGACATGACCTCCGACCCGATGACCAACACGTGACGGAAGCCGGTCTTGATGTAGGCATTGGCCACGCCCAAGGCGTAGACGAACCCACAGCAGGCCGCGGAAATATCAAAAGCCGCCGCACGAGTCGCTCCCAAGCGATGTTGGATCAGACAGGCCGTCGCAGGCAACAGCGAATCGGGCGTGCAGGTCGCGACGAGAATGAGGTCCAGATCGCCGGCGGACAGACCGGAAGCCTTGAGCGCCTTCTCCGCCGCCTGCAACCCCAAATCGGAGCAGGCCTCCCCGGTCGCCGCGATGCGGCGTTCGCGAATGCCGGTCCGTTCGCTGATCCAGTGATCCGAGGTGGCGACCAGTTGCTCCAGATGAGCATTGGTCATGACCCGGGCTGGGACGTAGGACCCGGTGCCGATGATGCGTGCGTTCATGCGCTGGCTTCGTGCTGCGCCTCCTGCCGATGGCGGCCGAGGCTTTCTTCAATATCTTGGCGGATTAGATCCGTCATCCGGCTTTCCGCCAGCGATTTGGCCCGACGAATGGCGTTCTTGATCGCCTTCGCCGACGATCGTCCGTGGCAGATCATACAGATGCCGTTCACACCCAGCAATGGCGCGCCGCCGAACTCCGCATAATCGATCTTGCGCTTGAGCTTGCGCAGGGGGGCCGCGATAAGCGGATAGGCCATGCGCCCGAGGAGCGACCCGCCGATTTCCTTGAGCAACAACTTTTTGATCGTGTCCGCGACTCCTTCGGAGATCTTGAGCGCGACATTGCCGATAAAGCCGTCGCACACGACCACGTCGGCCTCGCCGCTGTAGACGTCGCGTCCCTCCACGTTGCCGATAAAATTGATGGGGCTCGCCTTAAGCAGCTTGAAGGCTTCTTTCGTGACCTCGTTCCCCTTGGAATCCTCTTCCCCGATGCTCAACAGACCGACACGCGGGTTGGCCTTATCCAGTACGTGCTTGGCATACTCGTTACCCATCAGGGCGAATTGTTCGAGATGGTTGGCGGTGCAATCGACATTGGCCCCGACGTCCAACATCACGGCATGGCCAGTCAGCGTCGGCAGCATGGTGGCGATGGCGGGACGTTCGACGCCCTTGGTCAACTCGAGCACGAAAAAGGCGGCAACCATCGCCGCGCCGGTATTGCCTGCGCTGATGACCGCCGCCGCCTCTCCGCCTTTGACCAACTCGGTGGCGACCCAGACCGAGGATTGACGCTTTTTTCGCGCCACCTGAGCGGGGGATTCATGCATCTCCACCACTTGCGGCGCGTGGCGGATGGTGATGCGAGAATCGCGGCAGCCCACGCGCTGAAGATGCGCTTGAAGCTGGGCTTCATCGCCGACCAGGACGACCGCGACATCCAATTCGCTCGCAGCCTGGATGGCACCTTCGACGTTGGGAGCAGGACCGTGGTCCCCCCCCATCGCATCAACAGCTATCTTCATGGGGTCGACGGAAGGCGCACGCGCGTCTCTGGAGACGATCGATCACGGATGGCATCGAAGACGCCTCGCAGGGTGTTCAGAAAGGCCCGCCTTCTCATCCGCCGACTCCGGCGCGTCAAGACGTGCCTTCTCCACGAACTCAGCCCCAGTGAGCGAAGCGGCGAGCCGTACTCAAGGCACCCGTTGCTCTTCCTCATGCAACGAGTCCAATCCGGTGAGCCTCTCCGCGACGCGATCATCTGCCAAGCGGGTACCCGGCTGGTAGACTTTTTCAACACCCTGCTATGATTCTTCGACGGCGATGATCGCCTTGCCCTTATAGGTCCCGCAGTTGAGGCACACGCGATGGGGCAATTTGAGTTCGTGGCACTGCGGGCAGAGGGAGAAGCCTGGCGGAACAATCTTCACCTTGGCCGTTCGCCGTTGATCCCGCCGCGCACGCGAATGTTTGTGTTTTGGATTTGGCATGGTGGTCTCGCTTCAGCTCTCGTTTCCGTTGATGACCCGTTCATGATCGTTCCGGGGTCCCGTGTCGCAGGAACGGCAACCGCCGAAACCCGCGTTACGACCGTTTCAGCGATCGCTGCGCCGATCGAATCTTCTCGGCCAGATTCCCTTCGCTCGGTTCGTGGCAGTCGCACGCGCCCAGATTACGGTCCCGCCCACAGACCGGGCAAAGTCCAAGGCACTCCTCGCGGCAGAGCGGATGCATCGGTTCGGCTAGGATCACTTGCTCGCGCAACATGGGAACCAGGTTGATCTCGTCGCCTGAATATTCATAGGCGTCTTCGCTAACACCACCGGTAGCCTCCGATTCGGACGTGCCACCTGATGGCTGGCGTGTCAACTTCCGGCCCTTCGCGTGCTTCTTCAAATAATCGGCCGCAAACCGCACGGCCAGGGGATCGATGAATTCCTTTAAGCAGCGGACGCACTGGCGAGTCGTCTCGCCGGTGATCGTGCCTTGCACCGAGACATGGTCGTCATTGAGGGAAAGATCCATCCGAAGGTGCAATGCCCCCGTGATCGGCGTGTCGCCCTGACTCAGGTCGAGGTCCGTCCCGGCAAGCGTCTTGTCCACATGCAGACCGTCCGCCAGAATCTCGGAGACCGTATATGTCAAATCGTTGCGCTCCATGGTCGCTGAATCGACGCGCTCCAACACCGGTATCACAGTCAGCGTTCCTCGGCGAAGGACACCAGCGCAATATGCCTGGCACGCTTTACCGCGGTGGTCAATTCCCGCTGATGACGCAGGCAGTTGCCCGACATCCGCCGGGGCACGATCCGTCCGCGCTCGGTCAAGAAGCTCTTCATCATCGGCACGTCCTTGAAATCGATCGGCACCTTCTCCACACAAAACCGGCAATTTTTGCGACGAAGTAAGCGTCCGCCTCGCTCCATACTCGCGTCCTCCCAACCTTACAATTGTTCTTCGTATTCGTAAGCCGGCGCATCATCCGGCGCGCCCGGTTCGGTTCCGCCACCGCCGCCGTCCTGCCGCTTGGGAAGGAAGGTCACGGATTGGGCCACGACTTCATGCTTGCTCCGCTTCTGTCCGTCCTCCGTCTCCCATCGACGCTGCTGGAGCCGGCCTTCGACAATCACGCCGTTTCCTTTGCTCAGATATTGCCCGCAATGTTCGGCCTGCTTGCCGAATACGACGATGTCGATGTAACAGACCTCGTCCTTCAATTCCTCGCCCTGCCGGAACCGGCGATTCACGGCCAGCGCGAAACTCCCGACCGGGGTCCCGCTCGGCGTATAGCGCAGCTCGGGATTGCGCGTCAGATTTCCGATGAGAATGACCTTGTTAAACCCGTTCACTGTGGCTCTCCTGCGGCTGGCCGGTCGCCGGCGCCGCAAGTTCCTTTTCCAATCGAACGCTCAAGAACTTCAGGATCGAATCTTCCAGACGATAGGCCCGTTCCAATTCGCCGACGACCGGACCGGGCCCTTTGAAATAGAAGTAGGCGTAGGTGCCCTTGCGCTCGCGCTTCACTTCATAGGCGAGTTTCCGGCGGCCCCAGTTTTCGACTTTTTGGAAGTTGGCACCCGCCCGCTCCGCCACGCCCTTCATCTTCTCGATGAGCGCGGTGGTTTCCTCGTCGGTCAACGACGGACGGATAATAAAGAGAGACTCGTAGAGCTCCATGCAGTCATCCTCCTGGACAAGTGGCCCCACTTCGTGGAGTGGAGCGAGGGACGGGGATCGAATATGTCAAAAATCGTGCGACCGTAACACAGGCCTCCGCAGACTGTCAAACGACGGTGTCGCAAATGACGGCGTCTGCCCGCCCGCCTACTTCTACTCCTGATACCTGGACCTCACGGCTTGGCGGGTGGCTGAGGCGCACCTCTTGTAAAACATTACGACGGCCTCGCGCGGGAGTGTTGGACGGGGTGAAGGATATTCTATCGGACGCGACCGGCGCGGTCCGGCAGCTCAAGGGACGCTGCTTCAAGCTGGCGCTGACCGGGACTCCCTTGGAGAATTATCCGTGCGGGAACTTCTCGGTGACCGATCTGTGCATCCCTGACCCGCTCGGAGAGTACGATCGTTCAAGAACGAGACTCATCGGATCGAGGAGCACACGCTGCCCCCGCCTGCTTCGCCGGGCGAGTCCAGTCATCCCGAGACGAACGAAGGCCCAGATCCTCCACGACCTGCCGCTCAAGGCGGAAAGCGAGGTCTTTCTTGACCCCACCGAACGGCAAAAGGCACTCGACCAGCACACGCACACTCAGGTGCGGTCCACGATCGACGACGCCTACTGGACTAGAACCTCAAGCCGGACACAGTTCATCGCGCTGACGGCGCTCCTCAAACTCCGCCAGGTCTGCCTGTCGCCTCGCCTGCTGACGCACTGCGCCGACGAGTCCGCGCCCAAGCGCAAGGGCCGCGTGAAAGCCTTACAAACCGGCGAGCAGCCGGGAGGGTTTCTGCTCAGCATCAAGGCAGAGGACAGGACTTGAACCCGACCAAGGCGACACATGTTTTTCATCTGACCCCCTGGTGGAATCCGGAGATCGAGAACCAGGCCTCGGACCGTGCGCATCCAATCGGGCAGCAGTGCGCCGTGTCGGTTGTGCGGAATCTCATACGCCATAGTATCGAAGAAAATGATGGTGACGCTCAAGCAGCGCAAGCTGGGGCGCTACGACACGGTCATGGGGGTCGTGGCCCACCGCACCGGGCAGGGCGTGGTGACGAAAGCCGACTTCGACTCTCTGCTCTCACCGAGCGGCGGATGATGGCAGCCGCGCAACGGGCCACACACGAAGCATTCATAGCCGAGATGGGATCTGACGGCTGAAGTCCATAGATCAGAACGAAAAGGAGGGGGAATGATCTCTGGAACGCGGTTTCGTTCCCACCGCGTGATTGCAAAACCAGACTCCAGTCGTTTCTTCAGAATGACGGGGGACGTCGGAAACGACGATCGCCTCTCAGCCCATTTCCGCTCTCGTCGCACGGCCTTGACGATCTCTTTCCCGCCCGACGTCGCGCCTCGCTTGCGTAGGCGGCGTACAACCTCTGTGCCATGCTGTCGCTTGCGCCGAAGTAATTCGTTGCGCAAGGCTTCGTTCACCACTTGGATCCTTCGACTGGAAGGAACAAGCTAAAACAGTTCTTTCTTCAGGTGATCATCGATAGGGACAGCATCTGCTCGCTACGAATGTGTGATTGCAAGACCCGACCCCATTGACGACCCCCCGACCCCATTGACGCCCCCCACACTGAATTGCTCGGCCAACTCGGCGAGCGTCTTCTCGCCTTTAATGGCCGCGACAGCCGCTTGTGCCTTGAAGGCGGCTCCATGATTCCGTCTCGTTCGCTTCATCGCCTCGCTCCTCTCGTCGGCCACCTCGAGGTGGCATTCGTGAAGCCAGGCTACCACTTATCATACTGTCCGAATTTCTGGAGCCCCCTCTCTCCCCACACCTCGTTGCTCAGCCGGCATCGGTGGTCTGGCTGCAATTGGGCAACGCCACGAATTCCTCGCTCAGGAACTGGTTGGGACCGCTTTTGCCGGAGATCTTGCAGCGTCTTGCAGGTGGGGAGACGCTCATCCAAATGGTGTGACGCATTCCTCCTGAGTCGGAACAGTCGAGATCGTCCCTGATCCCATTCCACAGTTACAGCACGTCCAACTCTACCGTCCGCTGTGCTAGGAAGGTCTTTCTTCTTTATGAGTTCGTTTTCGGCAGGTAGTCGTCGAGGTTGCGCTGCACGATGCCGTTGTTGAGCAGGTCGTACCGTCCGGCCAAGGCGTGACGCCCTGTTTCAGCCACGTCTTCGTCGCGATTGCGAATAAGTTCTCGAATCGCACGGGCGATCCGTTCACTGGCACTTGCCGCGATGGCCTCGACCAGCTGCCAGCAATCCGTGCGCCCGCACTCCCGCGCTTCCCGCCAGGCCCGCAACGTCACTGCCGCAATCATGAGCAGATCTTCTCCGATCATTTCGATTCGGTTCTGTCTGCCCTGATCATCCCGTAAGGATTCGCGTTTCATCACCATCGCGTAGAAGATGGCTCTGGCCAATTTCCGGCTGAAGCGTTCGACCAATGAGAGATGGGCTAGGACCGGCATATCCAGGAATTCCGGGCGCAGAGGAATTGGCGTACGCTTCCACAATTTGACATACCACGGGATGTAGAACCGCGCGAGTTTGAGCAGCTCCGCAAACCGTCTGCTCCCAGTGGCCCTGTCATCGAAATAGACCTGCGCCCGTTCGAGGTGGGGATTCAGCCCTTCGCGCGAGACGAACGGGCGGAGGATGTCGGTGGCCCCTTCACCGATCCGGTACATTTCCGCATCGCGCACCAGTTGCTCGATGCCGAAGGCCGGCTCGCCGCGCAGGCGCTTGGAGTCGGCCGTCTCGTAGCCCATGCCACCGAACAGGGTTTGCGCATCTTTCAGGAACCGGATCGTGGCTTCGGAGCAGAAAATCTTGGCAATGGCGGCTTCGATACGGATGTCGAACTGGTGCTGATCCGCGAGACGCCAGACCAGATGGGCGAGCGATTCCATCGCGAACAGATCGGCCGCCATACGACCGATGCGCACCTGCTGCGTCTGCCGTTCCGCCAGCGGCTTTTGAAACGTGCGGCGGCTATGCGCCCGGTCCAGAGTCGGCTGCCAGGCCTGCTTCGCCATGCCAAGACAGATCGCGGGAATACTGATGGCGCGGCCGATGTTAAGAATGGTCAGCGCGTACTTGAGGCCCTTGCCGATTTCGCCGACAAGATTGCCGGCCGGAATGCGAACCTGCTCAAACGTCATCCAAGCATTCTCGATGCCGCGGCAGCCTTCGAACTGGCACCGTTGCCGCACCTGTACGCCGGGGCCCATCATGTCGAGCACAAAGGTCGAATGGACGGAATCCTCGGCCTGGCTCTTGTCGGACACCGGCATCCAGACCGGTTTGCCGTCCCGCAGGACACGTTTGGCCGGCACCCTCGCGATCAGAGTGACGAAACGGGCGATCGGTCCGTTGGTGCACCAGAGCTTCTGGCCGTTGACGATGAAGGCGTCGCCCGTCGCATTCAATCTCGCTTCGGTCTGGACGTTCGCCGCATCCGACCCGGTCACCGGTTCCGTTAGCGCGAAGGCGGAGAGCTGTTCCCGCGCGACCAACGGCAGGTACGTCTTCTTTTGCTCTTCGCTGCCGAACAACAATATCGGCATGGCGATCCCGATGGACTGGGGCACGGCGACGGTCAGGGCCAGGATATTGCTCCAACTGGCCATGAGGGTCAGCACGCGCCCGTAGTTCGTGTAGGAGAACCCGAGCCCTCCATATTCCTTCGGAATCTTCATGCCGAAGGCGCCGAGCGAGAACAACCCTTGGAGGACCTGTTGAGGAATTTTGGCTGTCCGCTCGATCTCGTCCGGATCGACGTGGTTGGCGAGAAACACTTCGATGGTCTTACAGTATGCCTCCCCCGCCGCCCGCTCTTCCGGCGACTCCTCGGGCGGCAACAGCAGCGAGAAGTCCGGGCGCCCTTCGTAGAGCCCCGCCATGAAACTCCGGCCCGTCAACTTCTCGCGGGCTTCTTCGATCTTCTCCAGACCTTTGAAGAGTTGCGCCATGCTCCAACTCCTGCCCTGCGATCACCCCACATCCTTGAACTGATGGTCTCGATAGCGAGCCAGCTCAGCCGCCAACTTTGCCTTCAACTCCAATCGCTTGGGTTTGCCCGTCGAGGTGTAGGGCACATCCCGCCCAAACAGGATCACCTTGGGTCGTTTCCAGAACGGCAGCCGGGACCGGCAGAATTCCTCCAGCATGTTGGGCGTAAGATCCGACAGGCCGTCACCCGGCACGACATAGGCGGCGATTTCTTCACCGTAGAACCGATGCTCGAAGGGCACGGCCATGGCAAACTTCACTCCGGGATGGCCCTTCAACACTTCGTCGATCTCCAGCGGGGAAATGTTTACGCCGCCGCGAATGATGAGTTCCTTGAGGCGCCCGGAGATAAAGAAGAATGGACGCCCCTGGTCGTCTTTCACGAAATAGCCTTCGTCGCCGGTTCGAAACCAGCCCCACTTGAACGCCGCCTCGTTGGCATCCGGCCGCTTGAAGTAGCCCCCGCAGACAGTGCCGCCTTTGATGCAGATTTCCCCGCGCGCGAGCTCGGGCAGCACGTTTCCGGATTGGTCAAGGATCGTCATGAGGTTATGGCACAGCGGCACGCCGATCGAGGGGAATTCATAGGCCGTCAGCCACCGGCGATGTTCCTCGGGTGTGAGATCATTCGGTAGGAAGCAGGAATAGCAGGTGGCTTCCGACAGGCCGTACCCATGCCGGATGAGAAAGCGGAACCGGTCTTCAAACCGGACCGCGGTATCCTTCAGCAGCGGACCGGCTCCGCAGATAAATCCCCCGAACTGTTCCAAGCGATAGGGTGTCAGGTCTTCCGCAGCCTCGAGTAGAAACTCCAACAGAGTCGGGACCACACTCACGCAGGTGACCTGTTCCTCGTGCAGGCGTCGCCAGAACAGGCCGGTCTTGAACTTCCGGTTGAGCACGGCAGTGCCCTTGCAGAAGAACGGCGTGACAAGCGTGACCACGATGCCATTGACATGATGGATCGGCAACACACACATCAGCCGATCCTGCTGGCCGAACCGATGCCACTGGCTGATAGCGTCGGCATCGATCAGGAGATTCTCCGCCGTCAGGACAACCCCCTTCGGCGGGCCGGTTGTGCCGGAGGTATAGACGATCAGCGCTTCGTCCTGCAGATGCGCCGGCAATGCCTGCATGTGGCGGCTGGTTCCCTCCAGGCCCGCATGGTCGGCGATCATGAAGAACCCGTGCTCAGTCGCGTCCTCCAACGCCACGACGTGGCTGAGCGCCGGCAATTCGCCCTGATGCTGTTTCAACTCCTCGAACGATCCTCGCCAGCAAAGGACCGCCGAAGCCTCCGAATGCTCCAGGATGTAGCGCTTTTTCTCCGGCGCCTCCTCAGCGTTGATCGGGACCACGGCCAGGCCCAAGGTCCAGGCGGCAAAGTACACCAGCACGGTGATGTCGTGATTCGACAGGATCGTCGCGAGCCGATCACCGCGGACCAGCCCGAGCCGATCGTGGAGAAACGCTGCAACCTTCTGCACCAGTGCATTGAATTCGCCATAGGTGTAGCTGCGCCGGACCTGCCGGTCGTCGTCGTAGTAGGTCAGGAAGGTCCGTTTGATCAGATCCGGATCGTAGACTCGTGCTCGGTAGAACTCGGCGAAGGATTGCCATGGAAGCGCAGCGGAATCGCCGGACAGTTCCCGCGCCCGCGCAATACGTTCATCCACGGCGATCGAGGGACACATAGGTCCTCGCTGGCGGCCCCGTATAGAGGGCGCGGGGTCGCATCAAGCGGTTGTGGTCCTGCTGTTCGATCACGTGCGCGCACCAGCCGGACATACGGGAACAGACGAACACGGGCGTGTAGAGCTCCCGCGGGATGTCCATCAACAGATAGGCGACCGCCGTGTAGAAATCCAGATTCGGATAGAGGGCTTTCTCGCTCTGCATGATCCGGTCAATGGTCACGGCCGTGTCGTACCACCGCCGGTTCTCGCAGAGACGGCTCAGGCGCTCGGCCTCCCGTTGAATGATCAGGGACCGCGGATCGCCCTTCTTCAGCACCCGATGTCCGAACCCCATGACGCGTCGCTTCTCTGCCAGAGAGGTCCTCACCCAAGGCTCGGCCCGATCTGGCGAGCCCACGTCCATCAACATTGCGGCGACCGCTTCGTTGGCCCCTCCGTGCAGCGGACCCTTGAGCGTGCCGATCGCGCTGGTGACGGCGGCGTGCAGATCGGTCAGGGTCGAGGCCGTGACCCGCGCCGCAAAAGTGGAGGCATTGAACTCATGTTCCGCATAGAGGATCAACGAGATGTCCAGAACGCGGGCCATCGCGTCGGCCTGGGCATCTCCCTGCCGGCCGGTCAATAGGTAGAGCAGGTTTGCAGCGAAGGAGAGGTCCGTACGTGGATGGAGTCGCTGGAGACCATGGGTCCGTCGATAGACGGCGGAGATGAATTCCGGCGTCTGAGCCAACAGCCGAATGGATTTTCGTAGATTCGCCTGATGCGATCCGTCGTCGACGTCCCGATCGACCATGCCCAATTGGGAGATACCGGTCCTCAGAACGTCCATTGGGTGAGCTGTGGATGGGACGAGGTCCAGAAAGGCTTCGACCGACGGAGGCAACGACCACTCGGCCCGCAGCCGTTCGGCGAAATCCGCCGACTCCTTCTTCCCGGGCAGCTCGCCGAAGAGCAACAGATAGGCCGTCTCTTCAAACGTCCCTTGCTCGGCCAGATCGCCGATCGGGTACCCGCGATAACGCAGCCCCAAGTCTCCTTCGTCCACCTGACAGATCGCAGATTCGCCCGCCGGGACCCCATCGAGGCCGGGTCGATAGGGAATCGTCGAGGTCTCGTCACCGGCTGCTTGTGTCGTCATGGTGCTCCTCATGAGGCTTCTCATCTTGACGAGATCGGCGTTCGTAGTCGTCGTGTTTCAGCAGATCGTAGAGTTCCCGGCGCGTCTGCAAGTGCGACAGCCGGTCCTTCTGCGAGCCGAGCCGCTTCAGGTCGCCCAAGAACTCTTCGACCGCCTTGGCAGCGACCCGGAGCGCACTGACCGGAAACAAGACCATCCGGTAGCCCATGGCCTCAAACTCGCCGACTCGAAGGTAGGGCGTCTTGCCGAACTCGGTCATATTCGCCACCAACGGCGCTTTCACACCTTCTTTCGCCATCCGGTCAGCGAAGAGCCGGAACTCCTCCGCCGATTCGAGCGCTTCGGGGAAAATCGCATCGGCCCCCGCCTCCACGTAGGCCAAGGCCCGCTTGACCGCTCCTTCGATGCCCTCGACCGCCCGCGCGTCTGTGCGGGCGACGATCAGAAAGTCGGGGTCATTCCGCGCCCGGCAGGCCGCCGCCACCTTGCTTGCCATCTCGCTCGTCGAAACCAAGACCTTCCCCGGCAGATGCCCGCAACGTTTGGGCAGCTCCTGGTCTTCCAACTGCACACCTGCAATACCAGCCGCCTCACATTGTTCCACAGTCCGCATCACGTTTAGGACCGAGCCGAAGCCGGTGTCCGCATCCATTAAGGCCGGGATCGTTACGCATCGGGAGATGGCGGCGGCATCTGAGACAACTTCGGTCATGGACAGCAGTCCCAAATCCGGTAGACCACGAACTGCCGACAGCCCCGCACCGGAGATATACAGGGCCTCAAAGCCGGCCCGTTCGATCTGGAGTGCCGTCAACGCGTTGAAGGCACCGGGCAGAACGATCGTCCGACGATCCAGCAATCGGCGAAGGCGGCGGGCGGAAGTGTCCTGTCGCTCGGTCACGGTCAGGCCGCTCCTTTCACTCTCAGAAAGCGCGAAAGGATGCCGAGATCCTTCACCTGTTCGAGCTGCCAGACGACATCCAAGAGCGTCCGTGCTTGCTTCTTTTCGAGCTTGCCCTTCGCCAGCCTGAGAAATTTCTCCTCGACTTGTCGATCGGACATGGGATTCTTCGGATGTCCCAGCGGATGGTCTACCTGCGCGACATACTCTCGACCGGCCGCCGTTCGGACCGTCAGTCTGGTCGGCATGGCCTCCGGATAACGCCCGACGAATTCCCGTCGCGGAGAGACCCGCACGTTCTGCATCAACGCCGACAGCACCGAATCCTTGAGCCTGCGAGGCTCGAACGAGCGGAGCGTCACGGTACCATCCAGTAAGGCCGCTGCGACGCAATAGGGGAAGCTGTGGTCGGCGGTTTCTCTGGTTTGAGGGCGCCATTTCTCCGGGTCGCGTCCGATAATTTCTATCGCCACGTCGTAACTCTCGATCGTCACCGCGGTGATCTCTCGCAAGGCTTCCCGTCCTTCGGCCTTGAGCAACTCTTCCCGCAACACCAAGGCCGCCTCGACCGCCGTCTGGGCGTGGTACTCGACCGGAAAATGCTTGATGTAGGTATCCAGAATCTTGAATGACCCGGCCTGCGGCCGATCCTTTTCGGCGGCCAGCGGCGCCAGTTCGAACTGGCCTGAAACGAGCTTCATGAACCCCTTCTCGCCCTCGAAGATCGGCGAAGGTCCGGTCATGCCGCCCCGCGCGAGCAACGATGCGAACAGACCGTTCCGGGCAGCATTCGAATAAGCGCAGGCCTTCCACATAGAGAGATCGCCCACTCTGGTCTGGCGCAGCGCGACATTGGCCACGCCCGCTAAATTGACGGCGTGTCGCGTTTGATCCTCCGAGAGCTTCAACACCTTGGCCACGGCCAGGGCTGAGGCAATCGGTCCGTATGAGACGTGATCCCAACCGCGGGGTCTCAAGGCCGCAGCGTCACAGAGCCGGCATTGGACCTCGTAAGCCAATGCGATCGCCTGGATGACTCGCTGGCCGGAGGCCCGCGCGGTCTCTCCCGCCGCGAGCACCGCTGCAATATTGTCGGAGGGATGGGCCGGCTCTTTGGACAGATAGGTATCGTTGAAGTCGAGGTAGCGGACCAGCGCCCCGTTGGCAAACGCGGCCAGATCAGGCGGAGCTTTGTGCTTCGTGCCCCAGAGCGTCGCGCCCCGGGCATCCGAGACCGATCGCGCCAGATCCCGCGCGATCCGGCAAGGAGGTGCGTTCCAGGCTCCGAAGGCACAGCCCAGGCTATCGACAATCCGTCGTTTCACTTCATGGACGACGTCGCCCGGCAGATCCTCGTAGCAGAGCCACCGGCTGTATCGAGCGAGACGTTCCGCCAGCATGGTCACCTCAAAGGTTTGGACATTGGTCAAGGGTCGGTGGTCACGCGACAAAGCCGCTTCTACACCTTGGCAATCGACGCATCACCCATGACCAGTGATGAATGACCATTGACACGATCTTCTGATCACCCCTTCGTCCCTGCCGGATTCGGTTGGCGTTTCTCCAAAAATGCCCGGATCGCATCCTGTTTCTCCCGCGACGCGCACAATTGCCCGAACAGCTCTGCTTCGCGTGCAAGTCCTTCGGCCAGCGGAAGCTCCAGCGCGCTCCTGATCGCATGGAGTGCGGCATGGATCGTCGTGGGATCGTGGGAGGCCATCACCCTCGCCACCGTCTCGGTCTGCGCCATCAGATCGGACGAAGGTACCACACGACTGACCAGCCCGATCTGCCAGGCCTGCTCGGCAGTGACGCTCTCGCCGCTCAAGATCATCTCCGTTGCCTTTGAGGGACCGACCACGCGCGGAAGCCGTTGCGTCCCCCCGAACCCGGGAATCAGCCCGAGCTTGATCTCCGGGAGCCCCATCATGACTCCGGCCGCTGCGACCCGGACATGGCAGGCCAACGCGAGTTCGAGGCCGCCGCCGACGCAAGTTCCGTTGATGGCGGCCACCACTGGCTTGTCGAAACATTCGATACGATTCAACAAGGCCTGGCCGCGAGCCGCATACTCGCACCCCTTTCGATGATGATTCAGATGGGCCAGCTCTTTAATATCGGCTCCCGCGCAGAAGAACCGTCCCGCTCCGGTCACGATGATGACACGGACATCGGGATCATCCTCCACTTCGTGAAAGGCTCGTTCGAGCTCGTCCAGGATGGCCAGTGTCAACACATTGGCCGGCGGGTGCTGCAAGGTAATGCGGGCCATCTGGTGCGTGATCGTGAGCAAGTGATTCACCATGTGAAATGTTACTGCCGCATCACTCGAGCGGAAGACCGGGCTCCCGAGGGAGTCAAGTCACGCATGCGTCTCCGTTCCGCGACCAGCGCGAGGAGATCCCCGACTCCCTCGCCCGTCGTCGCGACCACCCGTAGCACGGATGGACACCATTCGCGCAGGTCGCGCAATGTGGTCTCGGCCCCGGGACGGTCGCCCTTGTTCACGACCACGATGTGCGCGACCTCCAGAAGCCCGGCCTTCATCGCCTGCACCTCGTCGCCCAATCCCGGCGCGACCACCGCCACCACCGTGTCCGCGATTTCCATGATGTCGAGCTCTCCCTGACCGACCCCGATTGTCTCGATCAACACTACCTCGTATCCGGCTGCCTCCAAGACCCTCACCGCTTCGCCTGTGGCTCGCGCCACACCTCCTGCATGCCCCCTGGTCGCCATGCTGCGGATGTAGACTCCGGCATCGGCCGCCCACTCCTGCATCCGGATGCGATCGCCCAGCAGCGCGCCGCCGGTCAGCTTGCTGCTGATATCGACCGCGAGCACGCCGACCGTCATGTCCAGCCTTCGATAGGCCGCGATAAGCTGCCCAATCAGCGTGCTCTTGCCCGCTCCCGGATAGCCGGTCACACCGATTACGTTGCCGCGGCCGTGCCGTGGTGGCAGGAGCGTGCTGACGGCCGCACCGATCGGCCCACCATTCTCCAACCACGTGATCACGCGGGCGACGGCGCGAATACTGCCGGCCTTGACCTGTTCGACCATGGTCGCAACATCGCCCGCGGGAGGCGCGCTGGTCATCGGACTGACGTCAGGAAGCACCATGCCGTGCCTCTAGAGTTTTCGCCAGGTCCACCTGCGAGAGCCGTGACCGACCTCGCCGGTTCAAATCGCTCTCCATGATCGATCGCAAGGCCGCCACCACCTTGTATTCATCAACAACCACCGTTGCACCGCTGGCCTTCAGGGCGTACACGACATCCTCTGTGGCGACATTACCGGAAGCGCCCGGCGCGTACGGACAGCCCCCCAACCCGCCGGCCGAACAGTCGAACGTCTCGATTCCATACTCCCACCAGGCCGTCAGGACATTGGCGACCGCCATCCCGTAGGTATCGTGAAAATGCAACGCAAGGCGTTCCCGATGGAGCCCGGGCAGCACGGTGTCGAGCAGTCTCCGCACGTCGGTAGGGGCCGCCTTCCCGATCGTGTCTCCCAAAGAGATCTCATCCACTCCCAGGTCGAGCAGGCACTTGATCACATCCGCAACCTGAGTTGGAGCGATCCGGCCTTCATAGGGACAGAAGAGCGCTGTGGACACATAGCCGCGTACGGCCATGCCGTCGCGCTTCGCACCGGCCATGACCGGGCGGAATCGCGCGAGCGATTCGGCAATCGTCGCGTTGATATTGCGCCGCGTAAAGGTCTCGGAGGCGGCGGTAAAGACCGCGATCTTCTGTATCGCGACCGCGCGTGCCCGCTCCAGACCTCGTTCGTTAGGGACCAGCGCCGAGTACGTAACCCCTGGCGCCCGCTCGATCTTGCGGAACACGTCGTCACTGTCCGCCAACTGTGGGATGGCGGAGGCCGATACGAATGCGCCGGCCTCGATCTCCGACACGCCGGTTCTGGACAAAGCATTGATGAAGGCGACCTTGACCTCGGTCGGAACGATCGTTGGTTCGTTCTGCAAACCGTCCCTCGGTCCGACCTCGACAATCCGCACAGCGCCCTTGGGTTGAGGGGCCTCGCCAGTTTGCGGCATGGTCAGCGCCAACTCTTTCCTCATTGCGCCGCCGGTTTGTGGTGCCGCTCCAGTCGCGCCGCCGCCCAGGAGGGAGTGCGCTTCGCCGTGAACGATTGGATCCCCTCCCGCCCCTCCTCCGACAGCCTCGCTTCCGCATTC
>JANRMO010000057.1:0-15539 GCA_040981105.1 Nitrospiraceae bacterium
GTAGGCCTCGTACATCTCCGCAAAGAACTCCGGGTGACCATAGAGCGAATAATTGCTGACCCGCTTGTCCTGCACGATCGCGTTGTACACGTAGAATTCGTGATAGTAGGTGCTCCAACTGTAGTAACGCCCGCCGAACTGTTTCACGCTGCCGAGCGCGGTGTACACGTCGTCCTTTTTCCCAGCCAATCCCTTGGCCGCCTCGATCATCGGCACGTCGTCATTCCAGTAGGTGCGGATGGCATGGCCGGCCGGCGTCCCGGCGCGCAGCCCTCCGCTCCCGTCGGTCTGGACATAAGCGTCCAGCACCGCCTTGATGGCTGTCTGATCGGCGGCCGGGACCTGGCTGCCGTCTTTTCTCAGCCAGGGATCCGCCATCATCGTTTCCCACGTTGTGGAGGCGGCACCCCACCTCCATCCGTTGGTGGCGTTCCGCTTGAATCCCGCGGTCGTTGCGCCGAGAAAATCGTCCATCGCATGGCCGACCTCGTGCCGCGTCAGGCCCGCGACGTTGCTGAACGCCGTGCCCACGCGGATCGTTCCTGTGGACGCGCTCCAGGATCCCTGCTCTGCTTTGAGCGCATCCAGTTGAAACGCGGCGATCTCGCCCGCGCTGATGCCGGCGGTCGTCTGCGCGGCGCGGACGACATGGCCCGCCGGCACTTGCTGCAACGCGCGATGCACCTGGCGGATCAAGCCCACGGTCCACCGCGGCGCCGGACCGGTAGCACCTGCTCGGGCGGTGAGATTGAGATTCCAGCGGGCCTCGAAGGCGGCTTCCACTCGGGCGAGAATGGAATCGTGCGCGATATGGGTGTTGACGTCGTCGACGACCGCAGCCGGCATATTGTGGCCACGGGGAAGGTTGGGGATGACCGAAGTCGCAAGATTGATCCTCATCCCTGCAAAATGGTCCAACGCTTCGTTGATGGCGTCCGGGAACAGCAGCAGAGCATGATAGATGTCCGCATCGGCGTTCACCCCTTCTCGGAAGAATTTCTCGGCGATGATCGCCAAGGCTCGTCCCAGTTCGTCGTCATCCAGTTCGTCGCGTAACTCCAGCAATACCGTCGATCCCCGCAGCATGCTTTTCAACGCATCCACGCCGGTCGCCCGGAGGGCGTCATAGATCGCCTCCTCGTCGGTCCCCCAGCCTGCCGATGCGGCGTGCACGCGCGATTCGGCGCTGGCGCCGAGCAAGCCCAGCACTTTTCCCCACTCGCTCCGATTGAGATCATCGTAGAGATCCTGCATCAAGACCGGGTCGGAGAGGACGGACGTTTTTTCATCGGCGCTGGCGTTGGCCAGACGTGTATAGATCGCCTCCTCGTCGGTCCCCCAGCCGGCGATCGCCTCGCGAAGGTCGTCTTTGATCGTGCGGTAGATGATCCCGGCTTCGGCCGTTCCCGTCGCTCCCGCTGCCAGACCTGCGGTCACACGATGGGCGCCGAGGTCCGCCGCCCGTTCGGCAGGAGAATCGGTTCGGCTGAGCCGCATGTGTCCGCGCGCCTCTGTCATGCGCGGCTGCTGCACCACATGCACCAGTTCATGGGCTAGCAGCGCTCTGCCTCGCTCTGTTTGGGGCGCGTAACGTCCGGGGGCAAACACCACATGGGACCCTGCGGTATAAGCCTCCGCTTGAAGACGATCGGCCGACCCTCCGGCGCGCTGATCCGTATGCACCCGCACTCGAGAGAAGTCATGGCCGAAGCGCGGCTCGAAGTACCTCCGAGACTGTTCATCGAGAACTTCGCCGGGTGACTGTATGACCTGATTCACCAAACCCGTATCGACAAGCGAACGCGACGCTTTGAGCGCTTGGAGCCAGGGGGCTGATGGGGCGCGGTCATGTCGGTGCGCCTTTGTAGACACACGCTTCTTGTCCGCCGACTCGCTTCTGCCCGGAAGTATGGAACGGTGATCACTCACGATCGCCACCCTTTGGATCAGCAACCGTCTTCAGTGTGGTTCGCATTTTCGATCGCCGGCAATTGGACACGTCGCTTGCCTTCGCTCTTGTTGCCATCTTCATGACACGGACTCGCACAGTCTTGTTCTCTCGACCGAGCTCTTGCGATACGACTTTCCTCGGTCGTGCGGACAGTCCCTCTCCATCATCTGCCGTATCGGCCCCTTACACCTGCATCGCGTAACCCGCGTAACTGTCGGGGTTGTTCATGGTGTCTTTGTTCCCCGGTAGCAGCCGGAACAGAATCCCCAACACAGGGATGCTACCGAGAAAGTTCAGAACCCGTCCCCAGAAGCCGGTTCCTCTTGGACTGAGATCCCGGAACCCTGCTTCGTTGGAATAGGCCCGATCCGTCGTCAGCAAGGCGTTATGCACCGACTCGTGAATAATGGTCTCGATCTTCGAAGTTGAAGTGGCGGTCTTGTAGGCATTCGAACAGACATGGAGATTGCCGAAGCACGTCCACATCAAGCGCCCTCCGACGCACCATTTCTTGGATGTCCCGCATAGAGTCCATGACTCCGGATCGCAGTCAAAGCGCAGGGACTGCATGGTGCTGTGTATCAGTTTGTACCGGTCCCTCACCGTACGGACGAACCCATTGTCGATTTGCCCGCTGTTCGATGGGTCGAAGTATTGCGAGAACGCCGCCCGGTTGGCGGGAGTCATGCGCTTCCAACCAGGATCTAAACTCGCGATGGCGCGTTCGACATGCCCACGGGCCGGGTGGTGCATTGTTTTCAGGTCGCTCTGCAATGAAGGATCGCAACCTTCGGTTTCTGTCGTCGGCGACTTAGTCCGGCCTTTCACACCCTGACGTTGGATAGCCAGGGAGCGACTCCCTGTGGCGCTGTGCCCGGAAGCTCCCTGCTGGAGGACATGCGTTAATTCGTGCGCCAGCAATCGTCGGCCTCCATGCGTCTCCGGCGAAAACTGGCCGGGACCAAACACCATGTGGTGACCGACCGTATAGGCATGGGCGCTCACCGCTCGCGCGGACTCGTCCGCCTTCCCATCTGCATGCACGCGGACATTCCTAAAATCGTGACCGAAGCGCGGCTCGAAGAAGGCCCGAGTGGCCTCGTCGAGCGGCTGCCCCGGTGAGTTCAGCACGTCGCGGACGATAGGCGGCGCTTCCATTACGCCGGCGCCCCCACTTGTCGCACGTCGTTGTACGATCGGACTCGCGGCATCGTGGCCTGGGTTGGTCGCTTCAGTATCCGGCATCCGCATCGCCTGCTCCGCGACGCGATCGGCTTCCTGCTCATAGACATCGCCCGGCTCATTGAGCCGCAACTTGGCTTGCAACGGTTTTCCCATGCCGCTTCTGCCTCTGGCATTCCAAGCAATCTCCGCTGAGCCCGCCGCCCCGTCGCAGACGGGCTGCACGATGTGCGGGCTGGATAAGGTCGCGCCTCCGGAGCCGGCATTCTTCCCAGCGACCGGGCGCATCATGGCTTGCAACACTCTCATTGTGGTGGACCACCTTGCGTCTGTTTCGGCCTCAGCACGGCTCGGTTCAAGGGACCGGATGCTCGTGCATACAGGCGAACAACTTCGCCGGTCTCCCCGCCCGCCATCTGGTTCGCTTGTTCGTGCACCAGCGGATACCGAAACGGGCTGGGTTTCGACACCCAGATCTCCCCTCCCGCGGTGCGAAAGGCGATATGAGAAGGACCATCCATCGAGCCTGAAAACCCTCGTCCATAGAGAGCCATGTGCGCGGTCGCATCATTGTCCGCCGGGACCGCTTGAAATTCGGTGTTCATGAAGTAGTCCCAGATCGCGTGCGCCGGAAACCGGTTCCCTTTTGCATAACTCAGGTAGGTGGCCTGCGATGCAGCGTCTGCGGCGCCGGTCAGACCGATGGATTCAAAATAGGCGGGGACGAGCGCCCATACGCGCTCGGACGGGTCGACATCACGAGCGCCTCCATAGGCCCATCCCAGACAATTTCCCCCGATCGGACAATAGGGCTTGTCTCCCGGCGGGACGATGCCTTGCTTGATGATGAAGGCCCACGGACCGGCACCCAGGTTCGGATACGACCCCATGTACTCTTCGGCCACAGCACGGAACTTGGCGGACGGGCTCTCGGGAACATCGAGATTCGCCATGACGGCCAAATCGAAGGCCTCTCCCTCGATGACAATTTCATGCGTGCTCGCCAGTCCGGTCGAAAGCCCACCAGGGACGACCTCCTTTCCCGTCTCAGCCCCGGTCCCCGGAGCCCGTTGCAGGGTTCTCCCATGATCGTTCCCCATTTGCTGGAAGACATGGGTCAACTCGTGGGCGAGCAGTCGTTGGCCCGCTTCCGTGGTCGGCACATATCGGCCCGCCCCGAACACCATATTCCTGCCGACCGTGTAGGCCTGTGCGTTGACTACACGTGCAGACTCGGCGGCACTGGCATCCGCATGCACGCGGACATTCCCAAAATCGTGGCCGAAGCGCGGCTCGAAGAAGGCCCGAGTGGCCTCGTCGAGCGGCTGCCCTGAAGAGTTCAGCACATCGTGGACGATGGGCGGTGCCTCGGCGGCCCCGGTGCTGCCCGCGGTCGACCGGCGCTGGACGAGCAGACTTGCGGCATCGTGACGCGGCCTGTTCAAGTCACTATCCGGCATCCGCATCACCTGCTCCGCGACGCGATCGGCTTCCTGCTCATAGACATCGCCCGGCTCATTGAGCCGCAACTTGGCTTGCAACGGTTTTCCCAGAAGTCTCCTCTGACTGCATTCCGCACATGCCCCGCTCATCCCTGCCGATCCGCCGCAGGCACATTTTCTAAGCACTCTGCCCGATGGCACCGCTGTCAAAGAAGATTCTCTTGTCATTGCCCTCTGTCCGAACACATTCATATCTCAATCTTCATGGCTGTTTTTGGAATGGGTCGAGATCATGGAGTAGGCGCAACACGGTGCGGTTTTCTCGCGCAGGTGACAGACGCAGGTTATGCGCATCCAGCGCAGTACCCGTGGATTCCCTAATTTCGATGATGTGGTCGATGTCGAGCTTGATCTTGGTGCCGTCGGAAAGCTCTAGGTAGGGAGCTGTGCCAGGCTCTCCCCATTTGAATCCGAGGGACTTAAAGTGTTCGGCTGAAGGACTGCCCTTTTTGAGCACGACGCGCCAGAAGCGGTTGCGTTGGTTGTTGAAGTAGCCTCGGATCTGCGCTCGCGCGCCCTGCGACATGTTGGTGTTGGCCTTGACGATCTTCAACTCCTGTGCATTGGTGGCGTTGGTCCATTTGGCACCCAGGTCAACCGGGGCTTCGTCTAGGCGCTTGGCCAGGAGATCCTTCAAGCCTTTCATCTGTTTGGCGCTCAGGCCCAGTTTGGCCTCCGGACTCGCGCTATGGGGATCGGGGTCCTTCGCAGGCTGCTTGGGTGCTGGATCTTGCGTTGCGCCACCTGAAGATGCGGGCGGCGTACCACCGCCACCATCGCCAAGACGTGCGCTATTGATGCCGATCTCAGCCAAGGCCGCTACTGTCTTAGCCTTCGAGGCAAAGTCAATGGTTACTGTCTCTGCCACTGCCACACCACCGCGCATAACGCCTAGCCCTCCCACTGGTACAGTGAGCTTAGGCACTTGGCCCACCTTAGATGCAGCCAGTCCGAAACTGGCTATGATGGCCAAAATTTGTCCGACCAATTCGCCGATGAGGATGCTCGTTTCGTCGGGAGAGGCCTTCTCGAACCGCACTACCCAATCGGCCCAGACTTGGCGAATCCCCGCTGGGATTGCATTGATACCGGCAATGATCTCGGCGTTGTATTTATCAAATTGTTTACCATTATCAACAAAACCCATGACCAACAGCACAAACCACTTAATGATGCCGTAAATTAGTGTAATTAGACCTTCTATGAGGGCATAGATCCCTTCGCCGAAACCGGCAGCCATGCCCAAGATATAGAGCGGAATTTGAATCAGGAATTCGAACACCACATCCACGCCATCGATGAAGCTAAGCATCAAGCTTTTGGTGGGATCGCTCAGGCCAGCATCTGTAGCCGCCTTGAGCCCCCCGATCGCACCTTTACGCGCCTTATGCAGGCCTTCTATAGCGCTCTTATAGATACCTTTCTTCACATCGTGATAGGTCCGCGCAAGACTGGCCTTCAACGACGCAGCGCCCTGTTTGAGAGGTTCAATGCTGGGTACTCGGGGAGCTGTGAGGCTTGGCCCAATCACCATTGGCTTGCGCATCAGCGTACCTGATGCCACGCGCTGCAGCGGCATACGAATTGGACCACCCTGTTCAACATCATAGGACTGGCTTTTGCTGGATGGGGCCGCATCCAGAACGTGGCCACGTGGTACATTAGGGGTACTGGTCTGCACCACATGAACGAGCTCGTGAGCCAAAGTCTGACTACGGTGAGTCGCATCGGATATCGCCCAGGGCCGTCCAAGCACGATGTGCTGACCGCTGGTAAACGCTTCTGCCTGAATGGCGAAAGCAGCAGCTTCGGCATGTGCGTTGGAGTGAATGCGCACACGGGAAAAGTCGTGGCCGAAGCGCGGCTCGAAGAAGGCCCGAGTGGCCTCGTCGAGCGGCTGCCCTGAAGAGTTCAGCACGTCGTGGACGATGGGCGGCGCTTCCATTACGCCGGCGCCCCCACTTGTCGCACGTCGTTGTACGATCGGACTCGCGGCATCGCTGCGTGGCCTGGTCGCTTCAGTATGCGGCATCCGCATCACCTGCTCCGCGACCCGATCGGCTTCCTGCTCGTATGGATCTCCCGGTTCATTGATCCGCAACTTGGCTTGCAACGGCCTTCCCAGGAGTCTCTTCTGGCTGCATTCCGCACATGTCCCGCTCATCCCTGCCGATCCGCCGCACACGCATTGGCGCTGGAGAACTCCCGCTCGAGCGGAAATTCCGGACGCCTCGACGCGTGGGGGCACTCGGTTTTGTATTCGCGTGGTCATGAGCTCAACCGATCTCGCACATCAGACAGTACCGTGAATGACGTTGGCGACTATCTGAACAACTCCGGTTTCATTCACATTGACGGAAAGCCTGAGCTCTCGCTCGAACCGCAAGGGCGAGGGGAGGCCTACGGTCAGCGTGTCGATCGCGCTTCCCTTGAGCAAGGCAATGCCGTACGGATTCTGCTGGGTGAGTCCCCAGTTATTAGCTGCTGCAAAGGACAGACTGGTTACGTTCCTGCCGTCGATATCCAGATTGACGAAGGTCAGGTCGGTATTGCCTCCTTGCTTCGAGACCTGCGCCGCCAGAAACACACCCGGCCCTCTAAGTGTCACCAGCGCATGCTTCCCATTCGGCGCGGGGGCCTTAAGTCCTTGGGTCCTCTGCGGATCGCAGATTCCGGTCGCACAAGTTCGTGCGGCTTCCGGTGCTCGCGTGGCTCGATGCGCCATGACGTTCTCCTTTCGCGTTAGTCGTTCATTCCTCAGACAGACTCGGTCCGCCGGCTGTCCGCCAGGCGCCGTACACGGCTTGCGCCGCTTGTCTACCCACCCTTTCGGCTCTTGACCCGGATGAAACCGTGAACGATCCCCCGCTCAACCGCGCGATATGAGCTGGATGAACCAAGGCCGGCGGAATTCCCTCTTCCAAGCAAAGCCTTCCCAACTCGCGCTCTAAGGCCAGGGCGATGCGGTCTCGGTCCCCATACGGGAAGCCATGCAGCTCGAGTACTTCGATGTCGATTTCATACGTCTGAGGACTGAGCGATGAGGACTGAGCGAAACCTTGCGCCTGAGGGTGCTCCGATTCGGTCCTCAGCCCTCGCAGCTCCTCTGTCATGCCCCCCATCCTCCGATTTCGGCTTCCGTCAGCGGTCTTTCCAGCTTGGCGTACTCGCCCCGCGCCGCTTGCAGGAGGTGTCGCATCGTCACGGCCTCCCCGGCGTCCGCCGCAAGGAACGTCGCATTCATCGCGATGTTCCGAATATGCCCTCCGGCCACGTTCAGGCGTGCCAACCGCTCCCAATCGAGTCCTTCCCTCGGCACGGCCTCCGGAAAGATCCGCCTCCAGATTTCCGCCCGCCGCGTCTGGTCGGGAAACGGGAACTGCACGACGAACCGGATGCGACGCAGAAAGGCCGCGTCCAAGGCGGTTTTCATGTTGGTCGTCAGAATCGCCAGGCCCCGATAGGCCTCCATGCGCTGCAAGAGATAGCTCACTTCGACATTGGCGTAACGGTCATGACTATCTTTGACCTCGCTGCGCTTGCCGAAGAGCGCGTCCGCCTCGTCGAACAACAGAATGGCGGCCCCGCCCTCCGCCGCATCGAAGACTTTACGCAAGTTCTTTTCCGTTTCGCCGATGTACTTGCTGACCACTTGACTGAGGTCGATGCGATAAAGGTCGAGACGAAGGGTATGAGCCAGCACTTCGGCCGCCATGGTCTTCCCCGTTCCGCTCGCCCCGGCGAAGAGTGCGCCGATCCCGAGACCGCGGGTCCCCTTTCCTGCAAATCCCCACGTCTCATACACAGTCGTCCGGTGCCGGACATGCATCGTGATTTCCCGCAACGTCTGCCGTTGAGCGTCCGGAAGCACCAGATCCTCCCAGGTCGCGGCTGGCTCAATGCGTTGCGCCAGCTCGTCGAGCCGCGGTCGTGCTTGCCGGCGGCAGAACTCCCACAGCCGATCGGCCTGTTCCAGCCCCGTGGCCGGCGAGCTGTCGTAATCGCCCTCCGCGCTTAAGGCAAGGCCGGCGGCCTGAATAACACCGGGACCGATTTGAAATTGTCGGCTCACCGCCTCGACTGCCCCGTTCAAGGTCGGACCCCATTGCCCCAGCGCCTGTGTCCATAGATGCCGGCGCTCCTGATGGGAAGGCGGTTCCACATCCAAATTGAGGAACCGACTGGGTCTCGACCGACGACGCTCCCTGACACTCAGAATAAGCGGCGCGCTGACACCTTCGAGAAACGTATTGAGCGCATGGTCTTTCCCGCCCTCGAGCGCATCGGTCTCATCACATTCGATCAGAAGGAGACTCCGCGCGAGCACGGCTTCCCGAGTCCACAGCCGCAGAACCATATCGAGTTCCTGTGGCGCGGTCGGCAACGCAGACGCCACGAGACGATACAGAGGTCCGCCTACGGCCTCCGCGATGGCAGTGGCGATCTGCCGCTTGGTCAGCCCATCGCCGCCACAGAGTTGGACATGCGGCCTTCGATACGTGGCAGTCGGCCGCACGATCATCGCGACCGCCTGGTCAACCAGCCGCTGATGGGTGGGAGCTAGCGAGCCCATGAGCTCCATCACAACGGCCTCCACCAGGCCGGCCAACCGCTCGTCCGGATGCGACAGACCCGCGAGATAGTGCAGGATTCGCTCGTCGATCCGCAGAGGGCTTGTCATGAGGGTGTCGCCATGGCCCACCTCCACCAACCGCCAGCGGCGCAAGGGGGCTGTAGGAATGACGGCGCTCCAATGGGCATGAGACAGCGACGCCAAGGCCAGGCCGAATGTCGGATAGGGCCGACGCGCATCCCCCTGCGCAGCCGCACAGGCGGGCGCCATGCCGGCGTCGAGTTCCATTCCCGCCGCCAAGAGCAGGATGTCTCGTTCGAATGCCGAGAGCCCGAAACTGACGCAGAGCACATCCAGCGCGGACGGATCGGCGGACTCTCCGACCTCCGGAGCCCGCCCATCCGGCTCCTGCCCAACCCGCTCCGGCGGTGCGTCCATGCAAACGGACCGAGCCGCCGCGTGCCGGGCGAGAGCGGCACCGATTCGGGCCACCTCGGCCATAAGAGACCGCTGGTTCGTCTCATGCCAGGACGGGGCGCTCTGCTGGTCCGTCTGCATCACGTCACCGTCACCCGATGATTGAAGAACTCCGGCGGTGTGACCGTGCGATTCACCACCACACTGTCCACACCGTCCACCCGCACCCGCACCAGATACGTCCCCGGTGTCGCACCACGAACCACAAAGGAGACGGTATTGGTCTGGTTGGTCCTCGGTAGAGCTGTGATCTCCAGATCGCCCAGAAGCAAGGCCACCCGTTGCGTTGACTGGACCTCCGGTCGCACAGCCAATGAGATGGTTAGATCGCCGTTCCCGTCACGTACAAATGTCGCGGGCAACGCCGTCGTGATCTGAGGCGCCAACGCCAGCGTGAGTTCATTGGTCGTGCGCCGGAAGGTCTCGCCTGACCGCTGAACCAGTAGCGCCAGGGAGTACAGCCCGGCCAGCAACGTGGACGGCTGATTCGGGATGGTGGTCTCCAGCCTGGTTGCAGTATTGCCGGAGGCGATCGGCAACTCGACCGGCTGACTCAATCGCGGACCGGCCAGACGGATGGCCAGATTCGTCCCATCGAGCTGATGCCCCTGCACGACCAGGGTGTCGCCGAGATGTGCGCTTGCTCGTTGCTCGGGTGGTGTCACCGAGGTCAACGTCGGGAACCGTGGTTCCAGATTGGCCACCGCCACGGGGCCTCGCGGTTCGCGCGTGACCGGATCGACCGGACCGATCGTCAGAATCGGCAGCGGCGACTTGGCGGCGCGCTGCGATTCGATCATCACCACCGAGACGTGATACGCGGCGGTGGGACGGTAGCGAGCCTGCAGTGCGGTCCATAGCTTGGACATTTCCTCGCTCGTCAGCGCCGTCGAGACGATCTTGATCTGCTCGACCTGGTCGGCCAGATCAGAGGCCGACAAGGCCTGGAGCGCAGGCGGGAGGATCGACCCGTTCACCGGAGACGGCAGCAGCGACGTGCGAATGGCCTGCCTGGTGAGCACCGGGGTTTCATGAAGCAGTTGCATGGCATATCCGAGCAGCACTTCCGCATGGAGATCTTCAGCGCCGTAGGCCGTCAGCAGATAGTGCAGATCCAATGCAAGGGGAGCATTGGTCAATCGTCCCCCGCGCTCGTCGCGGGAGGGCAAGCCGACATTGCGCCAGCCGACGTTGGGCGCCACCTGATAGAGAAAGAGATTGAGCTGATTGCCTTCTTGCGCCCCGGGAGCGAAGACTCGATCCGGCGGCAGCGCGCTGACCGTCACGTTGCCTCCGACCGCCCCCGTGACATTGTGATCGATGAGGCCGTTGTTGAGCAGATCCTTGAGTACCGCCGTCACTGCGGCTATGGCCAGAGCGTTTCCCATCAGGCCTCCCGAGTGCGGCGCCTCAAGTACTGGTCGAGCGGCACCGATGAACGTGGCTCGACGACCTTCTTGCTCGGAGCGGGAACCGGTTGCTCGACGGCCCTGACCTCGATTCGTCCGATGCGAATCTGAATAACCGGCGGCCGTTTCGCCACTGGCGGTGCCGTCGCCTCACGGCGCACATCACGAACCGAGAGATCTCCGAGGCTCGGTTCAAGAGGATCAGACGACCGCGGTCGAGTCGTCACCGGCGACAGTAGCGGCTCATTACCGAGCAACCGACGCGCTCCATTGCGCGTTCCATCCGAAGACGCTCCTTCCTCGACGCTCTCAGTCGTACGTTGATCGCGTCGTTCTAGTGAAGCGACCTTCGCTGGAGGACGCTGCGCTGAAGCACTCGCCTCCGCTTGTGGCGGGATCTGGAGGTTCATTACTCGCATGCCATTGGAATGACCGGAGAGCCGTGTCGGGCTCGCCGGCCGGCCTGCCTGCGAGGTTCGTTCCGCCTTCGCGACATCGGCTTCGTCGTTTCGTTCACCGGAGATTTCTTGCGGAGCAAGCCACCTCCCTTCAACCAATCTCTCTGCACGATCGTCTCGGGCGTACGTATCGGTCTGCCTGGCCGGATGGACCACGATTTCGGCGGGACCGGCGTCCATCATCGGCAGGACTGTCCGTGACAAATCGTCCTGGAACGACCGTCCAGATTCCAACGGCAGCCCCATGCCGTTTGTCTCTTGGATGACGTCGATGCTCTCCGAGGCGCCGCCCCACCGGCCGGGTTCGTACCGATTCAACGGACGGGGACTCAGTCCGCCAACCTCTCCCAGGCTCCGCATGACCAGATCCCACATGTACCGACTCATCCCGCCACCAATTCCAAATAAGCGCGGCGCCGCGCCGCGCTGAGCATCAAGATCTCGGACTCCTTCCACCCATAGGCCGAGGCCAGCGCATGAATCTCTCGCAACAGCCGCCGTGCCCCGGTCCGAATTTCGCTCCAAAAGTACGCCAGCACGTCGAACGACAGGACCCAACGATGATCGCACCCTGGGCAGTCCAGGGAAAGGCGCACAGCTCCATGCGGATCGGCTTCGGCCATGCGCTGGTCAATCAGCGCGCGCACGTCGTCGGAAAGATCGTCCACTTCGCAAGGCGCCCCTCGGCGCTCCGCGCGAAGGATGCAGCGCCGCAACAGCAGCCGGAGCCCTTCCACTGGAGTGGTAGCGGTCAGGATCGCTTCGAGATCCCGAACAGCCGGAATAGCGGCATGCACGACGAACTCTTCGGTTTCGATTACCAGAGGCTGCCGGCACAACTCCCCGTCCGGCGCCGCCGGCGCCCTGTCGGAAAAGATCGCCCGCACATCGATGCCCACCTCGACCAATTCTCGGCAGGCCGGACACCTTGCCACGCTCGCCAAATCCCATCCGAACGTGCGGGCTCGTATTTCGGCCAAGAGCGCATCACGCTCCCCGATCGTGAGACTGTCGATAAACTGGCGCGAGTATTCCGGACAGGTCGTGGCCAGCAGGAGCGTCGCCCGTCCGCACGGCGAGAGGCTCTCCCCATGATCCCAGACTTCGAGCAGCTCTTGGGCCGAGAGGCCGTGCATGATGTCCTACGCCGACAAGGCCGGTTCCGCAGGCTCAGGCACGTCGCGATCCCGTTCCCAACCCTCGTTCTCCAGCTTGATGGATTGAATCGCCACGGCATTCGCATTCGCGTCCAGATCCGGCTGGGCCTGAAACTCGGACACCCAACAGCGATAGACCTTGTAGGCGAAGGCGAGCTGACCCGCTTCGTTGTACATCTCGATGATGATGTCCTTCCGAAAGTCCTTGAGCGACACCTCCCGCCCGAGGCCCGACCCGAAGTCCCACACCTTGTTGGCCCACTTCTCGAACTCAAGATCATGCGTGACGCCCCGTTCCAGGGTGATGGCCTCGTATTTGGTTCGCCCCGGCGACTTGCGGCCGGTGCTGGGGTCGCCCCCCTCCCGATGCTCCACCACCTCGGTCGTGCGTTTCAGAGCCCCCACTTTGCTGATACCGGCGACATACCGACCGTCCCATTTCACGCGGAACTTGAAATTCTTGTAGGGGTCAAACCGCTGTGTATTGACGCTGAACTGCGCCATCGTACGTCCTCCTTATGACTGGATCTGACCGGCCATCTGCTGAATCTTGATGATGACGAACTCGGCCGGTTTCAGAGGAGCAAAACCGACCACGATGTTCACGATGCCGAGATTGATGTCGTTCTGTGTCGTGGTTTCTTTGTCGCACTTGACGAAGTACGCCTCTTGAGGAGTCTGCCCTTGGAACGCGCCTTGCCTGAAGAGGTTGTGCATGAAGGCTCCGATGTTGAGCCGAATCTGCGCCCATAGCGGCGCGTCGTTCGGCTCGAAGACTACCCATTGGGTGCCTCGATACAGGCTTTCTTCGATGAAGAGGGCGATGCGCCGAACCGGCACATACTTCCACTCCGAGGCGAAGCGGTCGTCGCCCTGCAGCGTGCGCGCACCCCATACCAACGGACCGGCGGGCGCCATCACGCGGAGACAGTTGACGCCCAATGGATTGAGCTCGCCGTTTTCGGGATCGTTCAACGGCACGCTGAGACCCGGAACCCCGACGAGCGTCGCCTCCAAACCGGCTGGAGCCTTCCACACCCCCCGTTGCGCGTCGGTTCTGGCGAAGATCCCGGCGACGGCGCCGCAGGGCACGAAATCTTCGACCTGGTTGTCTTTCAGCGCATTCGGCTGGCGCAATCGTGGAAAGTAGAGTGCCGCATTCTTGCTGGTCGTGCCGATGTTCGCCACGCCGGACTTGGCCGCATCCTTCGAGGTCCACTCGACGAGAGGATCTACTAACAGCATGGCCCGGCGCCGCTCGCAGTAGGCCGCCGCTTCCGAAGTCAGGCCCGTGTCCACATTGCCGCTGGCGAGATAAGGCGGGATGCAGAGGAGATTGAAGAGGTCGGCCTTGGCCAGCGCATACAACCCCTTCTTGTTGCTCTCGGCGTTCGCCGGGGTGAAATCATCGGCCTTCGTCAACGCCGCACCGTCCGAGGCTTCGGCGGCTGTCGCCACCTTGTAGTTGGTCGCCGGGGTGTTGTCTTCCCACGGATCTTTCCCGGCCGCTGGATCGTTGCTCTTCGCGGGACGCGCGGCCGGCAGATTGCCGGTCATGCGCACGAGTTGGGATTCGTTGAGCAGGACCTTGTCGATCTGCCGCGGATGGCCCGCAGTGATCGAGACGTTCCGGAAGCTCTCGATCGCTCCGGTCTCTCCGTCCCGTACGGTCAGATTGAACAGGCTGTCGGCGGCTTCGCCCGGAAGCGCCGGCCGCGTATTGTGATCCACTCGCGCGCGCAACTTGTTGCCCCAGGCTCCAGGGTTGGCGGCCTCGAGCCCGAGGGAATCTGCCGTGAGTTTCGCCTGCGCCGGTTTGGCCCCTGTGCCCGTCTCGGCATGGTAGAGACGGACAATGACGGCCTGCCCTCCGCCGTTCAGGTAAAAGTCCCGAACGGCGAAGCCCAGGCTGCTGCCCACCCACAACCCCCCGAAGGTCCGTTCGAAATCCCCGAAGCTATTGATGGTGATGGGCTCGTTGGTCGGTCCTCTGAGTGCTCGACCAATAAAGGCGGCGACGGAGGTGGCGACTCCGGTGATCGTACGCACGCCGCTCGGAATCTCTTCGATGTAGACTCCTGGATACGTTGGTGTAGTTGGCATTGGCCTCCTCCGCTGCTGAGATTAAATCGTTGGCTCGTCGTCGTTTCGCCCTCGCATCATGCCGATGACCTCGCTCTTGGCAATCGCCGAACGGCCTCAGCCCTCCCGTTCGCTACAGGGTTGCCGCACGGCCGCACGGAGCCGGTGGATGACATCCTGTTTCTTGACCTCGGCCAGGGCATCCCGACGCGAGCAGAGTTGCCGCACGAACCCGGCCGTCATGTCCGGCGTCAGGCCGAGGATGGTCAGGTCGGGATACACGGCCAGCAACTGGCTGCAGAGACCCGGCTCTTGCGTTCCCTCCTGCGCGAGAATCACGGCATCGGCCTTGGTCCTGCCCGTTTCTTGCAGAATTTTCATAGGACCTCGGCAGTCGCCCACGATCTCCATGTCCTCTTGTTCTTCCACCAGATTGCGAATGTCGTCCGGAAGCATCAGGGGATGGTTGGCCAGCAACACGCGAATCTTTTCCACCTGCACCTCCGAACTGATCCGTCCCCTACCGGTATAGATCGATCGGCGGGTCGAGCCCATAGACCCTGGTACTGATTTGGATCTAGATGGAGCGGCAAAGAGGGTCTAGCCCGATCTCCGGGCATGCGAAAGTTCCTGAAGTCTGGCTGAAGATTGGCCTACGCACAGGGGTTTCGCAGAGACGTATCGTTGAGGCGAGACTGGGGGATGCCGACTGAGCGAACGAGGCCTGGCACCGCCGAAGACGGCGGTG
>JANRMO010000058.1:0-15078 GCA_040981105.1 Nitrospiraceae bacterium
CCTTCCGGCGCGGCCCTCGTGCGTACCTTCACATCCACAGGGTTGACCGAAACGGCTTCCACCTTCACCAACAGGTCGCGCCCACCGGCGGTAGGCCTGGGCATCTCAATATCCATGAGCGATTCCGCATGACTGATCGGCAACGGCTGTTTGTACCCCACAGCTTTCATCTCACATCCTTTCATCTATCGACCTCCGCTCCCCGTGAGCGGGGGTCGGTTGTCTCGTCCTCATCACCACGTCATGACATTTTCTACCAGGACTCGCCCTGTCAGTCCTGTACCTCCCTCAACCGCCGCTGGAGAAAGCGCCGCTCCGGTTCCTGCTGAGCGAGGGCGAGGGCTCGTTCATAGGAAGCGCGGGCATCGGCTGTTTTTCCAACCGCCGCGGACATCCGACGAAAGATGAGGAGCGCAGAGCGCCACCCGTTGACATCGCTTGAAAGACAACGGTACGGTCTGCGAGATTGAGTATGGCATGGGGCGCAATAAGAAACTCCGAATCCGCCTTGAAAGCTTGAGGCAGCGGATCACGGATCATCAGATCAAGATTGCGCTCGAGCGTCAGCGTACGACTCCTCATTTGGGCCTCATCCGACATTGGACGATTGAGATCAACGCGTGGGAATTGACCGTCGAGAAGTTGAAGAGGCGGCTGAGGAAAGGGACGCGCCATGATTAAGAAACGTGGACGATCAATGGTTGCTGAAACGGGAACCCTTCTCTCCCCATCGAGCACCCTGCTTGACAATCACCTGGCGGAACTGCTTGAGACCATCGAAGAGATTCGTGGACTGACCGCCATGTTGAGATCACTCCCGCTTTCGGACGCGAAGCGAGATGAGTACGAAGGACGGCTCTACGTAGCCCTCACCCATCTCGGTCACCATGTCAAACCGGCCATCAAGGAATGGGACCGCGTGGTGGATCGGATGCCTCGTGGCTGACGCTTGGGCGCGTGGATGCCCCCTTCGCACTTCACGGCAAGTCACTGCCATATATCATACGATTCTTCATTCAGTCCTGTACCTCCCTCAACCGCCGCTGGAGAAAGCGCCGCTCCGGTTCCTGCTGAGCGAGGGCGAGGGCCCGCTCGTAGGAGACACGGGCATCCGCCGTGATGCCCAGTCGCCGACAGAGGTCTGCCCTGGCCGCGTGCGCCAGATGATAATTGACCAGATCGCCGCGCGCGAGGATGGCGTCGATAATGGCTAGGCCGGCCAATGGGCCGTCGCGCATCGCCACGGCAACTCCCCGGTTCAGCTCCACCACAGGAGAGGGATCGGCCTGCAGCATGACATCGTAAAGTCCGACGATCTGGGCCCAGTCCGTCCCGGCGGCGCTGGGCGCCTGAGCGTGCAGTGCGGCGATCGCGGCTTGGATGGCGTATGCTCCGACCTGGCGCGACGCCAGCGCCCGTTCCACCAGCGAGATCCCTTCGGCGATCTGTTCTCGATTCCACAGTGCACGGTCCTGGTCCTCCAGCAAGACCAGGTCACCCGTCGGCGAGGTGCGCGCGTTGCGCCGCGAGTCTTGCAGCAGCATCAGAGCCAAGAGTCCCATCCCCTCCGGTTCGGGGAGCAACTGCATCAGCAATCGTCCCAGGCGGATCGCCTCGCCGGAAAGGTCGTGCCGCGTCACCGATGAGCCGGCGGACGCGCTATACCCCTCATTGAACACCAGGTACACAACCCGCAGCACCGCTTCCAGCCGATCCGGCAAATCGCGCTCCGACGGCACGACATAGGGAATGCGCGCATCGCGGATCTTCGCCTTGGCCCGCACGATCCGCTGCGCGATCGTGGCCGGCTTCGTGAGAAAGGCCCGGGCGATCTCTTCGGTGGTAAGGCCGCAGACTTCCCGCAAGGTCATGGCCACTTGGGATTCCGGCGGCAAAGCCGGGTGGCAACAGGTGAAGATCAGCCGCAGCCGGTCGTCTTCGACGCTCTCGTCATCTCCCCCCTCGACTCTCTCGGCGCCACCGGTCTCGCATTCCAGTCGCTTGGCGAGTTCCGTCAGCGATGCGTCGAATCTGGCGCGCCGGCGCATGCCGTCGATGGCCTTGAAGCGGCCGGTCGAGACGAGCCAGGCCCGAGGATTGGCCGGCACGCCGTCCCGCGTCCATTGTTCGACTGCGACGGCGAAGGCATCGTGCAACGCCTCCTCGGCAGCTTCAAAGTCGCCGAGCAGGCGGATCAGCGTGGCGAGCACCTGCCTCGATTCCGAGCGGTAGACGGCCTCCACCAACTCGCGCACCTCTGTGGTCCGGTCCTCGCTCATCGCAATCCCTCGCGCTCATTCCCATGCATCGCGACAGATTTCCAGGCGATTCACTCCAGGGTCCTCGAAAAAGTCGGGGTAGTCGCTCGCCTCTTGATCGAGCGGCCCTTCGCCATGGCGTGCAAATCCCCGAGCTTGCGCGCTCGGAGTTCCGGGTGATCAGACCCCGTGGCATCAGCGCAACGACCGCCTGATCACGAACGGATTGAGAGAGGTAGGCTACTGTGAGGGTGTTCCGGAGTCAACGAGCGGGAGGCAGGGGGTGAGAACAGAAGGGGTGGCCTTCCCCCGTTTGCTCCCGTTCGCCTCAATCGAACGGCGTGTCGAGCAACTGGTCTCGGCTCAATTCGAAATGCTTGGCCATGTCGGCAAGAATCGATGAGAGCGTCCCAATGCGCAGCGGAGTGTGTTCGAGATGGTCAGATGATGCTCACCCTCCTCGACGGTGGCGAGCCGAAGATGGCTGCCCGATTGACGGGTGAGTGATCACCGCTTATTGAAGGGTCCTGAGCTGAGACACCGTTCATTTGCACCGATAGAGCGGTCTCGAAGCCGATTCCCGGCGTGGTTCCGAACCGGCTTCATCTCGGAGCGATCCTTGTCATCCTGGAGTTCGCCATGCTAAACAACACCATGTTTCGCCAGGTGGCCTTAATGGGATTCGTTACCATGCTGGCGTCGCCCTCACGCCTTTCTTCCGGTTATCAAGCCCTGGTCAGAATCCTGATCACTGCTCCGCTCATCCTGTTCACCCTGACGATCTTGGTCGGGTGCAGTGGAGGGAATGATCAGCCAGGCACCGGCGCGAGTAGCAATACTTCCCGGGGACAGCCGCCCGCCGTAGTGGCTGAGACCCTTCCGCTGCTCAGCATCACGACAAGCAGCGGAGCAGAGATTACGTCCAAGGAAGACTACGCGCCGGCGCAATACCGTCTGACCAGTGAAACAGGTCAACTGCTCCAGAACGGCAATCTCGACATTCGCGGCAGAGGGAACTCCACTTGGGAGATGCCCAAAAAGCCATACCGCCTTCGACTCGCCAGCAGCACGCCGACCTTGGACATGCCGGCGAATCGGCATTGGGTCCTCCTGGCTAATTATTCCGACAAGACCTTGATTCGGAATGATGTGGCATTTGAGCTCAGCCGGCGGGTCGGCATGGAATACACGCCCAGGAGCCGGTACGTCGAGTTGCAACTCAACGGTACGGACAGGGGGATCTACCAGCTCACGGAACATATCCGGATTGATCCGAACCGCGTCAATATTCCGGAGCTCAAAATCGGAGATACATCGCCGGATCTCATCACGGGCGGATATCTGATCGAAATCGATTTTCGCCGCGGTGAAGATTACTGTTATGAATCGCCGCGAACGGGAATCATCTTTTGTCTCAGCAACCCCGAGACACTACTTGAGCCGGGATGGGAAAATCAGCGTGCCTATATTGAAGGGTACCTGGCGCAGACGGAAGACGCGATTTTCTCCGATCGATTTACCGATCCTACGGTGGGCTATGCCGCCTACCTCGACGTTGATTCCATGATCAATTTTTATCTGATCGCTGAATGGCTGAAGAACGTCGATTCTAATCTTGGGTCGAGCGTCTATCTGCACAAGAAGCGCAACGGGAAGCTGACGTTCGGGCCCATCTGGGATTTTGACCTTTCGATAGGGAACGTCGATTTCAAGGAAGCGGATGGCTTGGATGCCGGAGCGACCGACGGTTGGTATGTGCGGTCTGCCTCCTGGTTCACCAGACTGTTTCAAGATCCCGCCTTTGAGACGAAAGTGAAAGCAAGATGGAATCAGCTCAAAGCATCGGGCGTTCTGGAAGACATGTTCACCTATATTGACCAGCAGTCTCGCTGGCTGAGCAAGGTGCAGGCGAACAATTTCACAATCTGGGACATTCTGGGGATCTATGTCTGGCCCAATCGTGTGGTCACCGGTTCGTACGAGGGCGAGGTCGCGGCCATGAAGGCCTGGCTGCGGGAGCGAACGAACTGGATGGATGCCCAGTTAGGTCAGTAACTCCTCTTGGGCTGAAGTCTGCCAGCGTCCTTGAGATATCGTCAGGCCCTCTCCTGATCCGCTTCGATCACCACTCAGCGGGTCCTCTTCGCAGGTCGAACCACAGCCTCGTGAACAACAGACGGTATTGGTGCGCCTGACCGCCGATCCCTGCGGTCATCGCCGGCAATCAGAAAACCTGGCGTATGCGCGCGAATGCGCCACATCGGCGCGACCTCCTGCCGGAGGGAAAGCGCATTAACCCGCATTATTCATGAACACTTCTGCTGCCTAGGCCCATTGCAACAGAAGAGCAATGGGCACCCCGATTCGCCGCTGCGACAAGCCAGCATGCGGCTTGGCACGCCTGCTGGCGGACAGGCTCGCCCCTTAAGGTCTCAACATACTGTTTCAAACGGTCCGGAAGCTGCTTCGGCGTTGCCCGCGTCGTGAGTAAGCCGGAAGTGCAGAGGGCCTACCGACCTCACACGATCGGCCATCGGCTATATGCTCCTATCTTCATAGCGGCGGCTGGTCCAGGACCGGCGCTGGCGGACGCGCCTAACGAAGCGATCAGACGGCAAAATTAAGCTATGCCGCCGCTGAATGCGGTAATGTCGAGGGGCTGGCCCCAGAGCGATTGTCTCTGAGCGTCCTGCATCTTCCAGAACGCGGCGATCGTATCGTTCGTCCGAAAGTGCTCTCGGAGTGCGGCGTCGCGGAGCAGTCGTGAATAGGCGTTAGCGGCTAGGTGCTCGATCTGCCGTGTTCTCTGCCAGCACACGTCCTCACGCTGATCCAGGGGATACTTCTGGACAGCCTTATCCCACTCGTGCAGGTGTTCGGTGTTGCTGCGCATGTCAAAGACCTCAAGGAGCGTGGCGCGTGCATCGTTGCTCGCACGGGTGAAAGTCTGGCAGCGGTGTGCGAATTGGTTTCTGGTGTTGCCGATGTCAGGCAAAATCAGCGCCTCCAGGGAACGGACGAATTGGTGGAGACGTTCTTGGCCCATGTGCTCTCTTAGGCCGCTGGACAATGTGTTGAGGCCGCGGATGACGCGCCTGAATTCCTCTCTATTCGTTTCCATGGCGAGGCTGCCGGTGCGGAGAGAGATGCTGCCTTCAAGCCATTCCTCGGTGATGGGCGCTCGGGTGTAGCCTTTGCTCTGTCTGATAGTAGGTTGGAAGCTGACTCATCTGCCTGATACGCGGCACTCCTTGTTCGGACGAGCCGCAGAGCAGATCGGCGCTCTCGTATTCGATGCCGCTGCGGAGATGCACCAGGTAAAACAAGCGGCTCAGGTCGTCACCCAGGCGTTTATGCACGTGATCGAGGATTTCTGGATTGTCGGAGGGTTCCTCAACGAAAAGGACGAGATTGGCTTTGCCGAGGCGCTCCATTCGGATGGAGCCCACCCACTCTTTCCAGATGCCGAGCTCGGGGACAGGCAGGCCGGGCATGGCCCAGGTGCCGTCCGATAGCCTGAAGGCTTCCGCCGGGAGATTGACGTAAATGTTGTTGAAGGTGAGGAAGGCGAACTTGCCCTTGTCCTGGAATTGATAGTTCACTGGAGGGATGTCTTCTGATCACACGTTGTAAAGAAGGACGTTATCGCAGTGCCCTGGGAGAAGAGATTGCCGCTCGAGTGAGCGGCTCCAACTGCTGCGATCCGTGGCCAGGGCTTCCGCTGACGCATGCCGGTTCACGCGGATACCAATGAGGCTTTGACGCGCCGGACCTTGATCGTTCCGGCTCGCTTTTCCGCTTGTGCCAGGTCGTAGCCCGCTTGCATCCGCAGCCAGGTCTCGGCGCCGCCTCCAAATGCCTTCGCCAGGCGGATCGCCATTTCGGCCGAAATCCCGGCCTTGCCGCTGACCAGATTATTCATGGCCTGCCGTGTCACTCCCAACGCCCTCGCCCCTTCCGCCACGGAGAGTCCGAGTGGCTCGAGGCAGTCATATCGCACTGACAGTCCTGGGTGGGGAGGGTTTTTCATACGCATCAGTGATGTCCTTAGTGGTAGTCAATCAATTCGACGTCGTAGGCACTGCCGTTCTCGAATCGGAAAATGATCCGCCAGTTGTCAGATACGGTCACGGACCAGAAGCCGACCAACTCTCCCTTCAACGGATGGAGCCTATAGCCCGGTAACCCCATGTCTTGTACCGCCACCGCTTCATTCAGCCGCGCCAGGATGCGGGCAATCTTGTCGGCTTGTGACGCAGGCACCTTTCGGCGGTCATCGTCCTCAAACAATCTGGCCAGTCCCTTGTGCCTGAAACTTTCGATCACTTCCTATATGCTGCGCGCTCCAGGCGTGTCTGTCAAGCCTGACTTGACATAATGGAGCGCCTAGCGGCCCGAGCGACTGCGCGCATCGAGCAATTCTTAAAATGCTCCTTCTAAGCTCGCTCGTTGATTCTTCCCTGGAAGGGCGCTCGTGCTGGTCCCACTGCGGCCGTCGAGCCAATTCTCTATACTCCATCAGAGCTTGCTTGTCTGATCTCACCTGCGAGGCAGTTGGTGCGGGTTCCACTGCGCACATGGAGGGAGCACCTTCTGAGTGTGCGGCCTCTGTGAGCACGGAAGCCGCACCAATTGCCTCCCCCCTCCGCGCCCTTCGGGAGCAAGGGATCAAGATGAGTGCCCGTCCACCCCTTCTGATCGTGGGGGCTTTGGGAGAAAGAAGGATCGTCTGCCTGCTCCCGTCCAATCCTGCCGAGGCCGCGCATTGCGCGAGCAGAAGAGATCAACAGGTCTCATTTCATTCTAATTGGAAATCACTCTGGGCGCCTGAAGCCGATCGAGGCAGTCCTGCCAGAGCGTGGCCGGGTCCCGCTCGAAGATGTCGAACGAACCCGGCGGCAGAGTCGCCCAGGCCCCCTGGAGCATCTCAAATGTCAGTTGCCCCGGGGCCCATCCGGCAGAGCCGGAAAATGCCCGGAAGGCTTCGGTCGGTTTGGCTTGCGTGATGATGCGCTCCAGGACCGCTGCTGTCCCGCCCACATAGACGCCGTCGAAGACCGATCGTGCGCCGGATGGAGGCTCCTGCACGCGAAACAGCAGGAGCAACCGGGTCGGCTCGACCGGCCCCCCTGTAAACAGCCGGTAGCTGGTGCCTTTGAGTGCGGTGACCTCCGGCAGCGCCTCCGAGAGGAGGACGTTCGTGGCGCGATTCAGGATGAGCCCGAGGGTTCCCTCAGGCCCGTGTTCCACGATAAGGACAACGGTTTGGTGGAAGTTGGTATCGTTCAGCATTGGGCTGGCCACGAGCAGCACGCCCTTTGCGACCGACGACGGAGAAAACTGGCTCCCTGCCAGGGCCGGACCCATCGGCAGGACGGTCACGAGCGCCGCAAACACGAATCCCAAGGCAGCTACCCATACGGCAACGAGGGCGCGACTACGTGACATGCTGCGTTCAGCCGGCGGCATGAGAAGATGGCGACAGGCTACGACCCGCCGGCCGTTGTGTCAACTGAACGAAGCGGCGAATCGCCTGAGGTGGCCTGATTCTCTGCCTGTTGAGGCTTCGCCTAACCTGCATTCTTCATGACGGCGCGTCGCCGGGCACCCGTTGCATCCGGTAGAGCACCGAGTACCTGGGTGTCGCGTCGCGAGACGGGCAAGTACGGATGCGCCGCGTATCAGGACAATGGTGTCAGGAACCGTTTGGGACTCTTGGGCATTCCCGGTCGTCCACATCAAGGTGGGTAATGGATCTTGACGCATTTCGTACTTGGCTCTTCCGGAAATCGGGTTGGTTGCTTGTGAACCCCCCACCCTCGGCGGGGGCGAGGGGACGCTCGCGCTCGCGCCTCCCGGATCGACCCTTCCGAGGCTCCGCAGGCGGACCCCTTCTGGAATTCGCTCCACTACGGTCTGGCGACCGTGGGGCATCGGTCAGGTCCCGCTTTCCTGCCTGCCGTGCCCTCGGTGGGGCCCCGATCCTCCGGCAATGCGAGCGGGCCTCCCTCGCTCTGCCCCTCGGGCCAGGCGTGCAGCGAGGCTGGAAGGGCGGCACGCGGAGTGTTGCGGCCCAGGCGGGTGCAAGCCTGTCAGGTGCCGGGTTCGGGGGGCGCCGCGCCGGCTTCGCGCGCCGGCGCGGCCTCAGAGGCGCGGCGACCACCAGGACGACATGAGAAGAGGGCGGCGACACCATCGCAGCAGGGCACGGCCCGGAGACGCCCGACCTTCGGCAGTCGAGGCGAGAAGGGCTATCCTCGCTCCCCACACGAAAGCCGGAAGAACCTCCTACTTATCAGGCTGATGCGGGCACATCGTCATGTGTCACCCATCGCTCACGAGGGCGTGCCAGCAGAGGAGTCAGTTGCCGGATCGTCTCGGAGTTCTTGTACCTCTCTCGCACCGCGTCGGCATCCGCGAGGCTCCGCCATTTGGCCAAGGCAATGATATGGCCCGGCGCATCCTGGTCGACAAGAATCTGATGCGACAGATAGCCGTCAAAGCTCCGCATGTCCGACCAGACTTGACGCGTGAGTTGCAATCCCTCGGCCTCCGTGCCCGGCCTCAGCCAGGTATCCCATACCACGATTACCATACATGCCTCCGTACGTTTGACTGTCTCCAATTCATGTGTTCAGGAATCTCTCTTCGAAAAGATTTGGAAGTGTTGACTCTCAATGAGATTGAAGTCCTGGGTGCGCCGATAGCCGGCAGCCTCCATCTCGCGCAGGACCTCCTCCTTGGCGATTCCATGGCCGAGCAGACCTGAAAAGAAGCCATGCGGATGGAAGTCGAGGATCGCGACTCGACCATTTGCCTTCAGCGATCGAGCCAGCGAGCGAAAATAGGCCACACGATCGTCCATATGGTGGTAGGCGTCGCAACTGAACACGAGATCGACGGGCTCCGGCAGTTTGGCATCGTGCGGTTCGGCGCGGATCGGCACCACATTCGTAATCCCTCGAACGTTCATCTCCTTTTTGATGATGTCCAGTCCGGTGTCGTCGATGTCGACAGCATAGACCCTTCCGCTTGGTCCGGTCGCGCCGGCGAGATACCAGGTAAAGTACCCGCCGCCGGCGCCGATGTCCGCGACCTGTGCATGCGGCGTGATCGCGAGCTTCTCGACGACCGCTTTGGGGTGCTGCCACGTATCCCGCGAAGGATCGTTCATGTGCCGGTAGGCCAGCTCGGCGCAGCCGACGAGCAAGAGGCCAGTGAACCACCAGGCCAGTCGCCACGATCCACCCATCTTCATGAGGCTTCTCTCCGAGCGAGAAGGATCTACACTCTTTGCCCGTACCATGTGCGATCGATCACGAGCTCGTCACTTGTCATTCGTCCCATTGGCCATGAAGTAGCGACCATCGGCTCGGCCCTACGGCTTCCGCGTAGATGTGAGCCTCTCAAAATAATCGTCTTGCCGTCGGCGCTGGCGGTTACTGTTCGTTCTGAGCGGGCGACGCCGAGCAAGGGATTCGGCCGGCCTCATGTTTCGGGCCTCCGACCACGGCGGCCACGGCGAATGCCGATCACATCGCTCAACTCACGTCATCCGCTCCGTCGGAGTTCCCCAGGATTCTGGTGAGCACCACATCCTTGACCTCGCGGTCCAGATCGTAGCAATCGGTCACGATCGGGCCGATGAGGTCCTTGGACACTTCCAAATCTCGACCCATCCCGAACGGCTCCAGGAACAGATTGAAACCGATTCGCGCCGGGCTTCTCCGGCAGTGAAAATGTTCCGGAATGGCGGCATAGGCCACGGCCAACACATCGAAAGGGTGAAACCCCGGTCTTCCGAGAATCGTATTCCAGAACGCGAGCCACGGTTCGCTCACATCGCTCAGCCATTTGGCTGCGCCGTCGCCATCGCGCAGGCGTTCCAGATCGGCATGGGTCACGACCAACTTCGTGGCCAGGTCAAAGGGCACGAGTGTGACGGGCACGCCGGAGTACAGGACCGTTTCTGCGGATTCGGGATCTTGCGCGATGTTGAAGTCGCCGAAGTGAAACCACCATTGATGGCCGGGATGGAAGAGTTGCCCCGGCCGCTTGCCCCCGACGAGGACGATCCGTTCAATCCGCCCTGTCAGATCAGGCCGGTGATCGAGCAATGCGGCGATGTTGGTGAGAGGTCCCAGAGCGATGACGGTCAGCGGTTCCCGCTCCAGGGCTTCGGCCAAGGCCCGCGATGCCGCCGTCGGCCGCCCTGCGGCATCGCGTCGAACGATGCTGCCCGCATGCAGGTGAGAGAGGCTGTCGCCCGGCTGTCGCCCGTGACTCAGTCGCGCCAGAACCTCCTCAAGGACGCGATGAACCTCATGCCCCTCTCGATTGCCAAACACCGTGCTGATTCCGCGGATCGCCAATTCCGGTGAACGGCTCGCGGCCACCAGAGCCCAACAGTCATCGACATCGGCGGTTGCTCCGGCGCCGCACGCTGGGTCGGTGTCGATCCACACGGCATTCGGATGCGCGGTGCGTTGAGCCATCGCTGAAGGAGGCTTCGCGAACGAGACGACCGGGATCGGCTTGTGCTTGGCCCCATAGGAGGCGACGGCGAGGGACGACCCCGTCCACGCCAACAGCAGGTTGCAGACAAGACCGGCGATCACATCCCTCTTCCACTGCGGCGATCTTGCGTGGGGCCTGGCACGAACGCCCTTGTACCAATGAACAATCCCGAAACCGGTCACGACCGCCAAGCCTATAGCACCGACCAGCTCGACGTCCGTCCGCAGGTCCTGATTCGACAGGCTCAGGCCCGCTCCAATCGCAAAGGTCATCGCATACCCGACCGTCGGAACTTGCCAACTCAGCCGCGAGTCGTTGGCGCTCCTGGATTGCAGGTACCAGACCGTCAATATCGGCAGGAAGAAGGCAGCCAATTGCGCCTCCTGCGGCCGATGGACCCGTGCCACGACCGCGACCGTACAGACAGCCAGCAGACCAAGTATCGGTCCCATGCTCCATGACGCGAAGACCCTGTGCCTCATGCGACTCTCCGAGCCCACCAGGTCCATCTCGATGAAGAACATGCTGCTTCGTCGCCCAATTGCCTACGTGGAACGCGTACCGATGGAAATCGAACCCCACGACATGGTCGTCGAAATCGAGCGTCACGGTCTCGTTGGCCCGCACCGGAGCAAAGTGCCCGCTCGTTCCTTCTCACTTCAATCCGAGGACCTTTGCGAAAAGCGGCCCGAGGAGTCCTGATTGCACACCTGCACGATCGTAGGATTCAATGTGATGGTCATCACCGATCTCTCTGCATCCGTGGCAAGCGCCGGCCTCGCTGCGACGGCTATCCGGTCTGCACCCGTGCCGGGTCCATCCAGAACACTTCCCAGATATGACCGTCCGGGTCCTCAAAGCTGCGCGTGAACATGAAGCCATAGTCTTTGGGCGGGTAGGCGTCTTTCCCGCCGGCCTTGATGGCCTTGTCCACCAGTTCGTTCACCTTCGCCTTGCTCTCAACGGCAAGGGCGGTCAGCACTTCCGTCGTCCGATGAGCGTCGGCGATTTGCTTCTCGGTGAACTGCTTGATCTTGTCGTGGGTCAGCAACATGGCGTAGATCACGTCACTCATGACCATACAGGCCGCCGTCGTGTCCGTAAACTGCGGATTGAACGAGAACCCGACCGCCTTGAAAAACGCGATCGACTTGTCGAGGTCCTTCACGGGGAGATTGACGAAGATTTTGCTGACCATGTTCACCTCCTCTTCCAGCGCGGAATGCGCGAAGATGCTAGTTCCAATTGTCAATCTTCAGGTCATCGGGGGCCGGTCTGCCCTTGCCGGCCTCGACGAACGACCGGAGGCTGAGGAGAAAAGTGGCCCACTTCATGCTGCAATGGGCCATGAATTCCATGGCGTCGGGCCAATTCCGGTGGGCGAAGAGGACGATCGTATAGCTGCTTTCCTGGGCAAGGGCAAACTCCAACTCGGTTCCTACCCACTCATCGGGGCCGTCCTTGACTCGCCAACGCACAATTTTGTCGGGGGTCAGTTCGATCACGTCCATGTCGAAAACCACGTGGCCCCCGCTTGGCGGGCGAAACTCAAAGGCAAGGGCGCCGCCGACTTTTGAATCTCCGGTCGTATCTTTCGTCCACCAACCGGACAGCCCTTCGATCGTGGAGAGCGCTCTAAACACTTGGTCAGGGGCAGCCTTGATTCCCACGCGATGCACAATCTCCGCCGTGTCACACCTCCTCATGAGGAACCTTAAAGTAACCAAGCGAGCCGAGGACGCGCATTCGATGAGTCCTAGCTGGCTCGGCTTCTGGTCCTAACCTATAGTCGAAATGGAGACAGACAAATCGACAGCATCCTGAAGTGCAGGCTCTACCGACGACTGGGGCTGCGGCACCCTACGGGTCTGATCAGGCGGACGGTTCCCATCGTCCCTTGTTGCCAAGCTCGAGGTGGCAGCACCGACGTCGTGTGACTGTGTTCTACTCATCGCCCTGCGGCTTCATGAACGATTCGGCGCGTTTCGCCAGTTCGTCGGGCGGTACGTCCTCAACATGTGTCGCGAAGTGCCATTGGTGCCCGAAGGGATCTTCAAGGCTGGCTGCGCGGTCGCCATAGAACTTGTTCTCAACCGGCCTAAGCTCTTTCGCCCCCGCAGCGACGGCTCGCTTCACGAAGCTGTCCACATCCTGGACATACACCATGATGCTCACCGGTGTGCCGCCGAACGACTGTGGACTCCGGCAATTCATGTCGGGAAATTCGTCGGCCAACATGATGATCGCGGCGCCGATCTTGATTTCCGCATGTCCCACCTTTCCATCCGAAGCCGCAACTCGCATGATCTCCGTGGCTCTGAAGGCCTTCTTATAAAATTCCAGAGCGCGTGCCGCGTCCTTGATGATGAGATAAGGCGTCGCGCCTTCATACCCAACCGGGATCGCATTCACCTTGCGTGACATGGGCGACCTCCTTCATAGTCATGTCGAACGATCCTCACTCTGCCGTTGACGCGCCCTTACGCCTGAAGGGTGGAACGGCGACGTAGTCATGGCTTCGGATCGAGACCCGGCAGGCCGGGCAGGCCATCCACGCTTCGTGCGTTCTTCTCATTCCGGTACTTCTGCAAATGCGTGTCGCCCTTCGATATGGACAACCGTATGAGCTGGTCGCGCTGCTCGCGATACTCGTATAGCGGAACCGCGTAGCCGCAGGAGTCGCTGATGCGGAGCAGCGAGGCTCTGACGATCGCACGGGCGCCAGGGTATTCAGGAAACCGCGCTTGGAGAGGCTTCCAGTCCAGGGATTCCGGAGTCACCAGTTCACCTCGGCCATGGAGGCGGACGATCTTCGGCGCCCCCTCGAAGGCACAGAACATAAAGACGATGCGCCCGTTTTCGCGAAGGTGAGCGATCGTCTCGATGCCGCTCCCCGTGAGGTCGAGATACGCGACCTCGCGAGGTCCAAGTACGCGAAACGTATCCATGCCTTTTGGCGAGCAGTTGACGAGTCCATTGCCGGAAAGAGGAGCGCTGGCGACGAAGAACATGCGTTGCGTCGAGAGCCACGCGGCCAACTCCGGGGTGATTTCGTTGAACACCTTGCCCACAACGTCTCCTTTCGCACGCTGGACGCTTGCCGTCTTCCCATCTTTGTGCCGCGAAGCCGCTGCGCAGAATCGGGCATGGCAGGCTGTTCGGTGCCCCTCCCCATGCGCTCACCATAGACTGTTCCCGGCCGTGCCGACGAATCGGATGCTTTCTCGGATATGACCTTCGGCATCCCTTCGCCGAGCGGCGTGATGTTGTGAGATGGGCGGCCGCCGGGCAGGCGCTGCCGGAACGACGGGTCAGGCCGTCGGTTGGACCAAATTGATCAGGTTGCCGCAGGTGTCCTCGAAAAGGACGGCGGTGATCGGCCCTATGTCGCGAGGCTCGCCTCGGAAGCGGACCCCATGCTCGATCAGGCGTCGATACTCAGCCCGGACATTCTTCGTGATGAAAGCCATGGCCGGAATCCCGGCCTCGAACAGCGCCTTCTGATACGATTGTGCCGGTGGAAATCCCGTCGGTTCCAGGACGAGCTCGACACCGTCCACGCCTTCCGGTGAGGACACGGTCAGCCACCGGAACGCTCCCATGGGTATGTCGGTTTTCTTTATGAAGCCCAGGACCGATGTATAGAATTGAAGCGCTCGCTCTTGGTCATCGACCATGACGCTGGCTAGCTTGATCTGCATCCACGCCTCCCTGCGGTTGCAGCACAAGTCATCGTGAATCATGCGGTCTGCGCTCGACCCAATTTCTCCCTCATCACACCCGCCAAGTCTCGGATGGCCCGTCCGCCGTCGCCGATAAACGAGGACCCATGCATCAGCGCCAAGCGTGTGGGCTGGAGACCGGCCAGCCCATGCAGGATCGGTTCGGTCAACGGCGTGTAGGGGTAGGCATTGGCAAAGGGTCCCTTCTGGCCCTCGACCAAGGACCGCGTCGCGCGCTCGACCACATCCGACTCAGTGACCAGAGCAACGTCTCCCTCGTGGGTGAACAGATCCGAGCAGAGCAACGTGCGGGTGACCTCCTCGAATAGCAGGCTCGCCTCCCAGTTATGCGGGACGTGAGGCGTCTGGCGGAACCGAACCCGGTAGGTCCCGGTACTCAGGACCTCGTCTTGCGTCAGCACGTGCGCCGGGCGAAGCGAGAAGTCGTTCACGCTCACGAGCGCCCCCACCTGACCGCAGACCGGCTCGGCACGGGGAGCCACGTTCAGCCATTCGTTCAACGCGCCGCATTCGTCGGCTTCGAAATGGCTGAACGAAATCCATCGAAGCGTGGAAGGATC
>JANRMO010000059.1:0-14239 GCA_040981105.1 Nitrospiraceae bacterium
ACCGGCTCGATCACCGCCACCAATTCCGCCCGCGGCACGACGCGGTTCATCTCGTTGAGAAACTGCTCACGGCGAGTGGGCGTACGATACTGTTCGAATGAGACTTCTGCAAAGGTCTGTTGGTGCATGAGCGTGTCTCCCGTTCAGTGCTGCTTTCCTCACAGCACATCACCAACGGGGAATAAATCAGACCTTCCCTAGGCTAATCTGTCCTTTGAAGAATGGCAATGATATTAGTCCGCAACGACCTCAACGGCCTCGTCATGAGCAGTTTAATCCACACCAACTCGGGGATAAACAACGGCGGCAGGGTTTTGAAAATTGCGTCGGTGACCGACAACCTGAAATCCGCTACGGAAAAGCCATGCTGCGTCGCCAGCGCTTGAATCGTCTTCTCCCGATTCGCCCGGTAGTGTGTAGGGAAAATATCGTGCTCTTCTCGATCTTCCACCAAGGCCACCAACGGCGTCTTGATGGCCTCTGGCACCAACATCGACAGCAATGCCCCATATCCCAACACATTCGGCGTGTGAAAGATAAAGAGCCCCTTGGGGGACAGCACACGCCGGACTTCACCAAACTGGCGGCCCGGATCGTCCAGATGTTCTACCACCATGTTCATGGTTACCAGGTCGAAGGCTCCGTCGGGAAACGGCAGCCTGCCGATGTCGCCCCGAACTTTTCGCCTGATCCGTTGATGGGCCACCAGCGACGGGAGGTCGAAATCCAATCCGGTGAGGGAACGGCAACGGGTCGTCAGTTCCTCCTCGCCCTGACTTCTCCAAAACGGCAGCAGCGTATGTCCGCACCCCAAATCCAGCCAGCGAGTGTCTTCCTGCACATGCTGTTTCAGGACCGCCTCATATACATGCTGCGAATATTCGAACTCCGGGACAATCAGATCCCTGGCTTTCCAGTACACCTTATACAGGCGATCACGTAAGCTCATCGTACGCCCTTGCTTCCCTTCTCCGTTGCTGCCGTCAGGCGACCGGCACGACGCGTGCCGCCGCCCGACTAATCGCCCGCTGGTACAGTATCGAATACTGGTTGACCATCAGATCCAGTGTGAACCGTTCCCCCACAATGTGCTGAGCCCGCACTCCAAACGCCTTGGCTTGGGTCTGATCGCGCAACAGCGAGAGAATTGCCTCCGCCAGCGGCGGCGCCTGCCCCGCCGGAACGAGATAGCCGGTCTGTCCCTCCACCACCAACTCCGGATTCCCACCCACCCGGGTCACGACGACCGGCTTGCCGGCTGCCATCGCTTCCAAGAGGGCGATCGACAACCCTTCCGACAACGAGGGCATGGCAAACACATCCATAATGGCCAGCAGCTTGGGAACATCCTGCCGGAGGCCGAGGAATCGGACCTTTTCCTCGACCCCGAGGGTCTTGGCCTTCGTTTTCAGCGGCACATCGAGCTCGCCGCGGCCGATAAACAGAAACGTCGTCTTCGGACAATCCTTGAGGATTTGGGGAATTGCATCGAGCAGATAGGTATGGCCTTTGACCGGATACAGGTTCCCTACGACCCCGACCACCAGCTCATCACCGGCAAGCCCGAGATCCTTTTTATACTGCGCGGCCTGGACCGGGTCGGCCGTCGGCGCTTGATCCACACCATTATAGATAACCTGGATTCGGCCAACCGTCATGCCGGTTTGTTCGAGAACAAACCGCTTCAGATCCTCAGACACGGCGACCATCTTCGCATAGCGGCTCACCCAGCGATAGGCCCACCGGCGGCGTCGCTTCTCCCAGAAATAGTGCTTTCCGTGGATGGTGGCGACCATCGGCACTCCTGCGATCCTCGCAACCAGCGCCCCATGAACGATCGCATCGAATTCATGAGCCTGGATGACATCCACCCGTTCCTGTTTGATCAATCGATAGCAATCCCGCATCCACTTCCATTGCATAAACCCGTCGCTGGAGAACACATAGGTCCTCAGTCCCCGGCTCTCACATTGGTCCTTGAGCCAGCCTGGACGAAAGAGTCCGATCAGCGACCGAAACCGAGTTCGGTCCAGCGAGGCGGCGAGCGCACAGACGATTCGCTCCGCCCCTCCGGGTCCGCTACTGCTCGACAGATGCAGTATCGTATGCATACAGAGCGACCAAAGCCCGCTAGTTGACCAGCTTTGTCGATGGCGGCATGGCCCCCGTATTTGAAACGGAAGCCTGATTCCGCTCCTCGATCTGCCGGATCATCCGGTCGCACGACTCACGGATCCGCTCGAAGCAGACCTTGAAATCGTCCAGCGTGCCACTGTAAGGGTCGTCGATATCGAGCGATCCCTTGCCACAGAATTGCCCAAGAACGAAGACCTTGTGCTTCTCCCGAGGATACAACTTTGCTACTCGGTCCTTCTGAGCGACCTCCATCACCAAGACCAGATCCGATTGCTGCATCAGGTCCTGAAGCAATAGCTTCGTCAAGTGTTGTTCCAGCGATATGCCATGGTTACGGGCGACGGCTTGAGCCAACACATGGGCTGATTTTCCAGGCGTCGTCTCGATTCCAGCGGATTGGACCGTCAACACATGCCCCCCTTTTCTGACCAAATGCAGGAAGTAGGCCTCAGCCAGCGGACTTCGACAGACGTTGCCCTTGCAAACGAATAAGACCGACCGGACCGGGTGCGGCAACACCTTGGTGGCCGTCACCCGTTCATACGCCAAACGGATGAATTTGAGGCGCCGACCGAGATGCGCTGCCACCTCGCGCAGCGCGCGGAAATACATGCCCACACCATGTTTGACTCCTGCCGACTCCATCTCGCTCATGCTTGTCCTTTCACCAGGTCCCTGACGTACCTGCACAGCTCATATCGTCCCGGGCCGGCGTCATCCCACCGTTCCACTTCGTAATGAAGGTCCTTCTGAAAGAACCGAGCGAATTCCAGCGCGCAGCGCATTCTCGACGGAGACCCCGGCGGCAGACGCAATGTGTCCTCGGATTTGAACAATCTGGCCAACAGATGATCGAGGTCTCCCAAGAGCCACCGAGATTTCACCCCCGTACGATAACCGGCCGACGGCGCTTCGATCCGATGACCACAGATGAGTTGATACAGCATGAGCGGAAAATTCAACCCCGCGTCAACGGCAAGCTGCAGCGACCCCCAGAATCTCCCGTTGACCTCCATGAGACGCGGGACACCGGTCTCGCGCTCGACTTTGAATTCCACCATCGCGACGCCATGCCAGCCGACGTTTTGCAGGAGCCGCATCGCGTGATCGGCCATCGGTTTCGGCAGTTCGATGCTTTCCCGAAGCACGCTCACGCCGCCAGCCGGCGGCTTTTCGCGCAAGCGCCGATGGGCGAACAAGGCGACGGGCCGCCCCTGATCACAGAGCGCGAAGATCCCCCGTCCCTCTCCCTCAATGCGTCGTTGTATCAGCGAGGGCCATCTGAGATAGGGAGTCCGGTCGTACACCTGTTCCAACTCTTTTCGGTTCGCCACATGGTGCACGCTGGTGCTGGTCCAGACACCGTCCACGGGAATGCGGGATCGGCCCGGCTTGACAATCAATGGAAACTTTCCCACACCCTCCAACGTCGGAGGAAGCCGCCCCTCCTCCACAAAGAGGGTGTCTGGTATGGGTACCTCAAGCTGTTGCGCCAGCCTCATCAGCCGATACTTATCTGACAGCGTTTCATAGATCGCCGAGGCGGGGCCAGCGATTTTGGTTAGTGCGTCGAATCGGGCTCTGCGCGTCCCGACCAGATGCATCGCCAGATCGGAGATCGGCACCACCATCTCGACCTGATGATCGGTCACCGTCTGCAACAAAGCATCGAGATATCCTTCCGGATCCTTGTAGGGACAGGGATAAGAAAACGCCCGTCGACAATAGCGCGACGAGCCGGCCAAGGACCGCTCGGTTTCCGCCCCGACTAGGACGTGGATCTGCCTCCGTCCTAGCGCGCGCGTGACAGCCAGCGCTGCCCGTTCATTACCGTCTGTCACCAGCACGCACATTGCTCCTCCACTCCACCCGAGTCTCGAACCCACGTCGCGTCTTCGTGTGATCGAGCATGCCGACGTCGGAGCGACACCGTACGAAAGTTCGCTCCGCTGACCCGATTCCCAACTCTACTTCACCGCACACCGGACAGGGCTAGTGCATAGAGGGCGGGAGACTCGCTGATATCGTGGTGGATCGAGATCCGCCTGAGCGCCCACACGTTCGCCGGAGCCTCCCGTTCGAGCCCAGAATCGCACGAGGCCGCGGCTTGATATCCCGCCTCCTGCACAAGCCGCTGCACCAGATCGTTGTAGTTGCCATTGGGATAACAAAACACGGGGACGGTGGCTGCGCCGCTCTCCTGTAGCTGCTCGTACGACGAACGCGCTTCCTGCCGCGCTTCCTTTTCCGAGATCTGCGTCATCAACCGGTGCGAACAGGAATGCGATCCGAACGAGATGCCATGCCGGGACATTTCACGCACCTCCGACCAATTCATCAGGACACGACACTCCGGAACCGTCACGCCCAAGATGTCGCCCACATTCGCGAGCAACCGCTCCAACCGGTCGGCTTCCAGGTCTTTACAGGCCTCAATGAAGCGATCATGCGCGTCCGGACCCACTCTCCGATCCGGTGGCGCATCCCGTTCCTGCCTCTCCGCCTGCAGGGTTCCGGTGAGAGCGCGATAGAAGGCGTCGCGTCGGTCCGGTTCGCACGACGGGGCATCGGCCGCCAAGAGGAGATAACCCAATCGCTCCGGCCAAAACCACCGCGATGTGCCGACAAAGTCCGTCGGGAGAAAAATGGTGGCGGGCAGACCGTACCGCTTCAATATGGGATAGGCATTTCGATAATTGTCGAGCCAGCCGTCATCGAAGGTGATGACACAGGCGGCCTTTTCAGCCTCCCACCGACCGGCCCGCCATCGAGCAAGAAGTTCGGAAAGCGACAGGATCTCGAAGCGGGCTTGCAAGTACCGCATGTGCATCTCGAACACATCATCCCGCACATACATGCCGGGCTGTACGATGTTCGTTCTGAGATCTTCCGCAGAGAGCACTCGATGGTAGGTCAGAATCGCGACGGTTCCTTGATGTCGGGCGCGGGAGACACCAGACCAGTGGTACGCCCCCGCGAGCCCTCGCCACACATATCGCTTGAGTTCTGCCGCCCCCACGTGAATCCGCACGCCTCCTTGTTCTGATCATCGCGCTGAGTCTGCCTGATCGCGCCATCCCATCAAAAGAGCGTGTAGATAAACGGTGCCACTGCGGACCCTTGTGTAAAGACGATCAGGCTTCCCAAGAGCACCAGTACGACGATAATCGGCAACAGCCAAAACTTCTTTCGTTCTTTCATGAACGCCCAGAGTTCGCCCAAGAATTCGCCCATGGTTCCCCCTCCCCTTGGTCAGAACATATTCTTCATATGCGACGGCGGCCTCGGCTCCCGGACCACCCGGTACGTATCCATCCCCGGGTCCAGAGCCCGCCTCATCGGGTCTCGGCCGAGCATTTTCATCACAAGCCCCATCGGCACCACGAGCCCGTAATAGAGAATGCCCAGAATAATCCTGGTGTTAATCCACCCCAGCACATGTCCCACCGCCATCCAGCCCTTGTAAAGTGGGGCCAACACCCTGGGAAGGATGAGACCAACCGGGATCAAGCCAGCGGCCGGAATGACCGCCCAGAGTCGAATCGCTTCGCCGCGCCATACCAGGGGCCAGAGGCCGATGACGAGGAACACGCCCCCCACCGTAAGCCCGAAGCTGCGTAGTTGTTTCACATCCGTCTGTTCGTTCATCGTGCTCTTTCTCCTACGGCAGAATCGCTAACGCTTTGAAGGATCCCACGAGAGAATACGATCTCCCCGCAGGTACCGGAACCAGGCATCCAGGATCGACACGTTGACCATGACAAAGAACGACGGCAGCCGCAGCATGGCGACCTTCGGCAGCCGTCGAGACCACTGGTAGAGCATCGCCAGCCCGTAAAACACTCCCTGTCCCCAGAACAGAGTCCGATACCAGCCTGGATCGAGGGCGAGCAAACCATTCGTGACGAAGGCGACGATTAGGGCAAACGGCACCGTCCAGCGGCAGAGCTTATGGCTGATCAGTTGCCATGCGAAGAGATGATACTTGAACGGATTCAGCAACGCGAGACTTCGCATGAATACGGAAATGCCACGCACGACCGTCCGCACCTTCCGCTCATACTCTTTTCGTTCATCCGCCAGATTCTTGTAGTAGCCGACGCTCTCCTCATCGGATACGCCTCGCAAGCCCCTTTTGACGCTGTTCAGCAGGGTATTGAAGTCACTTTGCAGATCCGACGCCCAATCCCGACAGACCTCGCGACGGGCGGCAAAAAATGACCCGCTGAGCCCGACCAAACTGTTCACGCTTGTCTCCAGGCGTCGGAGCCACATCTCGTATTGAACATAGGCACCTTCGCCGCTCACCTGCCCGTCTTGGTCGATGAAACGATCGACGCTACTGACACAGCCGACGCTGGGATCGGCAAAGTTCTTGACGATAGTCCTGATTCCGTTTGGCGGCAGCATGGTGGCCACATCTGAGAACACCAGAATGTCACTTGTCGTCGATTCGACGGCAAACTTCTGAGCCGCCTCCTTCCCGCCCTTGGAGGGCAACCGAGCCAGCCGGACACCGGAGGCTCGGCACGATCGGACGATATCATCAGTTCGATCCGTCGAACAGTCCGAGGCGACCACAATATCCAAACGCTCCTTCGAGTAGTCCTGCGCCAACGTATTCTCGATTTTTTCCAGGATTCGCTTCTCTTCGTTGTAAGCCGTAATGATAAAGGCCACCGAGGGCTGAATGGCCTCCTTTTGCACGACCCGTTTTCGAACCGTACCAAGGCCCCATAGCAACAGTGGGTACCCCAGATAGGCGTACCCCACGAATAGGACCGAGAGCCAAAAAAGCCAGGCAGTGATCATAGCCGACCTAGCGATGTGAACGTAGCGATGACGTCAACGCCGACTCGCTTCGTGAGGAACCTCTGGCGACCGCCGAAGAACGCAAGCCCGACGCGCCGCCCTCCACCGCTCGCCCACCCGCGCTTGCTTCCCGGAGAACCTCGCAAATCCTGGCTCTATCCGCCTGTGTTACAAACCGGTGGGTCGGAAGCGTGACCAGCCGCGCCACTACCTCCCTTGCTCCAGGATATTCGCGGCGATCCAGCCGATCCTGTAACTCTGGAATCTGCTGGATGGTGCCGGGATAGGCCGCGCTGATCCCCAGCCCAAGCGAGGCCGCGCGCGCGCACAGGGTCGACTTGGCCGTAGAGTCGCGGACCAGAATGGGAAGGCGCAGGTAACAGGCTTCCGGAGCCGTCACCACCTGGACCTCAGGAACCAGAACGGATAAGTCCTGAATGAGCGCTTGAGCCTGCTCGCAGCGGGTTCGGTTGGCTGCCGCCAGCCTCTGACGCCAGCCTGCTAGCGTGCCGGCCCGTGCCTCGGCCATTCGTGCCACCGGGAAGTCTCGATAGAATCGCGTCTCTCCCAGTCCGAGAAACGGCAATCCAGCTGGCAGCCAATAGAAGGGTGGGCGAATAAATGCCTCCGTAGCCGCCAACTCGGCCAAATTTCTGACGGCAGTCCATTGCGATTCCTTGGAGAGTTGGTCATAAGCCTCCCGGATCGCTGCCGCGAGGGTTGCCGACCCGGTGACGATCATCCCGCCGCCTCCGCTGGATAGATTCTTCCCGCGACCGAGGCTAAAGAACCCCACGTCTCCGATCGTACCCAGCCATCTTCCCCGCCGCATCCCTCCCATCGCCTGGGCTGCATCCTCCACCACCGAAATGCCTCTCGGGCGACACAGGGACCGGACTTGTTCCACATCGGCCGGCAATCCAAACAAGTGCGTCGGCAGGACACAGAGCGTTTGGTCGTCGAGGAGCCGGGTCAGTTGCTCGTGGTCAAAATCCAATGTGGCGGGATTGACATCGCACAATGCGACATCGAGTCCTGCTTTCACCACGGCCGATGGAACCGAGTAGCAGGTATAGGCGGGCATCAGCACCTTGCGCCGCGGCGACAACTTCCGAAGACCGGACAGAATCAGCGCCAATGCCGCCTTGCCGGATGAGACCAGAAACACATGCTCGAGGCCGTATTCGTCGCGCACCTCCCGCTCCAACCGAGAACGGCAGGAGTCTGTTGAGAGAAGCGCGGCGCACCCGGCGAGGAGCCCTCGAAGCGAAACCGGCGCGGCTGTGGGGGGGAGTGTGGACTGGATCTTCATGGCAGGTATTTGACGATGTGTGGACCGAGCGCGTTGGCGATCGGCAGGGGCAGGTTCTGCCAGAGCGAGATCGCCAGACGATATCGGGGATTGTCAGGGTTCAACTCCGGCAAGGGCCTGTCATCCTTGAGCCAGTAATACCAATACAATGGGACCGGCTTCGCTCCCCACTGTTCCTTGAAGCGATAGGTCCCGCTGTCCATGGTCGATCGCCCGAAATCAAATACTTTGCAACCCTGTTGGCAGGCATATTCAAGGACCGAGTTGTATAACAGCATATTGGGAGCCAGCCGATCATATCGTCGATCCGAGGAAGCCCAGGGAATCTCCATCATTTCCCGAAACGAGTAGAGCAATCCTGCCGCAACCACACGCCCCTTCAAAAACACCGAGCATACGGCCGTTTCCTTGGGGAACGTCTCCAGGATGGTGCGAAAGAACCCTTTCCCATAGACCGGAGTCCCAAGATCTCGCATGTTGCGCGAGAAGACTCGGAAAAACTCCTCCAACAGATCGGCGCCGCCGAACTTCACCGTCATTCCTTCCTTCTGGGGCCGCCGAATTTGGCTCCTCAGCTTGGACGGAAAACTCTTGAAGAGCGTCTGGAAGTCGCCCGGCAGCGCCAGTCGCATGGAAACCTTGTGCTGTTTGCATCGCCATCCGATCGGTAAAGGCTGGGCTTGCCTGATTTCCACATGGCTCGCACCAAGCGCGTTCGCTTCCTGCGCAGCGGCCTCCAATAGGCACTCTCTAACCTCCCGATCCGCTGCATCCAACCCACCGTAGTTCAGGAACGGCATCGAGACCAGGAAACGGCCGAACAGCCGGCTCGTCAGCGCGACCAGCGGCAATACGCCTCGCACATCCCCGTGCGGATCCCGTACCATGAGATAGACGGTCTGATGCCCGCAGGCCTGCTCAACCACCTGTCGCCAGGCGGTCAGGTGATACCCGGTCGCCGTCGAAGACTCAAGCACGTAGCGGTCCCACAAGGCAATCGCCGGCTGATTCCTACCCAATCTTTCAACCCGGTATTCCATCGTGTCTTCAGAGCTTACCTGCTCTGTACCGTGCCAACTCGCAAAATTTCACCGGCTCTCTCGGTGCTCTTTCCACACGTCATTCAATACCCCGGCAAGATCCGCGGTCAGACTTCGATAGTTGAATCGATCGAGTTCTTCCTGAGGCGGGGCCGATAATACGCGCCGCCCTTCGAGTACATCGGTGATCACTCCTCGGATCTCATCCACATCGTTTCGGCAGACGAGGCCGAGTCGGTGCCGTTGGACAAGATTGGCGGTCGCCCCGTCTCCCCCAACTAGAAGCAGCGGGCGTCTCGTCGCAATATACTCATAGATCTTGCCCGGAATTTGAAGCGGGGAATCCGGTTGAATCACCAACAGAGCGTCGGCCTCCCGCATCTGTCGGAGACATTCCTGGTACGGCACCGGTGGCTCACGGATCAGCAACCCGACTTTTTCCAGCCGTTGCGCGAGTTCTTCGCATTGCGGCTCAGATACTTCCCACGCCCCGATGAACCTGAGTCGCAGTCGTTCACCGGATAGACGTCCTTCACGATGGAGATCGACGAGGGTCTGAAAGAGGACCGCTGGGGTGCGCTTTCCATACACCGTTCCGAAATGGCAGAGTTCGAGCTGTGATCCTCTTGCTTCGAGCCTGCGCTCGACGTTGGCCTCGCCTGCGAGGTCCGCGCCAAACGAATCCGGATCAAAACCGTTGGTGATGGTCAACGTCTTGCCGGTCAGGCCAGGATAGTCCTGTTCAAGTTGCACCCGCAGTTCATGCGTGTTGGTCATCACCCTGCTCGCACCATGGCAGACCGACCGCTCGAGATCGTAGGCCTTGGCGTTAAGATACGATGATCCGAACGAAACATAAGGATTGCTGGTCCACGGATCGCGGTAATCCACCACGTAAGGGACTCTCCAGTATTGAGCAAGCCGCCTCCCGACCAGATGGCTTGTCCAGGGCCCACCGGTCGCCCACACCACGTCGGGAATCTCACCCTGCGGCCAATGTCGTGGGAAGGCCGCCGCCGGCGCGAGCCATGGACACTGCGGATCTGGAAACGCGAATCCCCAGTCGAGGACCAAATTCTTGAGTTGCCCAAGCCTCCTGCGCCTCGCCGTCGGGCTCCCCTCCCCGGATACCCGGACGGGTTGTCCAGCGACCTGCTCATCCTTCCCTGCCCACATAACATCCCGCATGCGATCTCGCCACGCTACCAACCGCCGGAGGGGATTGCCATGGGGGATCACATCGACCTTCACCGAAACCGGAAGTTTATTCATCAATTGATAATCCACCGGGTGAGGCGGATGCACGGACACAGCATCGGTCGTGAGCACACGCGGCAACCACCCGTAGGACTCGAGATACCGACAGAAGGCAAGCGGCCGCATCGCTCCACTGGCGGAGACCGGAGGAAAGTAATAGGCGATGATCAAAACCTTCTTCATTGGCAGGGTCGATCGGCCCCGATCACCCAGAAGGGCTGCCCTCCTTCCCGGCAAATGGTCAGGTCGGCGGGTCGTGCACTACCTGGAAGTCGTTTCGGCTAGACCACGGCAGTCCTCCTCTGTTTCATCCTGAAGCTATCGGCCACTGCACCCGCCCGTTCGTCGAGAAGGAGCGCATCCACATAAAACTTGGTTGCCCAATTCAACACTTCAAACCGGCCGTACTCTCCATTGAAGGGACTCGATCCTTTGATGCCCCCGCGAAGGCCTCCGTTTTCGCTCTCGCAGTTTTGCGAGGCTTTCAGGAATCGAATAAGCTGCCGGGCCCCTGCGAGGAATTTCTCGTCCCCTTCTTTTAAGAACAGGCGCAGCCAGATTCCGGCCAATTGCGCATTGCCTGTGAGGCAACTCCAAGTCACGGTTCCCTGCCACTGATGATTCAGCCTCCCCGGCATGCTCCCGTCCTCGCGCACAGCTCCCAACAGCATCTCGGCGCTGAGCTTGGCGTAATGAAGATAGTCCGCATGCTTCAGCAATTCCCCCGCTTCCCAAATTCCCTCAATGGCATAACTGATCGTATGCAAGAGCGGCGCAGCGGAATCGGTGAGACAATTGTTGCGAAACCATCCATTGGTGTTTTGCTGGCTGAGGCTGAATCGGATGTTCCGTTCGCCCGCCTCCACATAACGCGGGTCTCCGCAAGATTGGCCGAGGAGGATCAACGACCATCCCACGCGCGAATTGTACGTGGTAGAGGTGGGATTGGCGAATTCCGAGTTCCCCTTCAGCCACCCGCCATCCTTCTGTTGAACCGCGAGAAGGTAGCTGCCTGCTCGCTTAGCCGCATCGAGATACTTGGCCTCTTGCGTTTGTTGGAATGCGGCAATCCAGCCGAGGATGACCTGGCCCGTATTGAACACCGCCGGAGTCGGATGACTATTAAGGACGCCGCCCATGACCGCCCCGTTCGACATCTGGACATCGATTTCCCAGTCCGCCATGGCGAGCGCGCGTGTTCTGAGGTCAGGATCATGCAGATATCGGCTGGCATCAAGAAAAGTGGGAATAATGTAGCCGGTTGTCTCCGGATAGGACGGCTGCCATCCCCTTGCGCGGAAGAATGGATGCCAAGCTGAGCTGTAGGCCCGCGAAACCCCGCGGTCCGGTGTGGCATCCTGGGCCCGTTTAATCCATTCCAGCGCCTCCAGCAGATGAAACCTGTTGTCCTTCGTCATCACACCGCGTTGCTCCGCCTCTCGGCGCAGTTCTTGATACGCTTCCTGGTTGTAGAACCTGGAAACCTTGACCCGATGTTGAATGCCCTGAATCACCCGTTGAATCATGGCCACAAGATTCCTCTCAGGCGGAACGTTTGGTCGACTTCATCACGACCTTTTCCATGACATAACGAAGCGGAATTGTCGCACCGAACAGTTTCTCGCAGGCAAACGCCGTAGCGTAGTATTTTCTCAACAAGCCGGGGGCATACTTCTCAAGAATTCCGTTGATAAAAAAGGCATCGAAGAGATATTTGTGAAACCCAAATCCCACGCCTCGTCCCTGCAAGCCGCGCATTCGACTCCCTTCCAGCCAGGGCTTGACCTCGAACCAGTGATTGTAGTTGTCATAGCTGATTCCCCACTCGGAGAACGGCGAGAGGGAGCGAAAGAACAACTTGAACGGGGCGTTAAAGATAGGTTGCAGCTTGGACATCCGGATCTCCTTCCAGATCGTTTTCAGATTCCAAGTATTGTACAGCTCCAGAATGAGGTCCCCGTTGGCTTTTGTGATTCGGCAGAGTTCTCGAACGGCTCGCTCTTGTTGTTTCAGGTGCTGAATGACTCGACAACTGATGACCGTACTAAAAAGATTGTCCTTGAAGGGCAGATGCTCCAGTTCGCAGCAGACGTGAAAGTGGCCTCGCTTCCGTCGATGCGCGGCCCGGAGGAGGTTGAGCGACGCATCGATTCCGATTGAGACGGTCGCTGGTGGCAGCGTCTCCAGGAACCGGCCGTTTCCACAACCAGCATCCAGCAACAGATCGAGCTTGGCCTCGTCAAAATAGTAGGCAAGACCGTAGATCTCCGACTCATGATTGTAGATGCCGAAGATCGAGCCAGCGCCTTCGACATTCGCATCGTACAGATCCGCTTTGTCCTCGGCATCCCAATACCGCGTAAAAAGCTGTTTCATTTCCGTTTCAACATTACAGGGAAACAGCACCGGAATCCCGTCGACGATCGGGAAGACGAATGTGCATGCCGCGCACAGGAACGCGGATTCGTCGGCTCGCAATGTCAGATCGCCTTTACATTTGGGACAGCACAACATGCCGTAAAACGACGCTCTCTCCATGGCTTAGCTATCCTCTTTCTCCCAGATCCGCATTCTCTATCTCTACCCACATTGGTTTCGGACGGCGCATCCCGATCCCGACACCGACGCCGCGCACCGCCCTCTATCGGACTCTGTACTGATCGAGCAGAATCGTAACAATGCGCTCGGCGGCCTGACCATCCCACAGAGGAGGAGGAACCGGGGGCTGAATGGGGTGATCGAGGACCTTGGTTGCCGCGGACACGATCTTCGAGGGGCTCGCTCCGATCACCCGATTGGTGCCATGCGTCACAGTCACCGGACGCTCCGTGTTTTCCCTGAGCGTCAGACACGGAATCCCGAGCACCGTCGTTTCTTCCTGTAAGCCACCGGAATCTGTCAGCACCATTCTCGCGTTTGCGACCAAGGCCATAAAGTCGAGATAGCCGATGGGGTCCATGCATCGAATGCCGGCTGAAGGCACGGGTCCGTGACCGAAGTGGAGGCAGGCATGACGGCGGTCCAACGATTTCAGCGCGCCGATCGTTCGGGGATGTACCGGGAAGACGAGCGGGCAACGTTGCGCCACCGTGCAGAGCGCTTCAACGAGTCCCTCCAGAGTCTTGAGGTCGTCCACGTTGGAGGGACGATGGAGCGTCACTACCCCATACTGGGCTTTGCTGAGATGAAGCTGCTCCAAAATGTCGGACCGGGTCCAGAGCCGGCGTGACGATTCGAGCGAGTCGATCATCACATTGCCCACGAAAAAGATCTTTTCCTGCGCAATACCTTCGGCTTGGAGATTCTTCTCTCCGCTCTCCTCGGTAACAAACAACAGGTCGGACACCCCATCGGTCACGAGCCGATTGATCTCCTCGGGCATCGACCGATCATAGCTTCTCAGTCCGGCCTCGACATGAGCCACCTTGATCCTCAATTTGACCGCCGTCAAGGCGGCAGCCATGGTCGAGTTGACGTCGCCGACGACCAGGACCAAGTCCGGTCGTTCGCGTTCCAGCACGGGCTCCAGTCGCTTCATCACCTCCGCCGTTTGAACGGCATGCGTCCCTGACCCGACCTCCAAGGAGACATCGGGGCGCGGAATCTCCAGATCTTCAAAGAATCGGCCGGCCATACTCGCATCATAATGTTGTCCCGTATGAACCAAGACCGATCGAATTTC
>JANRMO010000060.1:0-14154 GCA_040981105.1 Nitrospiraceae bacterium
CGTCGAGCCGCGCGGCTCGTCCTATCTGCAGGCCCTCGGAGATCCGACCTCCAAGGACGAGGCGGCCAGCAGCGGTTGGCAGGTGATGATCGACAACGGCTCGGGTCCGGACTTCCGGGAATACGTGTTGATTTATCACGAGGTGGGCGACGAGGCATTTCGCCCGGTCAACAAGAAGGGCGACTTCCTGCCGCAACGCGATCCGTTGACGGACGTGTATCGGCCAGGCGCCCGCGCGATCAACTATCGCAGCGAGCCCTTCGGCATCAACAACATGCATGTGCAGCACGAATACTTCGGGTTTGAAGACGAGTCGATGGGTTATAGCTCCTATACGTTCGGCGATCCGTCCCCGACGATTCCGCGGTCCTATTTGGGCGATCCGGCGAAGTTCCGGCTGGTGCATGGCGGGTCGGAGGTGTTCCACTCCCACCATCCGCACGGCGGGACGATTCGTTGGCCGCGCAGCCCGCGGGCCATCGACGATATGAACCTCTGGGCGGTCTCCGTGAACGGCCCTGTGAAATATCCGGTCATTCGTCACAAGACCGATCGCGTGGACGTTGAAGTCATCGGACCGTCGGAAGCGCTGGACCTCGAAACGGAGTGCGGGTCGGGTCTGTGCCAGCAACTTGCGGGCGACTTCCTCTTCCACTGCCACGTCGCGCACCACTATGTGGCGGGTATGTGGGGGTACTGGCGGGTGTACAACACGCTGCAGCATGGAGACCACCGCAATGACACGATGCCGGACCTGCGCGAATTGCCTGATCGCAAGGGACGCATCAAGCACCCCGTGACCTCCGACAAATTGGTCGGGACGACGGTGGACTGGTTCGGAAAGTCATTCCAAATTGTGGACAAGGGTAAGAGCAATTGGAAGAGCAGTCCGGCCGTGATCACGATCAAAGACTGGGTGGAAATGCAGTTGCCGACACAAGGAAAGCCCGGTCACAAGGACGACGAAAAGGGCCAGATTGTGTCCTACGATGCGACAGTGTTGGATTGGATCTGGGACGGCAACAAGGCGATGTCAGAGAAGGAAAGCACGTTTGACAGTCCCAAGTACAAGTCGACACATCCGGGCAAGCGCCATCCGATCACGTTCGAGCCGACGACCGGGCGTGTGGCTTGGCCGCACCTGACGCCGCATTTCGGGAAGCGTGTGATGTTCTCCCCGAATCACGTCGGTGCCCCGTGGCTTGAGCCGATTCGCCGGGACGACAACGGCGAGGAGAGCCTGGATCAAGCCAAGCCCGGTGAAAACGGCGTCTGGAGTTTGTGCCCCGAAAATGCCGGACGCAAGGATTACAATGTGCACTTCATCAAGCTCCCGATCAAGTTGGCGAAGGCGCAGGGCAAAGAGCCGGCCGTCGTAGACCAGACGGGCTTGATCTATGTGTTGCATGAAGAAGAAGCGGCGATCCGCGCCAACGATGACCTCAAGTATCCGTTGGTCGTCCGCGGCAACATCTATGACTGCCTGGATTGGACGTTGACCAGTGAATGGGAGGACGACGACTACACGAACTTCCAGGCATCCAAAATCAATACGCACTGGCACTTCCTCCAGTTCGACAACCAGGCGTCGGACGGCGTGATCACCGGATTCTCCTATGAACAATCGGTCCGTCCGTTCACGATGTTGGAGAAGAAGGACAAGAAGGGACTGCCTGTCCCGATGAACACGGTGTTGACGGCGCCTGTGAAGAAGGGGGCCACCACCATTACCGTGAAGAACGCGGCCCAATACCATCCGAAGATCCTGATCCTCGTCGGGGCGGACAACGTCAAGGGCAACGAAATCGCCCGCATCAAGGAGATCAAGGGCAACACGATTACCTTGACCAAGGGTCTGAAGCACGATCACCCGGCCAAGGACATCGTGACGGTTGAGTTCGTGCGGCAGCGGTTCTGGGTCGATGCGGACGTGGGTACCGTGTTCTGGCACGACCATGCCTTCGGCGCGACCACTTGGCCGCACGGCGGATTCGGAACCTTCATTGCCGAGCCGGTCGGGTCTACGTACCACGATCCCAAGACCGGGAAGCAGGTCCGGAGCGGACCGATCGCCGACATTCGGACGATTGAGCCGGTCGGACATAACGTGAACGGCAGCTTCCGTGAATTGATGGTGCAGGTTCATGACACTGTGCCCCACACGGTGAATATTGTGACCGCCGGTAACCCGCCCGGCCAGCCGGTCGAGGTGGCGCTGGAAGCAGGGAAAACGGTCTCGTTCCAGATGCCGGAAAAAATCTACATGACGCCGATGCCGTTCCTTAACGGCGGGACCCATACTACAGGGAGCGGTTTGAACTTCCGGGCAGGACCTATTGCCCAGCGATTGGCTTCCAATCCGGATGTCCACCAGGTGTTCAACAGCGCGATCCATGGTGATCCCTACACGCCGCTGCTGCGCGCGTATGTGGGCGATACCATGGTATTTCGTCTGTTGCATACGCTGATGAACGAGTCGATGGTGTGGACGTTGTCCGGCCATACGTTCTTGACCGAACGGTATGCCGGCGACGCGAACCGGAAGAACTCCATTCATATCGGGATTGCCGAACGGTATGACCTGGTAGTGCCGAAAGCCGGCGGGCCTCGGCTGCAAGCCGGCGACTATATCCACTTCAACGGACGGGCCTCCAAACTGTCCGAGGGTGGGTGGGGGATTCTCCGCGTGTACGACAAGGAACAGCCGGATTTGCAGAGGCTCCCTGCCGGTTATTCGGGACGGAACGAAATTCCGGCACCGATACCGGTCTGTCCGGCCGATGCTCCGGTGAAGTCGTTCAATGTCGTGGCGATCGACTATCCGAACATGAAGTTCAACGCAAAGGCGCCCGAGGCCATCGAGGTGGACTTCGAGCGGAAGATCCAGATCACCAATCCCGACGCGAAGATCTATGTCCTGGAGGACGAGATCGCCACGGTGGCGAATGCGCAGCCGATGCCGCTGACGCTGCACGTGAACGTGGGGGATTGTATTAAGGTCAACTTGAAAAACAAGATGAAGAGCAGCCGTGCTTCCTTCTCGGCCATGTCGCTGGCCTTCGATCCGAAGGACTCGCTTGGCTGGAACGTCGGTAACAACTCGAACGACCAGACGGTCGCCCCGGGCGAAAGCCGCACGTACACCTACTATGCCGATCCTGCGAACGGCGAAATCACGTCGCTGGTGTGGGATGGCGGCAATCCGATGCTCAATCCTCGGAATGGTCTCTTCGGCGCGGTCGTGGTCGGCCCGAAGGGCTCCAAGTACCGCGATCCGAAGACCGGAGCCGATGTGTCCAATAAGAATGCCTGGATGGTGGATGTCATCGTAGACCGGACGATATCCGGCAACGAGTTCCGGACGAACTACCGGGATGCCTCGTTGTTCTTCCAGGACGAAGACAACATCATCGGGACGAGCTTCATGCCCTACGTCCAGAACGTGGCGGGTCTGACCGGGGTGAACTACCGGTCCGAGCCCTACAAGTTCCGGGAAGAGCTGGGGTGCACGCTGGGTCGCGTATTCCAGCCCTGCGTGGCCGATAAGCCGGAAGATCCCGTGACGCCTATTATCGAGGCGCATGCGGGAGATCCGGTTCGGCTTCACATTCTGGGTGCGACCAACGAGCAGAACGGGATGTTCAGCATAGAGAAGCACGAGTGGCCGATCGAACCGTACATGCGCGGCGCCGACATGATCAGCGTCGTCGAGTATTCCGGTTCCGAGGTCATCGATGCGTTCATCCCGTCGGCAGGCGGTCCCTATCGGTTGGTCGGCGACTTTACCTACAGCAACCAGCGGCTGCCGTATTCGCAGTCCGGTCAGTGGGGCTATGTGCGCGTCCTACCGTCCGGCGATCAACGGTTGCTACCGTTGTCCGGGGCTGCGGTCGGAGTGAAGAAGGCGCAGGCCGATTCACCGGCTGAGGCTCAGGTGAGTCCGGTGGCCTCCCGGTAACGTTTCATCGACCGAGAGGAACGTGTGGGAGGGGGAGCCAGAGGATGGCTCCCCCTTCTTTTTGGTGGCAGGGTCTTGTAGACTGAACACACATACTTGTGGACGAACCGTCGAGCGGAGGCCGGTCATGGTTCGATTGATTCGATTCGCAGTGATGGCGCTATGGGTTGTGTGGTTTTCGTCTCAGGCGGGAGCCTATGATGAGATGGCGGTCGTGGATGGAGGGACGATTGCTGGGAAGGTGACCATCACCGGTGGGAAGCCGATTCCCAAAGGGTTCAACCTGATTACGTTTCCGGATCCCGTCTATTGCGGACGCATCTCAACGGGCACCGGATGGCGCATCCTCGAAGAGTTTACGGTGTCTCAGGGTGGCGGACTGAAGGATGTCGTGGTGATGTTGACCGAGGTGAAACAAGGCAAGCCGTTCGCCTTTACCCCGCCGACGATCGAGGCGCGCGATTGTCGGTTTCTCCCCTTCGTCACTGTGGTGCGTGACGATCACGACGTGAAGGTCGTGAATATGGATCCGGTGATGCATGACATTCAGGCTTATGAAACCTCCAATCTGGGACCGCGTGTGCTGTTCAATGTACCCCTGCCGATGAATCCGCACCATCCAAGATCCGGAGTCGGGGCCGAATACCATAAGCATATTGCCGGCGAACCGGTGGTCCAGAAGGTCCGCATGACCAAGGAGCGCCGCATCTTCGTCATGCAGTGCGGGTTCCATGCCTACATGGAGAGTTGGGGACTGGCGATCGAGCATCCGTATTATGCGATCACGGGGCCGGACGGGAGCTTCTCTCTGACGGAAGTGCCGCCCGGCGACTATGTCGTGGCCGCCTGGCATCCTCAAACCGGGCCGATGTTGCAGAAGACCATCACCGTGAGAGCCGGAGAAACTGCGGCAGCTTCCTTTGAATTCAAGGCGCCGACGGGACGTCGAAGTGCGCATGAAATTGTCGAGAATCCTCACTTCGGGCTGGAGGCTCTTGGACGCTCGATCGACATCCGCCCAACCTTGGAGTTACAGAGACCCTAAACATTCTTTGGAGGTTATGGCATGAGCGGTCGTATGCTGGGCACCAGGTTCTTGGTAAGTAGGCTTATCTGCTGCGCGATCGTCCTGGGCCTGGGACTTCCGGCGCAGGCGTCGGCCTATGAGGTGATTGAGGTGAAGGACGGTGGCACGATCGAGGGGCGCGTCACCCTACAAGGGGCGGTGCCAGAGCCGAAAGGGTTCAACCTGATCACGTTTCCCGATCCTCAATACTGCGGCCGCATCTCCAACGGGAAGGGCTGGCGGTTGCATTACGATTTTGTCGTCGATCAGAGAGGGGGTCTCAAGGACACCGTCGTGTTTCTTGAAGGGATAGAGAGCGGCAAACCGTTCGAGTTGTCGGTTCCGCTGGTCGAAGCGCGCGACTGCAAATTCAGTCCCTTTGTCACGATCGTGCGGAACGGCCACGCCGTGGAAGTCGTGAATATGGACCCGGTCATGCACGATATCCAAGGCTATGAGACCTCCTTGCAGGCCGGGACGCGAGTCCTGTTCAATTCGCCCCTGCGGATGAACGTCCGCCATCACCGGGGTGACCTGCATGCGACCCACGATCATGAGCCAGGAAGATCGTTGGTCGGACCGATCTATCTCAACCACGGCCGGCGCACCTTTTACATGCAGTGCGGCTTCCATGCGTTTATGGAGAGCTGGGCTGTGGCGGTGACTAACCCCTATTACGCCGTGACCGCGGCCGACGGTAGCTATCGTCTTGATCATATTCCGCCCGGAACCTATCAACTTGTCATCTGGCACCCTCAATCCGGTCCCAGCATCTCCAAAACGGTGACGGTAGCTCCCAACGGGCGTGTTACCGAGGATGTTGTCCTTGAGGCGCCGAGGGGAAATCGGTCGGCTTTCAAGGTGATGGAAAACCCTCGATTCGGTCCGGAGTCTCTCGGACATCCTGTCGCGATCGAACCCCTTGTTGAATACCAACAGTAGTCGACTTGTCGTGTCGCGTTCCATTCTGTCGATGATGATGAGAACGGGAGCGCTGCTGTGTCTGGGCCTGCTGTTCTTCGGCCCGGACGTCGGGGGTGCTGAGGCTCCTTCAGCCGGTGCCCTCGAACGGGAGGCGGAGGGCGCATTTTCGGAACGGCGTTATCCTCAGACCCTGGAGTTGTTGGATCGTCTGGGCGACAACCGTGCGCTGTCCACCCACGCCCGCACGCTCAAGACCAAGACGCTCATCGAACTCGGGCGTCCCAAGGATGCGTTGGACGTCTACGACCAAGTGGCGAAGGACCAAGGCCGCGACGAGGAGGCGCTGCTGGAGACCGTCGCGATGGGATTCATTCGGGTGTTGTTCAAAGATATGCGCGAACAGATGCGAGGTGCCGCATATACAGCGTTGAAAGAGCTGGAGTCCGAGGACGTCGTGCCAGATCTGGAAGATGGTCTGAGCGACGGGTCGGGGCTTGTCCGGGCGCTGGCGGCCGAGGCCTTGAGCCAATTGCAGAACGGCCGGAAGTCGCCGAGGTTGCGCAAGGCGATGGAGGATCAGGCCTCGATGGTTCGGGCCAATGTCGTGCGAGCGGTCGGGCTCAACGGCGACAAGCGCGAGCGACCGCTCCTTGAGCAGGCGCTGAACGACGAGCAACCGATGGTACGGGTGCAGGCCATCGCAGCCTTGCTGCGTTTCGGCCGCAAAGAATCCTGGACCGGACTGACTCAGGCCGCCAAGGCGGCAAACCCCGAGGCCAGGAGCACCGCCTTGCGTGTGATGGGAGAACTCAAGGACCCGCGCGGCCTGGAGTTCGCGATTGCGGGAAGCCGTGATCCACAACCGTCTGTGCGAGGAGGGGCGGCCGCGGCATTGGGTTTGTTCGGCAAGGCGGAAGGATTGGAGCCGCTCGTTACGCTGATGAGCGACAAGATTCCTGCCGTCCGATCCAGCGCGGCGGTCGCGCTGGGCGAATTGGGAAAGAAGGAGGCCGTCCCCGTTCTTCGCAAAGCGTTTCACGACTCCGACCCTGGGGTGCAAGGTGCGGCCGTGGACTCCATGCTCAGATTGGGCGAGCCTTTCCCTCAGATCGAGGAAGCCGTACGTGGTTTGATGCGAGCTCAAGACCCGGGTCCTCGCTCGGCGGTTGCCAAAGCCCTGGGGCGCGGTGCGGGGCCGAATCGGCAGGCCGCGCTGATCTATCTGGATCAGATCCTGCACGATCCCTTGCCTCGCCCGAGGATTGCTGCGGCCCGGTCCCTGGGCCGCATCGGGAGCCGAGAGCACATTCCGGACCTTAAGGAAGCCTTGCGTGACCAGGATGCGGCCGTACAGGCGACGGCAGCCGCATCGTTGATTCGCCTACTGCGCCAGGATCAACAGGCGGTCCACGCACGCTTCTGAGTCTTTTTCTCCAAGGGTGACGACCGTACAAACGGCGCATGGAGCCGGTTGGCGCACGGTTGACTCACGATAGAGGATTCTGTATAAAAGTGGCTCTTTTGGGAGTCGGTACAGTCCCTCCGATCACTCGTGCGCCTAAATAGGGGAATGGGTGTGGCCAACCAGCTTCACGACCCCTGCCTTGTGGACCCTTGAGGCACAGAGTAGAATTTTCCTGGGGCTGGTCGGCATGCATACCGAAAGATTTTGTTCAACCATCAAGGAGGCAGTCATCATGAGGACAGGTTCGTTACTAGCTATGTCGGGTCTGATCGCGGCCTCCTTCCTGGCGGCTCCGCTGGCGTCCTTTGCCGGCGGCACCGTGACCGGGAAGGTGACCTATGCCGGCAAGGCCGAGCAGAAGGAATTCATGTTTTCCAAGTTCCCCAACCCGAAGTTCTGCCCCAAGATTCCGAATAAGGATGTCATGGATGGGGATAAGCGCTTCCTCAAGACGATTGAGGTTGGCAAGGACGGGGGTTTGAAGAACGCGGTGGTGTCGGTTCGGGACATCGAGGATAAGGCGTTCATGGATAGTTACGGAGGCACGGATGTCGTCGCTGAATTTTGTGATTTTCAGCCGTTCAGCGGCGTCGTCGTGAACAAGAAGAATTTCCGTGTCGAGAACCACGATGCGGACCCCGACGATCCGAAGTCGGTGAAGGGCGTGCTCCACAATCCGCATTCCTTCGAGGTCAAGGGACCCAGCTCCGCCACCATTTTTAATATCGGTCTGGCTGAGAAGGGATCCAAGCTCGATAAGCCGATCACGCTTCGACAGGAGAAGGCCGGGTCATTCTTCCGTCTCCAGTGCGATCAGCATGAGTTCATGCAGGGCTTCTTCCTCCCGGTCCAGAACAAGAATTACGCCGTGGTGAATGCGGACGGGACGTTCGAGCTCAAAGATGTGCCGGCCGGCAAGCACAAGATCATGGCCTGGCATCCGTTCGCCGGCAAGGTGGAAGCGGACGTGGATGTGCCTGAGGGCGGTTCCGTGAAGGCTGATTTTCAAGTGAAGAAGTAATCGTGCGCGTGCGCTGATCCGCGCTCGCGACGGGGCGAAACAGACGGAGGGCAGCAACTCGGATGAGTTGCTGCCCTCTTGCTTTTCACAGGAGGACACTCAGCGCCCATTCGCATCTGGTGACCTTGCCTTTGCTCAAACGGACTCGGTATTATGCCCGAATTCGCCCTGATGGAGTGCACGTGGCTCGCGACCTGACTTTGGCTGAAATTTTCCAGCTCGGGTATTACTGGGAAACGAAAATCTTGTTGACCGCCGTGAAGTTGGACGTGTTTTCCTGTTTGGACGGGAAGGCTCGGACGGCGGGCGAGGTGGCGGTCAAGCTGGAGGTCCATGAGGGGACCTTGACACTGCTGCTCAACGCGTTGGTTGCGATGCGAGTACTGAATCGGCCGGATGAGCGCTATGCGAATTCTTCAGCAGCCCAACAGCATTTGGTAAGACGATCTCCTCAGTACGTCGGTCACCTGCTGGTTCTGCATGACGCCGAATGGGAGAATTGGGGGCGACTCGAGACGGCGATTCGAACCGGGCGATCGTCGGTCGATCGGCATGTATTCGAAACGGATCCGGAGCTTGGCGCGAACGTGCTGTCGGTGCTCCATCGCATTGGTCGACAGTCCGGCCCCGGATTCGCGAAACGTCTCGATTTGGGACGCGCCCGCACGATGCTGGATTTGGGCGGTGGGGCTGGGACGAATGCGCTGGCGTTCTGTCAGACCTATCCCGACCTGACGGCCACTGTGTTCGACTTGCCGGAAACCCTGCGTCTGACCGAGCGGATCGTGAAAGATGCCGGAATGGAAGCCCGTATCCGTTTGCAACGAGGTAATTTCAACCGCGACTCGCTGGGCGGTCCGTATGATCTTATTCTGATGTCCGATATTCTCCACTATCAGGACTTTGAGATGAATGCCGCCCTGGTCGCGAAATCCTTCCACCATCTGTCGCCAGGTGGCAGGCTGGTCATCAAAGACCGCTTTTTGGCGGAGAGCGGGACCGCCCCTGCCTGGACGACCGCGTTCGCGGTCCACATCCTGGTCAATACCGCGCAAGGCCGCTGCTACAAGACGAGCGAGGCTTTGGGATGGATGGCCCAAGCCGGATTCGAGTCGGCCGAGGAACTCGAACCCACCGCCGTGGTTCAAGGGCGTCGTCCGGCCGCAGACACTCCATGACCGAATGGCTTCGACAACCGGGTTTTTTTGCCACGCACGCGACAGTCGGCGCGGACCTGAGCCAATTGATGGCGACGCTGTTCACGGCGCTGTTCATCGTGGGGTGGGTGCAAGCCAAGCGGAAACAAGGCCATGCCCATCATTGGTTGATGCTGGGTGGCATGATCGCGATGCTGGTGTTCTTCGTGAACTACTATCTGTTTCGCTCTCTCGGGGTGTTGGCATTCGAGGGGAAAGAAGGATTTGGCGGGTCCGAGGCACTCTACCATGGGGTGTTTATTCCATTGTTGACCTTCCACATCATCCTCGTGATCATCGGAATCGTGATGGCGATCTATATGATTGTCCTGGGGTTCCGTTCTCAGACAATCGTGAGCGGGCGACGCATCCTGAATGATGCGGTTCTCCAGACGTCCTGGAGAAAGATCGGGCTGATCTTCGGATCGATCACGGGCATCGTGGTTGGCTTGTTTCTATCCCGAGTTGTGACTGCGGGCTTTTCCTTCCGCAAGCTGGAAGTGTATCTTGGATTCCTCGTGGTACTCTCGATCGTGTTCGGTCTTGAGATCCTGATCCAGCGGTTATGGCCCAATGGCGAGCGCCGCCATCGGGCACTCGGCACCTTCACGATGGTGATCTATTGTCTCTTGTTCGTCACAGGAAGCGTGACGTACACCATGCTCTATATTCTCTATCCCGGGAAGATCGGGTAACGCTTGGGTCATGATGGGCAAGGGGCGACGATTGTCGATTGAAGGGGCGGTTTGAGAACGTCATGTTGATCTGCGGATGCGGGCGGTGGATGCATACGCAGGGTGTCGAGGAGCGGCTCGGCGACGCAGGCGAACCGACCTGGTTCGTCCGATCCGAGTGTGTAGGCTGCGGATTGCAGGTCGGTGTCGATATTCCAGCCGAGCCGACGTCTGGCAACCTATCCGGATTGATCGATCGGCTGGTCTGGAGCGATGATGCGAAACATCGTCTGGATCGATGCCCGCCGTACGTGCAGGATTTGTTGAAGCCGGAGGTGGAGCGTTACGCGCGCGCGGCACGGCACCGTGTCGTCACTTATGATGTGTTCGTCGAGGCCGGACAGGGAACGGCCGTGACCTGGGATCCGGAGGCCCGTCAACGGCTCGACCGCGTGCCGGCGCCGATACGCGCCATGGCCCGGCTTGAGCTGGAGCGGACGGCCGCCGATCGCGGTCTTTCCAGCGTGTCGGTGATCTTGATGGAAGAAGTGAAGGCCAAGTATTTCGGAATGGCTCAGAAAGCCTGATCGGGTTTCCTTATGTTGCATCGCCTTGCGCTCCGTGTTCTGCCTCAACTCAGTCTGACCGTGACGGAGCCGGACGTCCGTTCCAGGAAGCGAATCGTGATGTTTGTGGCAGGGCTCGTCATCTTTGCGGCCTATCGGGCCTTGTCGCACGTTGTTCCCTTATCCGAGGCGGTGCCCTTACTGGCCACGAGCGGGAGCCTGGGGATGGTGACCGCCGGAGTCTGTTATGCCGCCGGACGGCGGGTGGCCTGGTCCGACTTGTCCCGTGCCGAACGTCCGGGACGCTGGATTTGGCTGCTTGGATGGATCGGATTTGTGTACGCGGTTCAACTGTCATTGCTGGTACTGGCCCTCTTGCAGGTGGCGGTGCACTATGATTTCCTGACTCACCCGGAGGGGCCGGCCATGATGGCGATCATTATCCCCAATACGGCTGTCGCCCGCGACGCGTTTGAGATCGGCCATCTTCGACGGATGGAATCGCAGGGACGTTCGTTTCTCACGTTCCCCAACGGGGCAAGTCTGCGAGGAATGTTGTGGCAGCGCCCGGCCGTGCTCATGAGGTGGACGGCTGTCGGCGCCGGCGCGACGGGGCTGCTGGCGCTGGCCGTGGCCTCGACAGGTTCGGAAGGCTCGGCGGCGCTCGTCCATCTGCTCGTCGCGACCCTTGCAGCCGGCTCGATCTCGCTCGCCGCTTTTCTCGCCGGATTGAATGAATCATCCGACTGGATGGCACAGTGGCGGCGCACCGGCTGGCTGGAACTGGCCAAATTCTGGTGGTGGCCGGGCTTGGCTTTTGCGGCCACCTACTTTCTGGCGGTCTACGGCCTGTCGGTCTTCGCCTTGGGATGGCCCATTCATGCCGGCTGGCAGTTCGCAATGGTCGCTGGGTCTGTCGGTGGCCTCATGGGGCTGTATTCCTATTTCTTGGGCGCGCGCCGGTCATTCGAGACAAGGGTGCAGGGCACGGTCCCAGCCGCCGTACTGCGTTGCCCCTTTGTCGCGGGATTGCTGTCGAAACAGATGGGCGCGGGTGGAGGCGCCGTCTTGCCGCCTCAGGCTTTGGAGGTTCCGGAGGACCATCAGGCCGTGCATGGCGTGACCATGGAGCAGGTCCGATGAACGGCACGAGGCTCATCCGCTGCGCGCTCGTATTGTGGAGCGTCCTTGCCGCTGGCGTCGCATCCGCCGGTGCAGAGTTCCAACCCTCGGCGACCGCGACCGAATCCGCAGACGTGTTCTTTAAGACCCCTGGAGTGCCCAGTGGACCACCGGCGCCTGCCGCGGAAGAAATCGCCTACCCGACCATCGCGTCGGTCGACAGTCGCGTACTCGTCTGGTTCGTCACGCAACAACACACCTACTTTGGCGGCTTTGTCCTGGCCCTTCCGATTTTTTGCGTGTTGATCGAATTTTTAGGGTTGATGGTGAGGGATTCGGCACTGTCCGACAGATATGATCGGCTCGCCAAAGATTTGGCGCGGGTCGCGCTGCTGGCGATGTCCATAACGGCGCTGGTCGGGAGCGTCATGTTAGCCCTGTTCATCCTGTTGTATCCGCACTTCATGCAGTACATGGGCGGCACCTTCAAATCCCTGATGCCAGCCTACGCTATCGTGTTTCCCGGAGAAGCGCTGTTATTGATCGTGTATTACTACAGTTGGGGACATCTCGCCGGGGGCTGGTTGAAGTGGATTCATGCCACCATCGGGCTCGTCACCAACGTGTTCGGCGGTGCCTTGTTATTGCTGGCGAACTCTTGGGCGGCGTTCATGATGTCGCCGGCTGGTGTGGATGCCGAGGGTCGCTATCTCGGGAATGCCTGGCATCTGTTGCATTCCGCTTTGTGGAATCCGCTGAATGTCCACCGTTTCCTGGCCGACATCATGTCGGGTGGGGCGGTCATTTTGGCCTATGCGTCGTACCGTTTCCTCTCGACCAAAGATCCGCAGGAGCGCGCCTACTACGATTGGGTCGGCTATATCTTTCTGTTTGTGACGGTCTGTGCGTTGTTGCCGATGCCGTTTGCGGGGTATTGGCTGATGCGGTCCGTGTATGCCTGGCGTCAGAGCATGGGTGTCACGATGATGGGTGGACTGCTGACCTGGCTGTTCGTTGTGCAGGCGCTCTTGATCGGCGCCCTGTTCCTCGGCATCAACTACTATCTGTGGCAAAGTCTTGCACGATTGAAAGGCGGGGAGCGGTATCAGCAATATACGCAGTTCCTCGTGTGGGGGTTGATGATCGTCGTGATGGTGTGGTTGACGCCGCATACCGTGATGATGTCGCCGGGCGAGTTGAAGGCGATGGGGGGAGCCCAGCATCCGGTTATCGGCAACTATGGGGTCATGTCGGCCAAGAACGGCGCAGTGAATCTGATGATTTGTCTCACCGGGCTGAGCTACATCTTCTATCGCCGTGCGAACCGGACGATCACCGTGTCTTGGGTGCGAAAAGGCAATTTGGCGATCGGGGTGCTCTACTTGCTGGGAATGGGACACATTACCTGGTTGTCGATCTATGGATTTTATCTCCCGGCCAGTCTTCGGGTGGCCTTGTCGGGTCCACAGGCGTTGACGACTTTGACCGTTGTGCTGGGAGGCGCCCTGATCAATCGAGCGATGTTGCGAGGGGCGATAACACACGGACCCGTTCAATGGGGTCGCATGACGGATCGCGGCATGGTCGGACTATTTGCCATTGCCGCGGCCTTCACATGGGTTATGGGGCTGATGGGCTACATCCGCTCGTCAGGCCGTCTGGCCTGGCACGTCAGCGAGTTGATGCCGGATGTGTCGCCGTGGGCATTCACGCCCTCGCTTGGGTTTGCGGCGAAATTCGTGACGCTGAACATGGTCGTGTTCTGGGCCGCGGTGCTGTTCGTGTTTTGGTTGAGCGAGAAGGGGGTGGCTGTGGTTGTGGACCGAACTGCGGCCTCCGAAAAGTCTCCCGCTTGGGTTCCGACTCCGTCTCAGGAAACATAAGTGAGTCTCACAATAGAGGTGTCATGGTACACATGAAGCCAGAATGTGCTGGGTCGCAGACTGCGCTCTTGTTCAGTGCGGTCCTGTTGGGAGGGATGGTCGGCTGGTTGTTGTCCGGCGGAGAGAGTCGCGCGGCCGATCAACTGGTGCTGGAGGCGTTTCAAACCAAGGAAGCGGACGGTTTCCCCAGCTTATGGGAGAACGAGAGTCAGCGCAGTGAATCGCGAGCGAGAAGCGCGTATAAGGTCTACGATGAACAGGGCGGCGGATTTCTCGCCG
>JANRMO010000061.1:0-13915 GCA_040981105.1 Nitrospiraceae bacterium
CGCCACCGCATCGTCCACGTCCTTCTGGCTCACCGCCTGCTCCGCCAACAACGGCTTGACGCGAGCCAGATTCTGTTTGGCCTGTACCAACCGCGCTTCCGCCTGGGCGACCGTGGCCTTGGCCGTCAGGACCGCGGCCTCGAACGGGACAGGATCGATACGATAGAGCTTGGCCCCCTGCTTGACGCCCCGTCCCTCCCGGAAGAAGCGTTCTTTGATAATCCCCGTGACTTGGGAACGGATCTCGACCGGTCGCGACGACTCCGACTGCGCCACGAACTCCGGCTCCTCGGCCAGCGACTGTGTCGTCACCGTCGCCACCTGAACCTCGGGTGGACCGGGAGTCGGCAGGGAGGCCGCCTCCTGCTTGCAAGCCATCAGCCCGACTCCGAGGCTGAGCGCCAAGGCACCGACCTGAATTAACTGGTGAACCGTCTTCCCCATGCCGATCTTCTCCAAATTAAGAGCCTCGGATGTCTCTTCCATGCGATCGCTCCAAGCGGCGCGCGTCAATTTTAGCGACGACCTCCGCCGACGACAAGCGCAATCTCGGAGCTTCATCCGCAGCGGCCGACCACGGCCTTCCCATCGATCTCAGTGGCACTGCCCTGCCGAACCGACCGATCGGTCTCGCGAGCGATCCTGGCAGGACTCGGTCACCTCGTCGACGATCGCCCTGGTCAGACAGCCTCCCGCACGAAACCTCGCGCCTTGACGGCAAAGGGAGACCAAGAGCATCTTACCGTCGGCGTCGATATAGGTGGTCTCTCGGAGGTCAATCACAGCGGTCTCCCGATCAGACGGGTCAGTCTGAGCCCAACACTGTTCCAACTCCCGCACCCATGGGCCTGCCAACTTTCCCGCTAACGCGAACGTCTTGCCTTGCTCGTCCTGTGACACCGTAATCTTCAGCATAGATGTCCATCCTCACGGCGCGGTTCGTCGTGTACAACATTGATTCCGGTCTATTCAATCCATTCGATTCAGCGAGCCGGCCCGCTTTCGACTCCTCCTTCGCGCAAGATCTCGCTCTCTCTAATGTTCCATCCACCGACGGATGTGCTCGACAGCCTCCGCCTTTTGTTCGGGCGTCAGGCTCGCATGCCACTCCGCCACCTTGGGCAACACCTTGTCCAGTGTCTGCCGTTGCAACGCTTGATGCTGTTCAAAGAGTCGAGCCAATTTGGTCTGGTCCAACCGATCGCTCTGCACCTGTGCGAGCAAGGTTTCCATCAAGGCCCGGTGTTCCTGTTGCGCCGATGCCCGCGCTGCGATAAATTCATCCTTCGCCGCCGCGAGTTTCGTTTTCTGGGTCGCGTCCAGTTCCAACTCCTTGGCGATCTTGTCCGCCATCCACTGCGCCCGCTCGGCCGGACTCTGGGAACGATGACAGGCCGAGGCAGTCAGGGTAACGGTCGTCAAGGCGGCAACCAGAATGGTTTTCAGCCGTATCTGGGATTTCATAGGGTGCTCCCTCCGTTGATCGTGAAACATAAAGATCGATCGCTCGCCATCATCGACCGGACTCACGGGGTCGCACCGATGCCGGTTTCATGGTCCAATCCTTGACCAGTACGCCGATCAACCACACAGGCAATCCGAGCAGCATCAGGTACCATCCGGCCCAAATTATGATGCTATTCATCGCTTCACCTCTTTCTTCTCATCTTCCTCATTATCTGAAGGCTGCTGTTCCTGCTGATGCTCTTGAGCAAGGAGCGTTCCTTTTTTCAAGCCATGCCGATCGTTCGTAACTCATTGACACATTGCCGGTCTTCGACCTGAGTCGCAGCACTGTTGGCACCTTCGCTTCACATCGTCGATGCCGACTACTCGTCATCTGCCGATAATTCGGCACCAGTCCTCGGCCTCTCAAACCAGGATGAATTCTTCTGTCCATGGAGATGAAACTGCTGCTGATTGATTGGCAAGGGATGCAGGTAGGCCTCGATCACCTGAGGCAAGCTCGGCATACTGCCATATCCCGTGATGAGGCAGCCCATCAGGCTCGCTGAGCGATCAGGTGAACGGGTGGGAGAGAGGACGAGGGTGTGAGCCGGTGCGCCGGGTCGGTTAGGTGCTCCGCTTCACAGCGAACAAATAGAGTTTCTCCAATGGGACTTCGAACTCGTAGGGTCTTCGCATCACGGTCTCCTCCACGTCAAATCCGGCCTCGGTCGCATAGCCTGCCAACTCCGCCGGTTCGAAGAGCGTGGCATCCAGCGAGACGGGCTGCCCGAACCGCTCATTGGCATGAAGGTCCTGTTGCCCCCGATGACACCCCGCCAGGAGACGGCCGTTCTTTCCTAGCACGCGCGCCATGTCCCGGAGCACCGGCACCACGCGATTCCGGCGAAGGTGAATCAACGAGTAGAAGGCCACGATCCCTCCCAACGAACCGGCCCGCAGGTCCAGCGCCCGCATGTCGCCGACCTGAAACGGAACCGCCGGGTAGCGGCGCCTGGCCTGGCCGATCATGCGGGGGGAGAGGTCGAGACCGAAAGCCTGGGCCCCACGCAGACGCAGGTACGCGGTGACGTGGCCCGGTCCACACCCAAGGTCGCAGACAGGACCGTGAACCAATCCCGCAAACCGGTTCAATAGGGCTTGATCGAGAGGCGCCCGACCGAGGTCATTCGCGCAGGCATCGGCATAGAACTTGGCGATTCGGTCATAATCACCGGCGAGATCGGGATTCCAACGACCTTCCTGCTGGGTCATGTCAACGTGCGGCGGATGATCAACTGCCTTGTCGATCATGCATCAGGCAACCATCGTGGGTTATCTCGCATGATTCGTGAAGGTTGCTACGGCCCATTGCTCACTCCAGCATCGGACGATCGGCCCGCCAGGCTCAGGCATCGACCAACACCGTGAATCCGCCGTAGACCATTCGCTTAGCATCGAAGGGCATGGAGTTGGCATCGCACATTCCTGCGATCCTCGGATCCTTCATCACTCTCGCGTTGACGCGGTCACGATGCGCGCGCGACTTGTACAGGATGTAGGCGAACACCACCGTCTCGCCAGGCTTGGCCTTGGCGCTTTTCGGAAACGGAACTCCCATCTTGGTGTTGAGATCGTCGCCGGCGCATTCCTTGTAATCCAGCGCGCCATGCTCTCGCCAGATCTTGCCCGCCTTCCGAGCCATGCGGCGGTAGGCTGAAAGGTTTTTCTTCGGAATAGGCAAGAGAAATCCATCGACATAGCGTGGCATCCGAACCTCCTTTGTACGTTCACCCCCTGTTCGTTTCCTGCCCGCACGGTTCCGTTCTCAATGATCCCTTCGGATCGGCCACTCGACTCGTCTCCAACCACGCCGAACATCCGCGCGGGGGTCGGCTGTGCCATCGCACCCGGTTCCACAGTACCCCGTCACAGGGGCCACCCAGCCCGCCGACCTCCGCCATTCACGCACTTCCGCCCGAGTCATGGCTTCCGTTTATACGTGATCTCCATCATCTTCGACTCCTTTTCGCCATGATGCGCCCCATACATCTCAATCGCCTGAGTATGGTCGTCCACGATCTTCCATACCGCACGATGCGTCATCTTTCCTCCTCCCGGCTCAGGGTGCGAGCCGTTGAGCGTGATGGTCTTGCCATCCGGGCCGGCCGTGCCTTCCATAATGAAAATCCCTGTGCCCATCGAATCCATCCAGGCCGTCACGTACTTCTCGGTCATGTTGTCGTAGGCGTCGATGCCGATTCCGGAGAAGGGTTGCCCCATCATCTGGCCGTGAAATTCCTGGTAGAGAAAGCGTCCATCCAACAACATCTTTATCTCCGCGGTGCCGGTGGATTCCGCCGGAGGCTTCCCCGGCTCCATCCACTCCTTGGTGGTGGTCGTCCAGCTCCCTACCAGACTCGCGAAGAGCTGATGCGGTGCTCCGGGCTGGGCGAGTTTCTTCCACAGCTCCATCATCTCTTGGGGGTCCATCTTTTTTTCCGCCATCTTGTCCTTGGCCAGAGTTGGAGAGGTCACGACCAGCAGACACAGATAGATAAGTATGGTGAAAAGGAACCGCATGGACACCTCCTTGTGTTTGAGTGAGGCACACACTGTCGTTGAAACGATGCCCTCGAGCCATCGCCGTGCCGGCGGGCTACCCGCAGACCTTCTGCGCCGCTTGCCGTTCTTCCGGCTTTGCATCGCGAAGGTGCGCAACGACCGCCCGGACCCTCTCGCGGTCTATTCCTATTTCGTTTTCTGAATCTGCTCAGCTTGAGCCCGAATCCGCTCTTCCTGTTCCCTGAGTTCCGGCGTGAACTCGGCGCCGAAATCTTCCGCCTCGAACACCTGGCGAATCTCGATCACGGACTCCTCGCCGGGCATCGGATTCGGGCAGCGCTTGACCCATTCGATCGCCTCTTCCTTCGACTTGCACTGCCACAGCCAGTAGCCGGCAATCAGTTCTTTCGTTTCGCCAAATGGTCCATCGATCACCGTCCTCTTGCTCCCGGAGAACCTCACGCGTGCACCTCTCGAACTCGGCTGAAGCCCTTCGCCTGCCAGCATCACACCGGCCTTCACCAGTTCTTCATTATAGGTGCCCATATCGGCCAGAAGCTGCGTGCTCGGCATCACACCGGCTTCAGAATCCTTGGTCGCCTTGACCATGATCATGAATCGCATGGCGATCTCCTTCTTGCGCTATGATTTCAATGATTTCGTGGACGTTCCCTCGAGACCATCCCGCCTCTGGTTATTGGTCGAACGCACCCCGCTGAAATCGACATGGCAAATTCGTCGTCGTGAGGCCTCGCTCACATCTTGCCACCTATGAACGCCTCATCACTGGTCTCGTTGCCTCCAATAATGCCGGCTGACCGATGACCGCTTCAGGCTTCACGTCCCTTCGCCCGGCAACCCCGCGACCTCTCTCACTTGCCGGACTTCGACCGTTCCGATACGCGCACCCGGAATTCGACCGGCGATGTCGATGGCCTCATCACGATCCTTGGCGTCAATCAGAAAATAGCCGGCAATCTGCTCGTGCGTCTCCGCGAACGGACCATCGGTGGTGAACCGTTTGCCCTCTCGAACCTGAACCCTGGCTCCTGTCGTCGTCGGATGCAGCGGCGAGGCATGCACATATTGCCGCTTGCCGTCGAGCTGGTGGCAGAGCCGAATGGATTCCGCCAGCATGCCCTGCCGCGTCTGCTCAGGAATCTTACTGAACGCTTCTTCGTCGTGATGAACCACCAACAGGTATTTCATGAGACCGCCTCCAGTGAAATCCGATGGTCGCTCCACCCATCGGATGATTCGGACTACGGCTGTTCGTCTTCGGATGTGATCCAGCGATCTCTGGGGCGTGCCAGGAGCGGAGTGAGCTGACGGATCGTCTCGGAGTCCTTGTATCGTTCTCGAACGGCGTCGGCATCCGCACGGCTCCGCCATTTGGCGAGGGCCATGATGTGTCCCGGAGCATCCAGATCGATGAAGATCTGATGCGAGACATAGCCATCGAAGCTCCGCATATCAGACCATACCTGGCGCGTGAGGCGGAGTCCCGCCTCTTCTGTGCCGGGCTTTAGCCACGTGTCCCAAATGACGGTGATCATCGGCTGCCTCCTGGATGACTATGTATGCCTGTCAACTTACCGCGATGACGTCGCCCATCGCTCAGCATAAGCCGGGCCGCTCGGGCTTGACGCCGTAGTTGGGGACCCCGCCTTACTCGCCTTCGCCCCTCGCATTCGCCGGCCAAGCCGGAGCCGCACGGTTTTCGATTTCCTCTGGTCAACGCTTCGGTTCGGCGTGCGGAAGCCTTGCGACCATCACCGCTCATCGGATCGCATGAGCACCGACTTGATGTCGATCACCGGCGTCCCGTCGATGGCTTCCATCGGGGTCACCCGTAACCGCAACCCGTCGATCTCCAAGAGCGACACTCGATGGAGTCCGACAGGGTTGGGACGATCCGGCGATCGTGTCGCAAATACGCCGGTCAACGGCGCCTCCGTCTCACCGCGTGGATGCACCTGAAGCACATCACGGTGCGCGCGGTGGAGCCACGTCAGCACGATCACCTCGTCCCCGACGTTGACCCCGACCAAACCCGCAGCGACCTGAGGCGTGAGTTCCAGCCAGACTTCCGGAGCGCCCTCATAGCCCTGGCGCGGCGCCCCCTTGCGATCGATCAGCGGGGAACGCACGATGCCGATCGGTTCGATCGCATAATCGATTTTCTTCCTGTTCGCTCCTTCCATGAGAGCCATCCCTGTCTGCCCTCTTTCCCAGCGCCTTCCGGGCGACATCCTGTTCAGCACTCCGTCTCCGCAACGGGCCGCACCTCGATGGTACCCCCGGCGGGGAGGGTGGGGATGCGCGCCGCGATGGAGATCGCCTCATCCAAATTTCCGCATTCAATCACGTGGTAGCCACCGAGTTGCTCTTTTGTTTCCGCAAACGGTCCATCCGTCACCACCGGCTTGCCGTTCTGCATGCGCACGGTGGTGGCCGACGAGATGCGGTGGAGCCGTCCTCCGCCGCGAAGACATCCCTTCGAGGCAAGGCTTCGTATCAACACTCCATACTCCCGCATGATCGTCTCTCTCTGCGCGTCAGGCAGCTTGTCCCAAGCCTCTTCGTCGAAACAGCACATCAGCATGTATTGCATGACGCGACTCCTCCCTCGTGAGCGGCCTAGCCGCCGGTCAGGCGCAGCCCTGTTCCTTCATCGGGCGGACCTCTACGCTCCCGATACGGGCGGCCGGAAAATGGGTGGCGATGCGAATGGCATCGTTCAGGTCCGGCACATCGATCATCAGAAACCCACCCAACTGTTCCTTGGTTTCGGCAAAGGGGCCGTCGGTGGTCGAAACCTTGCCCTCGCGCACGCGCACGGTCGTGGCTGTCTCCACCGGATGAAGGGGAGAAGCCGCCAACAGTTGGCCGGCTTTCTGTACTTTGTCGCAATAGGCCATCGATTCCTCCGAGAGCATGTGACGCTCATCCTTCGGGATCGCGTTCAGGATGCGTTCTTCGACATAGATCAGGCAGAGATATTTCATGACGTCCTCCCAGTCGAGGCGGTGGTGACCGGTGGTCTCGATCATCCGATGTTACAGAGCCGCTTCGTTCACTTCCCACAGAGCGACCTCATTGCCTTCCGTATCCTGGGATATGACGCAGTGGCCCATGAAGCAGGTCGGTCCGTATCAAGCCGGTCGTCTTGCCCATCCCATGGTCATGCAGCATGCTGTGCCGCTCAAGGTTCACGTTTGGTCGATGGCGCGTGACGGATGGAGCTCCTTACCCCCCGGCCATGGCCCCGACGATCAAGAACGGCTCCTTCCCCGTCGCCACCGCATCGGGCAGGGGGATGTCCGGCGATTCGTGAGACAGATCCTGCTCGCACGCAAAAAACCGCACGAACGGGCGGCGTTTGCGCGTGACATGGTCGCGGACAGTCCCGCGCAACATGGGATAACGAGCCTCTAGAGCATCGAGGATCGCGCACGGTGTCACCGGATTCTGGACATCCAGTGTCACCTCGCCATTCACACGAGCCAAGGTCCGCAAATGTGCCGGCAGTACCACCCTAATCATTGAAGTTCGTCTTGTCTCTTGGTCGCGCGGTTGATCAAAATGGCTGTCCAGCGAGGCCGCAGGGAGCGAGCCGAGTGAGGCGTACCCTTCTCACCCCCCACCCCGAGCCCGCCAAGACGGGCTCTTTCCCTGGTGGGGTACGTCGCAGCGAGGGTCGCAACTGAGAACGAAGCTGGAGGCCATTTTCAGCAACCGCTACAGGGTCTGAGCCTCGACCGACAGCACCGCCGGCAAATCCCTGACAATCGGCTCCCAACTGTCTCCGCCGTTGGCTGACCCATACACCTGTCCGCCGGTCGTGCCGAAATACAGGCCACAGGGATCCAGCTCATCGACGGCCATCGCATCGCGCAGGATGTTCACGTAACAATTCTGTTGCGGCAGCCCCTTCGTCAGCGGTTCCCACTCGTTCCCAGCGGTCCGGCTACGATACACCCGCAATCTCCCCTCGGGCGGATAATGTTCCGAGTCGCTCTTGATCGGGACGACATACACCGTCTCCGGCTCATGGGCATGCACGGCGATGGGAAATCCAAAATCACTCGGGAGGTTCCCGCTGATTTCGTGCCACGACTCGCCGGCGTCGTCGCTCCGGAGCACGTCCCAATGTTTCTGCATGAACAGCACGTTCGGACGGGACGGGTGCATCGCGATGTTATGCACACAGTGGCCGACTTCCGCATCCGGGTCGGGCAGCTCGTACTGGGATTTCAGACCACGGTTCGACGGCCGCCATGTCCTGCCGGCATCGTCGCTTCGGAACGTGCCGGCGGCCGAGATCGCCACGAACATCCGATCCGGATGACCGGAGTTCAACAGGATCGTATGGAGGCACATGCCGCCGGCGCCCGGCTGCCAGAGTTGTCCCTTCGCGCTGCGCAGTCCCGCCAGTTCCACCCACGTTTGTCCCCCGTCCGTCGATTTGAAGATCGCCGCGTCCTCCACGCCGGCATAGACCGTATCCGGATCGGTCAAGGACGGTTCGAGGTGCCACACCCGCTTGAACTCCCAGGGACGCTGCGTGCCGTCATAATGCTGGTGCGTCGTGAGCGGTTGGCCCGTTTCAGCGGACGCATCGTAGACGAACATGTTGCTCTCGCCCTTCGGCATGCCGTCCTGCCCCATCAAGTCTTCGGGTTTGGTTCCCGGCGGGTTCCAGGACTTGCCGCCGTCATCCGAACGCTGAATGACCTGGCCGAACCAACTGCTGGTTTGCGAGGCATAGAGCCGATTCGGATCGGCGGGCGAGCCCTTGAGATGATACAGTTCCCAGCCTCCAAACAACGGGCCGGCGACATCCCAACGTTTGCGCGCACCGTCCGAGCTCAAGATGAACGCCCCTTTGCGTGTCCCGACGAGCAGCCGTATCCGGCTCATGGTTGACTCCTTATCGAAGGTTTGTGCACGTCTTCCCCAGCGGGTGCCTGTCTCCCATCGTTCACGGCAGCCGGGGCCATTTCACGATGATTCATAAGCCTGTTTCAACCGGGCAAGGTCGATCTTGCTCATGTTCAGCACGGCCTCCATGACTCGCTCCGATTTGCCGGCATCCCCGTCGTTCAGCATTGCGTCGATGTCAGGGGTCACAACCTGCCACGACAAGCCATACCTATCCTTCAGCCATCCGCACGGTCCTGCTTCTCCGCCTGCGGAGAGCTTCTCCCACACGTCGTCAATTTCTTTCTGCGTCTTGCACTTCACCATCAACGAGATCGCCTCGGTAAATTTGAAGAGCGGCCCGCCGTTTAACGCGACGAACTCCTGCCCGTCTATTTCGAAGGTCACGGTCATGACCGACCCCTTCGGTCTTCCGGAGGCCTGCGCGCCGGCCTCTCCATAACGGGTGATGGATGTCACCTTGGAATTCTTGAAGATCGACACATAAAATTTCGCCGCCTCTTCGGCTTGGTCGTCGAACCACAAGCAGGGGGTAATATTTTGCATATCGTATGACTCCTTCGCATCAAATCGATTCGTCGCGCGTCGAGTGTCACGACTTCGGAGAGTTCAGCCGAAACATGTCGTTCGCCTCGCATGACGATGCGCTCAACTCGGTCCTCAGCACTCCTCAGAACTGAGATATGCCCGGGATCTCGATCACCGGCCGGACCTCCACGGTCCCCTTGCGCACCATGGGGATTTTCGCCGCAACGGCAATCGCCTCGTCGCGGGCCTTGACTTCGACAAGAGAATAGCCGCCGAGTTGTTCACGCGTCTCCGCGAATGGACCGTCGGTCACGAGGCGTTTACCGTCACGCACCCGAACGCTGGTGGCCATCGCCGTCGGGGGAAGCGGATGGGCGCCCAGATACTGCCCGTCCGAATGAAGATTCGCCACGAGTTGAGTGGATTCCGCGTAACAGTCTTGCCGCTCGGTTTCGGTCAACGCCTGTTCGTCACCGTAAATCAACAACGGATACTTCATGCGAAGACCTCCATCAGAATGTGCAGGATGTGCCACACGCGTGGTCCGTTCGACGTGCGAGTAGGGTGACCTGGCGCCCATGGTGCGTCGTCTCTCAGTCAGGATGCAACTGTTAGCGCTCGGAATTTCCAACACCGGCCGCACCTCGTTCGTGTCAAGACGCGCCGACGGCAGCTTCGAGGCCACCTGAATCGTCTCATTCAGGTCATGCGCGATAATCAAAACCTCGCCTAGCTGCTCCTTGGATTCGGCGAACGCCCCGTCGGGAGTGACGGCGATACCATTTTGGACCCGCACGGTCGCAGCCGTATCCGCCGGCTGCAGGATCTCGCCGCAGCAGTAGTGACCGTCTTGCTGTATCGACTCTGTGGCGGCGAGATGCTCTGCCCTGATCGCTTCGGCTTCTGCCCCGGGCAGGGTGCGCAGTTTCGCTTCTTCCTCGTACCTCAGGCACAGGTACCTCATGGTTCCGACTCCTTGTCCCCGATTTCAGCCGGACCGGCCGCCTGCATGAACTAGTCGTTCGCATTGGCTCAGATCGACAGGTCATTTCGCACCGACAGGAGAGAAATGTGATCGGGCTGAACCATTGGTCGAATGTAGGAGGAATCGAAGGAGCCCACTATATGATGGGGCATCCAGCCAGAATGAGCTGAATCGCGGCATCGGCTTTCGAGCGCTTATGCCAGCCCCGCCTGCCGGCTCTTTGTTTCGGCTCATAGCGGGCCTCTGCCTGTCCTCCAACGCCGTCAACGATCCCTCCCTCGTCGGCGGCTGCTGACGGTCGGGGTGCCTCAACGCGTTCCCGACACCGCGTCACCGGCAATCACGGATTCCCTTGCCGAATCTGTCATTTCCACTATGCTGGGGAACTTGGAGATGCTGCGCGACCCTTATCTCTTCCCCAACAATGACCCTTGAGGCCATACTCGATGAGCATTCTCCTCGTTGACGACTCTGCAGATGCGCGGCTGCTCATCCAAAGCATGCTCAGAGAAGCCGGCTATCGGGACGTCCTGACGGTGCGCTCCGCTGCAGACGCGTTCGTCAAACTCGGCCTGACTTCGTCAGACGCGGCGGCTCCTGCAATCGATCTGATCCTCATGGATATCGCCATGCCGGAAATGGATGGCATCGAAGCCTGCCGTCGGATCAAAGGCAATGGGCGACTCCAGGACATGCCGATCTTAATGGTCACGGTGAGAGATAGGACGAGCTTCCTCCCGAAGGCCTTTGAGGCGGGAGCGACCGACTACATCTGCAAGCCGGTTGACCGCGTCGAGTTGGTGGCGAGGGTCAGCCTCGCGTTACGGCTGAAAGCAGAGATCGACGCGCGGAAGGCATGGGAACGGGATCTCATCAAGACGGTCGAAGAGATGAACCGGACCATCGAGACATTCACTGCGCTTACCAAACTCCTCCACCTCTGTCCCACTTGCAAGATTCTCCAGAGTGGCCCCGCCTCCCCCCAGAACCTGGAAGACTTTCTCCGCGCCAATCCGGACCTCTCCTTCAGCCATGCCCGCTGTGCCGCCTGCGGTCCCACATCTCGGTAGTGTCGTGTCCCTGATAGTCCCGTGATAATCCGTTCTTCCTGAACCAGTCGAAGGACTCGCCACGAACGAGTTTCTGGAACACTACAGTCGTGATCATTGAGCCATCGCGATCCCGAGAACAACCAGGTATGATGCGAGGAGGGAGAGGCAAGAGGAGAGCATGCGATGGGCTTCGGAAAGACCATCCCGATTCTGCGCATCTTCGACGAAGCCAAAGCGAAGGAGTTCTACATCGACTTTCTCGGATTCACCGTCGATTGGCAGCACCGCGTTGAGTCCAGCCTTCCGCTGTATATGCAGCTCTGGAAAGACGGATCATCGTCTTTGCTGTACAGACATCGCCTGACACCGCGTGATGAGAACCGATGCTCCAAGGGGGACCACATGAGCAAGATCGACGACCTCAAAGCCGAAATCGAGCGCCTTCCCAGTGAAGACTTCGCTGAGCTCTTCCGGTGGCTTTCGGAGAAGGACTGGGAGAAGTGGGACAGACAGATCGAGATGGATGCTCAAGCCGGCAGGCTCGATTTTTTGATCCATGAAGCACGCCGGGAGAAGTCCAAGGGGGATCTCAAGGATCTCTGATGCATCGCACGACTGCGCGTTTCTGGGCTTCCTTCGCTCACATCCCTGAGCCGGTCCAAAAGGTGCCAAGAGAGAACTTTGAACTCCTCAAGACGAATCCCAACCACCCATCATTGCACTTCAAGAGGATCGGCAAGTTCTGGTCTGCCAGAGTTGGACTCAACTATCGCGCCCTTGCCGTTGAAGATGGTCCTGACTTCGTCCGGGTCTGGATCGGTCCCCATGACGAGTATGAGCGGCTGATCAAACGGCAGGACTGACCACACGTTGCAACGACCCAGGATCCGGAGCTCTCGCTGTTCATCTACCGGTCGCTTCATTGCCTGCCCAATCCCGAGACCGCCACTCGATAAGCAATCCAGTGGGATGGTTTGCCCTTTCCTCAAGCTTCTGAATTCCCGGGTGGCACGACGATTGACAAGTTCTCGTAAGCGAGTGATATTCCGTCCAACATACGTCGACAAGATGGCCAACATCATTCGATCGATCGGTTATAGCCTAGGGAAGGTTCATAGCGGGCTGATCGGGTATCTCTGCCACCTCTACCGAGAAGGCAATCGTGAGCCTTTGGAGTCATTCTGCGGGTCCCTTGGCGTCCGCATAACATTTAACCCTAGGCCTTGCCGAGAATGGAATAAAGTGGACCTTGCAATCCTTGACGAGAATACCGGGGATCCTCGCATCCTGGTTGAGACAAAGGTCGACGACCATGAGGGTGGCACCTCCGACAGCACTTACCAGACCGTCCGATACGCCAAAAAGTGGCCAACGTGTGATGCTTACTGGTTCGTCACGCTCGGAATGGGGGAGTATTACCATACTCCCCGTAGTCACCGCTTCACTTGGGTCCGTATCCGCGAATTCCTCCGGGCACTTAATGCTGTCAAGTGCCCGGATAACGTTGTTATGCAGTGGAAGGAGGAAATCCAGCGAGAGGTTGATCTTCAAGAGGCCGTATTTCGTGCGGACCGAACCCACCTAAACGATTATCGAGCGGGGAGTTGGAACATCTACTTTCTCGGACACCTCGCGATGGAGCTACTCCCAGATTTGCGTGCAGAGTCAATAGATGTGGATCCAACCTGTTACACCTATGGAACCAAACCAGATACGATATTGAACTTCGGTTGGTCGCGACAGCCTAAGTATATGGAGGTGAACTATAACGGCAGACTAAATCTGAAGATCTCGCTCGATGGGTCCAAGTCTGCACGGCGCGAGGCCGTCGACCAGGCGATTCGAGACTGCCAAGAAGAGCTACGGTACGATACCAGCCTCATCTCATATCATCCAAACGGCAAGATCGGCGACTCGAAGACCTTCGCCTCGTTCGATATCGGACTTGTGAATGATGGTGACATCCTTCGCTACGCGTACTCTGCAGAAGAGACACGTCGTCGATTGCTCAACATCTTGCGAGTCTTCTATGGTGGGCAAGGCACCCTACCTGAACCTGATCAGCCTGTTCAACCCACCTGCTCTGTTCGCGATTGAGATGCAGCGACGTTTAACATCTCGTTCGATGCTTCAGCTCACGGTAGCCTACTTCTAAAGCAGAATGGGAGCATTTTGAGTATCCACGGCTGGCGGCGCCGTTCACACCATTACCGATCTGCCTCGCTGGATGCTGAGCATCAGATGCGGGAGGAGAAACAACCTATGGGTTTCGGAAAGACCATCCCGATTCTGCGCATCTTCGACGAAGCCAAAGCGAAGGAGTTCTACATCGACTTTCTCGGATTCACCGTCGATTGGCAGCACCGCGTTGAGTCCAGCCTTCCGCTGTATATGC
>JANRMO010000062.1:0-13676 GCA_040981105.1 Nitrospiraceae bacterium
CTCCGACTTGGCCGCCTTCATCAAGGCTGTGCTGGCCTATACCGGCGCCGCCAAGGTGGACCTGATCGGCCATTCGCTGGGAGTGATGATCATCCGCAGCGTGCTGACCGAGCATCAGGATCTCTTGTCTCACGTCGATCATGTGGTCGCCATCGCCGGCCCCAATCATGGAACCACGGTCTGCCGACGCCTCTGGTTGATCTGGCTCATCGGGTGGAGCGACTTCGTGGGATGCGACGAACTGGTCCCCGGTTCCGACTGGTTGAGGAGATTGAACGGTCTTGGAGGCGAACGCGAAACCCCTGGTCCCGCGCGATACATGACGATCTACGATGGAACAGGAGCCGATATCTTCTATCGCTCGTGGCTCTTCGGCTGGCCTGTCGGGGATGCGGACAGTCCGACTCTCGATGGGGCGGACAACCGGCAACTGCCCGGATTGACACATGATGAGCTCAGAACCGATGAACAGGCGGTGGCCCTCTACCTTCGATTTGTTTCCGACCAGTCGAGCCGGAACCTGACGAAGAATCTCCCCAGTAAGGATCGACCGCGCGGACGTTGACGGTGTTCACAGATGTATCAATCGGTTCGTTCCGAGTGATAGAAGAAACGTTCCATCTCGGTTCGTGCGAACCGATACCGTTGTAGGAACGCTTCAATGGACAGGAGGAGGGATTGTCCATGCCGACACGCAAAGTCAACTTAGCGCTTCAAGGAGGCGGCTCGCATGGCGCCTTTACGTGAGGCGCACTCGATCGCTTGTTTGAAGAAGATCTTGAGATTGTCGGAATCAGCGGAACCAGCGCCGGTGCCATGAACACCGTCGCCCTTGCCGACGGTCTGTCTCGGGACGGCAAGAAAGGCGCCAAAGCCGCGCTGACCGCGATGTGGGAGGCGGTCGGCCGCATGCCCGGGCTTGCCACATTCTGCACTCCGTTCGGCATAGGGAACCGGTTCAGCTTCGACTCCTCACCGGTCTATCTGTTTTTTGATTTGATGTCTCGGATGTGGTCGCCGTATAAACTCAACCCGTTCAACTATCATCCGGTTCGTGACCTGCTCGCCGAGACGATCGATTTTGAACGGCTCCGGCGCAGCGATGCCGCTCGCGTGTTCCTGTGCGCGACCAACGTCCGGACAGGAAGGCGAAAAGTGTTCGGTAATGCCGAACTGTCCGTGGATGCGGTCTTGGCCTCCGCATGTCTGCCGCACCTGTTTCAGGCGGTCGAAATCGACGGTCAAGCCTACTGGGACGGCGGCTATTCGGGAAACCCCGCGATCGCTCCCCTCTTTCGCGAGACTCCGGTCGATGATCTCATCATCATCGGCATTAATCCGTTGATTCGACCCGAGATTCCTTGGACGGCCAGCGAGATCATCGACCGGACCACGGAGATCAGCTTCAGCACCGCATTATTCTTGGAACTGGAAGCCGTGAAATACGTCCTCGCGCTGCCCGGGAGGGATCAGGATGGTCATCCCTTGAAGGACCGGCACCCCCGACTGCGCGAGATCCACGCCGAAGAACTCCACGAGTTCGGTGCCTCGAGCAAACTCAACAACGAATTGCGCTTCCTGCGGCATCTCCATGCCATCGGACGGCGGATCGCAGGGGAATGGATCGAGAAGCATCTGGACGCCGTGGGAACGACCTCGACTTGGAGAGCGACCCTGTCGCCACCGTCCGTCTACGAGCGCTGACGGCTCTTCGGATCAAGGGCGCCGCTGTGGCCCGTGTGGCCAGCAGGCGGCGCCCGATGTTGTGGCGCTCTCGGGCCAAGCTGAGACCTCTCCCTCAGCGCATTGTTCTGCGCCTCCCCGAGCCACAATGCCCCATTGCCCGGCACTCTCTCAATCCTTTCCCGACGCATTGGTCACGAAGCATGGTTTCACCGATTCCGGCAGTGGCCCGACGTCAGATGGCTCAAGCAGGCTGCGGAAAATCCCGCCGTTCATCCTTCGAGAGCCTCCGGACGAACGGAGCAATCATTGAATATACTGGTGTTTTCCGATCGTGCCGAGACCTGTCGAAGCTCACCAATCGCGTTTTCCCCGGTCTGCTAGACAATCATCTTGCGCGCCGACGGTGGCGGCTTGCTTTGCTGCCGGTCCTCGTTACGGGACTCTCGATCGTGTGGTGGACCCCGCCGGCCTTGACGGAGACCGGTAAATCGGCGCCGACCCTTCGAGAGTTGATCGGAACGAAACCCAAGGGAGAGCCGGCCAAAGCGGCCGAGCCAAAACCGGCGAAAATCGTCGCTCCCGACGACCCATGAGGCCGCGGGGTGCCGCAGTCGAGCATGCGCGGATTTCTCACTGCGGCCAGAAATCGAAACTATGCGCAGGCCGTTGAGTATCTCGACCTCAGGAACCTGCCGGTGGAGATGGAGCACGAGGAGGGAGAAGAATTGGCGCGCCAGTTGCGCATCGTGCTCGATCGTGTTCTGTGGATCGATCTCGATCTTCTCGGCACCAGCCCGGAAGGCGATCTTGAGGACGGTCTTCCCGTGGCGCGCGATCGTGTGGGTCGAATCTCCACTGAAGGAGGCACGACCTATGAGATCTTGATCCAGCGGGTGACGCGCGGAGACGGGATAGACATTTGGAAGATATCCGGCGCCACGGTCGCGGACATTCCGGATCTCTACCGCGAGTTCGGCTACGGGGCGATCGAGCGCATCCTCCCTACGTGGTTGTTCGACGTATCCGTGCTGGGCATCCACCTGTGGTGGTGGGCGTTGTTCATCGTTCTCGGCCTCGCGCTGTATCCGGTGGCCGCGGTGATCAGTCGATCGGTCCTCTACGTAGTGCGCCGCCTCCATGCCGAACTCGGCGAGACGCTCGTGCGGTTCTTCTCAGGACCGTTGACCCTCCTCCTCTGGACCCTGCTGATCAGGGCGACCGGCGCCATGGTGGGCCCCTCCGTGGCGGTGCGGGCAATCGAACAGGCTCGACCGGTCCAGGTCATCGCCCTGGCATGGTTCCTCGTGCGACTGGTGGATTGGGTTCTGCAACGAGTCGGCGTGAACTTGGAACAGAAAGGTTTCAGTAGAGTGCGCGAGTCGCTGGTGCCTGTCGCCAAGGTGGTCAAGGTCTTGGCTCTGGCCGGCGTGCTGGCTCTCTGGCTGGACAACATCGGGTACCGGGTGATGGCGCTGCTGGTCGAGTTCGGCATCGGAGGGATTGCCGTGGCGATGGCCTCTCAAAAGAACATCGAGAACATGATCGGCGCCGTGACGCTGTTCATGTCCAGACCGATCAAGATCGGCGACCTCTGCCGATTCGGCGATAAAATGGGGTTTGTGGAGGAGATCGGGCTGGGCCACACGCGGATTCGGACCCGCGAACGGTCGGTCATCAGCATCGCCAATGCCAAACTGGTGGGCATGCCCATCGACAATCTTTCTTCCCGGGAGCGCTTCTGGTTTCACGCCCTGCTCAAGCTGCGATACGAAACTACGTCGGGCCAGCTCCGGTACATTATTCTCGAACTCCGGAAGATGCTGTATGCCCATCCGAAGGTCCTTGAAGACCCATTGCATGTGCGATTCCGGGAGTTTGGGGAGGCGTCGCTCGATGTGCAGGTCTTCGCCTATATCGGCGCCGCCGATTACAAGGAATCGCTGGAGGTTGCGGAAGATCTGAACTTTCGCATCATGGACCTGGTGACGGAAGCGGGAACCGGGTTTGCCGTTCCTGCGGCGATTGAATATCAACTGCCCGGGCCTACCCTTGATGAGGAACGGACGCGAGCCGTCGAGACCCAGGTTGAGGACTGGAAAGCGCAACGAGCGCTGTATTTTCCGAATTTCCCGAAGGAGAGGATCGCCGATGTGAAGGGGTCGCTGGACTATCCTCCGTTCGGATCGCCCGAAGCGACAGTCCACCCGTAATCGGTCCCGTATCACGACACTAACCGGACGGGTGCGCGTGGGGAGGATCAGACGGCTCGGATTGTTCGGACCGACTTCTGGATAACTGGATAACAGCCAACGCGCGTCAGAGGTGGAGCAGGAGATGTGAGCGGATCTGGATCGTCTTTGTTGAGGCTGCCATTGAGCTGTCTCCTCCTCCACCTGTCGGCTCGGTTCGCCATGTCATACTCAGAGGGCGTTCTTCGAACAGTCCGAAGAACGCAGATCCGCTCTCAAATTGGATCGGGGCGTTCAACGGGAGTTGGTGATCGAGGGGCCGCTTCGACTCGACACGTCCGAATGAGCGGATTTTCATCACTCGTCCTAACCAGCTTCCATCACGCTTCCTGCATGACACCTGAGGCAGTCGGCCATCCGGCCCCGTCGATGCGCGCCCTTGCCTTGATCCAAGAGCCGCCGGACCGTCGGATTGTCACGCATGCTCGGCGGGCCGCCTTCCGGCGAAACGACATGGCAGGTGCTGCAGGTCCGCGCACCGGTGACGCGAAAGACGAACTCGCCATGGGGATTCTGCAACGCACCGATCGTGATGGAACCCGATAGGCCCCGGTGCTCAGTGTGACAGGATAGGCAGCTCTCCTTTGCGCGCAGAATCTTCGTATGAGCCGCAGCGACAGCCCGTGATGCGGTCTTGGCAAACTGTGTCTCACCGTGACAGGCGACACAGTTTCGGCTCGTGACGCCTTTGAATGGTTGATGGCATTGGAGACACGATCCGACCTCCGCATGAGCCCGGCTCAGGTCGCCGGGCGCCCACCAGGGTTCCGGGTTGCGATAGGACTCCCACCCGAGCCAGACCAGCAACAACAGGGTCCCGATGAAAACAATCGGCATCACCGAGGTCGGCAGCGGCACAGACCGCATCGGGCGTCACCATCCGCCGAAAAAGAGCGCCCCGATGATATGGAGAAGCGTCAGCGCGACAAACGGAATGGTCACGGGCGCATGGAGGAGCTGCCATAATCGAAAGGCCTCCTCTTGCGCCGTCCGTTCCGCCATTCGCTCCTGAATTTCGCCTTCTGCCAGGTCCTGCTTCTGAAGCTCGTGCCATTGTTGATTCATCTGCCGCACCGCCAGCGAATGCAGCGTTTGGCCGACAACGCCGCTCAGAGTCACCAGAGCCATCGCAACCAACGCAAGAACCGGAACGAGCGCGTGAAAGTGCGACCCGGCATGAATCAGGATCAGGACAGGCCCAAGAATGCCGGCAATCAGATGGACCCGAAACCAAGGCTGAATCCAGCCCCGCCTCGGGGCCTCCGGAGCGTATCGTTTTTTCAGGGGATAGACGAAGACCAGCAGAAGAATGAGCAACCCAACCCAACCGAGGACATGGCCACGGCGGCTGTGGCCGAACTCCACTTCCTCGTCGAGGCTGAGCAGCAATTCAACGCCGAAAGCCGCTCCGACGACGAAGGTCGCAGCCAGCGCCACCAGCCTGGCCCGCGACGTAATCGAATTCATGTGGTCCCTTCATCGGAACGATCGGCGGCCTTCCGCATCGTGGCCTCACAGATTTCGTGAGCAGAGGCTATCGGTGAAGCCTTGCGGTCCCCTCGTTTCCATTGCGGCTTCCGATGGGATGCTCCCCTGCGAGCGTGAGCGCCATTGTCATGGAGTCACCCTCCGCGGTCGCTTCGGTCCAAGCGAAACGCCAGATGACAGGCCGAGCAGGCCTTCAACAGCGCGCTCAGCTTAGGAAGAATCTGAACGAGATCGCGGGAGGGAATGGCGCGGGCCAACTCGTCGGCCGCCGCCTGATGCGCGGCAGCCAGGTCTTGAAAGCCCGGCGGATAGGTCTCCATTCGTTGTCGGACGAGGGCCATGCGACGCGCGAAGAAACTTGGATGGGCTTCCGCTCGCATCTGGGCCATCAGGAAATCCCCCGCCGCCAGCGCCTCGACGATGCCTTCCATCGTCTGCAGGTGCTGAACCATCGCTCCCTGATGCTCGATTTCCGCGGCGGACGAGAGGCGGATGGCCTGCCGGCTATCGGGGATCACCGCCAGGGTTTGAGCTGGTTCGCCTCGCTCGTACTGCCTGACGTCCTTGAGTCCGTCGCCGCAGCCGCCGACCCCGAGGACCAGCCACGCAGCAAGGAGCACGGATCGGAACTGCCCCAGGGACATCCGGTTCGGATGCGCGGTCGTCGCTCCGGTGCCTGTACAATCCTTCTCTGCTCGCCTCTCGTCGTCATCCTCGTTCATGGCTGATCGCTTGGCAGTCTGCCACCGGAATGGCATCGAAAACAGTCGGCAAATCTCCCTGCGTGCGCGCCCTTTCCTTTGGCCACCAGGGATCGCACTCGATCGTTATCCAGCACAGGCCATGCCCCAGATATCGATCGGCCGGCGACGTGACACTCGCGACAGGACGTGGCACCGGTCGCGCGGAACACCAAGTTGCCGTGGGGATTGAATGGCGGCTCGGCCGAGTCTTCCCTTCCCGCCTCTTCGCCACCCTTCTGCACATCGTTGGCTGATCCGCCGACAGCCATCGCCGGCAAGCCCGATATGCCAATCGCGCCGATGGTGACGCTCATGCCGACAAGGCCGACGCCGAGCGCAAGTCCGAGGAACTGCGCCACCCCTACCGACCGGCTCCTTCCTCTCATCGCAAACCTCGTCCCTCGCACCAGGAGCGATGTCCTTCCTCGCCCACAGTTTTACCACGACGCTTCATGAATGAGACGGGCCGGCAGGCTGCCGAGTAACCTGTTGAGTATCCGCTACAGCCGGTTCAGCAGCGATCACGAGCGATCTCAGAAGCCATTGCAGATCGTCACCATGACCGTCGTCTCCCCCGCCACCCTCCGATTGTTCCGCATTCGATCTTCCGGGACGTCCATCGTGGGGATGCCCTTCGCTCTTCTCCTCACGATGCGACGGGTGCAACGCGACGAACCCTCTTCAGAGCCGAGCCTCTTCGCGTCAGACCCATTGCGGCAAGAACCAATCGCAGAGGCATTCCATGGTTGAGATCGATGCCGCTCAAGCCCTGTCGCGAGCCATCAAGACCGTAACAAGGCACAATGATCTTCTCTTCATCCGACTCGACAGAGAAGGCGCTCCTGCAAACGGCAAACGAATAAGCACGCTCTCCTCAACCGACAAGGGAACCGACGATATGAAGGCCATCTACGTTCGATCGTCCTGAACGATCAGCGCATCGGCACCGACCGGAGCCGTCTGCGAAACGGCCAGAAACGGCGCGAGCATCCGGATGTACGCGATCACATCCATCATCTCCGTCTCGTTCAATCGCCCTCTCCATCCATGCATCGGACTGAACAGCACGCCGTTGGAAATGGCGATGAGCAACTCGAAATCGGTCTTGGCTCTGGATTTGGCCGATTGAAAATTCGCCGGCAGCACGATCAGATCGGTCGCATCCGGCCCAAGGCCGTCTCCCGAAGCTCCGTGACAACGCAGACAATGTTTCTCGTACACGGCCTGCCCATTTTTCGGATTGCCCCGTATTTCCTGTGCCAGCAACCACGACCCAGTCGAGACCAGCAGCAGAACCCCAAGCACGATCACGCTGCGCCTCTTCATGAAGGCACTCCTTCCTGAACGCGCACCAATGGCAGCTCCTTGCGCGTCACGGTGGACAGCATTCCCCGCCTGGTGCGACGGGTCCTCCTCCGGCACCGGATCCCATACTTCCGCGCGGCCCGCTGTGGCCCATCCGCTCCGACGGTCCCATCCCGCGGCGCGGCCCATCGTTACCGGAGAAGGTTCGCAGATATTGGATGAGACCCCAAATCTCATCGTCGGTGAGGGCGCCCCCGAACGGGATCATGCCGGTACCGGGCGAGCCGTTCTTAATCACCCAGAAGATCTCTCCCTCGGTGCGGTGCCGCCAAAACCCGCGATGATGGAAATTGCGCGGAGACGGATTGAGTGTCGCCCCAGCCGGGCCATCTCCCCGTCCGGACAGGCCGTGACAGGTGAAGCAGGTCCCCTTGCCTTCATACAAGGCCTTCCCCCTCTCGACTACCTCGGCCGAGTCGGAAAGCGGGCTCGCGAGAGCGCGAGCCTCCGCGAGTTTATCCGCCGGCACACGCGGCTGCATCATGCCCTCCATACCTCGCATCCCCTGCCTCTCATGCTGTTCCGCCGCCCAGAGCGGCAACGCCAAGCAACCGGCCAGTCCGACCGAAAGCCACAGGGCCTTCTTCATACGCCAACCCCTCTTCTCATTCACCCAATGCAAAGCCCGCGACGACCTCACCTGAGGCGTGACACTCCGTGAGCCGCCGAAGGTCGATTCCACTTACTCAAACGACACGCCCAGTCCGATCCAGGCCCGCAGGAGGTCGTGTCTGGTCACCGAATAGGCGACCTTGCCGTCCTTTTTCACCGGCAGGTTGAGCAGGCGCTTTTCCTCCATGATCCTTACCGCCTGCTCGACCGTTGTATCGTCCGTCACGGCGATACGATCTTTCACCATCACGTCTTCGGCCGTGAGCTTGCCCAAATCCTTGCCCGCCTCCAGCGCCCGCAGAATATCGAACTCGCTGACGAAGCCGATGAACTCATGTTTTTCGTTCACCACCGGCGCACCGGGAATGTGATCCGTCAACAGTTCCACCGCGACGGCGAGCGCATTCTGTTTGTGATTGATGACCAGATCATTCGTAGCGTGAATCTGTCCAACCGTCTTGAATCCTCCAACCGGTACACCTGGCCGTATTTCTGTCGACATCGTGCCCTCCTTCTGCTGTAGTCCGTTGATGAAACCGATGAGCGGATGGCTCGGCTCACCGACCTTTGCCGATTCCTGTCTCCCTTCATCCTAGAGCGGCTGTTCTCGCTGAGGATTCGTTCTCGCTTCGCGTTGCGTGAACATGCCATGATCGAAACGCCACACTCATCCGTCTTCGCGAGGTGCCAAGATCGTGCCACTTGGGTCTCAGGTCGACGACCGAAACGAGGTGCGGAGGATCGGTGAGTTAGGAGGGAGGCTATGACGGCTAGCAACGGCTCGTGGCGAGAAACTCCACAGGTCAGACGAGAGACCTGGTGCAAAATGCGACGAGTGATGACGCAGACCTTGGCTTCTCCATTCGTCTGTGGGTCCGTGTCCTGCACAGGCCGCGCATGGCCGATCGCGACAGGAACCTGCTCGAACGAGAACGCGTTAGAATGCCACGATTCGGTCCCGCTCGGCGACGGCCTTGATATAGTCCGGCATGCCTTTGATCGTGGCGCCCGCTGCCAAATCTCCTTGCCCGATCTGCCGGGCCACCGCACAGGCCCCGCAGACCCAGATTGGCACGTTGGCCGCTTGAATCGCGCCTAGAAGATCCTTTAACGGCGTCAGATTCACCCCCGTCACATGATCGGCCGTGCCCTTTCGTCCGAGCGTGACCGCTTCGTTCCAGAGCCACAGGATCACATCGTGTCCCTGTTCCTTCGCGGTCTTGGCCGCCATGAACGGCAAGGTCGCCATGGTGGGATCGTCGGTGCCTCGGCTGCCGGAAATAATGAACGTGGCCATCTCATGGTCCCCTTTCTTCGTTTGTGTGACCAGGCGCATCACTCCAACGAGCGGAGCCAGGCCTGGATATCCGCGATCTCCTGAGACTTGAGGGCCGTGCCCCAAGCCGGCATCGCTCCGCGCCCATGCACCACTGTGTCCCAAAACCGCTCGTCCTCGTTCACAATGGGATTGCCGGCAAGCTTGGGACCGGCGCCGCCGATGGCTTTGGCGCCGTGACAGGCCTGACAATTGACCGAGAACAGGCCTGCCCCTCGCTTGGCGTCGCCCAGCGAATGTACAGCCGTCACCTGACTCTCCTCGTCGAAGCGAAAGGGAGTTGCCTCGTGCTGCTCATCCGCCACATGATCAGGAACCGTCGCATGGTAGCGAACCGCGAGATAATCCACGAGCCGCTCCGCCTCTCCATCCGTGAGGTCCGCGCCCCAATGCCGCATCTTGGCGACGGTCGCTTCCCAAGTCGGGCGGGCGAGTCGCTGCTGCACGACCAAATCCGTGCTGTGACAGACGGCACAGCGAGCGATAAGGAGTCCTTCGGCCTGGCGCGTCCCCGCCGTCGTGACGAACGGCTCTTCCGCACCCCCCGCCGAGAGTCCGAAATACAACGCGAGCATGGATACCATGCACACGGCACTCATGCGCAGGGCCGTCCGTAGGAACACCCCGCGTCTCGCCCGCGCTAACCGACGATTGACACGGTGACGCGGTCCCATCCGTTCCACAAAAATCCTCCGGGATTCCATGGCGACCGTTCCGGCTGCACATGGCCTTGGCTATCGGTCGCACGTGACAGAATCACGCCACTCTCGCCGGGTTTTCGCTCCCATCGATAGTCCCAGCATCGCCAAGCATAGGGTATATCCTCTCCCAGTAAGCGGGCCGGCGACCAACTTGCACCCCCGTCCGTCGAAACCTCAACTCGCGTGATACGCCCTTCGCCGGTCCATGCCACCCCCTGCACGAGAACCGAGTCGGTCGAAATCGTCGCTCCTTCTGACGGACTGACGATCAGGGACTTCACGACCATGGCTTCAATCGGGCGCATCTGCTCGCGCGGCACCGTGGCGCCGGGATCCACCGCCTTCATCGGGTGCCGATAGGCGGTTTGCATATAGTAGCCTTCCGCCTCTCGCGCTTGAAGCGTGACGGTCGTGAGCCACTTGGTACAGGCATCGGCCATCCAGCCCGGGGCGATCAACCGCAGCGGACCTCCGTGCAACAGAGGCAACGGCTCCCCGTTCATGCGGTACACAAGCAACGTGTCCGGATGCAATGCCTTCGCCAACGGAATGCTGCGGATGAATTGCGGTGTCTTGTCGGACACAGGCCGGTCGGCGCCCTCCAACTGGACATGCCGGGCGCGCGTTGGTTGAACTCCCGCCTGTCGCAGCACATCCGTGAGGCGCACGCCGGTCCACTGTGCATTTCCAACCGCCCCTCTTTCCCACTGCACTCCGGGAGCCCGCGGTCGATGGAAGACCCGCCCGTTCCCGCTGCATTGCAGCACCGCCGTGATCGTGACTTCTTCGAACCGCTTCAAATCGGCGGGGCTCAAGGTCAGCGGCCGATCGACGAGACCGGTCACCGTCAAGCGCCAGCCTGCCGGATCGACCGCGTCCTCAGGTGGAGGTCCGAAATGGCTGCGGACGAAGAAGGATTTTGTAGGCGTGAGCCACTCCCGGAAAGCGGCAACATCGGTCTCCGCATCGTACGGCCGACTCACTTTCGTGCGCAGCAGCTCTCGGCCGGACGGAGCCTCGACATCCTCAGTCGAATCCACGTCCGCCCAGGCTTGGTCGAGCAGATGCTGGGGCCGTACGGCCGCCACCAAAGCGGCGGATGCGGCCAGTTGCAAGATGTGCCGGCGGGAAATGGAGCGCCGTGACATGGTCCCGTCTCCTGTTCCGTTCAAGGCTTGGCCAGCGAACGAATGTAGTGGATCAACGGCCAGACCTCGTCGTCCGACAGATTGCCGAAGGCCATCATGCCGGTCCCGGGCGACCCGTTCTTGATCACCCAGAACAACTGTCCGTCGGACAGGTTCTTCATCGTTTGGCCACAGGTAAAGTTACGCGGAGGCGGCTGGAAGGCCAGGCCCATGGCGCCCGCTCCATCCCCATTTGCGCCGTGGCAATTCATACAGGCGATCGGCTTCGCGGTTTCTTGATACAGTCGCTTCCCGGCCATGATCGTCTCTGGCGAGGCCGGCAGCGGGTTGGCCATTGTTAGGAACTGCTCGGGCGCCTGTTGTGTGCTGCGCGGCTGAGGACAGACGCCAAAGGCGCCACCGCCTGCCGACGCTTGAGCGACCGCTTCCCCGCCCTTGAAGGTCCCGCGCAGGTAGGCCATGACATCGGCCACGCCCTGCTGTCCGATCGTCAACCCCCAGTAGGGCATCGTCGAGGCTTTCCCCACGCTGCGACCGCCGTAATAAATCACATTGTAAAGATAGTCCATCGGCAGCTTGTCGAACGCCATATTGGCATGGATCGCCGGCTTGGGATTCAATCCCGGCGCGGCCGCCCCGTCGCCCTTTCCGGAGGCTCCGTGACATTGAGCACAATACTCCTTGTAAATCACCCTCCCGCGATCCACGCTCGGGCGACTGAACGGTTCACTTGTCCACGGTTCGTAATATCGGAAATCATCCCATCCCCTGGTAGCGATGAAGCCGGTCACATACCGCAACCCCAGTTCGCTGACATCTCCGACAAATTCCCCGCTGTGCGGCACATAGTCCGGAGGATTGGAATTAAACCGATATATCCAGTCGGCCTTGAGCCGTCTTCCCGCGTTCACCAATGACGTACTTTGCGGGCCACCGACCGTCTTTCCCCCCTCCTGAATCTGATGACAGCCGATACAGGCGTGCTCTTTGAAAATGGCCTCTCCGAATGAGGCCTCCTGTTTGCTGAACGTGGCCATGTCGATGGCGCCAGGCTTGATCTTGGGATCGGTCATGTGGGTCTCAAGATACGCCGCCATCGCTTCCGCTTCAGCCTGAGGCAACGCCATATGCGGTTGGCGGACGTCCGGTTGATCCCATCGGTAGCCGGACGTGTAGACCGGCGCCTCTTTCCCCGCCAGCCATCCGACAAGCCATTCATGTTTGAATTTGCTGCCGATCCCTATGAGATCGGGAGCTTTCTTCTCGAGTCGGGAGACCGGCTCGCCGTCCAGGCGATGGCAGGCGGAGCAAGTGGTCTTGAGCATCGTTTCCATCCGTGCCCGATCGTCCGCCATCAAGGACCTGGTCGCGACGCTCAACAAGGTCACGACGAAGACCGCCCCCATGATCAGCCAAAGGTGCATTCGCCGCCTTCCGCTCGATACGTCATCCATCACGCTCGTCCTCCCTTTGTGGATTCGGTTGCTCCTCTATTGTGTCTGTCGGCGACCAGGCCGCTTTACGCGGCCGTGCGATCCTTTGCGACCAGACTGATACTCGTCGTGGGCGGAATGACCAGAGATTGGTGCACGGTACAGGCCTGGGCCACTCGTAAGAGTCTCTCTTCCTGAGAAGGATTCATGGAAGTCGGCACATGGATTCGCACGGCCACGTTTCCGACTCGATGCGGCTGTTCGGCCATCTCATACTCCACGTCCAACACCAACCCTTCGGACTCGAGATTGTGACGGGCGCAATACCGCGCAACAAAATAGGCGACGCAACTGGCGAGCGATCCGATGAATAGCTCCACCGGGCTCATTCCGGCATCGGTGCCGCCGTCATCGCGCGGTTGGTCGGTCACGACCATGTGTGCATTGCTGTGAATGTGGAACTTCGTGCCTCCGCGATAGCTGACCGTGAGATTCATATCGCCTCCAGTTCGCTCCGAGGCGCACCTTGTGTGCTCTTTCACCTCCGCCTTCCATCTTGTCGTTGACGCATGGCACAAGGCGGACACTCGATTGGGCCCGGCACAATCAACCTCCTTGCGATAGGTATGCCATGCGTGAGGGCCCCGTTCCCTGCCGGATGTGACGTGACAGGGCAGATTCTTGAGGAAATACGCCTTCAGTCGCCACGCACTTGAAGACAAACGCAACAGACGGCCTGGCCTCTCTGTTGCTCTATGCCACAGCGGCAGGTCAGATCCTCGATTCGCATGGACGTCTAGAATTGATACAGCACGCCAACCGAAAAAATCGAATCTTGGAAGTTCCTGTCGATATTGGTCGAGGTCCGCTGGGTCCGTTGGAATCCGGCCGTGAGCGTCGCTCGGATGGTGAGTT
>JANRMO010000063.1:0-13633 GCA_040981105.1 Nitrospiraceae bacterium
GACCGACTCCGATGCCATCGCGAGCGGTGGGACCGATGAACGGGAGGGTGTCGGCGCGGCAATCGGTGGCGTCTCGTTTCCATCCGGCGGCGGATCGGACGCATCCTTGGCGGACGTCCGTGCCTCCTCGACTGATCCAGGTGAGACGGACTTGGTCTCCCTATTTGCAGACATCGACCGGGCGCTGCCGCTCGTCCCGACGGTGAACTCCGCAGCGGTCCGTTTGATCAGTTGCCCGGATTGCTGTCGGGTCAGCAACACCACCAACGAGGCCACGGCAACCGCAATGGCGACGCCGACCGCCTTGCGGCTCGCGCGACGCCGCCGGTCCTCTTCCTCCTGCTTTAACTTCAGCCGCTCGCGTTCGTTTTGCCGATCATAATAGGACCCCGCCGACTGAACGAACCGTTGCAGGGCATCCTCCTCGTCCAATCCCAACGACCGAGCGTAGGATCGGACAAATCCTCGCGCGAACACTTGATCCGGAAGTCTGGCATAATTTCCCTCTTCGATCGCACGCACGAAGTCGGCACGGATCCTCGTCTTGGAAGCCACTTCATCGACCGTCAAGCCCTTGGTCTCCCGCACCTGTCGAAAGAAATCGCCGATAGAATCCATGCCGCCCCTTACCCTTGACAGACTGTTGGAACACTATGGTTAGTCCCGCGAAATACAGGCATGAAGGAGACTCGGTGTTGAGTCAAGAGTCGCTGTATGATGTCCAAAAAGGTGAGGCATCTTACTCGCCAAACGCCCGCGCGCCGAGACGCGCCGCTCCACAGAAGCAGCCACAGCGAGCACAGACGTGAAGAGGCCTCATGGTCGCTGTGGCGCTTCCTCATGCCGCTGAGCCTCATCATCGAAGGTCTGAGCGCCGCGATCCCCCTCAAGGCGGACATCCGACTGAGGAGCTGTTGCAACATTCTGCTCATATTATTTCATTCGTTGGAGAAGTTGTTCCGCAGCCTGACCATACTCTCCGCCCTTATCCAGACTTGACACGCGGACCAGGGCGTCCTTTGCCTTCTGTTCATGTCCCATCTTGTAATAAGCCTGCGCAAGTTCGAGGTTCACCCTGGCAGGCGGAATGCTGGGCGGATTGACCTGCAACGCATCCTCGAAGGCTGCGGCCGCCGCCTTCATGTCTCCTTGATGCACCAACGCCCGCCCCAAGTGGAATCGGGCCAGATCGGGTGTCGCATACAAAGGGTTGGCCAAGGCCTTCTTGTAACTTTGGATGGCTTCATCCCAACGCCCCTGGCTTGCCTGTACCTGACCGAGATAGGTCAGCGTCTCTGAATGTTCGGGATCGATGAGGAGCACCTGTCGGAACTCTGCTTCCGCATCGGCAAACCGTCCCTGCTGAGCATAGATATGGCCCAGACCGTAATGGGCGTCTTTGTTCTGAGGATTGAGTTGGATCGCCTTCTGAAACGACACGAACGCCCGTTGGCGGTCGGTCGTCAAATTGGCCAAGCCCTCTTGGTAATACCCTGCTGATTTCTTGACCTGTTCCTCGGACGCGGCACAAGCAGTGAGCAGCGACACGACAACCAGACCCGGAGAAACAGACCGCACAACCCACGACTTCATCATACAGGAAAGGCCCCTGCTCATGTGGGAAGGTCCTCGAAATGCGTGAGCCGTTTGAATTCTTTGAATCTCGCTTCAATCTCTTTGTAATCCAGGACTCGCAAACGGTCAAGGCTAAAGGCCTCTACTGTAAAGGAGGCCATGACGCTGCCGAAGATCGTCGCCTGGCGAAATGCTTGGGGCGACCGGTTTCCGGTTGCCGCCAGGTACCCGAGAAACCCCCCAGCGAAGGTGTCGCCCGCTCCTGTCGGGTCGAGCACCTGCTCCAGCGGATAGGCCGGCGCGCCGAAGTACCCGCGTCCATCGAACATCAGTACGCCATATTCGCCCCGTTTGATGACGAGATGTTTCGGTCCTCGACTCAGGATCTTTTTCGCGACCTGGACCAGATTCGGATGCTCGCCCAATGCTCGGGCTTCCCCGTCGTTGATGATCAAGACATCGATCTGCTCCAAGACCTTCCACAGAGCCTCACGTTTCCCGTTGATCCAGAAATTCATGGTGTCGCACGCTACCAGAGCCGGTCGCGTCACCTGGGACAGCACTTCCAGTTGCAGTTCCGGATCGATATTCCCGAGAAACAGCACCTCCGGCGTTCGATATTGGGCCGGAATCTTGGGTCGAAAGCTTTCAAACACGTTCAGCTTGGTATCGAGCGTCTGCGCCTCATTGAGTTGATGACTGTATTGGCCCCTCCAGCGAAACGTCTGGCCGGGCCGACGCTCCAGCCCGGCCAGATCGATCCGCCGGCTTTTCAGAAACGCCAGATGTTTATCTGGAAAATCCTCCCCGACGACAGCGATCAAGTCCACACTCGTGAAATAACTGGCCGACGTCGAAAAGTACGTGGCCGACCCGCCCAACACATCGCTCGCTTCACCGAAGGGCGTGGCCACAGTATCCAGCGCAACCGATCCCACTACCAACAGTTTCCCCATGCCTCAGCTCCGTCCTTTCTTCGCTTCGAGATAGCGGCCGATCAGCAAATGCAGCCGCTTGCGTGCTGCGGCCGGAATCGTCTCCGGCGCGGTAATGACGGCGCCCTTCAGCGCCTGTTGGCACCCGCAGATCGCCTGCTCCTCCATTTTCCCGATCAGGTCCCGCAGCAACTGTTTCGCGAGCATAACATTTTGACGGAGGACGGCAAGAATGGCCTCGACCTGTACCGCCTCCTCCGTCTCGTGCCAGCAATCGTAGTCCGTCACCAGAGCGATCGTGGCATAGCACAGTTCCGCTTCCCTGGCCAACTTGGCCTCCGGCATGTTGGTCATGCCGATGACGCTGACATTCCAACTGCGATACAAATGCGATTCCGCCTTGGTTGAGAACTGCGGGCCCTCGATACACAGATACGACCCGCCGCGGTGCACCACGGCTCCCGTCGAACGAGCAGCCTGTTCCACAATCTGTCCCAGCCGGCCGCAAACCGGCTCCGCCAACCCCACGTGGGCCACGACGTCCGCATCGAAAAACGTGGACACCCGTCGCTTGGTCCAATCCACAAACTGATCGGGCAGCACGACGTGACCCGGCCGGATTTGCTCGCGCATGCTTCCGACGGCGCTGACGGAGAGAACTTGGGAGATGCCAATCGCCTTCAGCGCGTAGATATTCGCGCGGTAATTGATGGTGCTGGGACTGAATCGATGACCTTGTCCATGCCTGGCCAGAAATGCAACCCGATGGCGGTCAAGCTGCCCGATGACCAGAGGCCCGGACGGATCGCCGAACGGAGTCTTGATCCGTACCTCCCGAACTTGTGTAAGCCCCTCCATCTCATAGAGCCCGCTACCGCCGATGATCCCAATGTCGGCGCGAGCCCGGCCTGTTCCGCTGCGCCCTCTCATTGCATTTCCGCTCCGACAGACGTGAGACCCGTTTCCGATCGAGCCGTCCCGCCGTTCACGGCGAGTCGAGCAAGAAAATCCTGGATCAGGACAAATACCCGAGCGGCCACCTGTTCCATCGTTTCCTGCGATGCAATTGTCACCCAGTGAATGTCCGGCTCCGAGCGAAACCATGTGAGCTGGCGCTTTGCGAACCGGCGGGTGTCCCGCTTCATCAGGCGCACCGCCTCCTCATAACCGTAGTCGCCCAAGAGGTAGCCGACCATCTGTTTGTACCCGACGCTCCTCATGGCGCTCAGGTGAGGGGTGTAGCCTCGATCGAGCAACCGCTGGGTTTCTTCCTGAAGCCCTCGAGCCAACATGCTCTCGACCCGTTCTTCAATCCGCCGGTACAATTCGCTTCTCTCCCGAACTAGTCCGACTATCAATGCGGTATAGGGCGATTCGGCAAACCGGTGGGCGCCGTGGATGTCCGAAAGTGCCCGACCTGTCCGCTCGTAGACTTCCAGCGCTCTGATGATTTTCACGTGGTCGTTCGGATGCAGCCGCCGGGCGGACGGAGGGTCCACGACTGCCAACTTCCGGTACAAGAACTCGGTTCCCCGCGACAGCCCCTCCGCCTCCAACCTGGCCCGCATCGTCCAATCAGCCGGAGGTCCATCGCAGAGTCCGCGTAATAGCCCTCTGATGTACAGCCCCGTTCCTCCCACGACTAAAGGCACCTTGCCTGCCTGATGCAATCGAGCGATCTCGCCAGCCGCATGTTGCCGGTAGAATCCGACATTAAATGGCTGGTCCGGATCAACAAGATCGATGAGCCGGTGAGAAACGGTCCGTCGGTCCTCCGGGGTCGGCTTGTCGGTACCGATGTCCATACCTCGGTAGACTTGGCGGGAATCCGCCGCCAGCACGTCCGTACCCAAGGCCTGAGCCAAACGCAGACCCACTGCAGACTTCCCGACGGCAGTCGGTCCCACCAATGCCACAACTGGCTTAAGTCCAGAGGATTGGGCTCCAAACCGCACGATACCCTCTTTCTGCAAGGACTGCTCTCGAGTGCGCATACGTCAGCTTCGGCCGAAGAGACGATTCAGATCATCGAACGGAAGCCGGAGCGCCACACGCCTGCCATGCGGACAGGTCATGACCATCCCTTCCTGCGCCCAGTCTCGGACCAGTTGGGCGATCTCGGGCAGCGCCATCGACCGTCCGGCTCGGACCGCTGAATGGCAGGCCAGCGTCGCCACCATCGCCTGCATCCGCGCGTCGAAAGAGGACGTCGCCCCCCATTCCTCCAGGTCCTCCAGAATGCCTTGCACCACTCCGGCGACATCACCCATACGCAGGATCGCCGGTACCGTTCGGACGGCGAACGATCGATCTCCGAACGGTTCGACATGGAATCCGCAGGATTCCAAAGACTCCAGATACTGATGCAACAACCTGGATTGCTGAGCCGTCGTCTCTACCGACAACGGTGCGACTAAGGTTTGCGCTTGCACTGTGCGGTCCTGCCAGGCCCTCCACAAGCGCTGGAAGAGGACCCGTTCATGGGCGGTATGTTGATCGATAACCTGGAGTTCGGTCCCGAGTTGAGCGACCAGGAAGGTCTGTCTGACCTGGCCGAAGGCCACAACGTCCTGGCTTGGTCGAAGGGCTGACTCGGTGCCTACCACAGCGGAAACAAATGTCCCGGACGACCCGGCCTCCATGGCGATGTTTCGCTCGGCTCTATCGATCGTTTCAGCCGCAACCGATGCGGGAAATAATCCAAGAGTCTGTGCGACTAGTCCAACCGTACTCTGGGCGACATAGTTCCGATCGGGAATCGGAATCGCGATGTCGGCTCCCGCATCAGCCGCTCGCGCGCCATCGCCCTGATCTCCCAGCGCGGTCTTCACGGCCTGGCGTACCGTCTGGTGAATCACGTCCTGCTCGGCGAAACGGACTTCACGTTTGGTCGGATGGACGTTAACGTCGATACGGGCCGGGTCGACATCCACAAACAAGATGAACTGCACATGGCGTCCTTTCGCCAACTGCGCCCCGTAGGCATCGGCAATCGCGTGCAGGATGGTGGGATTCTTCACCGGCCGCCGGTTGACAAAGAGCTCCTGCGGACTACGGGTCCCGCGAAGATGCAGGGCATCGACCGTGACCCCTTCAATGCGGATTCCGGCCCGTTCCCCTCGAACGGCCAGTGTCTGATCCAGGAACTGGCCGCGATAGATCTGCAGCATGCGATCCCGTCTGGTCGGCACGGCTGCGCAGTGCAATACCTCTTGCCCGTTGTGCGTCAGCCGAAAATGCACCTGCGGCCAGGCCAGACTGGCTTGTTGGACCACCTGCGTAATGTGCGAGACTTCAGTCGCCGTTGATCTGAGAAATTTCCTTCTCGCGGGGGTGTTGAAGAAAAGGTCGGTCACGTCCATCTGAGTGCCGGGAGCAGCGGCGGCATCCTCCACCGACGTTACTGTACCGCCAACCACTTCGACCTTGCTGCCGACGGCGTCGTCCCGGCGGGTGGTCATAAGTCTGACCTTCGACACGGCGGCAATGCTGGGTACGGCTTCGCCTCGAAAACCCATCGTTCGGATAGACGCGAGATCTTGATCGGACCGCAGCTTGCTGGTGGCGTGCCGCCGAAAGGCCAGCAATGCATCCTCCCGCGTCATCCCCTCTCCATTGTCGGTCACACGAATTCGACTCAGCCCGCCGTCGGACACTTCAATGGTGATCATCGTGCTGCCCGCATCGAGACTATTGTCGACGAGTTCTTTGACGACGGCGGCCGGACGCTCGACGACCTCCCCCGCGGCGATGCGGCCGACAACCTCGGCGGACAGAATTCGGATTTTCGCCTGAGGGCTGCTCGTGATCATATCCTGTGGCACATGGCCGTCTGGACAGGCGCGAGACGGCGGAGAGCGCGTTGCCGGGCAGGCGGATTATCGCAGCTCGGCAAGCCGGTTCTTGGCAAGCTTGGCTTCTTCGGAAACCGCAAAATCCTCGATGACGCGTTTCAAATACTTCTTGGCCTTCCCGGTATCTCCGGTTTCCGACGCGGACAGCCCGATCTTGTAAAGCGCGGCTGGCACCTTCTCGCTGCCCGGATATTCGGTGACAACCTGCTCATAGGCCTGCATCGCCCGCACGTAATCCTTCAAGTTGTAGTAGGACTCCCCGAGCCAATAGTATCCGTTGGGCACCAAGGAAGCGGTCGGAAAATCCTTGACGAATTTTTGAAAGCCGATTACCGCCATATCGTAGCGCCCGTTGAGATAGTCATTATAGGCGAGATTGAACGCGGAGGTCGGTGAGAGCCCCGGCACTCCGGGCAACAGGGCGCCGGTCTCGGGAGGAGAGGACGGTTTCGTCGGCTTGCTGCTCCTGCTCATCTCGGTCGCGGGAGACGGCTCGACCCTCGAGGAAATGGACGGCGCCCCGGAGCCGGGCGCTTCTTCGAACCTCGCCATCCGACCCTCCAGCTTGCCGAGGCGCGCCGCTAAGTCGTCCAGGCGTTGGCGGAGCGGATCGGCATCCTTCTCCTTGACGGCCTCCAGCGTTTGGACTCGCCGTGTAAGACCCTCCAGACGTTTTTGCTCCTGGTCCTGGGTTTTCACCGCCGCCCGGAGTTCTTCTCGAACAGCCACAAAATCCGAGTGCTTGGCGCAACCCGCGACGAGCAGCCCTATGAAGACGACGATTAGCTGACCAGTCGCTCGGCGTGACAATCCGGAAAGGCACATCTCGATGTCAATGCTCCTTTTTGAGTTGGGCAAGCTTTTCGGTGGCCTTGCCTGCTTCTTGGCTGTTGGGATAGCGCGACAGCAGGTACTGGAACGCGGCCGTCGCCTTGGCACGATCCCGCAAGGCCAACTGCGCATAGCCTTTTTTCAAGATCGCAGAGGGAACCTTTTCGCTGTGGGGATAATCGCGTTCCACTCGCTCATAGGAGTCGATCGCGCGGCGGTAATCCTTCTGGCCGTAATAGGATTCGCCGAGCCAGAATCGGGCATTCGGCGACAGATCGGAATTCGGATAGTCCGATAAGAACGCCGTGAATCCTTCCTGTGCACCGGAGAGATCTCCCTCGCGCATGCGTCCCAACAACTGTTCATACCGCTCCCTCGCAGGGTCTCGCCCGGTCGGTCCGGAAAACATGGCCGGCTGCGAAGGCCGCTCGCTGGGCGGCGCCACCCGCGGAGCCGTGGTTTTCGCTTGAATCGAAACCTGGTCGTTGTTGTTCGACGAGGCCCCAGGATGGTTTACCGGCGCCGGTGCAGAAATCGGATGTGCTGTCCGATCCGCGAGCTGCTGCTCCACCCGCTTATTGAACTCCTGAACAGCCGTAAGGTATCTGGTAAGATCTTCCAGCCGCCGATCCTGCTCCTCCAACCGGGTGACGACCTTGGCGTATTCCGGCCCCTGCTGCTCCACCCGTTTGGTGAATTCCTGAACACCGGTCACGTACCTGCCAAGCTCCTCCAGGCGCCGGTCTTGCTCCTCCAACCGATTCGCGAACTTGTCGCCAGCAGATTCAAGCGCCTTCGCCACGGTGTTCACGCTCTTGTTCACCTCTTCAAGATGGTCGCTGGTGCTCTTGTTGACCTCATTGACGTGATGACTCATCGACTTCAGGTCGGCATCGAGTTTGACCGACAGTCCATCGATCCGCTTGGCCAGCACCGACGACTGCTGACTCACCGATCCGGAGAGATCGGTCGCGGCCTTGTCTTGGCTGACGATCTTGTCGCCCAATCCGGTGAGGGCCAACTTGAAATCGCCCAGAGCCTGCTTGAGGTCCGCCACGTTCTTATCCTGTACCTCCAATTTCTGGTTCAGCCCGGCCGACTTGGCTTCGGCATGCTTGATGTCCCGCTGCTGCTCGTCGAGACGCTCGCTAATTTTCTCCAATCGCTCGCTGACCTTCTTGAACATATTCTCCGACGTCGCAACCCGGGCGGAGACTTCGTCCACACGGATCGACAATTTGGCCACCTGTGCGGTGGAATCGCCGGATAACTTGCTCAGATCCTTGGTGACCGCCTCCTTGAAATCGCTTCGGAACCGTTCTTGATCACCCCGCAGCCGATCCTGCTCCGCCTTGATCTCGGTTCTAAACCGGTCTTGCTCCATCTTGAGTTCTTGCCGCGAGGTCGTCACTAGATTGGACTGTTCGGTTAGCTCCTTTCGCAGCTTATTTGCGGCCTGGGACAGTTCGCTGCGGATGTCGTCCTGCGAGCGCCGCAGCTTGTCCTCTTCATGCGCCCGCTTCTCGACGTCGCCCCGGAGCGTCGCCAATTCTCGTTCGCGAATTTGGCTGATATCTTCGTTCAACCTCGCTCGGGTTTCCCGCACAATCCGGTCCATCTCGGTTTTCATCTCGGCCTTGGAATCACTGATGAGCTTTTGCATCTCGGTCTTGCTGTCACGAATGCTCTTCTGCAGCTCGAGTTTGTTATTTTTGACATCGGCCTGCTGGGCGAGGCACCCGGCGAGGACCATACAGCTCAACCCGCCGGCCGTCGGCAGGCTCCATTTCCAGACCGTATGCGCAATCGGACTCATGAGTCACCCCCTACACCTTCCGTACAGCTTGCGATGGGCTCGCTCCGGATCATTCAGGTGCGTTCCGATCTAGCCGGAAGGTGCTACTTCTTCCTCACGACCAGATGGCCGCGCCGATTCTGTTGGTGGCAGCTCTCGGCATGCTCATGGCAGAAGGGCCGCTCCTTGCCGTAGGAGACGACCGACAATTGATTGGCCGCCACACCCAGCTCCACCAGGTAATTTCTGACGGCCTTGGCCCGCTTTTCTCCCAACACCAGGTTATAAGCCGAGGTGCCGCGCTCATCGCAGTGGCCCTCAATCTTGACCAAGCTGTCGGGGTTCGTCCTGATCCAGTCCGCATCAACTGCCAGCGCCCGCCGTCCCTCCTCATTGATCTGCCAGCTATCGTAGGCAAAAAAGACGTCCAGTAGACCCGCGGCCGCAGAGGCCAATTGCTCTTGCCGTAATTCCTCGGTTTGGCGCGCCGCACTCTCGGAGGGCTGAACCTTCGCCAACAACGGCCCGCCCCCGAGTCGCTCCTCGCCCGGAGCGCCACCCGATTTCATGGAATCGAGTCCGCTCAGATGGCTCGTGTCTCCGGCTGGATAACCAGGAGCGCCCCCCATTTCTCCACCGGACTGGGATAGGCTGGGAATGTTGGAATTATAGTCTGGTTCGATCGTTCGCCCTGTTCCGCCCGACGAGTCCGGCACCGCACTGGCCGAGTCCGGCACCCCGCTAGGTCCGATCGGCTGTTCCGAGACACTGCCGGTTCCGAATCCTCCCATCCCGCCGGGCCCACCTCCTCCGCGCTTGGCCGCCTCCGACGACTTGGAACCTGAACTGGCCTGCACGGATTTCTTGGAGCACCCCGGCGTTGCCAGCAACAGCAACCCGACTGCTCCGATAAGACTGATGGTGGCACAAGATCTCTTCATGGGTGAACTCCTCAGGTAAAAGTAAGTCGATCATGCAATTCGGTCGGGATAACCTCGGCGCCCGGCCGGTCTCAGGCTGGGGACCACGTCGGAGAGCTATTGTGATGGCCGTCGAAGGTGATGCGTTCAATATCTTTTCCGTCAGCATTTACCATATAGATATGGCTTTTTCCATCAACGATGGAACTGAAGACGACATGCCGGCCATCCGGCGACCATGACGGCGAATCGTCGAGTCCGGAACCGGTCGTGATCTGCTCACGTCGCTGGCCGTCTGGGCTGATCAGGCAGATCTTGTATTCACGCCGCGCCGTCCGGCAGACGTAGGCGATCCAATTCCCCTTCGGCGACCACGCCGGTGCCGCATTGTAGTCGCCTTCGAACGTCAATCGCCGGATATTGGAGCCGTCGGCGCTCATAATATAGACTTGCGGCCCCCCGCTTCGATCGGAGACAAAGGCCAACTCACGACCGGTCGGAGACCAAGTGGGGGAGAGATCGCCGGCTTGGTTCGTGGTCAACCGCTCAAACGCCTTCGTCCTGGTATCCTGTTTGTAAATTTCTGAGTTGCCGTCTTCACTGGAGGCAAAGGCCAAATAATTCCCATCCGGCGACAGGGCCGGCGTGATATTGAGTCCCTTTTTGGAAATCAACGTCCATCGCTTGCCTGTCGCGAGTTCAATCATGTCAATGTCCTGCGTGTTGCGGCTTCGATAGGCGGTGAAAATGAGAAACCGGCGGTCGGCCGACCATCGAGGCATCAGGTTCAGGTAGCCATCGGCTGTCACCTGTCTCGGATCATGGCCATCGTAATCCATGACGAAGAGTTCTCGCGCGCCCTTCTGCTCCGAGACATAGGCGATCTTCGTCCGGGCGATCCCCTGCTCGCCCGTGTACCGAAACACTAGTTCGTCGGCAAAGCGATGGGCGATAAGACGGGTCACACCGGTCGCGCCGACATATCGTTTTCCGCTGATCACCTCGTCCGTGCCCCCGTCGTAGACATACGCGTCGATATGAGCATCGGTGTCCTTGCTTCCGTCCTTGGCCGCCGCTTTGCCCCAGACGAGTACCGAAATGCCGTTGTCGGTGGCCTGCTTGAATACCGCCTTCTCATCGCCCTTGAGCTCCCGCACCTTGATGCCGCGGCTCGGCAAGTCCACTACGTCGAAGATCAAGGAGCGGCGAAGATCGGCCTTCAACACTTCCTCGATACGGCTGCCCAGCCATTCGGAGCCGTTGCTGGCTCGAAATCCCACCACGCCGAGCGGAATCTTCTGGAAATCAGGACGCGTCGCCTCCAAGAAGACATCCGTCGCCCGTGACTCGAAAATGGAAGCCACCCCGATCACCGCAATCATCGCCACACCAGTTAAAAGAGCACGCATGAGCATTTACCCCGTAAAGTCTCCGACCACGAAACTGAAATGCGCGTCGAAATAGGCACTGGATAGATCCTTGGGAAAAGGCGGCAGCGGGTCCGCATTCAGCACGGCTCGTTTTCCGGCCAGATCATAGTACTCGCTTCCTGACGATTGTTCGACCGTTACACCGCTGACGGCGCCGCTGCGGTTCAGCCGAAACCGAATGACCACGGTCAATCCCTTGCCGATCATCTCAACCGGCGGAGCCGTCCAATGCTGGCTGATCAACTGTTGCACCCTCGCAAGATAGGCGTTCGACCCTGGTCCAGCACCGGGAACGTTGATCGTCATTTCCGGACGTATGCTCGCGAGCTTGGACGTCATCGCAGGCGGGACCGGGGCGGGCTCGATCTCTTCATGCTTCACGACTTCTCGCGGGCGCGCATCAACCGTCTTGACCGTCGCCGTGCTGAAGGTCGGATTCTCCTGCGGCTTGGGCAGCGGCTGTTCCTTGGTTTTCTTGAGTTCTCGCTCCAATTCCTGCTGAAACTCGTCGGACAAAGATGCTCGCTGCTCTCGCGGCCGCGGGCGCTCCTCGACAGTCGGAGGAGGAAGGGTGGGCAATTCTCTGGTCTCCGGCACCTTCAGCTTGCTGAGAAGCGATCTGACCTCTGTCCTCGTTCGATCAGGCACCCGTTGAGGTGTGGCATCCGGGATTGGCTGCGGTGCCGGCGCCACCGGTCGATCGGGGCTGAGTTCCCCGAACTTTGGGACCTCTCGTGGGAGGTCAACGTCCTTCAAGGCCCCTCGAAACGGATTCTCCGCTCCCCGCCTCGGCCCGGAGACCGGCGGAGCGGGCGGAGGGGCGATCGGCTCATACCTTGCCTGCGGGGGAGCCGGCGACACAGTCGGTAATTTCGGCGCCACGACAACCGGCGCCGGGGTCTTTGGGGGCGGAGCCGGAGCCTTCTGGACCGGCGCCGGAGTCTTTTGAATTGCCGGCGGGGGTGGAGGCAAAGTCGGCGAAGGTTGCGGCTCTGGCTTGCTTGGTGGCGGCGTCACGGCCCGCGGCTGAGGCTGCACCGGAGTCGGCTGACTCTTCTGAACGACCGGCTTCGGAGCCGGCGGCAAGGTAATCAACGATACTTGCACGGCAGCAGAAAGGGGACGTTCACCCGTCTTGAACGACATGAAGGCAAATACGAGCAGGAGGGCAAGATGGAGCGATAGCGAGAGAGCCAGCGGTCCGGTGACAGGCTCGGTTTTCCCTCTGGCTCCGGTGAGAGGCAGGACCAACGGCAAGGAATGTGACGACGATTGAGACCGTGCGGCCATCTGACCCATTGTTTCCAACCGCCCCCGACCGTTTGAACCGAATGACGTGTTAGCGCTTTTGCTCTCCGACCTTAGTCGGCTCCTCGGCCACCCGCTCACTGGTCGTTGGTTCCGTCACCATGCCCATTTTTTCGATGCCGGCCTTCTTCACCCCGTCCATCACCTGGACGACCGTGCCGTAGGGCACGTCCCGATCCGCCCGCAGAAATACGGACACGTCGGCGTTCTGCTCCTTCGCCGATCGGAGTCGCCGCTCAAGCTGTACGACGCTGATCGGGTCCTTATCCAGGTACAGCTTCTGATCCTTCTCGATCGTCAGCACCATTCGCACTTCCGGCTTGATGGTATTGCTGGCCGACGACGGCAGCTTAATATCGATCCCGCGGTACAGCATGGGGGCGGTGATCATAAAGATGACCAACAGCACCAAGACGACGTCCACGAGCGGAATGACGTTGATCTCGGCCATGAATCGCCGATGCCGCGATTCCATCATCATGAAGCCGTTCCCCTAGCCCCAGCGCGCCGAAGCAACGAATTCAACATCTCCACGCTGAAGGTCTCCAGGCGAAACGCCATCCGTCGAATGCGCGACAGAAAGTAATTATAGGCAACGACCGCGGGGATGGCTGTAAACAATCCCATCGCCGTCGCCACCAACGCTTCAGCGACTCCGGGGGCCACGGCCCCGATGCTGGCCGTTCCCTGCTGCCCGATTTCCCGAAATGAATCGATGATCCCCAGTACCGTCCCAAGCAACCCGATGAAGGGTGTAATGTTGCCTGTGGTCGCGAGAAAGGGCAGATAGGATTCCATTCTGGCCAATTGGCCCTGCACGATATATGCCATCGAACGTTCGAGATAATGCCGGTCCACCGGATTACCTTCCGCTGACTCCGGGTGGGCTTTGTGCGGATTCCCGCTGCCCTCAGGCACCTCCGGTAGGCGATCCAGGACGTTGAGCAGTACGGCCGCCGACGGACTGTCCCCGGCCCTGCGGGCC
>JANRMO010000064.1:0-13144 GCA_040981105.1 Nitrospiraceae bacterium
GACGGCAAGACGATCACGCTCAAAGGATCGCACCCTGAGCCGGACGGGGGACAGATGACGCATCGCGCGGTCTGGAAGATTGTGGACGACAATACCCAGACCTTTGACATGTACGGGACGCATGGGCACGGGAAGGAAATGAAGATGATGGAGATCACCTACACACGCAAGCAAAGCTGAGAAACAAGGCGGCCGTTCATAGCACTTGTGAGCGGTCGCCTCCCCTGATCCCATTCCTCTGGCGCATCAGTCCCCTGCACTGCGCGCTTTGACCGTCGGACATGACCCTATGACCACAGCAGCAGTGATGGCCTTTCTTCACCATGTCGCGGCGTTCACGCTCGTGGGCGCACTGATGGCGGAACTCGCGCTGTTCGGAGCCGCTCTCGACCTCAGGCAAGCGCGGAGGGTGCAGCGTGTTGATGCGGCTTACGGAATGTCGGCGGGCGTCTTGTTGGTGGCCGGCCTGCTGCGGGTGTTGTACTTCGAGAAGGGCGCCTCATACTATTTTCATAATGCGTTCTTCCTCGCGAAGGCGGCGCTCTTCCTCCTCGTCGCGCTGCTCTCGCTCTATCCGACCCTGCTGTTTCTGTCGTGGAACAAACAGCTCAAGGCAGGCGGCCTGCCTCGCCTTGAAGAGGCTCAGGTGCGACGAGTGCGCGCGGTCATGCTGGTGGAGTTGGCAGGAGTCGTCGGAATCGTGTTCTGTGCCTCGCTCATGGCGCGTGGGAGCGGCATGATCGAATGACCGCATCATGCCATCGGCACTTGCTCCATGCCCTACGCCTTATACAATAAGCTATACGCTCTGCCGCCTTCTTGTCGGCCTATGAGTCGCCAGATCCTCATTGTCAGCGCGCACCCCGATGACATGGAAATCGGTATGGGAGGAACCGTCGCCAAACTGGTTGAGGAGCGCGCTGAGATTACCTCTCTTGTCGTGACAGATGGCGGCCGGGCCTCGAACCCCTTCGGCTGGACGGAACAACGAATGGCTGACGTGCGGCGGACTGAAGCCCTGCGGGCCGCAGAGGTCTTGGGTGTAACGGAGGTCATCTTCTGTGACCAGCCGGACGCGGCGGACGAGGTTGATGAAGTGGCAGTCAGGCGGAAGCTCGTCGCGGTCATGACTCGCCTCAAGCCCATCGAGGTCTACACGCTTCACGAAGAACTCGATCGACATCCGGGCCACCGCCAGGCGGGCCGGCTGGTGCGGGAAAGTGCCGCTGAATCGGATCTCATGCCGAGCGGAGGGGTGTGGGCCTATGAAGTCTGGGGTCCGTTCGCCAGGTGGGATCGCCTGGAGTACATCGATGTCTATGTGGAGAAAAAGAGGCTGGCCATCGCGGAACATCGCAGTCAGGTGGCAACGATCCCTTACGGGGACGGGGTGTTGGGATTGAACCGTTGGCGCGCCGTGTTTGCCGATCCCATGGCCGAAACCCCAGCCGGCACCTATGCGGAAGTATTCCTTCGTGTGGCCATCGGGCGATAGGAAACGGTGTCGGACCCGTTGTCGTCCTCGCGAGAGCCAGGCTACGAGCAGTCAGCTATCAGCATTGTTCGTTCACCCTCAGCACTCAGCACTTAGAACTCAGCACTGCCCCTCTTCAAGTTGACACAACGGCCAGCGGGTCGTAGCTTGTAACCGGCTGAACATTCGATCGCCGCTGTTTCGCGCCCTTCAAAGATCATCCGGCATGAGCCCCGTCACCTTGGATATACGCGCCAGCATGCGCGGCCCGATTTCGTCCCGGTCGTGAAATGCGAAGACGACATCGGGCCAGCCGGTCCGTTGGGGGACTTTGTGGGAACCAGTCGTCCGTTTGATTTGCCAACCGATGCAGAGAAGTGCGGGGAGAACCCGGGAGGCTTGTGTTGAAGGCCAGCGGCTCATGCCGCAATGAAGGAGACGTTCAGCAGTTCCTCAGGTACCGCTTCGTTGTGTTCGAGACGATCGGCCATCGCGCGAAGGGCCAAGGCTTGAACTGCGGCGAGCGCAGCAGCTCGTGTCTGGCCATAAGCCATCACACCAGGCAACGTCGGCACTTCACCAATCCATCGGCCATCTTCTTCCTGTTCCAACTCAATCTTGAGCTGTGTCACCTTCGCCATGGCTTTCCTCAAAAATAGATGACCCCAGCCCGCATTATTCATGACAGTTCGTCGCGAAATTGCGGAGTCGCCAGGCGAGACGGGCGCACGGAGCCGCGAGGAAGGGAGGCAGACTTGAAACAGTCTGTTGACCGACCGAGCGGCGAGTCCGCCCGGCAACATGCCGCCGAAGCCGCATGTTGGCTTGTCGCAGCGGCGAATCCACAATTGCAGCAGAAGTGCTCATGAATAATGCGGGCTAGGCTAAGCCCGAGCCCGTGGAAAAGCAAGTCGCCATGAGCACTGCCGTGCGCCGTGAAATGGTGCCTGACAAGGTGTTCTTCGTCTAAAATACCTCATTGCCTTTCCCCATGCTGCCCATGTCTGAATACTCGGGCGCCTCGGGTCTCGCTGGTGCACGGAAAGTCATGGCGAGTGTCCTGCTCGCGGGATGCTTGGCCGTCCTGGAGACGATTCCGGCTGTGGCGGGGACCGAGTTCTCGCCGTGGTCGGTCGCGAAGGGCGTGCTGCTCGTCGCCAGCCCAATGCTGAACGATACGAACTTTCATCAAACTGTCGTGCTCATCCTGGAGCACGGGCCCGAGGGAACGCTCGGGCTCGTGCTGAATCGCGCCACGAACGTCCTCCTGTCCGAGGCGTTGCCAGAGGTCACCGTGCTCAAGGGGACCAGCTACCGGCTGTTTGCAGGCGGGCCGGTCGAGCCAACCCGCCTGCTCCTGCTGTTCCGCGTCAAAGAGCCTCCGGCGGACGCGCGACCGGTTTTCGACGGGGTCTATGTGGGAGGCACCACGGCGGTCCTGGAACAGATCATCACGCAGGGTAAACCGACCGAAACCTTCCGGGTATTTGCCGGTTCTGCCGGGTGGGCTCCGGGACAACTGGCATTTGAAATGCTCCAGGGGGCCTGGGCCACGCTGCAGCCTGGTTCGGTCGACATCTTCGAGAGGGACCCGGCCACATTCTGGCAGGACTGTCTCAGTCGCCTCCAAGCGCCCAGGGTGATCTCCAATTAGCAGGATGTTGAAAAAGGCCGCCAGCTTTGTTCTCGCATTGCTCGGAGGCTCGACGTACAAAACAGAAGTACGCCTCACCACCTCGCTCGCTGCGGCCGCGCCCGTGGAGAGGCGCGTCTTGACGCGCCGGGGTTGGGCGGTTGAGAAGGTTGGCCATTTTCAACATCCTGCGGCGCTTGGCTAAGCCGGTCGGGCGCTCGTACTCGCCGACCGCACAACGCCTCGCAGCCGCTCAGCTGCGGAACTTGTTCCGTTCCTGGCTTCGGCGACAGTGGCGCTCTTGAGAGTTGTCCTTGCTGACTGCGCGGCTGATTTTGCCCATGTCGCAACGGGGTTCGTCGCTAAGGATCGAGAATTGAAAATGATGTCGGAGACCCTGCTAGGCGTCATCGTTCAGGGCAACCTCTCCAAAGCGAAGAGATTGCTGCGGAAGAATCCGGCCTCGCCACGCGCGTTGTCCTTGAATCCAAACTCTATACGTCTGGCATTGTTCGTTGGTTTTATCTAGGGGATATGGCGCGGACGGTAGACAGTCCATGCGCCAGAAGGCAACGATGACCTGGTCTGCGTCACCATCGCCGATTCTTTTCTTGGACTATCAAGTCCTTGATCATATGCACCGGCTTGACACAGACATGTATGATGGTCCAAGTGCCGCTGAATTGACGGCCCTGCGGCGAGCCGCCATACTCGGTGCTATCGAGGTATGGATGTCGCGCATCACCTTGGTTGAAATGGCAATCGGGCTCGAAAACCCAAAGCTCAACCCTGCAAAGTTAGTGGCGGCCAGTCAGAGGGACACGGACAAGCTTGCCATAGCAAGCTCGATGCGTGTCCGGTGGCTTACCTACCCTGCAAACAAGTCCGATGATACCTATTCCAGAGAGGGCCTGACGTTAAGGTCAGATGGCCTTCTGGACTGGCCGAAGGCCAAGGCTTTGGAGGAGCGGCTGCTGAAGCTACCGGAGCGATTGGACGGCGATGTGCAGCAGGTGGTGTCCTGTGTCTATGGGAGGGCCGAAGATGAGGGATGGCGCCCTGCTGTGAAGTGGTTCGTGACCGAAGACCGAAGGCTCGAAAAGGTACTCAAGTCTGCAAAGGCGGCGAATACACTGGGCGACCTTGCGGGAATTCAGGTGTGTTCGGTGAGAACCTTCGTCGATGGCATGAACAAATGGCAGTGATGAGTGTTTGGCGAAAGCGGAGGCTGAAAACTTCGCTTATGCAGCACGGAGGCAACGCGCTGCATCGAGGACGACCCTAATGATCGTCGAACCCCTACTCGTTCGCGGCAAGACATCGTTCATAACGTTGTACCATGCGACTGTCGGATCACCGACCAGCTTTTCGCATACGCAAGGAAGGAAATAGCCGGCTGGCGTTCGAAGCACGCCGGCGCTCGGCGTTGAGTGGGGCTATCTGCGCGGATTGGAGCGAGCCGCCACGGAGAGATAAAAGGTCGAGTCTTGTAATCACGCATGGTCGGTCAATAGGCCTTCTGAAAATCTGGCTTGCTCAGAATACGGACGATGTCGATGCGGATTCCGGACTGTTTAGTCAATACTCATGTCTGACCCCGTCTTTGGCAAATAGTGTGCAGGTAGGCTTTTAGTCAGAATTCGCCGACGGAGGGCCAGGAGCAAAGACGGACCCCATGACACCGATTAACCCTGAGACCTTAGATTGATTGGCAGCGGAGGTAGCACAAGTCCCATCGTCCCATCGAGTGGGGTTGCTAACTTGACTCTTCGATTCTGGGAATCCCCGAATCTTTGAAATTCCACATCAGTAGGCAATGAGATTGCTAGACTCTTTGTACTGTCGTTGATCAGATAAAATTGAAATCTCGTGCCTCGTCCTTCTAGCCTGCGAATTATTGAAGGCTGGATGAATGAATAGGCTATTTTCCCGGCTTGATCGTGGACGTGCACGCCGAAGTCGAGTCGTACACGTAAGATGGGGTCCTCTCCGTAATTGGTTAGCTCACACCAATGATGGGCACCATGATAACTTCTTGCAGGCTCAGCCCACCAGTTCGACATGCCCGCATCGCCGAATCTAGTTACCTCCGGATAACTGTGAGGATCGGGCTTTACAGGTCCAAACATCACCAGTCGCAGACCACCCAGTGGTACTGCCTTCGGCGCTGGACCATATGAACATTCGAAGTACACTTTCTGATCATCGTCAATAGCAGCCTTCTTCCGTGGGAAGGGGTTGGCCTGCTGCCATTGGATTTGCTGTTCGGGAGTTGGATTACTCGCATGGAAATTTATGAGTCGCACGAAGTATGCGACCAGTTCAGCATCTTTCTCCGCTCCTGCGAGTTCAATGGTTCTGCAAATGAGTATTTCTCGACTGGCCTCATCGGAGGCGACTTCAGAAATGACTTTTTGAAATTCTGGCGTAGGGCCCAAGAGAAAGGGTCAGGTCTTGCAATAACACATGGTCGGTCAGCAGACCCTCTCAAAGTCCAGTTTGCTCGACATGCGGACGCTGTCGATGCGGGTTCCGGACCGTTTGAACACCACGCGATAGTCGCCGGCTCTCAATCGGTACAGGCTCTCCTTGAAGCCCTGCAACTTCTTGATGCGCCTTCCGTCAGGAATGGGATCGCGCGCGACGGTGGGGAAGTATACTTAGTGGATGATTTACTTGCGCCGGCGGAGACCTGCTTTGACTTGGCTCAGCGAACGTGTGGACTGCTTCCGGCGAGCATGAATGAGTTTCCAGAACTTGGGGTCGGTCTGAAGAACGACTGATTCCCAATCTTGTTTGCTCACTCCCACTAGCACTGCGGCTGGCTTGCCTTGGCGCGTAATGACCACTCGGTCATTTTGCGCCTGAGTAACGAACTTGTCGGTGTGTCTCCGCAGGTCTTGGACTGTGGCCTTCTTCATAGGATGTCTTCCGTTGTTCGGCCAGATGGCTTCTTCCGAATGGCTCGAATATACACCACTCGCTCTTCTGCTGCCACGTCGTAAAACACTCGGTAATCGCCGACCCTAAGCTCCCAGATTGGTGGCTCGGCCGTCCACGGTGGGATCAGTCCCATCAAGATCTTTCGATTACGAGAAACCCGAGCCGGTTCATTCGCGAGACTGCGTTCTATGGCGTCGATGATCGTGTTCCGATGGAAGGCCGATAGTCTCTTGAGATCTTGTTCCGCGCCCTTGGCCAATCGAATGTCGTACACATTCGAATCGTGGCATAGGTGCCGCAGGGAGTCAATTCATCGCATCTGGAACTCTTCAAAACAGAGTCCGCGTGCGGCAGTCGCCTAGTTCGCCTTGTTGAGCGTTGGCGGGACCCACGGATGAAGGTGCGGAATTGTCATCGTCAGCGTCGTGGCGACGGCGCACACGGTACCGATGACGAATTAGGTCCAGGTAGCGGGCCGCCTCCCGCTCGTTGACTCAGGCACCCCTCGGCAGTAGCCTACCTCTCTGAAGCCTTCTTGACCTTTATTATGGTTGCTCCGATGCCACGGCGTTTCGATCACGTTGACCTCCGCGTGCACAGCCTGGCCGAGGCGCGGCCGTTTTATGAGACGCTCCTGCCCGCGCTTGGGTTCACGCGCAGGGTCGAAATCGAGGGATGGCTCCAATATGAGGCGGAGGGAACGGATGGCGCGACCGAGTTCGTCGGCGTGACGGAGTCGCCGCAGCACGTGGCGAACGAATGCAGGATCGCGTTCCGGGCCGAGAGCATGCGCGAGGTCGAGCGGCTAGCCGCGATTGCGATTCAGGCCGGCGCGCGACAGGTCGAGGGGCCGCTGTACGAAGAGGCGTCCTACTACGCCGTCTTTTTCCAGGACCCCAGCGGGAATCGCCTGGAAATCTGTTATCGCACCCGCGAAGAGAATCTGTGAGCATGTTAGGTTTGTCCGTGCGGGGGATGGCGATTCATTGGACAAATCGTAACCCTTAGAGAGGGCTTGAGCGATGTCTGAACACAAGGTCACGCTAGAATGGAAGAGAGAATCGGAGAGTTTCTCGTACGAGTCCTATAATCGAGACCATGTGTTGGTATTTGAAGGTGGTGTTCGAGTTCCGGCATCAGCCGCACCAGCCTATCGTGGGAATCCCGCTCACGTGAATCCTGAAGAAGCCCTCGTCGGGGCCTTGTCGAGTTGTCATATGCTGACCTTCTTGGCGCTCGCTTCGAAGAAACAGTTTATCGTTGATGCCTACCGTGATCAGGCTGTTGGGTTTCTGGAAAAGAACGCAAAGGGCAAGCTGGCGGTCACGCGTGTCATCTTGAGTCCTCAGGTCGTATTCGGCGGGACGAATCCCCCAACCGCTGAGCAAATCGTGTCCCTCCATGAACGAGCCCATGCCGAATGCTTCATTGCCAACTCGGTGCTCACGGAGGTGACGGTCTTAGCAGAGTGACAGAGCCGGTTTCTGTCTCTTGCGCCAGCAGGAGGCGATCTCTATGAGGAATTGTCGAAAGTGAGCGACGACGCAGCCAAACCGATGAGCGACGTGGTGGAGGCGGTTTATCGCTCGGAGTCGCGCCAGGTGCTCGCAACGTTGATCCGATTACTCGGCGATTTTGACACGGCCGAGGAGGCGCTGCACGAGGCCTTCGCCGCGGCCGTGGAACAATGGGCGCGGGACGGCCTGCCGGCCAATCCCCGCGCCTGGCTGGTCTCGACCGGCCGCTTCAAGGCGATCGACGGTCTGCGCCGGCGGGCTCGATTCGATGCCTCGCTGTCGGAACTGGCAAAACAACTGGAAACCAGCACCGATGACGCCGCCGAATGGGACGACGAGCACGTCGAAGACGACCGGCTGCGGTTGATCTTTACCTGTTGCCACCCGGCCCTGCCGCCGGAGTCCCAAGTGGCCATGACCTTGCGGGAGGTCTGCGGCCTCACGACCGAAGAGATCGCCCGGGCCTTTCTCACGAAGCCGGCCACGATCGCCCAGCGGATCGTGCGGGCCAAGGCCAAGATCCGAGACGCGCGCATTCCGTACGTCGTGCCGTCGGAGCGCGATCTCCCGGACCGGCTGGAGGCGGTGCTCCGGGTCGTCTACCTGGTGTTCAACGAGGGGTACAGCGCGTCGTCGGGCGGGTCGCTCACGCGGCACGATCTGTCGGGCGAGGCGATCCGCCTGGGACGGGTGCTGATTGCTTTGCTCCCGGAGCCGGAAGCGATGGGCCTTCTGGCGATGATGTTGCTGCAGGATTCCCGGTGCGCGGCACGCACCTCTCCGACGGGCGACCTGATTCTGCTGGAGGAGCAGGACCGCTCCCTGTGGAATCGCGAGCAGATTGCCGAAGGGGTCTCGCTGGTGGAACGGGCGCTGTCCGCTCCCCGCATCGGGCCCTACAGCATCCAAGCGGCGATCGCCGCGGTGCATGCCCAGGCCCCCAGCGCCGCTGCCACGGATTGGGCGCAGATCGTCGGCCTCTACGACCTGCTGATGCAGGCGGAACCGTCGCCGGTGATCGAGTTGAACCGGGCGGTCGCGGTGGCGATGCGCGACGGCCCCTCGGCCGGACTGGCCATCATCGACGCCGTCCTCGCGCGCGGCGATCTCGCGAACTATCACCTCGCGCATTCCGCGCGGGCGGATCTCTGCCGGCGGCTGGAGAAGACGGCGGACGCCAGAGCTGCTTACGAACGCGCCCTTTCGCTCACGCAGCAGGAACCGGAGCGGCGCTTTCTCCAGCGGCGGCTGAGCGAGCTAAAGGACTGAGAGGGGAGTCGTAGGGCGATAGGGCGCTAGATGGAGAAGCGCGAAGAGTTCAGCCATGCGCGCAACGATCAGTTATTGGGCATGCGATCCACCACCCGGTCCCATTCCTTGATGGCTGGTTTGACATGGTGGTTGAGATGGGTCAGGGCTGCATAAAGCCGCCCTTCATACTCATCCCGTTTCTCGTGTGTGGGGGAAAGAGATTTCAAGATCGCCGTCAGTCCTCGATTCTTAATCATGGCGCTTCCCTTTCCTGAGTCGCCGCGTCAAGTTCTCCACGGTCAATTCCCACGCTTTAATCTCGACTGTCCAATGTCGGATGAGACTCAAATTAGGAGTCGTACGCTGACGTTCGAGGACAATCTTGATCTGATGATCCGTGATCCGCTGCTCTGTAACGCAAACCGTACCGTTGTTTCTCAAACGATGTCAACGGCACTTGCCTATCTCACGCCGTACTCAGCTTAAGAAACCCGGTCTGGTGATCAGTCACACTCCCGATTGCGCGCCGGCACCTCGTCTGGTTCTATCCTTCTGTGGATCTGTGGTTGTCATGTCCGAAAATGGCGAGCAGGCGTCGTCTCGCCCTGTCTATAATGACACCCATGACGCTCGATGCCGCTACCTGCTACCGGGCTCTGCGGGCGCGCGATGCGCGCTTCGACGGACGATTCTTCGTCGCCGTGTCGTCCACGCGCATCTACTGCCGTCCCATCTGCACGGTGAAGCCGCCGCGGCCCGAGCACTGCCGTTTCTATCCGAGCGCCGCCGCGGCTGAAGTGGCCGGCTTTCGGCCCTGCCTGCGCTGCCGGCCCGAGCTGGCGCCGGGCAATGCCAGCGTGGACGCGACGACGCGCGTGGCCCAGGCTGCGGCCAGCTTGATCGAAGACCGGACGCTCGAGGCTGAAGGGCTGGCGGCCATCGCGGGGCGCCTCGGCATTACCGACCGGCACTTGCGGCGCGCATTCAGCGCCGAGTTCGGCGTATCGCCGATCGAGTTTGCGCAAACCCAACGTCTGCTCCTTGCGAAGCGCCTGCTCACCGACACCGGCCTGCCGGTCACGGAAATTGCGTTCGCCAGCGGCTTCGGCAGCGTACGGCGCTTCAACGCCCTGTTCAAACAGCGCTATCGCCTGCAGCCTGCACAGTTGCGCCGGCGCCTGAACGGCGAGGCCGTACATATTGGCGACGTCTTGAACTTCGAACTGAGCTTCCGCCCACCCTATGATTGGCCGGCGGTCAGTGCGTTTCTTGGCGCGCGGGCGATTGCCGGCGTCGAGATGTTCGAGGGAACCTGCTACCGGCGGACGGCGCGCATAGCATCGGCGGGTCAGGATTACTTCGGGTGGATAGAGGTAGGGTTGTCGGCGAATAAGCCGGCATTGCGGGTCGCTGTGTCTGCGTCGCTCGCTTTGGTGCTGCCGCCGGTGCTCTCGCGGGTCAAGGCGCTCATGGACCTGTCCTGCAATCCGGCTGAGGTGGCGGCGGCGCTGGGCCGGTTGGCATCGCGCCGTCCCGGTCTGCGCGTCCCCGGAGCGTTCGACGGATTCGAAGTGGCGGTGCGCGCGATTCTTGGACAACAAGTCGCGGTGGCCGCGGCGCGGACGCTGGCTGGCCGCTTTGCGGCCGCGCTCGGCGATCCGATCGAGACGCCGTTTGCTGCGCTCACGATAGTATTTCCCACCGCGGCGCGCGTGGCCGACGGCGACCTCATGCTGCTGCCCAACGCCGATCTCGACGCCACGCTGGAGCGATTGCGCGCGCTGCAGGGCGTCGGCGAGTGGACGGCGCAGTACATCGCCATGCGGGCGCTCGCCTGGCCCGATGCGTATCCCCACACGGATCTCGGCGTGATGAGAGCGCTGGGCGAGAGGGATGCGCGCCGCGTCCTCGAAGCCGGTGAAGCCTGGCGGCCATGGCGCGCTTATGCCGTGATGCACCTCTGGAATGCAATGACACAGGAGTGACCATGTCCTACTACGACTACTATCACAGCCCCCACGGGCGCATGTTGCTGGTTGCCGACGATAGGGCGCTGACAGGCGTCTACTTCGCCGGGCAGAAGTATCAGCCGCGTATCGAACGGGATTGGGTGAGGGATGGGCGGCATGCGCCGATACGGCAGGTAAAGCATGAATTGGAGGAATATTTCGCCGGCAAGCGCAGACGCTTTACCGTCAAGGTCGCGCCGCGCGGCACGCCGTTCCAGCGCGCGGTGTGGAAGGCGATCGCCGGCGTCGGGTTCGGCAGGACCATTCCCTACGCGGAACTGGCGCGCCGCGCCGGCCGTCCGGGCAGTGCGCGCGCCGCTGGCGCGGCCACCGGCCGCAACCCGATCGGCATCATCGTCCCCTGTCACCGTATCGTCGGCTCGAACGGCGCGCTCACCGGCTACGCGGGCGGCTTGGCGAAAAAGCGCGCGCTCCTGGCGCTGGAAGGACGAGCCCAGCTCTAGTCCGCCGCTCCCTCAACCGGGTTTCCGCCGATGAATCGTGATGGAATTGCCATCCGGATCGGACACGACAGCCATGTGGCAGACCGGCGTCTCCAACGGCTCGAGGCGGAACGTGCAGCCGCTTGACCGCAGGCGCGCGACCGCGGCTTCGAAATCCTCCACTTCGAGACCGACCGATCCGCCGCCGGGAGAAGGCTTCCAATCAGGAGCCATGTTGCCGATCGCGAGCGTGCCGGGCCCGATGTCGTACTCGACGAACCCGGTGTCTCCTGTCCCGAAGAACCGGGATTCTTTCAATCCCAGCACCTCTTCGTAGAACCGGCGAGCCCGGCTCAGGTCCGTGACCGGATAGCAGGTAAAGGCGATTTCTGTAATTTTCATCATCCTGTCCTCCGTGTCTTCCTAATTCGTTAGCCCTCCGGATCGAACTCGGAGAGCGGTACCGCATGGGTAGCCTCGAGCCATCGCAAATAGTCGATCAGGCGCTTGCCCGGCACATCCTGAAAGCATGTGTCGAGGATCTGTAGCCCGCTCATGCGGTCCAGGCGAAAACTGCGAAAGTCGCGACGCAGTTCGCACCAAGCCAACATCGTCCAAGTGCTCCCCCAGAAGAAGACCCCGAGCGGCCACACCACACGCCTCGTTTCCCTGTTCTCGGCATCCTTGTAGTCAAGCTGCACGCGACGCTTGTCGTTGGCGGCCGAAATGACGCTGTTGAGATGCGGCTCGCGGGCTCGCTCACGCCGAGGCACATAGACAGGACTCTTCGACATGTCCGCGGCAACGGTGCCGGGCAAGACACTCCGGATTTTGGCCATCGCAGAGATCGCGGCGGAAGAGAGCGGCGCCTCGGTGTTGGCGTACACAAAGCGGAGCCCCAGCTCAATAGTGGTCAATTCCGTGCGATCGAACATCAATGGCGGGAGATCGAGTTTACGCCGCAGCACATAACCGACGCCTGCCTCTCCTTCGATCGGCGTGCCGGACCGAATGAGATCATTGATATCTCGATAGACCGTCCGCTTGGAAACGTCCAGCCTGGCTGCCAGCCACTCCGCCGTGGTCAGCGGCCGCGAGCGCAGGTACTGCACGATCTGAAACAGCCGGTCTGCCCGTCGCATGTGTTAGGAGCGCCTAGACGATTCGACCGCCATACCGCCTGACCGCCTGGAAGAGGGTGACTCCGTGGTCGAGGTCATGGTGATCTTCGGTGACCATGTAGGCGAAGTATCGTGCGCAGGCCTCGCTCGATGCAACCTGCTTCATGGCCTGCTTCGCGTGGGCGGCCGATTGCCAAAACACGATATCAGTCCACCGCCTGCGATCTGTTTTCAGGAGCATGCGTCCGAGATAGCCATCGGTCTTGGCGAGAAACTCTGTCTCCAACTGATCCGAGGCCGCCAACAGCGTCTCTTCGGGGATGCCGTCAGCAAGGGTGAAGGGTGCCAACTCGACAGAAAATGTAGGGGTCATGGTTGCCCTCCTCTCAGGCTTAGCCGGAACATTCCGGTGTTGCCATCGTAGCGGAGGGCTGCTGACAGCATCCTGTCAGCAATGTCGCAGAGTGAACCGGAACGGCTGGTTCTGAAAGAACAGCCTCGCCCTTGTACGGCCGACCGAGTGTATCATCACGGTTCAGCCGATAGCCGAAACAGTCGTCCCGGCCGAGGCGGCGGCGTTGGACAAACTGAAAGTCCGGCCGCACAGAAAACCGGTGCGCACGGCTGTTATCGACGAGTGGATCGACCGGGACGGCCGACGGCGCCGAGGCGGTTGGCGCTGATGGTCTCCGTGAACGTCAATCGATTGCCGAACGAGCAATGGGTGCCCCCACGCGGGGCCTGGGGACTGAC
>JANRMO010000065.1:0-12267 GCA_040981105.1 Nitrospiraceae bacterium
AGGGTCGGCGGACTGTCACGGCACGGCGGTGGCCGGGGTTGCCGCGGCATTCGCAAATAAGGTCGGCGGCCGCGGAGTTTCGCCCCAGGCGAATCTGGTCGGTTACAACCTGCTGGCCAGTGGGGTCATCAGTCCGGATAGCCTTGAAGCCGACGCCATGACGAGAAATGCGGTCAACGTGTGGGTTTCGAACAACAGTTGGGGCGCGCCCGATGATGGGCGTCTGCATCCTAGCGGTCCCCTCTGGAAAACCGGTGTGTTATCCGGCTTGGCCGGCGGTCGAAACGGGTTGGGCACAATCTACGTCTGGGCAGGCGGGAACGGGGGACCACGGAGAGGCGATAATTCAAACTATGAGGGCTATGCGAATTTCCGCGGAGTGATCGCAGTCTGTGCGGTCAATGCGGCCGGTCGTCAGCCGCCCTATTCGGATCCCGGAGCCAACCTGTGGGTGTGCGCTCCCTCCAACACCGTCGGGCCAGGTTTTCCATTGCCCGGCATCACGACAACGGATCGGTCCGGCTCGCAAGGATATAATTCCGGCGGCTCAAACGGGGAGGCTGTCGATGCGGGATACACGACACAGTTCGGCGGTACGTCCGCTGCCACCGCCGTGGTCTCGGGGGTGACCGCACTGATGCTCCAGGCGAATCCCAATTTGGGTTGGCGCGATGTCCGCTGGGTGCTGGCGGAGACCGCGCGGCAGAACGATGCCGGCGACGCCGACTGGACCCTCAACGGCGCCGGATTTCACGTGAATCACAAGTACGGCTTCGGCACAGTTGACGCCGAAACGGCCGTCGCACGGGCCCGCACCTGGACCAATCTCGGTCCACAGCGTACCTTTTCGCGAAGCCTGACTCCGTCGTTGGCGTTGGCCGACGCAGGGACCACGACCAACACGGTCGCGATCACCGCCAGCGGCATCAGCCGCATCGAATGGATCGAGATTGAGGTGACCCTCAGCCATCCCAACGACGGTGAGTTAGAGATCATTCTCCGCAATGAGACCACAGGGACCACCAGCGTCCTGGCTGAGCCACGCACCTGCGCAGGAAGCGGCGTCGATCTCTGCGGCAACTACGACGGATGGATCTTCGGCAGCGCCCGGCATCTTGGAGAAGCTACAGACGGCAATTGGACGTTGCAGATTCGAGACGCGAGTTCAGGCCTGACAGGGACCCTATCTTCCTGGAAACTGACCTTTTACGGGACCTAATAGCGCTGCCGGTCGATGTGAGGACGCATGCTCGGAAATGCCAAATGCCGCTTCCCTGAAATCGATACTCATGGCAATCTCGGAGCGATGAATACCTCGGACTAATTCAGATCCAGAAGACGCAGATGCCCGAAGATCGATTGTTACAGTAGAATAACTTGACATCGGCATGCGGCTAAGAGGGGAGTGGAGCACGTGGCTAGACATACCGCACCATCGTTGGTTCTGGTATTGGTCGCGATTGTAAGCTGTGCCGGATTCGACCAGTTGGCCCGACCCCCGCAAGCCCATTCCCAGGAGCCGGCAAGAGACCGCTGGGGAACTTCTTTTGTCTGGCATGATGGTACGAGCGAACGACGAATCTGGCTTGACTCGGAGCAAGTAGCCGATTTGACTCCTGGTTCGATTTCAGAGACGACTTTGCCGCTCGGCACTGTCCTTCCCCAAAGTCCCCGTGGTATCCGGCTTTGGACGGTCGAGCAGGGAGTCGCTCCTGATCGGTTGGTCAAGGAGCTCGGCGCAGGTGGCGGAAGGGGAAAGTTCTCACCGGTATTTCGCGACGCTCCATCGCCGGAGAGTCCCATGCGCCTGCTTCCCGGAAATGTGATCGTCAATCTCGATCCGACTTGGTCTCAAGCGGAGGTTCAAGCCTGGGCGACTCGGCATCAGGTGGAGGTGCTGGCAAAGCTTCCAATCGGCGAGAATATGGTCGTCGTCAAGACCGCCCCGGGTTTGGCAGCACTCGAGCTGGCGAACCAACTCTATCGTTCAGGGGAGGTGCGGGCAGCCTTTCCAGACTGGTGGACGGAGAAGACACTCAAGTAACGATTGCCCTCGATTTCTACTGTGACGCCCACCCCATCATCAGCAGATAGCCGCCGTTGTAATAGCTATGCAGCAGCACCGACGGATACAGGCTGCCGAGCCGCTCCCGAAGGTAGCCGAGCACCAGAGAGACCACCCCTATACCTGCTACCCAGAGCAGTTGGTGGGCTGGGAGATGGGCCGATGCAAAGACGAGGCTGGTAGCGACATTTGCGACTGTCAGCGAGCCGTAGAAGAGACAGCCTCCCGTCGCTTCCAGCAGAAGTCCCTGTAGAACGCCACGAAAGAACAGTTCCTCAAGGACCGGCTGCCATAGCACGACCGAGAGCACGACCATCAGATCCACAGCGGCCCCGTTGGGTGAGCCGGCGATGCCCACGACGGCCAGAACAATCCAATATCCCATCGCAGCAAGCGCCGCCCCCACAAGGTAGGGATCGCTGGTCCACCCGGGCCGATAGTTGAGCCCGCAGGTATTTGCCAGGCTGTGCCAGCTTTCATGCCAGGTCTTCTCACCTTGACGGGATGCAGCTGTCGACTCGATCATGGCATCCACCCCTTCCGAGTTCAGGCCGCTCAGTTCCGTCTCCGGCGCTCTCGCCAGAGCAGATACCCGATCGAGGCGACGACCAGCAGCGGCAACAGCGGATCGAACGGAGATTTTGGATTTAATACGCATCCGCCGCCGCTATCATCTCCGGTACTCGCAGGCGCTGGAGGCGGGCGCGGGGGTGGGATGGTATTGAACGTTACGGTGACGACCGATTCGGAGGAGACCGTGCAGGTCCCGGTTCCTGTACAGTTGCCTCCCGACCATCCGGCAAACGTCGACCCGGAAGCGGCCGTTGCGGTGAGGCCGACCGAGGTCCCAGTACCGAACGCCGCTTGGCAGGTCGAACCGCAATCGATCCCAGCCGGAGAGGAGACCACCGTCCCTCTCCCTGTGCCATTCGTCGTAACCGTCAAATTGAAGAAGCCAAATTTGGTACTGGCCCACCAAGTGCCCCACCGTCCATTTCCATCGACCGTGCCCGATCCAACGGGTTGCTCGGCATACTCCTGGATGGTCCAGAACGTTCGGTCATCTTCCGGGTCCACCATCGTGGCGCTATAGTCGCCCCAACGGTTTCTGAAGGTACCAAACGTCTTGTAGTACGGGCCCAGACCTTCCTTTATGCGTTCAACCGGCTGCATCGAACCTAGCGGATCTCTTGCTTCCCGGGCTGTGTAGTACGCCTCGGCATACATCCCGGGAGAGGACGCGCTGAAGCCGATCATGACGTGGTTGTCCTTATTGACCCCGATCGAGGGGTAAAAGAAAGACATGACACTGTCGCTGATCCGGCCTTCCTGAACGGGAGGTCCAGCTTCCGAGAGCGACGCTTCGGCAGGGTCGAGTTCATACCAGGCCACTTCCACCCGCTGCCGATCGGAACTTCCGACATGATTGACGGTCCATAGTCGGCCGTTCCTGAAGACCACATTGTTCGGCGCGAGATTGACGACCTCCAGGCTCGGCACGCCCCCCTGCTGAGGAGCGGAGGGAGCAGAAAGATATCGGTCGACCGCGATGAACCCGAGGTCCTCATAGACCGGGTCCGGCAGGAAGCGGATGCGGCCGAGACGAAGGGCGTTGGGGCCCGGCTCCGGACCGATGAACCAGTTGGAGGACAGAAAATAGTGATACTCGGCGTCTCCAAATGTGTGGGAGGGGCGGATACCCAATCCGAAGTCCAAGGAGCGAAATTCAGTGAATTGGATGGTCGCAGAATTTTGGAAAAGCGGTCCCTTCGGAATGATCCAGATTTTTCTACTCGAGGTACCGCCCATCGGATTGGGAAGCATATCGGCTGTGACATAGTAATTCCGCGCATCGAGCCCTAATCCAGGAAAGTCGGCCCATTCGTTAAATTGCTGGCCATTGAACTGATCGGCATCGATCGCATAGAGAAACCACTCGCCGGATGGATCGGAAGTCGCCGATACACCGATCATGATGAAGGAGTTATTTGGGTTACTTCTACCTCCCCCAGCAGAAGTCACCACAAATCGGTTGGCAAACTGATCGTAGAGAATTTTTGGATCGAATGCGAAGCTGGCCGGTTCGCCAACTGCGGTTCCCAACGAGGACCAGAAAGCCTGTAGGGAGATCTGACTGAGAAGGGTACCGGTGGCCTTCTCAAAGATGCCGACACCGCCGTTGAGGGTCTCCATGAGATGGGCGGGACCGGCCGCCCCTTGAGTGTCGGGAGGGATCCATGCCGTATCGGTTAACCCGGGGAAACTCATGTTGAGCCGGGGAGCAGAGGAGGTCTGAAGTTTGACGGATCGTTCATCGATCTCGGGTGGGAGGACCCTCGGGCTGTTGCCGAGATCGAGGTTTCTCGGCTTTTTCTTTATTCCTGGGAAGGGTATGTTCGGGACGACATCATGATGAGGAGCGGCCTCTTGGATCCGATGGGAGCGCGTCGACACACGCTCCCTTTTCTCCATCTCTTGAACCCGGTCAGTTGCATGGGGAGGCGTCACCGATTTGCTGACACCTTTGACCTGTCGTTCTTCCGATGCGTTTGCGCCGTTCGGCCCGATGAGCACAGCCAGACAGATGACAAGAGACGCCAGCCACCGCCGCCATCTCCTTCCGGAACGAGACTCATGCCAGCGTTCCATCGAGGATACCTCCTTGCAGAAGTCTCGCAGGATGAACGGATAGGCTTCCCAGCCTTATGCAACGCCTACCTGAGAATGATACGCAGACATCCTAGTCTGGAGTGGTCGAGGATTGCAAGGATGGTGAGGTGGGGTGGTAGGCCAAAATACGTGTATTTCAATGTGACAAATTGTCGGCACATCTCGACAACTCAGGCTTCCGGAGGGGAACGGAACATCCTGTTGGGATCAACTTACGGCTGGGGAACCGGAGGCTCGCTTGGCTCTGCAGCCTCCGGAAGGGTGTCGGACGACGGAGCGGTCTTCGGCATCAGTTGTTCCAGGATCTTGCGTTGTGCGGCGGTGGGTTCGTCAACTCGGTTGAGCCGCTGGACAACGTCCGACTCCTGCGCCTTGCGCCTGTTGAGTTCCACCATGTCAACTTCATCGCGTACCAGATGGGGAGTCAAAAAGACGAGGAGGTTCAGTTTTTCCGATTGCTTGCCTTGAAACCGGAACAGCCACCCGAGCCATGGGATATCGCCAAGTAATGGGATCTTTCGTTCAATCAGTGTCACGTTATCGCGGACCAACCCGCCGACCACAATGGTTTGTCCATCCTTGGCCACGGTCGTGGTCTCCATGGCTCGCTTGGTCGTCGTCGGCCCGACCGGGACCGACGACGTTCCTGTTCCGATCGTCTGAGACACATTCTCCGCGATCGCTGTGATCTCCTGTTTGACCTCAATGCGGATGAGTCCGTCGTCGAGGACCTGCGGCGTCATTTCCAAAGTCACTCCGACGTCCTTCCGTTCGATGGTCACCAGGGTTCCTCCGGTGATGCCCTGCGCCTGACCGGTCGGGAAAGGCCGATTCTCGCCGACCACGATCTTGGCCTTTTGGTTGTCCGCGGCCAGCACCTGAGGGGTTGAGAGGATGTTGGTATCGGTCATCGTCATGAGGAGTTGCAGAAACACTCGAATATTCAGGGTGTCCAGAATCGTGAGGGTATTGCCCGATGTGGCACCGCTCAAGATTTGCGCGATGGTTGCGATGTCTTCCGGCGCTCGATTGAGACCGAACAGACCTTGGACGTCACCAGACTTGGCCGCACCGACGGCTTGCACCGGGTCCGTACCGATCTGACGAAGCCGGTCTACTCCCACTTCAAGGATCACGGCTTCCACGAACACCTGATTGCGCTTCGTATCGAGCCCGCGGATTACGCTTTCCAACATGACATAGGCATTCTTGGTCGAGCTGATGACGACCGCGTTGGTGGCCTTGTCTGCAAAGACCTGCACCGGAGCCTCAAATTCCGTGAGCGGGCGAATCGGCGGCCGTCCGCCAGGTTGGGTGCTGACCGGCTGCGCCGCCGCGCGCGCGACTAAGTTTGTCAAAAGGGCCGCCACATCGGTCGCATTCGCATGCCTCAGTTTGTAGACAAACACCGCGCGCTCCGGAGGCGCCTCGGCGGTTTGTACGATCTCCACCACGTTGCCTTTGGGAATAGCCGTAAGCCGGTTCACCTCCAGGGCTGCGAGAAACATCTGGTAGGCCTGATCCACCGTGACCTTCGTCGGCGAAAAAATAGTGATTTTGCCGCTGTTCTTCTTGGCCGTTTCGTCGACGACGATGTTCTTGCCCGTGAGCTCGCTGATAAAGCGGATCACGACGGGCAAATCGACTTCGTTGAAATCGAGCGTGACGCGTCCGCTCTGTCCATTGAGTTTCGTCGTGGGCATCTGCGCTCCGACCGGATCCGGTCCTGTCAGGAGCCCCGTGCACAAGGACGAAAGCAAGATCAAGCCGTACGGTTTGAGAATGCGCGAGATCTGTCGATGGAGAGAAAAATCCGGGTTCACGAAACCTATCCTCTGATATCGTAGGTCAAAGTCGTACGTTGATTGTTGCGAAGCACATCCACCGCCACGACTTGCTCGTTTCTCAATTGTTGAAAGAGGCCCAGCGCCATACCTGGATCGCGCAGTTCCACTCCGTTGATGCGTTGCAGTACGTCTCCGGCCTGAAGGCCGATTTTCTCGAAGAAGCTGCCCTTCATGATAAAGTCCATGCGAAACCCATCGACCTTGCCTTCGTTCATGTAGGGAATTGCGCGCGCTTGCGTCATCAACTTCGGGACATCTGACAGCATCTGCGTCAGCTCAGCTCGATCGACGGATCGCCGCAACGGTCCGGATCCCGGTGTCGAGGCCGGCGTCACGACCGCCCCGGCAGGCACCACGGCGGGAGCCGGCTGATGGAGAATGTCCAAGAACAATTCCTCCTGGAGCGTCCCTTGCGTCAACAAAATCGACTCCTTGCGGATCTCGCTGACCATACCGACACCCTCGACCTGATCACCCACACGATACGCAGCCTGTCGGCGACCGGTTAAATGCTCCAGCACGGCGAGCGACTGCGCGCCATCTCCGACGACCGTTCCGAGCAACCGGAGCTTCTTCACGGCGTCGAGTGCGGCCATGACGGCGGGCTGCCCCAACGGTCCACCCGAGACCGGGCTCCCCGGTGCGGCCTGCATCGAAGCAGGAGGCAGCGCGAACAGGCGGCTGGCCTCAACCTCGCGAGCCAATTGACGGAGATCATGAACATGACGACCCGCGGCAGGACGCACGATAGCCCGTTCCGTTCCCTCCAAGGGCGGAAGCAGAGCTTGTGCGACGAAGGCGTTGAGTGTATGGGCGACCAGAAAGGCGGCGATCGCAACAAAGGCGAGCACGACAGCCTGGCGGCTTAGGTTTTTCATAGACCGACGAGTCGCTTATGAAGCGCGTAATTTGTCATCGTAGCGTGACGATGAAGCAAATAGCAAACCAAATACTCCAAATCACGACGAGAGACGACGACACGTCCAGACAAGTCATGGCACCTGTCCGACCAGGACTCATTCAACCCATAGGACAAGAAAGAACCACGCCAGGATGATCATCGGCACTGTGCGGTAGCGGTGCCTCTGCGCAACCTTCAGGGACACCTGCTGCCGTCCTGTTGTCGTACTGAAGGGTTCCGAATACAGCGTTCGGAGCATCGTGCTGAGGGCGGACGCCCAAGAAGGCATCTCAGATCGGTCGCGTCCGTCCGTCACAGGTGCTCGGAATTGTAAATCGCTTTCCTTCACGAATGGCTATTGCTAGGTTGAATTCATCACATCTGGCCACCGTTCATTTCACCCCTCGCCGCCGAAAGGGTGCGCAGTCTATGAAGAAGGCACTGATCACTGGCATCACGGGGCAAGACGGCTCCTACCTCGCGGAGTTCCTCCTGGCCCAAGGGTACGAAGTGTATGGGGTGATTCGGCGATCCAGCTCCTTTAGCACGAGCCGATTGGACACGATTTATCAGGATCCGCATGTGTCGGAGCCGCGCCTCCGATTAGTGTTCGGCGATCTGAACGACGCCAGCTCCCTCAATCAAATCCTGCGCGACGTCCAACCGAACGAAATTTACAACCTCGGAGCCCAGAGTCACGTGCGGGTGAGCTTCGACATTCCGGAATATACGGGAGACGTCACCGGGCTGGGCGCCGTCCGGCTTCTCGAAGCGATCCGAGGCACGGGCCTGAAGCCTAAGTTCTACCAAGCCTCATCGAGCGAAATGTATGGAAAGGTTCAGGAAATTCCTCAACGCGAGACAACCCCATTCTATCCCCGCAGTCCCTACGGAGCGGCCAAGGTCTATGCCTACTGGATGACCGTCAACTATCGGGAAGCCTATGACGTGTTCGCCTGTAACGGAATTCTCTTCAATCACGAATCGCCACGACGGGGCGAAACATTTGTGACGAGAAAGATCACCAAAGCCGTCGCCAGGATCAAGTTGGGACTTCAGCAGGAACTCTACCTCGGCAACCTGGATGCGAAGCGAGACTGGGGCTTCGCCGGCGACTACGTGCGGGCCATGTGGATGATGCTGCAGGCGGATCGCCCCGACGACTATGTCATCGCGACCGGCGAGACCCATTCGGTCAGAGAATTTCTTCATCTCGCCTTTGGACACGTCGGGTTGGATTGGCACCGCTACGTCAAGATCGATCCGCGCTATTATCGCCCGACCGAAGTGGATGTGTTGGTCGGGGATGCCTCGAAGGCTCGACGCATGCTCAAATGGCAACCGACGGTCTCCTTCCCGGAACTGGTCGGAATGATGGTGGAAGCGGATATCAGGATGGCGCGTGAAAAATTGGAGGGCACACAAGGGAGTGGAAGCGATGTCATTTTGGCCTCAACAGCGGGTAGTGGTGACCGGAGGAGCGGGCTTTCTGGGTTCGTTCGTCGTGGAAAAACTTCGCGCACGCGGTTGCCGGCATCTCGTCGTTCCGCGTAGCCGAGAGTACGATCTGGTCGACATCTCCGACGTCGAACGTCTCTACCGGGACGCCTCGCCTGACATGGTGATCCATCTCGCGGCCCGGGTCGGAGGGATCGGGGCGAACCAGGCGAATGCCGGCCGATTCTTCTATGACAACCTGATGATGGGCGCCCAGTTGATGGAGGTGGGACGGCGGCGAGGTCTGAAGAAATTCGTCGCGCTGGCGACTATCTGCGCCTATTCGAAGCACACGCCGGTTCCGTTCCGCGAGGACGATCTCTGGAACGGCTATCCGGAGGAAACCAATGCGCCGTACGGCCTTGCCAAAAAGATGTTGCTGGTACAATCCCAGGCCTATCGGCGGCAATACGGGTTCAATTCCATCGTGCTGTTCCCGGTGAATCTGTACGGTCCTCGCGATAATTTCGATTTGACGACCTCGCACGTCATTCCGGCCATGATCCGAAAATGTGCCGAGGCTACGCGATTGCATGATGACCAGGTGGTGCTATGGGGAGACGGCACGCCCACGCGGGAATTCCTGTACGTCGAGGACGCGGCGGAGGGGATCCTACTCGCCGCTGAACGCTATGACGGCGATCAGCCGGTAAACTTGGGGACCGGGGTGGAAATCAGCATACGCGATCTGGCCCTGCTGATTGCCGACGAAGTGGGCTATTCCGGATCCCTCGTTTGGGACACAACCAAGCCGAACGGACAACCTCGGCGCTGTTTGAACGTCGAACGGGCGAAGCAACTGTTCGGGTTCCAGTCGTCACACTCGCTGAAAGAAGGTATTCGAAAAACCGTCTCCTGGTATCGCGAGCACGTCAACGATCTCAAGGAAGTGGTCTTTTGATCGGCTGTTGACCTGAGATCGAGTCACGCATCAGTTCGATACCCGCTGCGGAACGGTTCAACTCCTTCAGCACCGGCTTACCGCATGAGCCTGTGTACGCAAACTGTTCACCGACTGGGCCTTCGCCCTGAGCTGACGCATGGGTGGCGAAATCCCTCGAGTGGTGAATCCAATCTGCGATGCCACGCTGAGTGGGCGGCTCAGCAGGATGTGGCCTTCGTGACGAGTCGTCTCCTGAGCGAAACAGGATGCGATGGAGACCAAGGCGGTCTATTTCTTCAATTGGCCCTGACGAGACCGGGCGCCATCGCCGCCGACGACGCACATTCGGACGAGATTACGGAAATCTCCGGAGCCGCAATGTCATAGGATCGTGAGTCTGAAGTGACCGAGGAGTAACGGGGCAGGTTACACGGGAAACCATGGACCGATTCCAGCGCTAGACCGGAGACCTCAGCGTTGCGTTATAGGCCTATGGCCGACTCCGTCTCTATCCACGGGCGACTGGACGATGGCTCAACGCATTCGTGGTCTTCCGGATGGCCTTCTCCCGCATTATTTCATGAACGCTTCTACCGCCACCGGCGTGAGGTTGGAGCGCATCGAGAAGCACGCCGAGGTCGCCGACCGTCAAATGATCAAGGAGGGTTCCTGGATGGAGGAGGGTGTACAGACCATACAACGCGTCCTGGTCGGAAATCGTGAGGGAGGCAACGGCGCTGCGACGGCTTGTGAGGGCTGAACCTACCGGTAGGACACCAAAGGATGATAAAATCCCGCCGGACTCACCAGCGAAAGGAGATCGGCCCATCATGCAGTGCATCCTATTCAGACACGGCATCGCCGCCGCGCGAGAAGACTGGCAGGGAGAAGACGCGCAACGGCCGCTGACCAAGAAGGGAGAAAACCGCGTTCGGCAGGCCGCCGAAGGTCTTGCTCATCTCGACATCCGAGCCACTCAAATCTTGACCAGCCCCTTCCTCCGTGCGCATGAAACCGCTCAGATTCTCTATCACATCCTAAAAATAAAAACCGCGCCCCGGATCTGCGATGAGCTGATCCCCGACAGTCCCCCTGATAAGGTGTTCCCACTGTTGGCCACGCTGCCCAACGACGCTACGGTTATTTGCGTGGGACATGAACCGCACCTCAGCGAGACTGCGAGCCTCATGCTGTTCGGGAAACCCACCGCAGCCCTGACGATGAAAAAGGCCGGCGCCGGCCTGATCACTTTTGCTGACCATCCCAAGCCGGGGAGGGGTCTCCTCGAATGGTGGATACCGCCTGCTGTACTCCGGGGTCTGTAAAGGGAAAAGAGCCAGTGAGACCGGGACGGTCCTATGGCACGGAGGGAGCTTTGTCGGTGCCGAGCAATTCGACCTTCTTGGACGTGCGCTCCAGCAGCGGTTGAATATGCGCACGCAACTCCGATTGGATTTCTTCCGGAGGTTGTCGAGCATCGACGACTTCGAAGCCGAATTCTTCGGCCATCTTGTCAAATTCTTCGATCATGAGCGATTGGTATTTCTTGAAGCTGTCATACAGGTCCGTGCCGAGGCGAAGGTCCATGCCCGATTCCCAGAAATCCATGCCCTTGGTTTCAATGACACGGAGCGCGAGCGTGTCTACGTCGATTCGCAGATAGCACACAAGATCGGGAACCAATGCGAAACCCAGCACGTCTTTGATCCACCTGCGGTCGCCGCTTCGGACGATGTCCCGAGCAAATGCCGTGTAAATATATCGGTCCGCAAGGACAATGAAACCGGAACGCAGCGCGGGAATAATCTGATGCTCCAGTCGATCCGCAAAATCGGTCGCATACAAGAGGCTGAATGACCATCGGTCGAGGATGTTGCCCTGCTTGGCCATTTCGATGGTCTTGGACATGAGCGTGGATCTGGTCCAGCCTGTCGTCACAACCCCATACCCCTGAACCTCCAGCCACTCCTGCAGCGATTCGATATGCGTGGAGCGGCCGACCCCGTCGGTCCCCTCAATCGCGATCAGTTGACCCTTAAGATCACTCGGATCGACGTACGCTAAACCGTCGCCAAAATACTGTCCGCTTGCCATGCGTGCCCCGCTTGGGTTTGTAATTGACTAACGCCTGATCGACGAGCCGGCGCATCTCGTTCTGCTGGACCTCGATATCTTTCGTCGCGTCCATCACTGTCAGGCCGTACTCGCCGACGATCTTGTCGTATTCCAAGAGAATGCGTGATTGAAAGATCCGAAAGCTCTCGGTCAGATCCGTATGGAGGTTCATGTCCATGCCAGCCTCGTAATATTTGAGTTGGGCGCGCGTCCCTCGCAGGAGACGCCCCATGGCTAGATCGATGGGGACATTGAAATAGAACGCCATGTCCGGGCGCACCGCAAACTG
>JANRMO010000066.1:0-11426 GCA_040981105.1 Nitrospiraceae bacterium
CATCCGACCGGAAGTATTTCGCAAACATCTGATCGACGGCGTCGATCCACTGGAACAGCAGTTGCCGCAGACTCTGCACCGGTTCGCCCTTTTCGGCCTGGGAAACCAGCTTCCGGATAAATTCTTCAAACGTGTGGGTCCAGGTCTCGTTCAACTCGACTTGGTATGCAAGACTGGCCCGGCGGTACTCCGTCCATGCCACGAATCCCTTGAGCAAATCCTCGTTCAATTCGCGGGTGTGTCCCAGGCTGGGGCTTTCGACCAGGCGGCCGAAGGTGCGCTCGTAGGCGTCGCCGTAGAGATTCATCAATTCGACGAGGGCCGACCCGTCTCCCGCAGAAGCTTGCCCGACACGCCAAGGGGCCCGTTGCAACGAATCCGCCCACGGCTGCACGAGTTTGTGCCATTCCTCCAGATAGAGTTGCCATAACTCGTTCCAGTCCTGTGTCGCGCTACTCATTCCCTGGGGAGACAGCGCGAACTGCCGGCGCCACTGCTCCGTGTACTTCGACAGGACGGCGTGCCAATCCTCACCCGCCTCGATCTTGGGAGCGACGGTATTCCATGTGCTCAACGAGAGCTCAAGGAAGCGTAGGATACAGTGTTGCGCGGTCACCAGTCGCTGACTCACATCCTTGGCGACGTGCTCGGCCTCGCTCGTCCACTCTTTGAGCGTCTGGCGAGCCTGCTCGCGCCAGTGGTCGGCCATTCCAGGAGACACCGACATCGCGGAAGGCGTCGCCTGCATCAGGCTCATCCAACTGTCCCATATTTGTTTCTGAGCTTCCTGTAAGGCCTTGATCATCGTCTCGGACTGCTCACTCGAATACACGGTATCGCCCTCCCAACCAAGCTTACGTTTTTCCACGCATCGATCGATCGCGTAGGCGGTTCAAGACCTCTCACGTGGCAGTTGCTCCGGTCCCCGCTCTTGCACCCACCTGACTCCGAGCGCACGCAGGCTCGTTTCAGCCTCCGGTTTTTCCCTTGGGCTTCTGACCTTGGCTCGAGGACCATTGGCGGACCCACTCCGCCTGACTATCCATCGCTTTCTGGATCGCTTCTTGCCATCCCTGCACGAACTTCTGGCCCTCGCCAGCCCAATTGATGCCGGTCATACCTGTGCCGGTGGGGTCCAGCTTCTTGACGATCTGGAACCAGCCGGTCCAGAGCTGCTTCTGAGTCTCCGTCCAGCGGCTGCTCATTTCCTGGCCTTGCTTGGCCCATTCCACCATTTCTTTGGGAGCGCCCTGATTCGCGGTGAAACTCTCGATCCAGCGCTTCGTCCAATCGCTTTGCGCGTCCAGAATCTTCGTGATGGATTCATCCCATGCCTCGACGGTCTTGTCCCACACCTGGGACGACGGAGACTTTCCGAAGCCCTGCATCGCCTTCAGCCACTCATTCCACATCTTCGTCTGCGACTCGGTCCACGTCTTGAACATCTCTTCCGATTGTTTGGTCCATGCCATGGTTTCCATCGATCCCTCCGTTTCCTGCTTCTGTGATGATTGTCCGCTGTGGTGATCCGCTCACGCATCAGAACGTGACGGCTCACATGTACAGCCCCCCGTTGATACTCAAAACCTGACCGGTCACGTACGATGCTTTTTCGTCCGCTAGAAACGCCACCGCGCGCGCGATTTCCCATGGTTCGGCCATTCGTCCGACGGGGATCGTCTCCACGATCTTTTCGACGATCTCCTTCGGAATCTTGTCCGTCATGCTCGTCTTGACGAACCCAGGCGCAACGGCGTTCACGGTGATACCCTTCTTGGCTGTTTCCAACGCGAGGGATTTGGTGAAGCCGATAATCCCGGCCTTGGCCGCCGCATAATTCGTCTGTCCCACATTCCCCTTCTCTCCGACCACCGAACTGATGCTGATGATGCGACCATACCCCCGGCCGAGCATCTGGTTGATCACCGCCTTGGAGCAGTAAAAGACCGAGGACAGATCGACCGCGATCACCTGTTCCCACTCGTCGGGAGTCATGTTTTTGAGGGTCCGATCCTTCGTAATGCCGGCATTATTGACGAGAATATCGATCTGTCCGAAGTCTTCGATGATCGTGTCGACCACGGCCGTGACCGCTTCATACTTAGAGAGATCCGCTTTGTAGAGCTTCGCCCGATGTCCTTCTTGGGTAAATCCCTTGAGAAAGTCCGCCGCCACGTTGTCCGGCTCGACAAGATAGTGGAGGGCGAGGGCAGCCCCTTCCTTCGCCAGATGGGACGCGATCACCTGGCCGATCCCTCCCACTGCTCCGGTCACCAGCGCCACTCTACCTTTTAACGCATCTCCCATATGTCTCCCTCTTTTTGTCCGGTACGGTTATCGATCGCCCAGGGTCTCGGCCGAGTGAGTCGAGACCGATCAGTCTAGGAGTTCGACCGCCAGCGCGACCGCCTCTCCGCCGCCGATGCAAGGGCTGGCAATCCCGCGCTTCAGGCCCATCCGTTTGAGCGCGTACAGCAACGTGGTCAGCATCCGAGCGCCGGTCGCGCCAAGGGGATGGCCGAGCGCAACCGCCCCGCCATGGACGTTCAATCGGGCCGGATCAATCCTCAGTTCCTTCATGGCGGCCATCGGCACGACCGCGAACGCCTCATTCACCTCATAGAGATCGATCTGAGCCGCCTCAACTCGCAGCTTGCTCAGCAAGGCCGAGATGGCCTGGATCGGCGCGATGGTGAACCACTCGGGCGCGATCGCCTTTTGCGTGTAACCAAGGATTCTTGCCAGCGGGACTACGCCCATTGACTCGGCTCGCTCTTCGGAGAGGAGCACCATGGCAGCCGCTCCGTCATTCATGCCGGAGGCATTGCCGGCCGTAATGGTGCCGTCCTGCTTAAAGGCGGGCTTGAGCTTGCGCAGTTTGGCTTCATCGAATCGTGCAAGCCGTTCATCATCGCGGACAACGATCGGCTTCGGTTTTCCCGGAACCTCGATCTCGATGACCTCGTCGCGGAACCATCCTTCCTGCTTGGCCTTCAGCGCTCTGCCATAGCTCTGCACCGCAAAATCGTCCTGTGCTTCGCGCGAGAGTTGATACTTTTCAGCACACAACTCACCGCAGGCGCCCATGGAGAGATTCCCGTACGGGTCCCAGAGGCCGTCCTTGATCATGCTGTCGGTGAGTTCTCCATGTCCCACTTGGTACCCGGACCTGGCCCGCTCCAGGATATAAGGAGCCCGGCTCATACTTTCCATACCACCGGCCACAATGACTTCGGCGTCTCCGGATTGAATCGACTGGCAACCCATCATGACGGCCTTCAACCCGGACCCGCAGACTTTATTGACCGTCGTGGCGCAGACGGTATCAGCGAGCCCCGCTCCCTTCGCTGCTTGCCTCGCGGGAGCTTGCCCCAGTCCTGCTGAAAGCACATTCCCCATGATGACTTCGTCCACTGCCTCGGGATGAACGTGCGCCCGGCGTAACGCTTCTCCGATGACGCGGCTCCCTAACTCGGTAGCACTCAGGGGGCTGAGCGATCCGTTGAGATTTCCGATTGGACTGCGCACGGCTCCGGCTATCATGACGTGTCGCACAATCCACCTCCTTCGCGCAAAGTTGATCGGGGCTTGAGTCGTATTGCCGTCGAAGTGGCCTACGGATGAAACCATAGGTCTCAAGGCCCCATCATAGAGACATCAGGCCTAGAAGTATAGGTCTAAAGACCTATAAAAGCCCTTGTCATACCCTGGCACCCCATCAAGGCGGCGGTACGCCAAGATGCTTGCGCGGGGCGGTGAGCTGTCGGGATGGAGCGCAGGAGCGAGCCGGGCGGCTCCCTTAACCCGGCAAATCCGTGCTCCTCAGCTTACGAGGGAATGACCACGTCCAGCACCTGCCTATTGAAATCGCGGACATACTTTCGGGAGGGAATCGCCACCGCCTGCTCATAATATCCGAATGAGCCGTCCATCAGCGCTTCGGAATTATTCAGGATCGGTTGGATCGTCGCCAGAGCCGCGCCGGTGGATTGCTTCGTGATCTCCAGGATCGGAATGGGTCCATTGACCGGCTCTTTGGCGCCCTCTTGTCTCTGTGCATGCTCCTCGATCCGGTCTTTCCACCAGGTCAAAAATTGTTGCGTGGCCGAGAATCCTTGCTTGACGGAGTCCTTGACTAGACGCTCATTCTCCTCCTGCCACCGCAAACAGGTGTTCAAACCTTGGAGATATCCGTCCTTCCACGCTCTGGCGAATCCTCTGAAGTCACTCTGTGCGCTTTCTTCGGTCATTCCTTGAGCGGCCATGCTTAACCTCTTCTTTTCTTGCTCAGGTGATGGATTGGACGGGTTTGTCCCCTCCGCTCCTGCTTTCGCTGCGACTTCCGGTCTCTCGTGTTCACGAGACGATTCAGCCGGGCGTGGCACAGATTCTCCAATTTTGGCTACGACGACCGGCTTCATCGGTTGAGAAGCCAATTCCGTTCGTGGACTCTTTCCGGTTTCTTGGTGACCGCGCTCTCTTTTTTTTGCTGCCATACGCCTCCTCTTCTACCGCCCGTCATCTTCTTCCTGCGATAAGCTCCAGAGCGCGTAGCCCGGAAACATTTCGAGCAAAACTTCACCCTACTATGAGTGTGTTTGAACATTCAAGTGGCGAAATAAGAACTAAATTGGAAGGTGTGGCAATGGGAAAGGGGCGGTGGCAACCTATCGGCGAGCGGTTGCCCCGGCGATATCTGCACGGCTTCGCACTCTGCCGGGGCCGTAGAGGGGCGCCCGACAGAACGGTCCAAGAGAGGGCACCGACACCATCGGATCAGGGCACGGCCTGGAGACGCCGCTTTTCGGATGCCCGTTGCTTCGGTCATGCATCGGGTGATCCGTCACGAATCGTCGTGAACGATGTGCGGACTCACGCCACTCACCACTGGAAATGCGGCGGGACGATCTGAAATAACTGAAACGCTGTGACCATCCGAAGGTGCCGCTGAGCCATTCGGACTGTCCCACGGAATCAATATCGGCGTCGCGTCTGAACACAGGGAGTAGACGATGCTATTCAAACAGTACTATCTCGGCTGTCTGGCTCACGCGTCGTATTTGATCGGAGACGAACAGACCGGTACAGCGGCGGTGGTCGATCCCCAGCGAGATATCGACCAGTATTTGGCGGATGCCACGCAATCCGGTCTCCGGATCAGACACGTGTTTCTCACGCATTTTCACGCCGACTTTGTCGCGGGACACCTCGAATTGCGCGAACGTACCGGCGCCACCATTTATCTCGGCGCTCGCGCCGAAGCGGAGTATGACTACAAGCCGGTCGGCGACGGAGACACGATCGAGTTTGGCACGGTTCGGCTTCGCATTCTGGAAACGCCGGGGCACACACCGGAGGGGATTTCGATTCTGGTCTATGATCTCGCCACGAGCGGCACGCGCCCTCATGCGGTGCTCACCGGTGACACGCTCTTCATCGGCGATGTGGGGCGGCCTGATTTGTTGGCTTCGGTCGGCGTCACGGCGGAGGAATTGGCCGGGCAGTTGTACGACTCGCTCCACGGCAAACTCCTCCCCCTGCCGGACGAGACGCTGGTCTATCCGGCGCACGGCGCGGGGTCGATGTGCGGCAAGCACCTGAGCACCGACACCTGGTCGAGCATGGGTGTGCAACGGGCCTATAACTATGCGCTCCAACCCATGAGCAAGGAGGTCTTCGTCAAGCTAGTCACGGCCGATCAACCGGAGGCGCCGCAGTATTTTGCGTTCGACGCGATGCTCAACCGGAGCCGGCGGGGGACGTTGCAGCAAAGCCTGGCGGGAGGGGTGAAGCCGTTGTCGCTGGAGGATCTGCTGCGCCTGCAAGAGCAGGGCTCGCAGGTGCTCGATGTGCGTGATCCTGCCGACTTCGCCGGAGGGCATCTCTCGGGCAGCCTCAATATCAGCCTGAGAGGGAAGTTCGCCACCTGGGCGGGAACCATTCTCGATCGAGAGAAATTGATCGTCATCGTCGCGGAGCCGGGTTGCGAGGAAGAGGCCGCGATGAGACTGGGGCGCATCGGATTCGACCATCTTGCGGGCTATCTCCGGGATGGGATGGAGGCCTTGCGGTCACGGCCGGACCTGCTGGCGAGGACGCAGCGGATCAGCGCCGCCACGCTGGCCGAGCGGCTTGTCGAGCCGGCGCCGCCCACGGTGTTGGACGTGCGAACCGAACAAGAGCGGAAGGAAAGCGCCATCGCGGGCAGCCTGCACATTCCGTTGCCCCATATGATGGATCGGCTTCATGACCTGAAGGATCTGGGGCAAATCGTCGTGCACTGTGCGAGCGGCTATCGTTCGTCAATCGCCGCCAGTCTGTTGGAGCGGCAAGGCTTCCGCCACGTGATGGACTTGGTCGGCGGGATCGAGGCCTGGCAAGCCACTGTCCAGGCAGCCGGTTCACAGGGTAGAGGCTCACCGCCCTCGCGCGGATCGTCGAATCCTTAATCCACTCCGCCCTCTTCCGGTAGACACTCCTCCGGCCGCCTGCGACCGGGGGCGCTCTCCAGCCTGCGATCCGGTTGTTCGAGCCATGGGGTCGTCTGGGCCGAGTCCGGAAGTCCCGTGAACAACGAAGATAGGTGCCAATGCGGAGTGGAAGAACCGGAAGACATCCTGTCATGGTAGAGGATCGCGAAGTCGTAGCGGATCCATCAAGGCAGAGCGGCCGATCATCCAAGGGAGGAATCGTTCCATGACGGATCAGACCATCGTATCGGTGTTTCAGCAGGATCATCGGGAAATAGACCGGGCGCTGGAACAGTATCGGAATCGTCAACACAATGATGTTCAGGCGGCCAAGGACTCGTTCGAACGGGTTCTGACCGGGTTGCAGCGGCATATCGCGTGGGAGGAACAACTCCTGTTCCCCTCGTGGGAGCGCAAAAGCGGCATGACCGGCGGGGGGCCGACCCAAGTCATGCGGTTGGAGCATCGGCGGATTGCGGATCTGTTGAACGCTATCCGCGGGAAGATGCAAGTCGGCAACATCGACACGGAGCAAGAAGAACACCAACTGGTCGAGCTGCTCGCCTCGCATAATATGAAGGAAGAACGCATCCTGTATCCCGCCATTGATCAGATCGTGAGCCCCGAGGAACGGGCCGGCATCTTCCAGGCGATGAAGGATCCACAACCTGGTAGCGTATAGTTCGCGAGCGCGCATCGGCATACTGCCCCTGCATTTCCGTCTGCTGCTCCGATAGACCGACAGATCGCCCGTTCGAGAAGGCAGTCCTAATTCCATGTGATGAAAAAAATTGTCTTTGGGAGATCCGTAAGTTGCGAAGGCATAAGATAGTAGCCTGTCATAAACATCGGGATTTTCGATGAATGCATCATCGCCTCTAGGGTCATCATTGACACGAGGAGTGAGGGCACAAGCCGTTAAAAAGGTAAGTTTCTGCAAGAGCTGGAATTTGTCAGAATCTTGAAGTGCACCTGCAAGGGCTTCGAATGATGTTGTGGAAGCAAGATGCTTTTGTAGTTCCTCTCGGACGGATGAGGAAATCGTACCGTCGTCTTCCTCTAGCTGCTTGAGTTCATCCCAGGCAGCCTTGAGGTAACCAATCAGATACTGATGGAGTGTTGTGCCCAGAGGTGGTCTCGGTGTCCGTGCCCCATGTGAGGCTCCAGCTCCAAGCAGGAAGACTCTCTTTACTTTCCTGTCAGAGCGACCTGTCGTTGACATGCATTCGGTACCTGCATCCCTTCTCCTCAACTACCCCGAAGCGGTTCTTACGTAACGTTAGGGGCCACGACCTTCAGTCCCTGGACTTTTGAGGCGATCCGACGAAACTCAAGCAGATTACTCGTGACGACCGTAGCACCGATTTGTCGTGCAGTCAGTGCGATCAAGATATCGTTGATAGGACCCAGCCGGTCATGCATTGAGGAAGCATGGCCATGCATGGATTGGAATATGCGTCCTGCTTGATCGAGGAGTGGCGCTGGGAGGCCCAGCACGCGCCCACTATGAAATGCCTGATGGAGTCGATCGATCGCCTTTTTCCGTTTGATGGTATCGGCACCAAGACGAAGTTCCAACAAAACGATCGCCGAGATGAATCGAACGATCGTGCCATGCCCGCCGATCACCCACTCGGCGTGCATGCCGATTCGCAGGAAATCGATGAGGACGTTGGTATCGAGCAGAACCTTGCCGACTATCGGTAGGGCCATGGCCGGATATCGCCCTTTAAGACTCCTTTCAGGGGAGCCAGGGCTTTGCTAAGGCGCTGTTCCTCGACCAGCAGCGACAAGGCCTTGTCGATGGCTTCCTGCTCTGACTGCACACCAAAGTATCGTTTGGCCGCGTTGATCTTGCGCTGATCCAGCACAAGATGTTTGTGTTTGAGCGCTTGGGATCTCACTTTCCCCCTTCTGTACACGGGATGTACATCATTTATAGATCGGCGGGGGTAGTTCGTGCAAGGACCAAAGAATACGGGAGGTGCTGTCTGCTCAGGCTCAGGCTTACGAGGAGAAACGGAAGGGGTTACAGCGTCGGTCAAGGACTCCGCGACGCGATCCGAATTCGCGCGTCCACGATCCGGCAGCCTTGGCCGGGCGGGAAGGCGAAGACGGGATTGAGATCGAGTTCGGTGATCTCCGCGACTTCTTCCACGAGGGTGGACACCCGCAGCAGCACGTCTTCGATCGCCGAGATGTCCGCGGGCGCGTGGCCGCGATAGCCTTCCAATAAACGATATCCGCGGATCGCCCGCACCATCGCGTGCGCGTCTCGATCCGTGAGCGGCGTCACGCGGAACTGCACGTCTTGCAGAATCTCTACGTGGATGCCGCCGAGTCCGAAGGCGACGAGCGGGCCGAACGAGGGATCGTGCGTGGCCCCCACCATGACCTCGACCCCGCCGGACAGCATCGGCTGGATCACCACCCCATCCATTGCATCGAGCTGGTTGCGCCTCTGAAGCTGTTCCCGGATGTCGCGATAGGCTTGGCGGACGTCCTCGCTGTTGCGAAGCGGGAGACGCACCCCTCCGACCTCCGTCTTGTGAACGATCGTGCGGCTGGCCAGCTTGACTGCGACCGGAAACCCGACCTGTTCCGCCAGTTCAACCGCCTTGTCCTCCGTCTCGGCGACGCCGCCCGTAGGCAGTGGGAGGCGCATCGCGGCCAAAACGGCGCGAGTATCGTCGGCGCTCAGCCAGCCCGAGGCTTCCTTCCGCAACGCCCTGGTGCAAATGTCCCTGACGAGTTGAAGATCGATATCGGAATGGAGCGACACCTGCCCGACCGGCTCCCTCCGCCACTCGGCATAACACGCGGCCTTGCTCAAGACCAGACCCGGCGTTTCGGGCAGGTTGAAGGTCGGAATCACTTCACCGGCTGTCGAGAAGCGTCGATCCAAATCGCCTTCGGCCATCCACGTGATCATCACCGGCTTACTCACGATGCCGGCGCTCCGCGCCTGCCGGATGCCTTCGAGGATGCCTTCGCTGATCGGTGCCGTGTCCTGGGGGCTCACGGCGATAAACAGAATGATCAGCGCGTCGAGTTCCTGGGATTCCATGAGCGTGGCGATGGCCTGCCGGTACTGATCCGGGGTCGCAGAGGCGATCAGGTCCACGGGGTTCTTGAGCGATGCCGCGGCCGGTGTGAAGGCCGCCAATTGCCGGCTGGTCGCAGACGAGAGTTCCGGCACGAGCAGTCCGTTGGCTTCGCAGGTGTCGGCGCAGAGGATGCCGGGTCCACCGGCGTTCGTGAGGATCGCCACGCGGCGGCCCGACGGCAATGGCTGATTCGACAGGCCCGCCGCGAGCGCGAACATGTCCTCCAATGTGTCGGCGCGGATCACACCGGTTTGCTGGAACAGCGCATCGACGGCTGTGTCGCTCGCGGCCAGCGAGGCGGTATGCGAGCCGGCCGCGCGGCGGCCGGACGACGTTCGTCCGGCCTTGACCGTCACGATCGGTTTCCGCCGACTCACGCGCCGCGCGATCCGGGAAAAGCGCCTCGGGTTCCCGAACGACTCGACGTAGAGGAGGATCACGTCCGACGCCCGGTCTTCTTCCCAATATTGCAAGAGGTCGTTGACCGACACGTCCGCCTTGTTGCCGACGCTCACGAAGGTGGAGATGCCGACCTGCAGGCGGTGTGCCGCCGCCAGCACGGCCAGCCCCAGCGCTCCGCTCTGTGACGACATGGCCACACGGCCGGCGGGAGGAAAGGTGGAGCTGAAGGTGGCGTTCAGCCGGATCGAGTCGTCGGTATTCACGACGCCGAAACAGTTCGGTCCCACCATCCTCATGCCGTAGTCGCGTGTTTTCTGCGCGAGCGTTTGTTGGAGCCTGGCTCCTTCCGTTCCGGTCTCTGCGAACCCGGCCGTGATGACCACCAGCGTCCGCACGTTGGCGGTGCCGCATTCGTCCACGACCTGGAGCGCCCTCTCGGCCGGGACAGCGATGACTGCCACATCGACGCGTGCCGGGACCTCGGTGATGGAAGGATAGGACGCCAGTCCGCGGATGGACGAAGTCGACGGGTTCACCGGGTACAGGTTGCCGCGAAATCCGGCGGACAGCAGGGCGTCGAGCAACTTGGCACCGAGGCGGGAGGGATCGCGGGAGGCGCCGATCACCGCCAGGTGCTGCGGGCGGAACAGGGGCTTGAGCGATGCGACCGTGGCGATCCGTTCCCGAAGGTCGGTTCTCGTGGGTTCCGATCCCAGCGGGCGGATCAGCAACTCGACCTCCATTTCGTCTCCCGCGAACCACTCGCGCATCTCGAATCCAGACTCGTGAAAAACCTCGCGCATGGCCAGGTTGTCCGGTTGGGTGACGGCCCAGAGTCTCGTGAATCCGGCGTCATGGGCGGCAAACGCCAACCGTTCCAAGAGCAGGGTCCCCAGTCCCATGCCGTGATACTCGTCGTCCACGGCGAAGGCGACCTCCACGGTCCGTTCATCCTTGGCCGCATACGAGCCGACCGCTAAGATGGACAGCCGCTCTCCTTGTCGTGCGACGAACAGGGTGAGCTGGTGCGATGGATTCGAGGCGTCGCACATGTCCCGGACCAATTCGTCCGGCGGGGCTACCTCCAGGAAAAACCGGCGGCGGCGCGCTGCAGGAGAGAGTCGCGCAAAAAAGTCGAGTAGGGCGGTCTGGTGGGTCCGGTTCGCGACATAGAGGGTTGCGCTGGTGCCGTCCCGCAAGAGCACCGGCCTCGGTTCGACCTCAGCCGGCAGAACCGTCTCTGGATCATGTGGTCGGAAGCGGCTCATCCGCGATCGAATCGGCAAAGGGGACGAGTGCGACAGAGGGCCATGGAGACCACGCGGGCCGGCGATTCACTGCCCCGCGGCAGGGTCACCGAATGACGAGCACCGGACAACTGACGTGGTGCAGCACGGCGTGCGAGACGCTGCCGAGGAGGAACCGTTCCACCCCGCGCCTGCCATGC
>JANRMO010000067.1:0-10861 GCA_040981105.1 Nitrospiraceae bacterium
GGTGGGGGGGGGGTCGGGCCCCCCCCCGCGCCCGGGGGGGGGGGGGGGGGCCCCGCCCGCCCCCCCCCCCCTCCTGCTTCCCTCGTACCGTACCATTAACAGACAAGCTACTCGGCAGCGCGCCACTCGGCAACGATTCGTCGTCAACCACGGCTCGCCAATAGTCAATCGGATGTGACCTACCCCGGCCATGACGGATCACGACGCCGGACTAATACCCTCTATCGAGGCGAGCCAGAAACCGGATGCACCTGCCATTCCTCGACAGATATTCTTCGTCGATGACAACGAAGTCTTGCTCTCCGCCCTCACACGACGCTTCTCGGGTCGAGTCCAACGGTTATGCGTCTTTTCATCCGGCGAGCAACTGCTGGACGCTCTTGCCCGAGAGACTCCGGATCTCATTGTGCTGGATCTGAAACTCCCCGGCTTAAGCGGACTCGATACTCTGAGAGAGATTCGTCGTGTACTGCCCCATGTGCTTGTGATGATCCTCACGGCCTATGGCACATCAGCCGAGCTGGAGTGGGCCAGGTCCTTGGGGGTATTCGACGTCGTGATCAAAAACGTCGGTCTAGAGCAAGAGTTGGAGAAGGCCGTCGCCCGGGCTTTCCGTTCCCTCAATGCACAGTCGTGACTGTGCCATCACCACCACGTCTCAGTGCTTGCCAAACACCTTATGGGCCTCGTTGCATCAACCGGTCACTCCACACTCCCACTTGCATACGGCGAGGAGGAACCCGCGCCCTGCCCTCCGAAGGCAATAAGGAGCTCCACTCGCCAGGACGACCGGGCCCAACTCTCAACACCTTGAAGCCAGAATCTCTCGGACATTCCACCAAGACACCGAAGCCGACGGACGTACTGGCTGAACGATCTTGATCCAAGCTGTTCCCGGAGGAAATGAGCAGGATCGTCGGCGCAGGGGCTCTGGTTGGCCTATCCGGCAGCCAACACGATGTCATCCGTCTCGGCTCAAAGCTGATACGAAATCCACTGATCACCTTCTACTTTCTATCCACCTGCCTCCCTCATTCCCGCAGAAAAGAGGGTGTCCGGCGAGTCCCTGGATCCTGTCCCGGAGCCAACGGACGCTACACGAGAAGTAAGCAAACCCTTGACGGCTTCCACGCCCCTTCAGTAGAGTGGGCTCATCCTAGAACCCCACCTTCGCGCAAGGATCTCAGAGTGAGCGCCGCTCAGCCGTCGATCCCGTTTGCCGCCCAAGCCGTCCCATTTGATGAGTTCCTCGTCAAAGGCAAATTGCCGAACGGGTATCTGCCGTCTGAATATGTCGCCCATCAGTTCGTCGAACGGCTCGTTCATTACGTACTGAGCGTGCCGGCGGAGAGTTACTCCATGTCTCAACTCGGAAAGCTCCTGGAGCAATTGGATCCCCGCGCACAAGTCTATTTCTTCAAGCGGCTCAAGGAAACCAGTCCCGACAGCCTTAAGCACTTTGCACCCCTCTATTACGGTTTCATGAACGAGTTCCATTCCCTCCTCTTCACCTGACCGACGAATTTCTGCTTGTCCCGCGTGCTTTCTGATGTATAATGAACAAGATACAGTCGCACGATCTCTAGACGAAGGGACTTCAGCATGACACCTGCATTGCAACGGGCGGTGACCAGTTTTTATAACCTGATCTATGAGGCTCAGACCTTCGCCACATCCATGACCCGTATCGACACCGCCGACCAAGAGCACTACGGTGGCCGAATCGAGGGACTCAATTGGGTCCTAGACCGTTGCCAGATCCTGGAAGATATGGACGCGAATCTCACCTCTTCTTCGCTTCAGCGCGTATTGGCAGAGGTCAAGTCGGATCTCGACCATGAGTTGTCGGTCCAGAGGCGGGAAAAAGGACGGCGCGCCGACGGCCGGGAGGAAGCGCTGAACTTCGTGGCCGATTACCTCACAAGCCTGATCACCGCAACCGAGATCGAATCCGCGAAGAACTCGGTGTAGGAATTCGACTGACGTCCTGTCGGCTCCCATCCTCCCGTCATTGAGAGCCCTCTCCTTGTCCTTGATACTTCCGTCGAGGTAAGGTTGCACTCGATGAACATGTCGATGGCGCGCGAATGGATTATCTTTGCCCTCTGCCTCGGTGCGGGTGGTCATGTGGCGCTCGGCGTCATTCTCCACGAACCCTCGTGGTGGCCCTGGTCCAGCGCCGGATTTTCAGGACTGCTGATCGGCCTGGCGATTTATGTCATGGTGCAGATGATGCGGATCGTGTGGCGGCTCACACAGGATAAGCGGCGGGAGACCCTTGAGGACGAGGAGAACGATTATCTAGCTCCCTAATGCGTCAGACGGCTACCGGCGACGAGACAAGCAGACTGTTGAAAGGCCATTCGAATCCTCGTGGAAGATGGAATAACCAGCAATCAAGAGACGAACCGATTGACGCATAACCCCAAATCCCCAACCGACTCACTCGTCCGATCCTGTCGCGCCAGGCTTCGCCTTTCCAGATGCGCGACCGCAGGAACGAAAAAGCGAAGCGCGCTCGGGGTACCCGTTGTACGTTTTTACGCAATAGGTCAACCCCTTGAACCGTTCGCGTAAACATCGATTGCATCATGAAGCTGCACCAATGAGTGTTCCAGCAGAGCGGGCCGACCTTTACATCCGGCCGCTTATCGCATGACCGCTCTAACCCGATTTCACCCGAAGGCCTCGACACGACTCTTGACCTCATCCGAATCGGCCTCTTACACTCGTCACTCATGAACCACCGATCGCCGCCAAAACGCTCGCCCGGGTGGCCGGCAAGTCCTCCACCCCACCGTTCACAAGCAGCAGCACGGTCTCGGCAAGCCGAGAATCAATTTGGCTCATTTCAGGCCTCATTGCTCTACTGCCCTCGCTGCCGTGAGGCTACTCCGACACGGCAGCGGCTCCTTCTCGTCCTTCCAACAGGCAACCTCTACGAGTATCTCTGCCTCCACTGCGGAACCTCCACTGGAAGCAAAACAGAGCGAAACGAACAAGAAGTTCGGATATTGCGCCCCTAGCCCGTACTATTTCTGTGCCTCAACGGAAATTCGTGCAGAAACATTCTGCTCATTTCTTGAGGCAAGAAGGCCGTGAGAACCTTGAGCCGCAGACACTCCCCATCACGATAGCCGCAGACGCGCTATTGAATCACGCAACGCTTGTGATTCAGCCCTTCCATGAAGCCGAGTTTGACCTTGTTGCAGGGCCCGCACGGTGCCGCGATGCCGTTCCCAATGTTCTTCGATTACGGCGGCGAGACGCGGGACCGCAGGCTCGGAAAAACCGGAGGCGTATTCCCTGAAATACATTGACGCTTGATTCGGACAGAGATCGATGCAGATAGTTGCTGGTCGTTCGTCGCCGCAGGAAGGTCGCTGACGGACAGGCTCAAGCCAACCCGCGAGCGATACGCTACACCCTTACCGCAACCTGCCCTGCAAGAGGCAGTCTGCTCCGTGGTCACGCGGAGCTACGGGTTGCGACTGGAGCGCAGGAGCACGGGAACGTCACACGACCATCAGGGTAGGGTGAAGCTGGTAAGGTCACAGATAGGGCTCAAGAGGGATCCCTTCGTCAATGAGCATGACGGGAATATCATCTCGGACCGGGTACAGAATCTTCCGGTCCGCTCGAATCAACCCGCCGTCCAACTTCTCTTTCACCGGCTGATTGGCCTTGTTGCGAAGATCTCCTCGGCCCACGTGATCGTTCAACTTTTCAATCAGCGGCTCGTCGGCCAGATGGACATCCTGTTTGGTTTCAGGACAACACAAGATCGCTAGGAGATCTTTGTCGAGATTGACTTTTCCCATGTTCCGCTCCTCTCGCCATGCACAAAGCACCAAAGGGTAGAATATCGTCCCCGCAAAGATCAAGCGGACCCACGGTTCGGTCCGACACGAGACGATGCGCGCGCCCACGCGACAGGAGCCACCGGCACGATCCTCTCCAGCCGCGTCTCGTTCTCATGTACCATACACCTCGCCCCAAGCCTTCCAGCGGAATCTGCCGGTGGAATCTGCTAGACTCGGAATCCACAACCAACAGTATGCATGATGGTTCGTCACGATTCACCCCTTTGCGGATTCAGCGCACCGAGTGCCCCGCGCGGAGCTACGAGGAAAAACGGCCTACTTGGAATAGTATGTCGAGCGATCGAACGGCGGGCCGGCCCCCAGCATGGGTTTCAATCGGCATGCCGCCTCGTCGCAGCGGCGTATCGGTGGTCGTCGTAGAGATATTCATGAATCATGCAGGTTAGCATGTCGGTGGATGCGATGAACCCTCTCTCCCGTCATTGGTGGCAGGCATGGTGGACGGGCCTCCTCGTGATGGTTCCAGCGACGGCCACATTGCTGATCCTGTCCAAGCTGTTCCACACACTCGACCACGTGACCCGGGATCTGCTGAGCCCCACCTTGACCGGGACCGCTCCGGGAGTTGGTTTTGTCCTCCTGGTATTGCTGATCCTTCTGACCGGCCTCGTCACCTCCCATTTCCTTGGCCAGCGCCTGGTCCAGTGGACCGAAGACCGCGTCGGACGGATTCCGCTCGTCCGTACCATCTATCTGACCTTGAAAAGCATGACCGACCTCTTTCATTTTCGTTCGCGCTTTGGACAAAGCATGGTCGTCGTGTTTCCTTTTCCGCGAGAGGGGCTCTGGGCAGTCGGCTTTGTCATGGGCGCCGCTCCGGCGGCCGTGCAGCGGACGACCGGCGAAAAGCTTGCCATGCTGTTCGTCCCAACCGCCATTCATCCGTTCACCGGCTACCTGGCGTTCGTTCCGGCCCGGGTCATCGTACCAATCAATTTGCCGGTGGACGAAGCCATGAAACTGGAATTCTCGGCTGGTCTGTATCGGCCAGGCGGAGCATGGCTGCGCTCGCCCGCTTCCCCGGAGCCACCCTCGCCTCCCCGATAGACCAATGACCCGGACCCTGCTCATTCGTCCCGCCGAACCCGATGATCTCGACCGCCTGATCGAGTTCAGCCTGGCCATGGCTCTAGAAACCGAGGGCCGCACATTGGAGCCCGAGCGCCTCCGTCAGGGCATCCTCGGTATCCTGATGGAACCGAGCCGTGGCTTTTTGCGCGTTGCGGAAACGACGGCCGGAGACGGAACGCGAGTTGTCGGACAACTGATGGTCACCTATGAGTGGAGCGATTGGCGTAACGCCACATTCTGGTGGATTCAAAGCGTATACGTGACGCCCGCATACCGCCGACAGGGCGTGTATCGCGCTCTCCACGATGCCATTCGACGCGAAGCGCGCGCGACGGCGGACGTTTGCGGCATCAGGCTCTATGTGGAGGAGGCAAACCGGATCGCCCAGCAGGCGTATCGTCGGGCCGGCATGCGGGTTTCCAGTTATCAGGTCTACGAGGAGGATTTTATCCTGCCTTCCCCGAATCCGAAGAAGGAGCGGACATGAATCGCATTCATTCCGAGAGTATTTATTCGACCGGCATCCGGAGATTGCTCTTCGGATTCGTACTCGGGCTGCTCTGGTTCCAGGTCACGATGTCGGGGTGCGCGTTCATCAGGGGCAGTTACGGCGAGGACGTTCATCAGGGGGACCTCTCTTCCATCAAGAAAGGAGTCAGCTCGCGGGCCGACGTGGCCACGATACTGGGTGCGCCGGATCGCATCGTTGAAGCGAACGGCCACGAGATTTTCCACTACTATCACTATGACGTGAAGTCGGGATACATCCTGATTCTCTCTCGCACGAACATCAAGAGCGACGACATCTTTGTCATCTTCGATCACGCCGGCATCGTGGAAGATCTCGTGTCGGGGAAGAAAAAACCCCCGCTCGAATTCCAATTCTGGCCTTTCGACTGGCCATTCGGCTCCTGACTTATCGCCCCATGACCCGAGTGATCGTCGGCCTCCTCGTCACTCTGCTCCTGACCAGCCAGATTGGCTGCCTGCGCGGCCCAGTCGGTTGGCAGCGGGTGAGTCTGAACCAGCGCATCGCAGCAGAGGACGTACGTTTCATTATCGACGGCCAGACCCGCCTGGCCGAGGTGGTGGCCCACCTGGGCTCCCCGGACGAACTCCTCGGGACGGGCGAGCGTGTGCTCGCTCGTTACCATTTCACCGACGGCAAGTACTTCCGGGCGAATTTCGGCTGGGGCCTGCGGTTTCTCATTCCCTTCTATGCCCCCGACCTCGTGTTGGGGGGAGGCGGGATCGGAACCGATATCTTCCAGGTTGCCTGTGACGCCCAATGGATTGTCCGCGAACATGCTTTTGCGACACATGCCAACTCATCGGAATTTCGTCTGCTTCCCTTCGGCGATTGACATCGGCTCATGACCCGGCCTGAGGGAGGCCGGACTCCGGCCTTCACCCACGGCGGGAATTCCTCGTGCCGCCTCTGGACATTGCCGCCGCGCAAGTCCCTGTTTATAATGATGCTCCATGACCGACCGGCCGCCCGACCCCACCGCCGAACGTTCCACAGGGTTTCCCGGAGAACCAATCGAGGCCGACCCCTCTGACGACTTGTCAGCCATTCTCCGATCACCTTCCTATCGACGCACCGATCAGGATGTTGAGTTTCTCAACCGGGAGGATCTCCGAGCCCTGAGACTGCAGCTTGAGTATCTCAAGCCCGAATTCATTCAGCGCGAGCAAGGCATCCAATCGACGATCGTGGTGTTCGGAAGCGCACGCTTACCGGAACCGGCGGTGGCCCGCCAGCGTCTTGCTGAAGCGGAGGCCGCCCTGATCCGGCAGCCTAACGACCCGCTGCTCCAATCGAAGGTGGAAGTGGCCAGACGGCAATTGACGCTGTCGCCCTATTACGATCATGCCCGGGACTTTGCGCGTCTGGTCTCATCCACCTGTCAGATCGATGGGCAGTGCGAATATGTCATCGTCACAGGCGGCGGGCCCGGTGTGATGGAAGCCGCCAACCGCGGGGCGGCCGATGCGGGAGCCAAGTCGATCGGCTTCAACATCATGCTACCTCACGAGCAAACTCCCAATCCTTATATCACCCCTGAGCTCTGCTTTCAGTTCCGCTACTTCGCCTTGCGTAAGATGCATTTCATGCTCCGAGCGCGCGCGCTCGTCGCCTTCCCCGGAGGCTTCGGCACACTCGATGAATTGTTCGAGGTCCTCACGCTCCTGCAAACGGGGAAGGCCCAAGACGCGACGGTCGTCTTGTTTGGCCGTGCATTCTGGGACCAGTTGATCAAATGGCAACTGTTGGTCGATTGCGGACTCATCGGGCCTCAGGATCTGTCGCTGATACGGTACGCCGAAACTGCACAAGAAGCATGGGACCTGATTCTCGCCCAGCCTCAACCGCAAACCACTGTCAGATGAGAGTCTCCTTCTACGGCGCCGCCCGATCCGTCACTGGGAGCCGCCACCTCGTGGAGGCGGGTGGCGCTCGAGTTCTGCTGGACTGCGGCCTATTTCAGGGCCGCCGACAGGACACGGACGTCCGCAATCGTGACTTCGGGTTCGACCCGAGATCGATCGACGCCGTCCTGCTCTCCCACGCCCACATCGACCATTCCGGCGCCTTGCCGGTGTTGAGCAAGCAGGGATTCAGGGGCCGCGTATACGCCACGGACGCTACCTGCGACCTGGCGAATATCATGTTGCAAGATTCGGCCAAGGTGCAGGAACAGGATTGCGCTTACGTCAACCGCAAGGAACAACGGCGCGGGCGTAGATGCCGGACCCCCTATTACGATTCCGACAATGTGCGCGACATCGTCCGGCGGTTTTCCAGCGTCCCCTATGGGAACGGGGTCAAGATCGGCCGGCATCTTTCTGCCTCCTTCCACGATGCCGGGCACATTCTGGGGTCCGGTGCCGTCCACCTCACGGTCCAGCACAAGGGCCTGCGATCGAGCCTCTTGTTCTCCGGCGATCTGGGACGTCGCGGCATGCCGATCCTTCGCGACCCCGACCCTCCGCCCGCCTGCGACGTGCTCATCCTTGAGTCAACCTATGGGGATCGCCTCCACGAGCAGGACGCAGAAGAGCGAATCCGCATGGCGAAGGAACTCTTTGCTCACGCGATTGCGTATCGAAGCAAGATCATCGTGCCGGCCTTCGCCATCGGCCGTACACAGGATCTGGTCATGCGGATCAAGGATCTGGTCCGCAGCGGCACCGTCCCTCCGATTCCCATCTATATCGATTCCCCCTTGGCCTCCAAGGCCACGGATATCTTCCGCACCCACCCCGATCTGTTTGATGAGGAGACCTACCGCACCTTCCTCCAGGAAGACGACCTGTTCGGCGCAGGAAATATCCGATACGTCTCGACTCCCGAGGAGAGCAAGAAGCTGAATGCGGCAAAGGGGCCCTGCGTCATCATCGCCTCCTCCGGAATGTGCGAAGGCGGGCGGGTGCTCCACCATCTCAAACACGCAGTCTCCGATCCGGCGAACGTGATTGCCATCGTCGGCTTCCAGGCGGAGCACACCTTGGGACGCAAGCTTGTCGAGCGTTGGGATACGGTGCCTATCTTCGGCATCCCCACACCCCTGAAAGCCCGCGTCGTCGTCTTCAACGGTTTTTCTGCGCATGCAGATCGGAACGATCTCTTGGCCTATGTCCGGGCGATCACGCCGCCGCCCAGACACATTTTTGTCGTGCATGGAGAAGAAAAGCAGTCTCTGTCGCTGGCCGCGGCCATACAGGCCGAACATCACAAGGTGATCGTGACGGTGCCCAGACAGGGGGCCACCTATGAGCTCTAGCTTCGCGGGCAACAGAACCAGGTTCTGGCTCCTCAGTTCGTCCTTCCTGATGATCGGCTGGCTGGCGTCGCCGTCCTGGAGCGAGGAACCCAGAGTCCGCGTGCGAGACCTGGGCATTTCGATCGGGGTCTACCAGCCGGGTCCATTAAACGCGATAACCGACGTAGCCGGCGTGAAGGTCGGTCACGTCACGCTGATCCGCGGCGAAGGACCGCTTACCCCGGGACAGGGTCCGGTCCGTACCGGCGTCACGGTCATCATCCCGCGCGAGGACGTGTGGCGGCGGAAAGCCCCCGCAGGGTCATTCGTGTTGAACGGTACTGGAGAACTGACGGGACTCGCCTGGGTAGCCGAGTCCGGGTTCCTAGAATATCCCATCGCCTTGACCAGCACCTTGAACGTGCCCCGCGTAGCCAACGGCGTCATGAGCTGGATGATTCACCAGTACCCGGGTATCGGCATCGCAGACGACACGTTAACCCCCGTCGTGGGCGAGTGTGACGACAGCCGACTGAACGACAGCCAAGGCCGGCACGTGTCGGAGGAGGACGTCATCCGCGCTCTCGATTCCGCTCAAGCAGGACCGGTGCCCGAAGGGACCGTCGGCGCCGGAACCGGCATGGTCTCCTATGGATTCAAGGGCGGGATCGGAACCGCATCACGGCGCCTGTCGGACAATGAGGGAGGCTACACGATCGGAGTGCTGGTTAATGCCAACCATGGCCGACGGCCGGAATTGATGATCGACGGCGTGCCGGTCGGACGGCTGTACGATCAGCACAGCGCCGCGGCGGATGAGTCGGTCCAAGCTGCGGTCCAAACCACCATTGCGGCCTCGCTTGCTCCTCACTCCGAGCATGAGGGCTCCATTATGGTGGTGATTGCGACGGATGCCCCGCTCGACAGTCGCCAACTCACGCGCCTGGCGAAACGCGCGGCTCTGGGGTTGGCACGTACGGGCTCCACCGCTCGACATGGCAGCGGAGATTTCATGTTGGCGTTCTCGACCGGCAACATTATCCCGCACTACCCCAGCGAGCCCACCTACTCGATGACGCACTTGGCCGACACCCATCTCAACCCCGTGCTGTCGGCAACGGTGGAGGCCACGGAAGAAGCGATCCTCAACGCCTTGACCACGGCAACTTCGGTCGAAGGACGCGACCGTCACCAAGTCGAGGCCATCTCTCTCGCGCGCCTGCGAACGTTGCTGCGACCGCCCCCGTGAACTGGACGCAACGCGGATCGAGCTGCACCAACGGCGACCAGACTTGCAATTGTTTGCGATGCAGGGCTAAGCTCAGAACCATCCGACTCGTCCGGCAGCGACGACTATGGGAGACTATCAGATCGGCGGCGGCCTCCGGTTACTCACCGCCCTGGAGAAAACACAGGCGTTCGCCGGCTTTCTTCAAAGCCGACTGATTCGAGCCATCGAATCCGAAGATCCCACGGAATTGCATTACCTGCTGGCTCAACTCGACGATTACCATTCCTACATGTGGCGATATTATAGGAAGCTTCGCGAGGAGCGCCCAGCGCGCGTGAATCCAGATCTGTAACTCACAACCCCTGGCGCGATCCATTTCGATGACGACAACGGCTCAGAAGACGACATTGCGATTTGCTTCCGCCCTATCCCACCGGATGTCTGCGGAAGATGCCGGGGAAGAAGTCGCGCGGGAAATACGAGAATCCTTGGGCACGGACCAGCCTGACCTGGCCTGTCTGTTTTTTTCCGGGCACTACGCGGCAGCCGCGGACCGCCTGCTGTCCACCATCCGAGGGCTGTTGAAATCCACCGTCCTGATCGGATGCACGGGAGAGGGCATCATCGCGCAGGGGCAGGAATTTGAAGAAGCGCCGGCAGTGACTCTGTGGGCGGCTCGCCTGCCGGGCGTGCGCATGAACCCGGTCTATCTGCCGTTCGACGGCGAGGACGCTGAATCAGGCATCCCCGACTGGCCTTTCGAGTCTGAAACGTTCGGCGAGGGCCTAAACGGAGATTCGCCTCTACTGCTGATACTCGCGGATCCCTTTACGACGCCGGTGAAGGACTCGCTGGATTCACTGCACGAGCTCCATCCGAGCATACGCGCCGTCGGCGGCCTGGCTGGC
>JANRMO010000068.1:0-10859 GCA_040981105.1 Nitrospiraceae bacterium
CCTGCTCCATCCTGAGGATAAGGACCGGGTATTTGGAGCCTTGGCCTCCCACATTAACGACGGGCACCCCTATGACGTGGAGTACCGGCTGCGCACCAAGCGCGGGGAATTCCGATGGTTCCGAGCCCGCGGCCAAGCCACCTGGGACAGTCAAGGCCGGTTCATGCGCATGGCCGGGACGTTGCAATGCGTGACCGACCGGAAGCGGGCGGAGGAGGCCTTGCGCGAAAGCGAAGAAATGTTTCGCCAATTGGCCGAACACATCCGCGAGGTGTTCTGGCTGTCGGATCCTGAGAAAACGCGCATTCTCTACGTCAGCCCGGCCTATGAAACCATCTGGGGGCGGTCCTGCGGCAGTCTCTACGCTTACCCCGGCTCCTGGATAGAGTCGATCCATCCGGAGGACCAACCTCGCGTCCGCGAGGCAGCCGTGACGAAGCAGGTTCGTGGGACGTATGACGAAACCTATCGCATTATCCGCCCGGATCGATCGATCCGCATGATCCGAGACCGGGCCTTTCCCATCCGCAATCGAGACGGCCGCGTCTATCGGGTGGCGGGATTGGCCGAAGACATCACCGGACGGACCCGCGAATGAGGAGTCTCGATTCACAGGGGCAGGCCTGGTGCCGTGACTCGCCGGGGACATCGCACCGCGGCGGCGCACCGGACTTCGCGTTGGAAAGGCCGGCCTTCCCGTGAACCGATGGCGCTCCGCCCCATGGTCGCTCGTTCTGGCGCTCTCGCTGGCGTGGCTTCTCGCTCCACCCTTCGCATCCGTGAGCTCGGCCTCCGAGATCGCCATCCTCAAGTCCTCCGACCTGTCCGCTTATAATCAAGCCGTCGAGGGCTTCCGCTCCGCCGCTGCCAACGACAACCTCACGTTCCGCGAATATGATCTGGAAGGAGACCTGGAACGCGGACGCAAGCTCGCACGTCGCATCCGCGCATCCGACGCCGCGCTCGTGTTGGCCGTGGGAGTGAAGGCGGCACTCGCCGCCAAGCTCGAAGTGCTCGATGTTCCGGTCGTCTATTGTCTCGTGCTCGACCCCGACAAGTACGACCTCTCCGCCTCCAACGTCTCCGGCATCTCGCTCGAAGTCCCCCCGGTCCAGCAATTCAGCACCATGAAGGCGATTTTACCGAAGCTCAAGCGAATCGGTGTCCTGTACGATCCCAGCAAGTCTGCCCGGTTGATGCAAGAAGCCACCATGGTGGCCAAACAGCAAGGCCTTGAGTTGCTGGCCCAGCCGGTTTCGTCCGAACGCGAACTTCCTCCGATGCTGCGGTCTCTGCTCCCGCTGGTCGATGCCCTGTGGCTCATCCCCGATACCACCGTGCTCAGCGAAGAATCCCTCCCGTTCATTCTTCAGGAGAGCTTGGACGCCAACCGGTCGGTCTTCGGCTTTTCCTCCGAGTTTGTGAAGAGGGGAGCGCTCCTCGGCATCTCCGTGAACTATCGCGACATCGGGAAACAGGCGGCGCGGCTGTCCAGGCGCATTCTGGACCGGCAGGTCGTGCCGCCGATCAAAGCGGTGCCGGACCATTTTACTCTGACCCTCAACCTCAAGACCGCTCGCTTCCTCGGCCTCGACATTCCTCCAGAAATCGAGCGACGCGCGGACGAGCGCTATTAGAGGAGCTCATGAGCCCGATCCAATCTCAGCCCTCTGCTGCAAGCCCCGCCCGCACCGCAGGCTTCCTTGGTCTGAGGACAAAGTTTGTGGTCTTCTTCAGCCTGATCATCATCGCCACCTGCTCCGGATTGAGCTGGTACTTTATTTACACTAAGCAGGCCACGATGACCCAGCAGTTGACCAACATCGGACGGATTCTCGTCAAGAACCTGACCTTCAATCCCCGGGTACGCTTCGCCATCGCCACCGAGGACCTCCTCACACTGACCGAATTCGTCGATGGCGCCTTGGCTGTGGAGGACGTCGTCTATGTCGCCATTTCCGATTCGGATGGGAACCCGCTCGTAAGAAAAACGAAGGGAGCGTTCGCCGACAGCGCCCATCGAGTCCGCTCGCCGGAGCCTCCCCTCTTTCCGGAGCCCGCGCTGGCACCGCGCTTGGTTCAGGTCTCCACCACGGAACCGATCCTCTCCTATATGGTCGTCCAGAACGGCGCCGCCCCTCAGGCGCGCCTCGCGGAGCGGGGCAACCCGCTTCTCCCCTCGGCCATCGGCAGCGAAAGCATCTACGACTTTGCGCTCCCGGTGACCAAGCCGTCCGATCGCGACGCTCTGCGCACGGAATCATCGCTCGAAGGCCAAGAGAGCTTGACGGCGCTCAGCACGCGCCCCTCCTCTCCGAGGGTCTATGGACTCGTACAGGTCGGACTGTCGGAGTCGCGCCTCACTCAAGCCTTGATGGAAGCGGTTCGCACCTCTGCCATGCTCACGCTCCTGATTATTCTAGCCGGCATCGTCGGCACCATTCTGTTGACGAATCGAATCGTCACGCCGCTGCAGTCGCTGGCCGCCATCGCACGGCGGATCAGCGGCGGGGACCTGTCGACCACCGTCCCGCCGACGACGAACGATGAAATCGGCGAGCTCACGACGACGTTCAACAGCATGACCCAGTCCTTGAAGGACCGTGATCAAGCGATTTCCCGGAACCTGGAGACGATCTCCCGGCAGGTGCGTCAGTTGACGACGTTGAACCAGGCCGGCGCCGTCATCACTTCAACGCTGGATCTGGACCGATTGCTGAGCACGGTGCTCCTGTTACTGACGGAGAACCTCGGATTCGCGCGTATGGCGCTCTTCTTCTACGATCAAGACAGCGGAAACGCGAGACTGGTCCGAGTCTCCGGCATACCGGAGAATATTGTTCGGCATTGGGGTCAGATCGACGTTCCGGTTCGAGACCAGGATACCCGCGGAGCGGAGGCCTTGATCCGCGGCAAACCGTTACTGGTTTCAGACCTCGAGTCAGTGTCTGAACGCGTCTATCCGCCCGCTCTCGATATCCTGAGGCGGATTCAGGTCCGGTCGTTCGTCATCGCGCCGCTGCGGACGCAACAGCGGATCCTCGGGTACCTGGCCGGAGACCGCGGCGAGACCAGATGCACCCAGGAGGATCTCGACCTCTTGACGACGGTTGCCAGCCACGTGGCCGTCGCCATCGACAATGCCAGGACCTATCACCAGTTGGAAGGCTTGACCGAGAGTTTGGATCATCGCGTCCGGGAGCGGACACAAGAGCTGCTGGCCGCCAACGAGCGGTTGACAGAACTGGACAAGCTCCGATCCGCGTTCGTGTCGATCGTGTCCCACGAGTTGCGCACCCCCATGACGGCGATCCGCGGCTACGTCGATAACATGCTGGACGGGCTCACCGGCCCCCTGACCGACAAGCAAAGCCATTATCTCAATCGGGTCAAATTCAACGCCGATCGCTTGACCCACATGATCGCAGAGTTGCTCGATCTCTCTAGAATCGAAGCCGGCCGCGTCGAAGTGCATTGGAGTTCGATCAATCTCGCCGAGCTGGTCGAAGAGGTGGCGGACGATCTCCGGAGACCGGCCTCGGAGAAAGACCTCGTGATCGAAACCCGCTCGCTCGGCTCGAACCTGGTCGTCCGAGGAGATCGCGACAAGCTGCACCAGATCGTCACGAACCTCGTCGGCAATGCGTCCAAGTTCACGCCTCGCGGAGGCCGGATCACGGTCGAGACATCCTTGGTGGAGCCGGAACAGGTGCGGATCTCGGTGACCGACACGGGATGCGGCATCCCGCCGGACGAGTTACCGAAGGTCTTCGAGCGATTCTTCCGAGGCGGGGCGGTCCCACCGGAGGCGCGTGGAGCGGGACTGGGGCTCTCGATCGTCAAGTCATTGGTCGAGTTGCACCGCGGGAGCGTGACGGTCGAGAGCCAGGTGGGCGTGGGAACCACGTTCTTCGTCACGTTGCCGATCAATCAGCCGGATCAGTCGAAGCCAGGTCGGAGGGAGTAGCCACGATGCCGCATGCGTCTGGCATCATTGGACATTGGTCTTTCGACGGATGGGATCGGCCTGAATCCTGCTCCTGTGCGATTGACGGCTGACAATCGACGAGCGGCGACCCGCGTATCGGCTGTATCGCGTAACACGAACGGGCTTCGGTGCGACCGGTTTACGAAGAGGAGCCGGCGCGGCGTCCCGGCAGAAACGCCTTCAATCCGAAATAGGCGACGGCATCCTTGAGGTTGGAATAGACCCGCTTGACCGGATTCATGTCGGGGTTCGTAACATACTCCATCGTGAGGACGATCCGTTCCTCTCCCTCCGCCAAGGGCGTGACCGCATGCCAGAGTTGGTCCCCGTTGAAGATGACCAGATCGCCGGGGCCGGTCGCCAGTTGCATTTCGTGGCTGATCTTGGCCGGGTCCTTCTTGTGCAGTTGGCAGACCAGCCGGCAATGTTCCGATCGGTCGACGAGTCCCATCAGAATGGTGTACCGCGCACCTTTGTAATAGGACGTGTCGAAGTGGTAGCCGATGTGATCGCCGGCTTCGGTGTAATAGTACAGTGCGCAGGAGTGCGGGTCGCTGTCTGGACAGAGCATCAGTTTCGCTCCAACCAGCCGAGTGAGGAAATCGAGAAAGACCGGCGAGCGGTAGAGATCGAGAAACAGCGGGGCCCGATCGATGACCTGGAAATAACTGACGCTGCCACCCTTCTTGTGACCGGGAATATAGTTGCGGTTGAGCAGCGGCTTCACCGTCTGGGCCTGCGGCACCAGATACTGTTCCACCGTTTCACGGGGCAAGAACTCCTGGATGAAGAGGAACTCGCCCTGTTGCCAATAGGTCTGTCGAAGCGTCTCAAAATCCAGGGAGCGAACCGCCTGCTCGATCTCGGCTCCAAGGTGCTCTTTCACGGTTTCAGCTAGGTTCGGCATTTCATTGTTCCATCTGTCGGTCTAGATCGCGCCTGCTACGGAGCGCGAAAGCTTGGCGCCCTCACGACCTCGGTACCCGCCGGCGCTGTGAACTCGAAGAGCCCGTCCTGCAATCCCGTGTTCGGCTTCACGGAAGAAAACTCAAAGGTCGCCACATTGCCGCTCAATTCATGCAGAGTCAAGCTTTTAATATAGTGGCTCTTGGGGTCCGCCTCCAGCACGATCTGCTGGAAGGGGCGCGCCGTCTCCTGGTTCTTGGTCTTCGGAATCAGCACGACCAGCGGCAGCCCGCCGGCTCCGCTGGCCTGATCCGGCGCGGGCGCCAGATCGAACTCTTCCTCGATCTTGCCGATCCCTTGCAGCAACTGGAGCGGCGCCTGCGAGGCGGCCATCTGCGTCAGCTTCCCGATCAGCACCTGACTGTGCTCCGGCACATACATCTTGACGTCGTCCTGGTTGACGTAGATCTCTTCCCGGCTCGGTTCGACATAGTCCCACCGCAGCCGCCCCGGACGTTTCAGAAACACACGGCCGGATGACGTGATGGGTGTCGCAAATCCCTCGACCTTGGTCTTCTGCGTGAAATCCGCCTGCAAGTCCTTGGTCTGCTCGTAGCGAGCCTGGATTTTTCTTACCACGCCTTTGATCTCGTGCGCCGCCTTCCCCTCCTCGGCCCGGCTCCCGTCAGCCCACAACCCCTGCCCAAGCAGCACGAGCGCCCACGCGCATGCGCAGATGACCGCCCGCCCCTTCCTGCGACCTGTACCGTCCTGCTCCATCATTCGATCTGACTCTCTCATCAGGATTCTCCGCATCGCCTATTCTCCATGGGCCTGCCCGACCGGCCCGCGCCGACCCAACACTTCCCGGCGGCCGTCGCGGCCGGCGGCACCGACGAGCCCTTCGGCCTCCATCTGTTCGACCATCCGCGCCGCACGCGGATAGCCCACCCGCAAGCGCCGCTGGATCAGCGAAGCCGAGGCCTGCCCGGTTGAGAGAACCAGCTCCTTGGCCTGCTCGTATACCTCGTCCCTGGCTTCATCTTCCGCCGCTTCCTCCTGGCGCTGGAACTGCTCCGGGCTCGTGTAGCTCGGAGCGGCCTGCTTCTTGACCACGGCCACGACGCGCCGCACGTCCTCATCCGCCACAAACGACCCGTGGATACGCATCAACCGCCCGGTCCCCGAAGCCATGTACAACATATCTCCCCGCCCGAGGAGGGCTTCGGCTCCGTTTGCGTCCAGGATTGTTCGCGAATCGGTTTTGGACGCGACTTGAAAGGCGACGCGGGCGGGGAAGTTCGCCTTGATCAACCCGGTCAGCACATCCACCGAGGGACGTTGCGTGGCCAGCACCAAGTGAATCCCGGCGGCGCGGGCCATTTGCGCCAGGCGGGCGATCTTTTCCTCTACGTCCTTCGGGGCCACCATCATGAGGTCGGCCAACTCGTCGATCATCACGACGATGTAGGGCAAGGGAGCGGGCGGCGTCTTAGGCTGCGGACCCAGTTCTCCGGTCGGCAAGGGCGGCTGTTCGCTCTCTCCCGCCGAGAGTCGTTCCTCCTCCGATAGGAAAATCGGCAATTCCGGCTGTTCGGGAGCACTCTTCTCGACCTCGCCTGCCGCCCCTCCCTGCTCGTTGTGGACCCACCGGTTATACCCTTCGATGTTGCGAACGCCCGCTTGGGCCAGCAACTTGTAGCGGCGTTCCATTTCCTGGACGACCCAGCCCAGTCCACGGGCCGCCGACTTGGGATCGGTGATGACGGGCCGCAGTAGGTGAGGAATCCCATCGTAAGTCTGCAACTCCAACATCTTCGGATCGATCAAGAGGAGCTTGACCTCATCAGGCCGGGCGTTGAACAGAAGACTGAGCAGCATCGTATTTAAACTGACGCTCTTGCCGGCGCCGGTCGCGCCCGCCACCAGCACATGGGGCATGGTCCGGAGATCCGCCGCTACCGGGGTGCCGAAGATATCCTTGCCCAGCGCCATCGTCAGCTTGGATCGGGACCGCGTGACGGCCTCGCTCATGATCACTTCCTTGAACGAGACGGTTTCCCGTTGGCGGTTGGGCACTTCGATCCCGACCACCGACTTACCCGGTAATGGGGCCACGATCCTGAGGCTCATCGCCTTCAAGGCGAGCGCCAAATCGTCGGCCAGGTTGACGATCCTCGACACCTTCACGCCCGGCGCCGGCTCATACTCATACATGGTCACCACCGGACCAGGATGTACCTCCGTGACTTTTCCCTCGATGCCGAAGCTCAGCAGCGCCTTGGACAACACATCCGACTGAGCCTTGAGTTCCTGATCCGTCATTCGAGCCACAGGCTGCGGCGGATCGTCGAGTAGTTCGCGAGGATCGGGGAGGCGATAGTCCGACCGCACGGCGCTTGGCGTCGGCATCGGCGGTTCGACCGTCTCCTCTATCGGCGCAGGCTGAACAGTCCTGACCACCGGCAACGGCGACGCCGAGTCCTGCACCTCCTCCTGGTCTTCCTGATCCCACTCCTCTTCGACCGGCGCCGTGGCGTCCGTCGCAGCTCGATTGATCTTGGGCGGTTTCGTCTTGGCCCGTCGGTTCCGTTTACCCCGCTGTTCGAGGCGCTCTTCCAACCAATCGCGGAGGGCCCACTGAACCTCCTGGCCTCTCTCCGTCCAAGCGGACAGGTGATCCATGAGGCGCGCCAGCGAGGTGGATGTGGACAGGAGCAGTGTCACCAACAGGATCGAAAACAGAATGATGTGAGCGCCCGTACTCGCAAAATAGGTCTTGAGGAACGAGGCGAGTCCCAATCCGATGACACCGCCGCTGAGCCCTCGCTGGACGATCCCGCCGACCAACGTCGGAATACCGGGCAGTTCCAGATGAAGGAAGCCGCTGAGGGAGAACAGCGCGATCGTGGAATAGAGCGCGGTCTTCAGAGGCACCGTCACATTGTCCTGCATGAAACAGCGGATGCCCACGTGGATCAGGAACAACGGCAGCACATAGGCGCCCGCCCCGATCAGCCAAAACAGGGTGGAGGCGGTCGCCGCGCCGACCGTGCCGATCAAATTCTTGCTTGGAGACGCTGCAGAGGGACCGGCAGAGACGCCATTGTTCGACAGTCTGTCACCTGGGATATACGACAGGAGACTGAGGAGCAGCAGCAGACCGAGCGTGATCAGAACAACGGCGATGATCTCGCGCCGGATATGTGAAGGAGGAGATCCAACTCTGCGGGCGTCACCGCGTCTCGCCGTGGTGGATGCACCCATACGCGCGGATCGTAGCATAGGGGTACCGTCATTTCAAACAAACCGCCGCACGCAACGGCCGTTCAGAGCGGCGAGACAGGCGCTCATGTCGTCGGTCGCACGTCGGTGCGGAGAGCGCCAACCTCCGCCGCATCCGCCAACGCCTCGGCAAGGTGGACAAACTCCTCGATCGACAATTCCTCCGCACGACAGTCGGAAGATCGATGGAGTCGCGCCAGCGCGTCCTGCACCACCGCCGGCGCAAACCCCTCGTCTCGGAGCGAGTTGAGCAACCGCTTACGCCGATGCGCGAACGAGGATCGGACGACCAGCCGAAACACCGCTTCCTGCGCCGGCGGCATGCGGCGGGGGCGCTTGAGGTTCAGCGTCACCACCGACGAGCCGACATCGGGCCTGGGCCGGAAACACTGGGCCGACACGTGAAAGGCCAGGGCCGCCGCGGCCGCGGTTTGCGTGAGCACGGAGAGCACGCCGTAGTCCTTGCCGCCCGGCTCCGCGATGAGGCGACGCGCCACCTCCGTTTGCAGCATGAGCACCAGTCGCGAGAACCGATCCCGATGTTCCAGCAGGCGAAACAGGAGAGCCGTGGAAAGATAATAGGGCAAATTGGCGACCACGACCGTGTTTTCCGGCAGGCGGCTCAAGGGAAATTCCAGCGCATCGCCCTGGTGGAGTTCCAGGTTGGCGCAGTCCTCCATCTGGTGACGTAGGTGTTCGTAGAGTTGCCGATCGATTTCGACGGCGACGACACGGCTCGCGACGCCGCAGAGGGCGCGGGTCAGAATCCCCCGTCCCGTCCCGATCTCGAAGACCGTCTCCGACGCCTGGAGATCTGCCAATGCGACGATCTTCCGCACGATGTTCTGATCGATCAAGAAATGTTGGCCGAGTCGCTTGAGCGGGCGGGGGAGCATGCTGAAGGGTGACGGTCAACCGCCGGGCGAGGCCTGGGAGGCAACTTTCTTTGCCAGCGCTTTCAACGCGCTTCGATACTCTTCCGCTTGATCCGTAAATTCTTCCACCAGATCGTTGGTGAAGGAGAGACCCGGTTTCATCCGGGCGAACTTCGTCGCCTCCGCCTCCCCCACGTGCGGCTTGAGCAAATCCGCGGTTGCCGCCTGCCACTTGGCCAGGCGCTCGGTTCCGGCGGCGCTGTTCAAGTCCTGCAGGAGCCGTTTCACGATCGTGTCGAGCTCCCGCAGTTGGCCGTCGATGATGTGCTGTGCGGTCTGCGAAGTGTTCATCCTGTCCCCGTCTTTCAAGGTTTCCGTAACGGCCGGCCTGACCCGACGCGAGCGGCTTGGCGGCGGATGTGCGCCAACTGCACGGCAAGCTTGATCGCCGCAATCAAACTCCCCGCCTCCGCCACCCCTCGACCGGCGATGTCGTATGCAGTGCCATGATCGACCGAGGTGCGAATGATCGGGAGCCCGACCGTCATATTGACACAGGTCCCGAATGCGACCAGCTTCAACGGAATGAGGCCTTGATCGTGATAGAGGGCGACGACTCCGTCGTAGGCGCCCCTGGCGGCCTTCCCGAACAGCGTATCGGCCGGGAGCGGATCGCTCGCATCGATGCCGGCCTGCCTGGCCTGCTCCACCGCCGGTTGTATTGTCGTTTGTTCTTCGTTGCCAAACAACCCGTGTTCACCGGCATGGGGATTGAGCGCCGCCACGCCGATTCGGGGCTTACGGATGCGGAACGAGTCGCGGAGCGCATGGTCGGCCAAACGGATCGCCTTGACGATCGCCGGCACGGTCAATCTATCCGGTAGGTCTCGGAGCGCAACGTGCGTCGTCGTGAACATGATTTTCAGCGGCCCGCCCAAGATCATCATTCCGACCTCGTCGCTCTTGGTCAGGTCGGCCAGCAACTCCGTATGGCCGGGATAGCGGTACCCGCCCATGTGCATCGCTTCCTTATTGATCGGGCCGGTCACCATCGCGTCGATGAGGCCGCGCTCGGCCAGACGGACCGCCTCGGTGATGAAGGCCACGGAAGCGGCGCCGGTCTCCGGCGCCGCCTTGCCGATGGTGAACGCGCCCAATGGCCGGGGCAGCGGATCCCAGACCGCCACCTGTTTCGGGCCGGCCGGCACGAGTCCGATGTCCGTCACTTTGACCGCCTTCAGGGGCGACCGCAACCGCTTGAGCGTCCGTTGCACCACCGGGAAAGATCCGATGACAACCACCCGACAGGCACGGCGCAGCGACATGCTGGCGAGCGCCTTCGCCGCGACTTCCGGACCGATCCCGGCCGGGTCTCCCATCGTGACGCCCAACAGCGGCAGGCGTTGACGCGAGGCGGTTCTGTTTGTGTCAGGAGCCATAGAGGTAGAGGGTGTATCCAATATACAGGATCGCACCGCCGGTCAACAGCCATGGACGCCAGTGTCCCCCTCCCAGTAGTTGCAACAGGGTGAGTCCGCCGGCCAGCACCGCCAAAACCATCGTGAGGAGCGCCGACGGGCCAAGTGCCCATTCGGTTCCGATCAATCCAAGGGAAACCGGAAACGTGCCTTGGAAGACCATCGCACCGGTCACATTGCCGACCGCGAGTTGGTCCTTCTTCCGGTAGAGCCAGAGAAAACTGTTCGACATCTCCGGAAGTTCCGTTGCGAGCGGCACAATCAACAGAGCCAGGATGAGGGGCGCGACATGGAGCGACTCGGACAGGGAATGGGCCGCAGTCACGA